>CAZIZT010000008.1:0-53104 GCA_964544085.1 uncultured Desulfurellales bacterium
ACTCAATTATCTCGGTAATGACACCAGCACCAACCGTCTTGCCGCCCTCTCTTATAGCAAATCTTGTCTCTTTTTCAAGAGCAACCGGTGCTATGAGCTCAACGGTCATTTCAACATTGTCGCCCGGCATAACCATCTCCACACCCTCAGGGAGATGTACTGTGCCTGTAACATCCGTTGTCCTCACGTAGAACTGTGGTCTGTATCCGTTGAAGAACGGTGTGTGTCTTCCACCTTCATCCTTGGTCAGAACGTAGACCTGAGCCTTGAACTTGGTGTGAGGTGTGATGGAACCGGGTTTGGCAAGAACCATACCCCTTTCAACCTCTTCCTTCTTGATACCCCTCAGAAGGACACCCACGTTGTCACCGGCTATAGCCTCATCAAGGATCTTCCTGAACATCTCAAGGGACGTGGCAACGGTCTTCCTTGTGGGCTTGAAGCCGACTATCTCAACCTCTTCACCTGGCTTGAGTGTACCTCTCTCAACCCTACCTGTAACAACGGTACCCCTACCGGAGATGGTGAAGATGTCCTCTATGGGCATCAGGAAGGGTTTGTCAGCATCCCTCTGCGGTGTTGGGATGTACTCGTCTATAGCATCAAGCAACTCATCGATTGCCTTTGTCCACTCATTCTCCTCACCCTCGGGTGTTTCGAGAGCCTTCAGGGCGCTTCCCCTGATTACGGGAACCTCATCGCCGGGGAAGTCATACTTGGAGAGAAGCTCTCTGACCTCCATCTCAACAAGGTCAACGAGCTCTTCATCGTCAACCATATCAACCTTGTTCAGGAAGACAACAATGTAGGGAACACCCACCTGGCGGGCAAGGAGGATATGCTCTCTTGTCTGTGGCATTGGACCATCGGCTGCAGAAACAACCAGAATGGCACCGTCCATCTGGGCTGCACCGGTGATCATGTTCTTGATGTAGTCTGCGTGTCCCGGGCAGTCCACGTGGGCATAGTGGCGCTTATCCGTCTCATACTCAACATGGGCGGTGTTTATGGTAACACCCCTCTCCTTCTCCTCAGGTGCGTTGTCTATGTCGTTGTAATCCCTAAACTCAGCTTTTCCTTTCTCTGCAAGTCTCTTGGTGATGGCTGATGTGAGTGTAGTCTTGCCGTGGTCAACATGGCCAATGGTACCTATGTTGACGTGCGGTTTGGTGCGGACATATTTTTCCTTTGCCATAAGAGCCTCCTTTTTAAAAAGATGGAGCCCACGAGCGGGCTCGAACCGCCGACCTCTTCCTTACCAAGGAAGTGCTCTACCGGCTGAGCTACATGGGCCACTAAAAAAATGGAGCGGGAAACGGGACTCGAACCCGCGACCCTCAGCTTGGAAGGCTGATGCTCTAGCCAACTGAGCTATTCCCGCTCAACACAATTGTCGCTTACTGGTGGAGAGGGGAGGATTCGAACCTCCGAAGGCGAAAGCCAACGGGTTTACAGCCCGTCCCCTTTGACCGCTCGGGAACCTCTCCATCTTTCTGGAGCTGGCGAAGGGACTTGAACCCCCAACCTGCTGATTACAAGTCAGCTGCTCTACCGATTGAGCTACGCCAGCGCCAAGCGAACACTGATTATATATCTCAACAGAACGTTGTCAACAAAAAAATGAAAGATTGCATAAAATTTATTTGAGCTCCTACCGAATTTAATGTAATCACCACCAACCGAACCGTCAAGGGATTTTGTCGTGGCTCTTGAGCACATTGAAACCAAAATTCTTGTAGACATCCAGATGACTCACAATAAATCTATATAGATTTTCCGCCGCATTTTTGTGTCTTGAGTAAGCAATAAGCGCAAGGTAGCCATACCTGTGAACATTGTATTTTTCGGGTATCTCAATGTAAGGCAGATGTGTGGAGCGAATCAATGCTTTATCAAGAACAATACCAGCATCAACCACACCCTCCTGCACGTAGCTAACAATCTGATATACATTCAGGCAACGCACAACGATGTTCCTCTGTAGGGCAGATGCAAGCCTGTGCGGCAGCTTTCCCATAATTTCATCAAATGTTTCACCAAGGCACATGGCTCTCTTGTCGCCACCTGCTATCTTAACATTGGCCCTCGCAAGATCAAAGATGGTTTTAATACGTTCCCGTGACTCTTTTGAGACTACAAATACCGGTGTGAGTTTCAGTATCTTTCTGTATCTTACCACGATGTTATGCCTGATTGCCCTATGCAAGAAGAGAGAATCTACAAGCGTATAGATATCACCTTTTTTTGCTTCGAGCATCTGATTAAGCACCTGACCAGAGCCACCTGCGATTACAATCACCCTGTTTTTGTGTTGCCTGTTATACATCTTTGCTATCCTTTCAGCGGGCTTCTTTATTCCAGCCCCCGTAAACCAGTACAATGTATAAGCTCTGACATTTACGGAACACACAAGCAGAACGCCCAACACAATACCCAGACGCTTCATGGATAAAACCTCCTGAAACAGATCTTTTGATTGCCCGGACTCGCCTCTGACAAGCCGGGCTGCAAAACAAACATGCTTAACCCAGGATAAGCCTAAAAATAGAGTCTGTAGCCGATAAAGAACTGATTGCCAACGGCGTCTCTAAAGTCACCACTGAGCGCGTTATCTGTTGCATACCTGGTCTTTATGTTGCTCCACTCGGCATAGAGCTTCGTCGTCTTCGATGTGCTAATCACACACGTCACGTATGCCGTTTTCACATACTTTACCTCATTTTTCAGAAAATCCTTGCCGGATGAATTCCTGTTATCAAATTTCAAATCCACATAACCCAAAGCCAGCCTCAACCCCTTAAACGGTATTCCCACAATCTCAACACCAAATGCATTCGAGTCCCTTTTTACTATCTTCCCGTCTAAATACACGTAAGAGTACGTTTTCAGGGCATTTCCCGTGATCCCCGATGCACCGCTCAAGCCTGATGTGTGCAGATACTGAGCTACCAAAGCAAGATCCTCAAAATTAAGCTTCCCAGCTATGCTGTATAGGTACGCCGTTTGCCTTGATTCCTTATTGGCGTACCTCAAATAAACAGGTAAGACCTCATAGTAGCCCATTAATTGTGATGGCTTTCCAAATCCTGTTTTAAACATATATTCTACCTTTCCTACAAACGCTGGTAGTATTTTTCTCTCAGAAGAAATGTTGCTATCGGATATGACAGTACCGTTGGACGAAAGATTTTTACCTACTACCACACCGTCTTTTAAGCTCCTATCCTCTGCCCCAAAACAAAGCAAAACGGAGGAAGAACCCAGATCCTTCATGTAGCTGGCTGTTATCTGTGCGGTTCGCTTGCTGCCGTTAAATCCTGCAGGGTAGGGCCTAAAAGAAAAACTGGCAAAATGAAAGTACCGTTGACTGACCAGAGACCAGTCCTTTCCCACCGTCAAATAGAGTCCTCTTGCTATTCTGTGTCTGACAAAAGCCAGCATGAGGCTAAAGCCCTTGGGCCAGGAATCGAATGTAATGTTGGCATGTGTCTTTGCGATCCTGTTGGTAATTTTAAAACCTAACCTTAGTCTTGCTTCCGAAGAAAAGGCATTTTTGCCTTTTCCATTTACAATGCCATAGGAAGTGTTACTGCGGTAAAAACTGGGAAAAGATCTATTGCTCCAGCCCCCCTCGTAATTCAAAAATCCATAGACATTAACAACCGTGGAACCTTTAACCCTAACAGACTGAGCCAATGCATTGTTCTGGAAACCGAGCAGTGAAACGATTGCCAGAGCAACGCAAAAAACAAACCCTTTACACAATACAGACGAAGACATAGAGACCTCCCTGAAATCTTCATGGATTTGTTGTTATCGTATAGCTTTAGATTGTCTCAAAAGGGAAGGACATCAACACAGGAAACCTCCTTTCCAAACACGGGAGGCGCAGACGTTTCCGTACTGCACCCTATCGGCCTGCAATCCATAGCTAAAAAGCCTTAGGGTTACAGGCTCGGAGCTTTAGAACAGTATACAAACAGAGACGATAAAATCAAGTAACAGGAGAAGAAAGCGCTCGGAGAATCATACGTAGATTTGTGTCTGCATCATCTGAACCATCAACCACAATGCAGTTGGTGGGTCTTTCAAATAGCTCCTTTTGCTTCAGATAAATCTCATACCTTCCATCTGACACACCACCGTACTCTTTCCTTTTCTTGAAATGCTCAAGGGCTTTTTCATCGTCTATATCCACAAGCACAATCAGCGGCTTTATGCCAAGCCTCTTAAGCCTAAATTCAACCGCGCGTCTGTATTCGTTTTTCAAAAACGTAGCATCCAGAATCACGTTCTTGCCGTCTCTTAAAAGGGCGTAAGCTCGCTCAGCAAGCTCTTGATAGACCCTCTGGGTTATCTCCGGCGTGTAGATACCCTTGCCAAACTCAGACAGATCCCTATCCTCAGGATTCATGCCCGCAAGCTGTTTTCTTATTACATCCGAAGACAGAACAACCGCACCGATAGCCTCCTTCAAGCGCTGAGCTATATAGCTTTTGCCAGCACCGGTCAATCCACACAACATTACAAGCTTCGGCTTATAGCTATCCTCCAAGTAGCCAAATGCAAGATCAAAGTAGGCGTTTGCCTCCTTCACGTTCTGCTGAAAATAGGCTATCTTGCCACGCACGTATGCCCTGTATACCTTGTAAAAGTCAAGCACATCAAGCAGCGTGTCGTCCTGAGAGTACTCAAGATAGCGTTTTAAAAACAGCTCAGATAGGTCCCAACGCTGATAATTCTCAAGATCCATAAGCATAAAAGCCACATCGCTTGCCACATCCGAGTATCTGAAGCGCTCGTTGAATTCAATGCAGTCGTAGATGTATATATGTGCTGCATCCACTATGCAGACGTTGCGAGAATACATATCGCCGTGACACTCCCTTATTCTGCCGGAACTTATGCGCTCATCAAATAATTGACTATACTTCCTGTAGAATGCGTCAGTGTAACGCTTTATCGATTCATACTCAAAGCGAGTTATATACTCACCAACCGCATCCTTTGTTTGCACGAAATTCTCATCGGTGTTGGTTTTGTTTACTTCAACCGAACCAAAGCTCGAAATGTACTCGTTTGTATCGGCCCTTTTATGAAACTCAGCCACCTTTCTTGCAAGCGCATCCACCTCTTCGTCTTTAATGGTATTGTTCTCTATAAGCAGGTTCATCATTCTATCCTGCGGCATTCTCTTCATCTTAACGGCATAATCCACAAGCTCCCCATCTTCATCTATCAGAAGCTCACCGTCCGATGAGACTATTCTGGATACACCGATATATATCTCCTCGGCAAGCCGCCTGTTGAGCCTTATCTCCTCCTGACAAAAATGTTTTCTTTTTTCAAGCGTCGTATAATCAAGGAAACCAAAATCGACAGGTTTCTTTATCTTGTAAACAAGCTCATCACCTATCAGCACCCATGATATATGCGTTTCTATCAGCTGAAAACCGTACCTATTTACCAACCTCTCTATCTGTTTTTCGTCCATCTATCGCTCCTCTTTTCCTTTTCGATTCTATATTCGAATAGACGCACCCACAGTAATACTGCCTGTAGAAACCAAACTCCTTTGATAGTTCAACAGAGCGTTTGAAACCGTCTTTCTTTTTAAAGTCGGTCCTCTCAAATTCCACACCGTACTTTTTCTCGAGGGCTTCGCCTATCTGTCTGATCCTATCGTATTTTTTAAGCGGGCTTACAGAAAGTGTGGTGGTAAAAGCGTCAAACCCGAGCTCCTTTGCCAGCCTCACCGTTTCTTTCATTCTAATAGCGTAGCACACAACGCAGCGCTTACCTCCCTCCGGTTCATCTTTATAAATCCTGACAAGTGAAAACCACCTCTCAACGTCGTAGTCTCCCACGTGAAGCTTAATTGAGTGATACTCTGCAAGCCTCTCTATCTCTTTCAATCTTTTTTCGTATTCGCTTTTTGGGTGTATATTGGGATTGTAGAAGAACAGCTCAAGCTCATAGTCTCCTTTTAAGCGCTCTATAACCGATGTTGCACACGGTGCACAGCAGGCATGAAGCAGAAGGCGTCTCTTTCTAAACAACCCCTCTGTTGCCACTCTCACAGGCTTGTAGCTTTTTCTATGAATGGGCGTTGCGCCGTATTTTTCAAGCGCCTTCCTATGCTCTTTCGTACCGTAACCCTTGTGCTTATCAAAACCGTAAGCAGGATACATGTCAGCCATAAGCCTCATGTACTCATCACGCCACACCTTGGCGAGAATCGAAGCCGCTGCGATGGATTTTACCTTGCTGTCACCCTTCACTATCGATTTGTACTTGATCGGCAACTCAAATCTATCACGCCCATCTATCAGTAAAAAGGTGGGTTTCTGCGGCATATTATCAATGGCCCTCTTTATTGCAAGCTCGGTTGCCTTGACTATACCCAGGGTGTCTATCTCCTTACTTGTGGCAACACCTATACCATAGACAGAGTGCTTCTTGATAATCTCGTAGAGCTCTCTTCTCTTTAACTCGCTTAACTTCTTCGAATCGTCAATCTGGTCAAGCTGAACAATATCCCGCTGAAGAATAACACATGCCGCAACAACCGGGCCGGCCCATGGTCCTCTGCCGGCTTCGTCCACACCCGCTACAAGCTTCATCTTCCTCTGTTTTGCTTGAAGATCTTTGCGTATTTCTTAACTCCAAGGTAGTTTGCCACAACCCTGCACTTAACGATAAATAGGAAAAAGACGCGCTCGTCCTTTATCTCGGTGAGCGTCTCGAAGTTCCCCTGCCCCTTGGATATGATTAGATCGCACTCATCATAGATCCTTTTACACTCATCCTCACAGTAAGCCGGCCAGAAGCCCGGTATCGGTCGGTGGGTCTTTACCAGGTGTGCCACCCTATCGAGGCCTATGTATTTTGCATCATCAATTGTTACGTCGTTTATGATAGGCCCACCGCGCACAAACACGTGTATCTTGAGTGAGGGATAGAGTCTCCCGATTGTCTCAAGAAGCACCCTATCGAAAACGGCCTCTCCGGCGTTATCTGCTATGAGAACAAGGTTCTTTGCCCTTTTTAGTTGCTTTTTGAAGGATTCAATGTCGTTGAGATCGAAACCCTCATTAACGGTCTGGTTGATTGTCTCCATAATATCGAAACGTTTTACCTCACTACCAAAATCGATAATATTGCCTGCAAGTGAAAGCTTAAGTGCACACTCAAGCGGATCATCCGAAGACTCAAGACGCTTCATTGCAAACTCAAGATAACCCATCGCAATATCGTTGTATCGCTTCTTTATCTCACCGTAAGGATCATCTACACCCAGCTTTCTCCTTATCGTACCATACACATACTCGCTGATTAGCGGTGGAGGCACGTTATGATCTATATCCACAAGCACCTTCACGACAGCCTGCACAACGTCCAGTATGCGCTCTGTGTCCTGCGTGTGGATCCTTGAGCTTCTTATTGCCTGTGTTATGAAGCAATTGTAGCATTCAGGATATATTTTCACCGGCACTCACCCCTTCCTCAAAGTACTACACCTTGAGAGCTATCGCATCGACAGCAACACGGGCATTTAGAGGCAACTTTTGAACAACAACAAGAGAACGGGCGGGTTGCTCTCTTTTAAAAAACTTCGCATATTCTTCGTTTATGGCTGAAAACAGACTCAAATCCGTGATGTAGAGTGTAACCTTAACCACATCGTCCAGAGAGTAATCGGCAGCCTCAAGGATACTTTTCACGTTCATAATAGCCTGCTTTGTTTCCTCTGTAATTGAGCCATCCTTCAGTTTACCAGACTTAGGTTCAATACCAAGCTCCATAGAGACAAAACAGAAATCACCCTTTACGACACCCTGAGAATAGGGACCGAGTGCCTCAGGCGCCCTGCTTGTTCTTATCACCCTTTTCATCTCATCCTCCATGACGTTCAAAGTCTATACAACCTTTTCTACATGAACATCCTCACCTATAAAGACAAGATACCCCTCCACATTCCCACCGTAGATGCTGCGCGCTATCTCGCAATATTGGCGTATCTGTTCTGCATACTCCTTTTTTATCTGCCTGGTTGTCTCATCATCTCTACCCATTTTTTCGTCCAAACCCGTTTTGTAATCGACAACCTTTACCGTGTCGGCATTTCTCAAAATCACATCTATGCGCTTAAGTTCTCCCCTGCTTAGAAAGCTCTTCTCCCTTTCAATCCTAACGGCACCCTCAAACAGGCGTTTTACCTCATCGGAGTTAGAGAACCGCTTTAACATGTCCTCTACCCATTCGAAATCGCGTTGCCTGAAATACAACCTGTACTCTGGCTTGAGTTGCTCAAACGCATCATGTAAATCCTCGGGTGTGAAGCTGCGAGCCCTCTCAAGCACCCTGTGAAGCATCTCCCCGTACAACCTTTTTTTGAGCTCTCCCGTCGCCTTTCTGCCTGTGTGGGGAGCCTTATGCTTCTGTTGTGGCACATAAAATTCTCTGTACTCAACAGCACCACCGGATGTCTGTGGTTCTAACACCCTCTGCTCCTGCCTCAGCTCACCAGCTGCATACTCATCGCTCCCTATTGCATCAAACAACAGCTTCGACAACCTGTTGCCGCTCTTCAAACCATACACAAACAATGCATCCTTCGCCCTTGTAAGCGCCACATAAAGGGTGTTAAGCTCATCGAGCATACTCCTTTTCTGCTCAACATCCACTATATGCTCCACCTCACGATTGTAAAGCTTCCAGCTCTTTTTCACCCTTACAACAAAGTCTTCAAGACCCAGGTTATCGTTTCTGACCTCAAGAAAACTCAGATCGCTTTTAATGCTGTAGCGAAACAGTGGCAGTATAACAGAATCAAATTCGAGACCCTTCGATCCGTGTATCGTCATTACAGAAACAGCATCAGACAGGCTATCGGATATGCTCGGCGTATCACTGAGCGCATCTGAAAGCCTCCTCACAAACTCCACATAATCCAGACCCTCAAACTGAGCTGCAGTCTCAACAATAGCATGAAAGTCCTTCTGTGATTCGAACAGGCTGCCCATACCTGTAGTCTCAAGCAAGCGCCTAAGGAGAAGCAGATTGGGAACCTTGTTTATTAAGCCCCTAAGCTCATCTGCCCAGCTGAAATCATCCATCTTTACATAAGCCGTGAGTTTATGTCTATAGATCTGCTGATTGTCCGCAACATACAGCAATGCATTCAAAATTGTTATGCCCGCAGGTGTCTCCGCCACACTGTTGCTTGTACGATCAACAACAGGTACATCATGCCCTTTCAAATAACCGATCAGCTCTGCAGCAACGCTGTTTGTCCTAACAAGAATTGCTATATCCCTGTATCTTTTTCCAACACTAACCAGACGCTTTATTGTGCTTACAATCTCCTTCTGAATCTCCTCTTTGTCAGCAAACACCTTGGCCTCTACATAGCCTTCCCCTTGTGCCATGGAACTGGATCGTGAATACCGAAAATCGGGGTACTCCCCGCCAATCTTCTCAAACACCTGATTAACGAATTTCACGATATTTCTGCCGCTTCGCCTGTTGTAAGGAAGTGTTTCTTCCTGTATCCTGCCCTTATAGAGCTCGGCAACGTGGTTGAACAAACGCGAGTCTGCACCCCTAAACCTATAGATGGACTGTTTTTGATCACCCACACAGAAAAATGATCCTATCTTATCGTCCACGCCTTTACCGCTAATGAGCTCATTAACTATGGGCTCTAACACAGCCCATTGAATCAGACTCGTATCCTGAAACTCATCCACAAGCAGATGCCTGATCCTGCTATCGAGTCTGAAGTAGAGAAACTCACGCTCTACAGTATCATCCTCCCCTGCAAGCAGATTGTAGACCAGATTTGCAATATCGGCAAAACCAAACATCGCTTTCTGTCTGGTAATCTCATCAAAATACCCCTCATACTCCTCAAACAGCCTCAGAAACTCGGCTGTTTCATACCTAAGCAGGGCGTCTATAAAATCACCTGCAGCCTTGCTAAACATCTTCCACGGTTGTTCAATCAGGTGGTTAAACCTTCTAAAGTTCCTGTTATCCGTCAGGGCTTTATCAAATATGTCGAGGAATACAAGCGGTTCGTCCTCTTCAATGAAACGTTCGGCCTTTTTGCTTGAGTTTCCAAGTTCGTTCTTTATCTCGTTGAGCTTCTCGGAAAGCACTCGCTTGGCATCGATGAGGGACTTTCTCCTTCTGAAAAACTCTCTTCTAAGCCTATCAGGGTCGTATCCCCTGCTTAAACCCTTTATCTGTGCGGCTATATCAAGAAGCGGCACAATGTACCTCAGAATAAAGTCAACCACGCCACTGGATTCGGCATAATCGGCAAATCTAAATAGCGATTCAGTGCGATACCTATCACCAAGCAAGTGGCCCGCAAACCGTTTTAAGGCATCGGTTATCATTCTCCGTCTGCATGAAGGTGTAGCCACATCAAATCCAAAGGGCACCCCTGCTTCAAAGCTGAATAGCTGTAATATCTGAAGAAAGAAGGCATCAATGGTCATAATGTTTAGCTCTCCTGCCGACTCCGGTGCAAATCCATCGGGCAGGCTATTATCTGCTTTAAGTTCCAGAAGTTTTTGCCTGATACGCCTCTTCATCTCGTTGGCTGCCTTCCTCGTAAAGGTCAAACAGAGAATCTCTCCCGGCAGCGCACCTGCTTTTATAAGCTCAACGAAGCGTTCTGTCAGCCTGTATGTCTTACCGCTTCCTGCCGAAGCCCTGATAATGATGTGTTTTAGGTCCTGCATATCTGCCTGTAAGGGCACCTGCCACAGTATCTCTTCTCCTTTTTGAACTCCTCTGTGGCAAGCATCCGTTCTACGGTCATTCTAATATCCTGTTTAAACTCATCAAACCGTTCCAGAATCCCGTCCATGGACCTATACTTCATCTCTTTGAACGACAGGTAGTAAAGCCCACGACACCTGTCATTCCTTTTTGTCTCTATGGCGATCGCATACAGGGGTAGCTGAACATTGTAAGGTTTATCGTAGGACTTTATCTCATCAACCGTCCCTGTCTTGTAATCCACAATGGCAAAACCGCCCCCTTTCAGCCTGTCCACCCTGTCTATACGCCCGGTTACCCTTTTTCCGGCGATCTCTATGGAGAAATCAACCTCCACATCAATCCTCTCTATCCGGCTGTTCCTATCGACCTCCTCGTCGATGAGGCCGGAATGCAATATCCTGTAGCAGATATATTCGGCTTTCAGTCTCTCAAGCGGATTTGTTCTGCAGTAGGCACTATTTTCAATGATTTCGGAAAAATGTCTCCTTATTCTATCCTCAAGTTCCTCTCTTGCAGTGATAGGCTCTCCGTGTTCCTTGTACAGGGACTCCATAACCTCATGAACGATTCTTCCCATCTCAAAAACCGATTCGTCCGTGTAATCCTTACCAGAAGAGACACCCTTCAAGTATCGCAAATAGAAACGGTATGGGCACTCCTTAAAATCTGTGATCGAATGTGCACTGAAACTCATCTTCTTTATCTTTTCATCGTCCTCAGGACTCTTCCTTGCAACATCAGGGGGTTTTTTGATAAGCTCAACGCTTCTGCCCTTAAAAGAGCTAACACCTTCCACAGACTCAAACTGGGTTGTCTCTACCTTTATGGCAGGATTATTGCCGCTTGTCATCTCCACAATAAACCTGCTTGGGGATTCAACGTCGTTTTCAACATACCCAAGAAAAACCTTATCCGCATTTGCAAGCAGACTGCTAAAGTGGTAGCGCTGAAGCTCCTCCCTTTCTCTCCAGGTGGGCAGCCCGCACCGCTTTCTCAGGGTGCTGTTCAAAAACATATCTTTCCTTAGCTTTTTCGGGAACACCTCCTCATTCATCAGAGGAACGATCATCACCTTTCTGCTTAACAGACGTGACTCAAGCATACCCACAACCGTTACCGGTCCGCCCTTTACATCTGCAAATCGTACAGTTGCAAGGGTATCATAAATGAACTCGAGTATATCCAGCGGATCCGACTCAAGCCTCACAATGTCGCTATCCAGCATGGAGAGTCTATCCAGCTCGTCAAACAGCGTATCTCGAGCCTCAATGAAATCAGGATCATCGGAGGAGTATTGCACACCCTTGAAGCACCGTTTGAGCCTGGCTGCCGCCTGCTGTAGCGTTACCCGCTTTTTCTCCATCAGCTTACCCAGACACTGAAATGCACCGCTGAGCTCTCGATCGTACACAGGTTCGTATTTCTTCAGGTTCTTAACCCTCACAAACGGATGAGCAATCAACCTCTCAAAATGCACACCAAGCACCAGACCATCACCGGGTTTCTCCCTGTAAGCATCCAGAAACGCACGCAGAAAGCGCATGTACACACTCTCTTCAAGCCCAAAACCTGCTGAGAAATTAAACAGCTCCCCTCCCAGCATGCGCATAAGCCCAATTAGCGAATCATCCGGTAAAACAACAAGTATATCATCGGGCGCAATACCCTTTTGAAGTTGCTGTAACACCACAGACTTTACCCATCTGACTGTATCGTAGCGCGTTGTTGTTCTTGTTATTGTGATATCGGATTGAGGAGAAGTAAAACTTTCCCTATCGTCCACATCGAGCCATTCAAGAAGGCTTATGGGCGGACAGCACCAGCCACCCAAATAAACTCTCAGGCGCGACTTTCTTGCAATCTCATCGAGCACATACCTCTCAAATGCTGTGAGCAAACCACTTAAAGCAATGTGCACATCGCCTGCAAACGCTATATTAATCTTTTTCTGAAGCTTCAAATGATTGATATCGGCAAGCCCGTAGCTCTCCAGAAGTCCAATATATCGGGTATAGATCCTCTCAAGTAGACCAACATCATCAACAATATCAACTGTTTCAATGCCACTGGCTGCTTCCTTGAGTCTGTCAAAATCCACAAGATTCTGAGCAAGCTCCCCGTAGAAGTCGAGCAGATACACGGCAAATGCCCTCATCTGTCTGAGCCTGCCAAGCAGCTCCCTCTTGAGCCACACAGCCCCAGCAGAGACGCTCACCTCATCGATTACCTCATCAAGCGCCCTTTTTAGCATCACAAGCCGCACAAAGTCATCCACAACACTCTCTGCTCCCTTCTCCACAACGCGATCAAAAAAGAGCGCATGGTTCATCAGATAAGGAGCCTCCCTAACACCCTCAATCATGGAAACAAGCTCCCTCTGAGCCCTCGCCGTTGGGAGAACCAGCGTATCCCGCTCGGTGATTGCAACGTTGCCATCCTTTCCAGATATGCGTGCCGCTATGTACGGTAGAACAGCCCCGTTTACTATGTCGATGTTTTTCCTGCCCTGTCTCATGCTCAGTTGGAGAGTTTAAGTTCTATGACCTCAAACGGTTTGTGTGTCTTCTCTATCCAGCGTATCAGTTCCTCAAGCTTCAGACAACGTACATTCCTTGCCGTCAGCTTCAATTTATCAGCTTTGGAAAGCAAAAATCTCTCAACGGAAGGGTAGGCTGAGGGAATTGGCAGGGACTTGAGGGGAGAAAGTAGACTATCGACAACTTCTTTCGGAGTTTTGCCCTCCTTTCTGGCAAGATAGTCTACGGCTCTTGTTACCAGACCTTGATTGACAAACTCAAGGTTTAAAAGTGCCGGCTTGATTTTCATAAACTGGTCCACAAGCTGGGCAACAAACGTTATGTCTTTAGGATTCCTTCTGTACTCTTTGCTGAGCTCTCCTATTCTGTCAAAATCAACGTTTCTCAAGAACAACGAGTAGGAAAACACAACATTGTTTTTAAAATCCAACCTGTACCGTTTGATGTCAAGCTCCTTTTTCTTGAAATCTGCAGAAAACTCAAAGTGCACATTTATCGGCTCATCAAGCTTAACAATTTTCTTAAGATCGCCTTTCTGAAGCTGTTTAATCAGCGATTCATCAAATCTTATCTGGTTTATCTGAACACTCATATGCTTAACAAAACCCCTCTGCTTTGTAGTATCAAAGGTTGCATGCTCTATGTGCACGATCGGTACTTCTTGTTGCTCAGAGGCTATTTTGCCGTACAGCGTCGCATTGTAAGAGTTAACAACATAGTGATCCTTCCAGTTGCCAGAGAGCACAAGCCTCTTTATCAAAAAGTACCCGGTGAGCCTCTTTTTGTATCTTCCTTTAACAGTGTACCTCACATCCGTTAGAACAATTCGCCTGCCCAGAAGGTTGCTCTTTATGGAAGCGTATGTGAGTCTATTCTGTAAGTGCTCATTCTGAATCCAGCTATCCACACGCTCCTTAGCAACCTTCTGTATATAGGCGTTCATAGAAAAGTAACCCGCAACCAGCAGGATACCAACGACGACAACACCAATTATAAGCTTTTGAAAACGCACAAAAGCCTCCTTTCGTTAACAATACTTTTCAGGCGAAAACAGCACGATTATAGCAAAAAATCCCTTATCGGCAAACAAAAAAGCCCCCCTGTGGCAAGCTTGCCACAGGCGGGCTCCCGGGAGTGCTTTCGAACAACCCGAACCGGGTTTTAGTACATTCCAGCGTTGTAGTTGGAGGCGGCAATCATCTTCTCTTTTCTCTCTTCCTCAGGATCATCCGTTACTAATGTCTCTGTCGTGAGCATCAAACCAGCAACGGATGCTGCGTTCTGGATAGCTATCCTCTCAACCTTGGTCGGGTCAACAATACCCTTTTCAAACATGTTGACAAACTCGCCGCTCCTTGCGTCGAAACCGTAAGCCTTATCTTCATGATCCCTGATCTTGTTCACGATGATGGAACCTTCGAAACCTGCGTTGTCAGCTATAACCCTTGCAGGCTCTTCCAGCACCTTCTTGACGATCTTCACGCCAATATCCTGATCGTCATTGTCGCCCTTTACGTTCTCAAGCGCCTCCTGACATCTCAGTAGAGCCGTACCACCACCAGGTACAATGCCTTCCTCAACAGCCGCCTTTGTTGCGTTCAGAGCGTCCTCTACGCGTGCCTTCTTCTCTTTCATCTCGGTCTCGGTGGCAGCTCCGACCTTTATGATGGCAACACCGCCGGCCAGCTTCGCCATTCTCTCTCTCAATTTCTCCTTGTCATACTCGCTTGTGGACTGCTCAATCTGAGCCTTAATCTGGGCAATCCTTGCTTCAATATCCTCTTTGGAGCCCATACCGTCAACTATCGTGGTGTTCTCCTTATCCACGATAACCTTCTTTGCCCTACCCAGAGCGTCCAGATCCACCGTATCCAGCCTCATGCCTGTCTCGTCGCTGATAACCTGGCCACCGGTCAGGATTGCGATATCCCTGAGCATCTCCTTCCTTCTATCACCGAAACCGGGTGCCTTTACAGCCACGCACGAGATTGTTCCCCTGATCTTGTTTACAACCAGTGTTGCAAGAGCCTCGCCCTCAACCTCTTCAGCTATGACAACAAATGGCTTTCCTGTCTTTGCAATCTTCTCAACAAGCGGCAGGAATTCCTGCATAGAGCTGATTTTCTTGTCCGTAATGACGATGAAAGGATCCTCCAGCTCCGCAATCATCTTGTCCGTGTTGGTCACAAAGTAGGGAGAGAGGTAACCCCTGTCGAATCTCATACCCTCAACAAGCTCAAGGGTTGTCTCCATACCCTTGGCTTCCTCAACGGTGATAACACCGTTTTTGCCAACCTTGTCCATCGCCTCAGCTATTATCTCGCCGATCTCATGGTCGTTGTTGGCGGAGATAGTACCGACCTCTGCAATTTGCTTCTTGTCCGTAACCTCCTTGGAGATCTTCTTAAGCTCCTCTACTACCTTCTCTACAGCCCTGTCAATACCCCTCTTTATCTCAATCGGGTTTGCGCCAGCGGTTACATTTCTTAAACCTTCCCTGAATATAGCCCTTGCAAGGATCGTTGCCGTTGTTGTACCGTCACCCGCCACATCGCTTGTCTTGGATGCAACCTCCTTAACAAGCTGTGCACCCATATTTTCATAGGGCTCTTTCAGCTCTATCTCCCTGGCAACGGTTACGCCGTCCTTTGTAATGGTGGGGCTACCGAATTTCCTGTCGATAACAACATTCCTACCCCTTGGACCCATAGTAACGGCAACGGCATCCGCCAGCTTATTTACACCCTTCAAAATATGCTCTCTTGCGCTATCTCCAAACTCCAGCATCTTTGCAGTCATCTTTGCCTACCTCCTATTCGAATTTTCCGAGAATTTCGTCCTCTTTAAGGATGATGAATTTTTTGTCATCTATCTTGAGCTCGTTACCGGCGTACTTTTCAAATACAACAACATCGCCCTTCTTAACGAGCTCAACATCATCACCTACCTCTACTACCGTACCCTGCTGTGGCTTATCCTTAGCCGTATCCGGAATTATGATGCCGCTTTCAGTTTTCTCCTCCATCTCCATCGGTTCTACCAGAACCCTATCCATCAACGGTTTGAATGCCATCTCTCACACCTCCCTCATTTTTGTTAGCACTCACACTTACCGAGTGCTAACAATATACCATTTTTCCAGAATTTCAAGTCAAAATATCCAGAAATAATCGGGTTTATTCCAGATTAAATCTATTTAAATGGAATTATCTCAAAAATACTAAAAAAATCAATTTTTCAGCAGTTATTGGGGTTGTATTTTTCACCGGTAGCAGCACGAATAATGGCCTTTCTGACAGTAACCTCAGCTGTTGCAAAAAGCAGCATCAACATACGCGGGTCATCAACCTGCTTTCCAGTGGAACAGGAAAGTGCAAACACAGTATCACCGTCAAAAGGTGTATGTGCGGGACGAACCGCCATTGCCACACCGTTGTGTGCTACATCAGCAAGACGAACGCTCATTCCTTTTGTAAGCGGCATATCGGTAGCGACAACAACAAGAGTGGTGTTCTCGCCTGCCAGCATCCCCTCTGTTACACTTTTCATCGCATCAAAGGAAGCTATAAACCCATCCCTTTTTCTTATGCCTGCAACAATCCTGCCGTTTTCATCCACCACCTCACCAAGTGCATTCACGACCGCAAAAGCGGCAACACAGATGCCAGCACACTCTGTAACACACATACCAAACCCGCCCTTGCTTGCATGTTCAGTGCCGAGTATTTTCCCTATCGTGGCACCGCATCCTGCACCCACACTGCCCTCTTTTACGGTATATGAAGCCCGCAATGAGGCCTCATAGCCCCAGCTTGCATCCGGCCTTACGGTGTGGGTCTTATACTTAAGATCATAGATGGCTGCTGCAGGCACTATTGGCACTACACAAACGCCGGTATCGTGGCCTATGCCGCGTTCCTCAAGGTAGCGCATAACCCCAGATGCAGCACAGAGTCCATAGGCACTACCACCTGTTAGAAGCAAACCGTGAATGCGTTCTATCAGGCGACCTGCCCTCAAAAGCTCTGTTTCGTGTGATGCTGGGGCTCCTCCCCTTACACTAACACCGGCTACGGGTGGCTCATCAAACAGAAACACACTACAGCCAGTGCCTGCCTCTTCATCGCTCTTGTGGCCTATGCGTATGCCCAAACGTTTCAATGCCTCTTCAGCATTCATAGCAGCTGGGTATCCTGATGGGAGTAGGCTGGATA
This sequence comes from uncultured Desulfurellales bacterium, assembly GCA_964544085.1. Lineage (GTDB taxonomy): Bacteria > Campylobacterota_A > Desulfurellia > Desulfurellales > Hippeaceae > CAZIZT01. The sequence continues at coordinate 17,549 of CAZIZT010000008.1, forward strand.
GCTTATGCAGAGTATCCTGAGAGGAATCTCAGAACGATTCTCAATCATGTGCTCAACGCCCGGCTCTATCAGCACCGTGTCTCCTGTCTTTACCTCAAAACGCTCACCGCCCAATCTCATTACACCCTTGCCCTGGGTAATGTGGTAGATCTCTTCAGAGGTAAGATGCCTGTGCAGGCGGGTGCTTCTGCCCGGCTCAACAATCGCTTCAGCCACAGATGCACCCCTGTTGCCATGAACAGAAGGATGCATAAGCTCCCTAATAACTGAGCCATCCTTGGTTATATACGGCTCAACATCCTCGTAGTGAACCAATCTTACCACCCGACCACCCCCTACAGTTTCATAATCACAGCCTCTTCCCTGCACTCAGGAAAGAGAGGGCATTTTATGCAATCCTCCCAGATCTTCTTCTGCGGCAACTCCGACTTATCAATGAGTTTAAAGCCGAGCTTTAAGAAGAAGGCGCTCTTGAAGGTCAGGGCAAAGACCTCCTTAACACCAAGGGATCTTGCCTCATTGAGTTCATACTCTATCAGAGCACTGGCAAAGCCCCTTTTCTGATACTCTTCCTTTACCACGATTGTGCGAATCTCGGCAAGATGTGGATAGTAGAGTCTCAAGCTGCTTGTGGCAACCACCCTGCTTTCGATACGCACGACAGCAAACTCCCTGATCCTCTCAGCAATATCTTCAGCAGCACGTGGCAGTATATCACCCCTTCTGGCAAACTCGTCCACAAGCTCCTTTATCTGCGATACATCCACAAGGGTAGGTTTATCGATCGCTATCACGATACCTTACCTCGACAGCATCCCTGTGAGCAAAAAGCCCTTCCATCTGAGCAAAACCGGCCGCATAGGGTGCATCACGCAGGAAAGCATTCCTCGAGTAGTGAATGATGCTGCTCTTTTTCATAAAAACCTCAGCCGAAAGTACAGAGGCAAACCTTGCTGTGCCACCTGTAGGTAGTGTGTGATTGGCTCCCGCAACATAATCCCCGATAGGTTCAGGGCTCCACTGACCAATGAATATGGCTCCTGCATTGTTTATGCTGTTCATAAATTCATAAGGCTTTTCAAGGTGCAACTCCAGATGCTCAGGCGCTATTCTATCCACAAGCAATGCTGCAAGGTAGAGATTCTTTACGTGAAAGAAACGAGCATTGCGCGACGAGAGGGATGTTATCCTGCTACGTGCCGCAGACTGAGCAAGGCGCATGAATATATCCTTTACCGAAGAGACAAGGTCAATATCGGTGGAAACAAAGAAACAACCGGCTCTCTCATCGTGCTCTGCCTGACTCAGAAGATCATAGGCAATGTAACGGGCATTAGCCGTTGAGTCGGCAACAACCATTATCTCCGATGGACCGGCAATAGAATCTATGCCCACATCCCCGTAGACGATTTTTTTGGCGAGCGCCACGTATATGTTCCCGGGCCCTGCAATTACATCCACTCTACCGACACTCTGCGTACCGTATGCAAAGGCTGCAATAGCGTGTGCACCACCCATTTTGTATATCTTTGTCACACCACATAGATCGGCAGCATACAGCACGTATGGATTGACTGCACCATCAACCGGTGGTGTAGCTATGCTAATATCTTTAACACCCGCAACCACGGCTGGTACAATGGTCATCAATGCCGTTGAAGGGTACGCAGCCTTGCCACCCGGCACGTAGAGTCCGCATGATCTAACAGGCGTGTAACGCACACCCAGAAGCGCACCCTCCTCCTCAATAAACGAGGAGCGGGGCTTGTCAAAACGATGAAAACGTTCAATTCTCTCCCTGGCATACTGAATGATACGTTTCTCCTTTTCAGGAATAAGCATTTTGGCTGCTTCTATCTCATCTGTGGTCACCAGCAAGCCGTCTTCAGGATCGTAATTATCAAAACGCTTTATGTATTCAAACAGAGAACCATCACCCTTTTTTCTGACGTTTTCTACAATCTCCCTGACGCTTTTCTCTATGTTGTCCTCCTGTTCAACGCCCGCATCCAGGGTCAATGCATCCACATCTTCGGGTCTTTTTATCTCTATTATCACGCTAACCTCCTCAGTATTTCGAAGGCAAGCCTCTCCTTCGACATCTTCTCAAGCCTCTCTATCCTGCCGTCCTTATAAATGATCGTTACCTGATTGTCCTCACTACCAAACCCTATATCACTGCGCGAAACATCGTTTGCAACAATAAATTCGAGTGACTTTTTCTCTATCTTCTTTGTAGCATTCTCCAACAGATCGTCGGTCTCTGCGGCAAACCCCACAAACCTCACATTATTACCAGAGGATCTTGCATGCTCAACCAGCGAAACGGTCACGTCAGGATTCTTTTCAAGCTCTATCACAAGCCGCTCTTTGTCTTCCTTCTTTATCTTGTGATCTGAACGTCTAACAGGCTTAAAATCAGCTATGGCTGCAGCCATAATCACTATAGCATCCCCAAATTCATCCAGCGCCTTTCTTGCCTCACGAAGCATATCAACCGCACTGTTTACCCTGATACACTCAACACCCCACGGTGCAGCAAGGTGGGTGGGTCCCGTGATAAGTTTAACCTGGGCGCCCAGCATTCTTGCAGCCTTTGCTATTGCAAATCCCATCTTACCCGTAGAGCGGTTGCTTATAAAACGTACCGGATCAATCTCCTCCCTCGTCGCTGAAGCCGTAACAATGATCTTTTTTCCCTCAAACGGTTTTGGATAGGCAAGCGTCTCAATTGCATCGGCTATATCCACAACATCAGCTATATGACCCTTGCCCTCCTGTCCACAGGCAAGCGTCGCGCTTACCGGCTCAACCACCAGATAACCAGCACCCTGCAACATTCTCAGATTCCGCTGCGTTATTGGGTTCAAATACATGTTTGTGTTCATCGCAGGCACAATTAGCTTGTGCGCTTTCGTCGCCAATCCAACTAACGAGACAGCATCGTCGCTCATACCGCAGGCGAGCTTTGCAATCACATTGGATGTGGCTGGTACAACGGCAAACACATCCGCCCATTCTGCAAGCGCAACGTGAGTTATGTTCGTATCGGCAACCCTCTCCAGCTCCTCGAGCACATTCACATACACCTTCGACCCGGTAAGCGCCTCAAACACAACTGGAGAGATGAATGCAGCAGCCTCCCTTGTCATAGCCACGCGTATATTGAAATCCCTTTTCTTGAGCAAGCTGATAACCTCAAGCGCCTTATAGATGGCTATAGATGCGGAGATAGCCAGCAATACATTGTTTCTTCTTTCAAACATGGCTATTTCCCTTCAGATGGCGTTCTACCTTCTGGATGTCTTCAGGTGTATCAACACCGATAAGCTTTTTGTTGCACATGCAAACCTTGATTTTAATACCATTCTCAAGGGCTCTTAACTGTTCAAGTCCCTCGGCTTTTTCCAGAACAGATTCGGGCATCCCGGCTAAATCTATCAGGGTCTTCTTCCTGTATGCATAGACACCAATATGCATCAGATAATCTTCAAAGGGGTTTCTGTTAAAAGGAATGGGCAATCGTGAAAAGTATATGGCATATCCCTCCCTATCAACCACAAGCTTGACAACATCAGGGTCATCCTTAAGCTCGGGCTCACATGGACGAGCGAGTGTAGCCATGGGAGCGTTTGATCTGACAATGCAATCTATTAACTCATCCACAACCCCACCATCAATCAGCGGCTCATCACCCTGCACGTTAACTACCAGATCGAACGGTTTATCCTTCACAAAAGCAGCAATCCTGTCTGTACCGCTTCTGAAATCGCCATCAACACGATAGGCATCCCCACCAATTGCTCTGATATGATCAACGATCCTATTATCATCGCTTAGAACAGCTACAAAATCGGCTCTCCGGGCACTTCGTGCACCACGATAAACACGTCTGATCATGGTCTCCCCGGCTATTGTTGCAAGCGGCTTACCTGGAAAGCGGGTGGAATGATACCGGGCAGGTATGCATACGGCGACCTTCATAGCTGCTCCTCCAGCTCGTCCAGCTCCACCGATGCTGTGCCCATACGACCAACCACTATGCCAGCGGCAGTATTGGCTATCCTTACTGCCTCCTTCATACCAAATCCGGCTGCAACCGCAGCTGTAAGCACAGCTATAACAGTGTCACCGGCTCCTGTTACATCGTAGACCTCTTTGGCCCTTGAGGGTTGATGGTAAACAAGACCGTTGGCATCAAACAGGCTCATACCGCGCGGACCCTGTGTAATGAGTACGTATCTTGATCCTGTAGCTTTGATTATCCTTTTTGCAGCTAACTCCAGCCCATTTTTGAACGACTCTATCTCAACGCCACTCATTTGAGCCGCTTCTTTCAAATTAGGCGTGATTATATCCACATCCCTATAGAGGGCAGCATTGTTGACCTTGGGATCGACACTTACAAAGATACCAGCGATGTGGGTCAGCTCCTTCAGCAGATGCTCTGTTACCACACCCTTGCCGTAATCTGAGACAATCACTGCGTCCACACCATAACCACGCACACCCTTTATCATCCTGTTGGTGTACTTCTTGTCAATTCGCAGTATCTTCTCTTTATCGAAACGAACTATCTGTTGAGAATGAGCCACAACACGGGTCTTCACCGTTGTAGGCCGATCGTCAAGTACTATTATATCGTCGGTTGAGATACCCTCGGATGCGATCATGTTTTTCAGGCGTTTGCCACAGGTATCACTACCTATAACCCCAAACAGGCGCACATCGCAACCGAGTCTCTTCAGATTTATAGCAACATTGGATGCCCCACCAAGGAAATAACGCTCCTCTTCCACCTTGACAACAGGGACAGGAGCCTCCGGCGATATCCTATCCACAGTGCCTATTACATAATGGTCGCAGATAAGGTCTCCTATGACTGCAATCCTTGTGCCCTTTATCCTCTCAAGATCCACCTATGTGAGCCCTTTCATTTTTCTGGCAAGTTCGAACTGCTTGTGGATACAGAACTTGATCAGCTTATCTTCAAGCCTCCTGTCAAGGGCAAGGAATTTTATACCGTAGTGATAGACGCCTTCTGTTTTGGAAAGTGACTTCCTGACAACCTTAGCTTCCATGTTCTGTATTTTGATGCCTTCAACCTCAAAGGTTATAAAAACCAGATCCCCAACATCGAGCTCATCCCGAATACTCACATCAAGAGATATCCGGGCACCGCTTGCACTTATGTCTATGACCGTTCCCTTTGTCTTTACGAGCCTGCCACGCTTGTAGTAAACAACTGTAGCCTCAGCAAGCACATCCACCCTGAAGTTCTCTCTAAACTCCACAATGTAGATCTCGCCCTCTGGTTTTTTCACCTTGTAGAGCTGATTGCCCGACTTCTCAAGCGTATCCACAAGCGTTGTGCTGAAACCTATTCTGCGTCGCCTCTCATCCACAAAGCTGACGTAGATCTCATCACCCCTTCTCACAAGTGCTCTCAGACCCCTGTCGTTGGTGGGCTTCAACAAGTAGATGTACTCATCGTCCATGTCGTAGATGTAGCTGTAATAGATACCCTGAAAATCACCCTCGGGCACGTAAACATCAACCTTCTGACCCACCGGGATTTCTATAGACTTAGCATTCCTGCCGAGCGGTTCGATACGCATCACTCCAGTCCTTTCATTCTACGTGCAAGTTCCATCTGTTTATTTATACAAAATTTTATTATTTTTTCCTCTTTTTCTTTGTCCAAATCCACAAAACGCAACCCGTAGTGTTTTATATCCTTATCCCCCGTGATTGCACGCCGCACGACCTCGGCCTCTACCTGCTCAAGCAGGTTCCCGGACAGGGAAAACTTCAAAAAGAGCCTATCGCCTATTTGAAGCTCAACATCACATGAAAGCTTGACACCACCTGCACTTATATCGATTATGGTGCCCTTGCCCGTCTGAATCTTTCCGTCCTTAAAGTAGAAAAACTCAGCCTCTACAAGTGCCTCCACCCTGAAGTTCTCTCGTAGCTCTACCTTTACAACCTCCCTGGGTTTGGATAGCTTGTACAGTGTTTTTGAGCCACGCGTTATCCTCTCAACCACAGGCGCATGAAAACCTATTCTGTATCCCCTGGCTGTCACGAAACTGACGCTTATCTTCTCGCCCTCCCGGATCACAGCCTTAAGACCACGCTGATTGGTGGGCATGAGAATGTAGATGTACTCATCATCCATGTCGTAGATGAAGCTTGAGTAGGTCCCCTCAAAATTACCCTGCTCAACATAGACCATAACCTTCTGACCAACGGGTATTATCTTGTTTATATCCTTAACCCTTATCAGCTCTTCTCTCATCGGCTCAAAATCTCATACAGACCACTCTTTATCATGTCAATCACCTTCTCAGAGTAGATCTTCCTGAAATGCTCATTCACCACATAGAAGGTGTCTACAGCCGTTGCGCCTTTTGTGTCAACTATAAACATGCCGATGTGCAGCCTGAACTTTGTAAAAACACCGGTAATATCATAGATAAGACCTATCCTGTCCGGCGCTTTTATGCTAATAACCGTATAAAGATCGCTTATGCTGTTATCCACAGCAACATCCACCTCAGAAAGGGACAGCTCAAGACGCGCTCGTTCGGTCCTTGTTAGAAATACACTCCTTTTTGCATCAACGCATGCATTAAGATCCACGCTGCCCTCATCAACACCCTTTAACATCTGTTCTATCTGCTCAACATTTATATCATCCTTCGGTAGGCGTACATCAAAGATATCAATTATCATGCCGCTTTTGAGGTCATAGGAGCGAGCCGAAACAATATTTATGTCAAAACACACAAGAACTCCGCTTATCTTATGTACAAGGCCAAATTCATTGCGATAGTAAACCAGCAGTTTATCCGTATCCTTTCCCGTTTTGTACAGAAAAACGCTTCTGCCTGTATCCTTGATATCGCGTATGTAGCGGGCCATACTCTTCGTTTCTATGTCCCTGAAGATATTAACCGGAAGCTGTTCTATGAGTCCGTAGTAGGGCTCGCCCAGCAACGCTTTTATCCTTCTGCGCGATTCCCTGGCGCTTGCCGCTACATAATCCTCATAACTCTTGTTCTCAAAGTAGTAAGCAGTTCTCATGTACAGCGACTCTATCAGACTCTCCTTCCAGGAATTCCAGACATTGTCGTTGACTGCCTTCATATCTGAATAGGCAAGCAACATCAGCAGGTTCAGCCTGTCCTTATCCTTCACAACATCAACAAAGTACTCGAGCGTTCTTGAATCATCAACATCCCTGCCAGAGACTATTCGATTTATGACAAGATGATTCCTGACGAGGAAGACAAGCAACCGTTGAAGGTCGATGCCTATGCCCAAACGTCTGCCCACCCGTGCGGCAATTCTCGCACCTACAATCTCATGCGATTGCTTCTCTATTTTGCCGGTATCATGCAGAAGAACAGCAAGACGCAGAACAAAGCGCTCATGCGGTGCAAGATGTTTCCAGATATAGGCAAGCCTAAGGGTAAAACCCTCATGGGCGTCGATTTCATAGAGCATATCAAGATTGTAAAGCGCCTGAATCGAGTGTTCATCAACGGTGTACTTATGGTATAGACTGTACTCACTCAGACAACAGATGTTTCCAAACTCAGGTATAAACCTGTCAAGAAAGGCACTCTCATGCATAGATCTTACTGTTTTCGCAACGGGTTTATCCATCGAAAGAATCTCTCTAAACAGGAAAGCAACCGGTTCATCCCTTCGACCAGATCTTATTCTGGATGCCGGAAATGCCTCAAGTTGCTCCATGGATTTCCTATCAATCTTTACACCATAAAGAGCAGCGTAGTAGAAGACCTGTACAACGTCATAAACATCCTTTAGCTTATCAAAGACAAGCTCGCCATTTCGCAGACTAACGTTTGTATCCAAACGAAAGGGCTTACCCGATGATGGTTTTCCCGTGAAAAGCTCGATATACTTGGTGGTGATACGCTCCATATAGCCTGCATGGTAGTAGTATTTGCGCATCAACCTCTCGGTTGCGCTAAAGCGTGACGAATCGGTTATACCCAGCTCCTCTGCAACCCTTTTTCTCAAATCCAGATGCAGAATGTCCGTCTTTTTGCCCGTTATGAAGTGTAAAGCGTTGCGCAGTTGCCACAAAAAACTCAAAGAGGCCCTGAAATGGGCATACTCCCTTGCACTTATCGTTCCTCGTTTCTTCAGATCAAGCATGCTGCGGGCACCGTAAAGTGCCTTGGCTATCCACAACAGACAATGGTAGTCACGCAGAGAGCCAACACCCTCCTTTATGTTTGGCTCAAGCACAAATATGGTTGAACCAGAGGCTTCAAACCTCTTACTGCGGTAGAATAAGACTGCTTCAACAAACTCCTCAACATCCTCAGATACAATGCGCTTCTTTAGGGCTTTCTCATACTCCTTCCAGAGCTTTTTATCACCATAAACATAACGCGAGTCAAAAAGGGCAGCCTTGATGGTTGTATCCTCTTTTGCAAGCTTTACACACTCCTCTATCGTACGGGTTGTTAAAAGGCAGGAGTAATCAAGGCCATAAAGCAGATCGTAGAGTCCTTTGATGAATTCCTCATCGATAGTGTTTTTCACAAGCAACATCACATCTATATCCGAGTGGGGATTTAACTGCCTTCTGCCGTAGCCGCCAAGCGCCACAAGACAGACGCCTTCGGTAGAGCCAATACGTTCCCTGGAGTATGAAGCTATCAGCCCATCAACCCAGCGGGTGTGCTTCTTTAAGACATCGCGGACGCCCCTGCGCTTCCTGTTGAGCTGCCTTAGCTCCGCAAAAAGGAGCTCTTTCTCTTTCCTGAATTTTTCAATAAAATCAAGATTCATGGATATCCAGAAGTCAAGGATAGAATCAACCGGACTGGAATTGACGCATCACCTCTTCTGGTATATCAAAGTTGGCATACACGTTGGATACGTCTTCATCGTCCTCCAGCGCGCTCATCAGCTTGAGCATGCTTATGGCTTTTTCACCCTCCAGTTTCACCGTCGTTTGTGGTAACTTGGTAAGCTCAGCCGTGACCGGTTTAAAACCCTTTTTTACAAGAGCGTCTTTCACAGCCATAAACTCTTTGGGGTTTGTGATAACCTCAAAATATTCACCATCTTCATCTTCACGCACATCCTCTGCGCCTGCCTCTATGGCTGCCTCGTAAAGCGCCTCCTCATCCGTCTCCTTCTTGTCAAAGGTTAGATAGCCTACATGCTCAAACATCCACGCAACACAACCATTCTCACCGAGACTGCCACCGAATTTGCTCAACAGATGTCTCACGCTTGCGGTTGTTCGTTGCTTGTTATCTGTTGTTGCTTCAATTATCATGGCAACTCCACCGGGTCCGTACCCTTCGTATACAACATCCTCGTATGCCGTGCCCGGCAGCTCACCGGTTCCCTTCTTTATCGCCTTTTCAATGTTCTGTTTGGGCATATTTGCCTCTTTTGCCCTTTCGATGGCAAGTCTTAAGCGGGGATTTGTCTCGGGGTTGCCACCACCCTGCCGTGCAGCCATGGTGATTTCCTTTATGAGTTTTGTGAATATAGCGCCCCTTTTGGCGTCCTCTCTTGCTTTTTTATGCTTTATGCTGCTCCACTTATTGTGTCCTGACATGAACTTACCTCCTCTATAGTTTTGGTGGTGTTAGTCCCATCTGTCGCTGATACTTGCCCTTCTTGTCGGCGTAACTCACCATGCACTCTTCATCGGCTTCGAAAAAGAGCACCTGTGCTATGCCTTCAAACGCATAAACCTTTGCCGGAATTGGCGTTGAGTTGCTGATCTCAATAGTCACATAGCCTTCCCACTCTGGCTCAAAAGGAGTCACGTTCACAATCAAACCGCAGCGTGCATACGTGGACTTACCCACACAGATGGTCAGTATATTGCGTGGTATTCTGAAATACTCAACACTCTTTGCAAGAACAAAGCTGTTTGGCGGTATGATGCACACCTCACCCTTGAAGTCCACATAATTCCTGTGCGTGAAATTCTTTGGATCAACAATCGTGTTATTAACATTGGTGAATATCTTAAACTCATCAGCTATCCTCATATCGTAGCCGTAACTGGAGACGCCGTATGAAATCACACCGTCTCTGACCTGCCTCTCTGCGAAGGGCTCAATCATGCCCTTCCTTGCCTGCTCTATTATCCATCTGTCATTCTTGATACCTGCCATCTCTACGGACCTTCCCTTTTCACAATTTTACCTGCAAAGTAAAGCAAAAACCATTTCTTTTTTTCCTTTATCTCATCCTCGTAATCGAATTTGATGCGCTTTATCGAGTCGTCATCAAAGCCAACCCTGTTTTCCTCCAACAGTTTTTCAAGCGATATCATGTATTCAACAAGATCCTCAAGTTCCTCTATAACAGCGTGATGGGAACCTTTTTTCAGTATCACATCCAGGAAACGCAACACATCCTCATAGGAAATCTCCCTTATTCCTTCCTCAAGATCCTGTTCGAAAAACGGATCCATAAGCTTATCATCCATCGAAGCACTCCTTTTGTACTTTCAACACATAAGACATGCAAAAGATAAGAAAAAACCGCCCCGACAACATGGATTTTACCAAAAAAATACTACCTATATGCTACGCTTTTTCAAGTATAAAAAATAAAAGAAGAAAGGGGCAATACCAGCCCCTTTGAGGATTGTTACAAGCGGGCGGCTTACTCTTCCTTTTTCATCACATCGGTGTTCCAGATCTGTGTCATCTTTTCAAGGTATCTCACAACTATACCAAACTCCTCAGGGTTTTCGGCGGAGTTTGCCTCAAGGGTTTTCTTGATGAGAAAATTGTAAAGGGCCGTAAGGTACTCAACCGTCTCCCTGTCTGTATTTGGATCGAGGGAGTCTCTTAGCGCCATTAGAATTCCACTTACCCTGTTTAAGCTATCTATTTTTGTTTCGATATCCTTTTCTTCAATAGCTTTATAGGCTTTTTTGGCAAATCCAAGAGCTCCTTCATAAAGCAGGGAAACAATCTTTAACTTGTCAACCGTCGTCGAGATTAGAACATCTTTGTACATGTTGTAAGCCTCATTGGGGGTCATTGGGATACCTCCTTACTATCGAAAATAATACCCACCACCTCGGAGAGCTTCTTCTGCAAATTTATGACCTCCTTGGGTGGAATCTCGCGTATAACCTTTCCCGTCTTTGCATCGATAACCTTAACAACAAGGGATTTAATAGCCTCGTTGTAGACAAATTTCACATCCTTGTTAAGGATGCTTACATTCTCGTTTATTTTGGCAATAACCTTTTTGAGCTCCTGGGGTGAAAGTGTCTTTTTCGTAGCCGATGCACCCTCGTTTTTGCTCGTCTTTTGTACCTGCGTATTGCTATTGGTCTGCTGTATCTTTTGAGCGTTTTCGCTGTTGATCTTTGCCTGTGTGTTAACCGATGAACCCTGATCAATCTTGTTCAACATAACTCCAGACATGGCTTGCCTCCAGAATTGCCATCACTTCTTGTTATTCTCAAGGCTGTCGAATACACGCTGCATATAATCGCTTTGACTCTTTAGCATTCCGATATACTCGTCCATCTGAGCGAAGGTCATAGTCATCATAACCCTTTCCTGCTCCAGCTGCTTGTTCATAGCGGCTATCTGCTCATCCAGACTATCTATTCTGTTCTGCAGATAGCTCTTTTCAAGCTCAATCGCACCATTGGTTGTGGTCATCTGATAGAGACGTGAATGCAGCACGTTCAGGAAACCATCGTCCTTTCCCGTTGAGGTCTCATCAAGGAACTTCTTAACATCGGAAAAGTGGTTCTGTAAGGCGTCCAGGAACTTCTGCGTATCCAGGCTCATCTTGCCGCCCTTATCGATGTCTATCCCAAGATCAGATAGGTAAGAGATGGATGAGTTGTCACCACCGTACCTGCTCATCAGAATGTTCTGAAGCGTTGTCCTTACCGACTGAATCGTAGAGTTGCAGAAGAAAGCATCCGCTACATTCTTCTGATCGTCGTACTTTGAGTTCTTGGCTATATAATCCATCACATCGTTGTAATCATCAACTATGTTTTGCATATCCTTAAGAAGCTTATCGTAATCGGTTTTGATATATACCGAGAAAGAGCCTGTGTTTTTCAGTTTTACATCAAGACCTGGTATATAATCCTGCAGATCATTGGAGTGCGAGGTGACAGACACACCGTCTATTGTGAGTGTAGCGTCTGTTGAAGCAATATTAGGCGTTGTATCGGCTGTTCCAAATGTCAGTGTGGTATCATTTTCAAGTATAGTCAGGTTGTTGTTTGTTCCTTCAGGCGTCTTTAACACAACCACATAACCGGTACCGTCGTTGATCAGGCTCGCTGTTAAGCCTGACCCATTGCTGTTTATAGCATCAACGAATTGCTGAAGCGTTGTAGGCGTGTCCGTAAGAAGGTTGTTATCGAGATTGATCTGGTACTGCTTATCACCAATTTCATACGTGAATGTACCGCTCCCCACACTCACTATACTATCCGAAGTAGACGACACACTTTCGTTGGCTATCCAGGTCTCTCCCTGGGCGAGCGTTGTAACATCAAAGTTGTGCACTCCAGAAGCAGGATTGCCCGTTATGGTGGCCTCTGCCAGGGATGGATCGCTAACGGAAGCCTTCTGCAACGTAAGATCTGTCAGCATTGTATTGGCATCACTCATGAGTTTGACTATCTTGGACTCAAGGGTGTCAAAGGTCTGGTAGTAGGATTCATACTGAACCTTCTCAGTCTGCTTCATGAGAATAGGCTTTTTGTCCACATCTATCAATTTATCTATAAGACCCTGCAAGTCCATTCCGCTTCCCAGTCCCAGAACGTTGACGGCTCCTATATCCATAATCCTCACCTCCTTCCATTAACAGTATCGGACAAAAGCTGGCGAACTTTAACCTGTTTTTGTTCCCTTGATGCGGTAGACGTAGGCTAAGATTTCGGCAACAGCATGATAAAGCTCTTCTGGTATATACTCATCAATTTTAACCTTCTTGTAAAGTTCGCGTGCAAGCTGGGGCTTCTCCACTACTGGCACATCGTGTTCGAGTGCTATCTCTTTTATCCTTTCTGCAATTCTGTTCAGGCCTTTAGCAACAACCTTGGGCGCCTTCATGCTTGTTTCTTTATAGCTAAGAGCAACGGCGTAATGGGTTGGGTTGGTAACCACCACATCAGCCTTTTTTACCTCCTCCATCATCCTGCGGCGTGCAAGCTCCATCTGTAGCCTTCTTATGCGCTGCTTTACGTGTGGATCGCCCTCCATCTGCTTGTACTCGTCCTTAATCTCCTTGGGACTCATGCGTATGCTCTTTTCAAAATTGTAGCGCTGAAACAGATAATCGAGTATTGCCATAAACAGTATGAAAATAAGCACATACAATCCCACTTTGAAAATGCCTCTAAGCAGCGCGATGAATACCTGCTGCTCTGTAGTGTCTGTGAGTGTAAGCCAGAACGGCAAAGACGCCTTGATGAACAGGTATAATATGTAGGAAATAACTATAAGCTTCAGAATAGATTTTACCATCTCACCAAAGGAGCGCAGCGAAAATAGATTCTTGAAGCCGTTTACCGGATTGAGCTTATCCAGCTTTAACTCCAGAGCCTTTGGCGCAAACATGAATCCAACCTGGGCAACATTCACAAGAAAAGAGACCACAACCATCACTATCAAAAACGGCAACATGATCTTAAACATGATGTAGGTTATCTGCTTGACCAGATAGGGAAATGTATCCACGTTTAGATGGAAGTTTGCAGCCATTGTCACAAACTGGACGAATGTCTGACGAAAATACTCCCCGAGTGCTGATGCATTGAAGTAGAAGAATATGAGTCCCGCCGCTAAAATCATGGCGGTGTTCAATTCAACCGACTTTGCTACCTGACCCTTCTCTCGCGCCTCCCGGCGCCGTTTAGGTGTCGCCGGTTCGGTTTTTTCCTCATCGTCTGGCACGTCACTTCCCTCCTAATATCGCATAGACAATACTCAAAGCCTGCTGATAGTAGCTGCTTATCACGCCAGCCGAATAGGCAAAAGTAATACCCAAAACAAACAGGCCGATACCTATGCTTAAAGGAAACGCAACAATCATAACATTTATCTGCGGCATAACCCGGGCGATTATACCGAAGACAACGTTTGTTATAAGCAGGGCAATTATAGCAGGAGAGAGCACCTTGAATGCAATGCCAAACATCATCACAACAAGATGATTAAAGGCGTTGAACAGGGATTTTCCTGCAACAAATCCGCCAACCGGAATGAGTCTGAAACTGTCTGCCATTGCTCTAATAAAAACATAGTGTCCATCTATGATCAAAAAAACAAGTATGGCGAAAATGCTCGCAAACTCAGAGAGAATAGAGATCTGAACGTTCTCCTCAGGGCTTAAAACGTTGGCAATAGAGAATCCCATCATGAAACCAACAAGCTGTGCACCAAGCTCTATACCAGCCCATACGAAGTGTATGCATATCGCCATAGCCACAGCCAGCAACAGCTCCCTTACGGTTATCATTGCAATGTTCAACACGGTAAAATCGGGAAGCTGTATATAGCCCTTTACAACAGGATACAGTGCAAGCGAAAACACAAATGCAAAGGCAATCTTAACCTGCGGCGGTATGGCAGAGGATGAAAACACAGGAGCCACAACGATAATCGCTGAAACCCTCAGCAATATAATCAAAAAAGTAAAGAAAACGGCAAGAGAGCCGTTGAAGTTTACAAGCTCACTCATATCACTTGATCAATGTGGGAACAGAATTGTACAGCTGCACTGTATAGTTGACAATGAGTTTGGTCATCCAGGGTGCAAGAAATATGAGAGACACGGCAACCGCAATGATCTTCGGTATAAAGGTTAAGGTCATCTCCTGTATCTGGGTAACAGCCTGAAATACACTAACTATCAAACCAGCAACGAGGCTTATCACAAGTATAGGCATGGACAGAAGCAGTGCAACCTCCATGGCATTTTTTCCAAGGGCAATTACCGTTGATATATCCATCGCTCACCTCACAAATGAAAGCTCTTAAACAGAGACAGAACAACCAGATTCCACCCATCTGCAAGAACAAACAGCAAAAGCTTGAACGGTAAAGAGATCATAATAGGGGGCAGCATCATCATACCCATACTCATTAGGATACTCGAAACAACCATGTCAATGATCAAAAACGGAATGTAAAACATAAAGCCCATCTCAAAAGCAGTCTTGAGCTCACTGATGATAAATGCAGGTATCAGTATTCCAAGCGATAGCTCCTGCGGGTTCTTGGGGTTTTTCTTGTGAGCAACGCGCAAAAAGAGCGCAATATCCTTCTGTCGAGTCTGCTTCAACATAAATGCCTTTAACGGAGCTGCTGCCCTCTTGTATGCCTCCTCAAGGCCTATTTTGTTATCGGCAAGCGGCTTATAGGCATCGTTGTAGATCTTATTTATCTGGGGCATCATAATGAAGATTGTGAGAAACAACGCAATGCCTATCAGAATCTGATTGGGGGGCATCTGCTGGGTACCCAGTCCCTGCCTGAGAATGGCAAGCACCACGATAATGCGTGTAAATGAAGTCATCATAATGAGAATCGATGGTGCAAGGGCAAGTACTGTGAGTATAACCAGCAGCTTTATAGCCTCCGCCACCTGAGGCGGATTGCTGGTAGCACCAAGATTTATGCTTATGGTGGGATTCGCAACGGCAAAGGCTACAGTACACAAACCAACCACCATTGCCGCTACAGCTATAGCAACACTAATCGCTCTTTTCATCACCGTCCACCGTTAGCTCAGCAATCTTCCTTATTCCTTCACCTACACCGAGCAGAAAGAGCCTTCCACGAACCTTCACCATAACAATGTAATGCTTGTTGTCTATGTAGAGTTTGTCCACAATCTGCATGTCCCGGCTCTTGAACCGGCCTGCAATATTGATACGCTTCAGCAGATAGACGGCAAGAAACATCAGCGCAAGTACAACCAGCAAACTGCCAAAAGCCTTGAGTGTATAGGAAACGTAGTCGATTTTCTCCGAAGCGTAGCATTCAGCAGGAATCAGTAGCAAAACAGGCAAAAATCTCATTTCTTTACATTTAGTTCCATGAGATCTTCCCGGGTGTAGATGTTGATGATCCTGATGGCAAATTTGTTGTCCAGAACGATCACTTCTCCTGCACCAAACGACTGGTCCTCGATCGAGATATCAATGTATTCTCCAGCCATCTTGTTGCTCTTTATCACATCATTTACCTTCCACTTGAGAAAATCTCTCAGTTTGACCTTTACTTCAGCAAGATCGAAGAAAAGGGTTACCGGTATATCGTAGTAGTTTTTAAAGCGTTCCTTGGCCTTCTTGCTTTCCTGTCTTTTGCTTTCTTGCGTCTTCTCCTGTTTCTTCTCGCTCACTGGATTATAAACTCCGTAAAATAGATTTTTCTTACCAGGTTCCTGTTAAGCGCCCGATTGATGGCGGTGATTAACTCTTTTTTGAGTTCCTCCTTGCCACTAACCGAAAGCAAGTCATCCGATGTTTTAGCTGAAATGGTGTTGATTATCACGTCCCTTATGATTGCATCCTCCAGCGACATGCCGGTGGACTCCTCCTCCTTCTTGGCTTTTTTGGCGCCACTTTTGGCTTCAAGCAAAACCAGTTTTATCTTCAGATATCTGTCACCACCTGCATCGGCAAGGTTAACAATTATTGGACCTATGACCACAGGCTCAAGATTGGTTTCTGCAACAGGGCCAGCCTCCTCCTGTGCCTGCTGCTCGGTGTGTGCCGCCTCCTTGGCGGGCGCCTTCTTCTTTCCGCCGAGCACAAACATCTTGACAGCTACGCCAGCTACAGCAAGCACCACAACAGCAATGATTATTATCAGCAGCTTACCTTTGCCTTTCTTTTTTTTGCCCTCTTCCTTCTCCTCAGCCATGCCTATCACCTCCACGAGTGTGCTTGTTTCCTTACTACCATAAAAATCGCAAAATTGCAAAACCTTGAAAGCCTCACTCTTCCAAGCTTTTTTCTTGACAAAGGGTTTCGGCGCGGTATAACCTAACCTGAGAGTCAAAGGGGTGAAAACGTGGACGTATTCGAAGAAAGCGCCACATATCTGATGAACACATACAAAAGATATCCTGTTTGCTTTCAAAAAGGCAAAGGTGTCTATCTGTGGGATACGCAGGGCAAAAAGTATCTGGACTTTCTTGCCGGTATTGCTGTCAACACGCTGGGGCACGCCCACCCAGCTCTGGTTGGCGCTATCACACAACAGGCGAAGCAGCTTATACATGTATCCAACCTCTATCACATCCAGCAACAGGCAAAACTGGCAGCCATGCTTGCCAAAAATAGCTGCTTTGATAAGGCCTTTTTCTGCAATTCCGGTGCTGAGGCAAACGAGACAGCCATAAAGCTTGCAAGACTCCACAGGCCCGGTGCTTACAGGATTATCTCACTGGAGAATTCGTTTCACGGCAGAACCCTGGCAAGCCTTGCAATGACCGGGCAGAGAAAGTACAGGGAGCCCTTTGAGCCGATGCCGGATGGATTCACATATGCAAAAGCCAACGATCTGGATGATGTTGCATCCAAGATAGACAAACAAACCTGCGCCGTAATTGTGGAATTTATACAGGGTGAGGGCGGGATTATTCCGCTTGAGGAAGAGTTTGTCCATGGCTTAAGGGAGCTCTGCGACGAACACGATCTGTTGCTGATCGCTGACGAGATACAGACCGGCTTGGGCAGGAGCGGGAAACTATTTGCATATGAGCACTACGGTATAGAACCGGACCTTGCCACGCTTGCCAAGGGGCTTGCTGGCGGCGTTCCAATAGGCGTGCTGCTTGCCAAGAAAGCCATAGCCGATAAATTCGAACCGGGTATGCACGGATCAACATTCGGTGGCAATCCACTTGCGTGCAGTGCAGCAATAGCCGTGCTTGAAACAATCATAAACGAGAACCTTGTAGAGCACGCAAGAACAGTAGGTGATTATCTCAAAGAAAGGCTCATGAATATAAAATCGAACAGGGTAAAACGCATAAGCGGTATGGGGCTCATGATTGGCATAGAGTTAACAGAGCCTCAGGACGCCGATGATCTTATTAAAAAGGCACTGGAAAACGGTATACTTATCGGAAAAGCTGGAAATGCAACCGTTAGAATCGAGCCACCTTTGATAGTGGAAAAAAGAGAAATCGATACCCTTATTGAATTTCTGGAAAACAGCTTAACATGAGAATTTCCGAAGACGCTATACACAGAATCTCCGAGCAGATAAGCACGATTTTTGGTATAGGTTATACGGTTTATGCTCCCGGCACCATGGGTAGTCTCTTTGGCTTGCTCATATACATGTTTCTTAAAGATGCAAGTGTGGCTGTCTATGCTGTTTTTGTTGTCATAACCTTCATAGTGGGTGTCTTTGTAAGCGACGTAATGGAGAATGTGTACGGGATAAAGGATCCCTCCTTCGTTGTTATCGACGAGGTGGTGGGTATGCTTATAGCATTGATGGCTGTTCCATACTCGCCACTGAAAGCCATTCTCGGCTTTCTGCTCTTCAGGATCATCGATATTTCGAAGGTGCCACCATTAAACTGGCTTGAAAAGATACAGGGTGGTTTTGGTATAATGATAGATGATGCCGTTGGCGGACTTATGGTGAATATCATACTGCAGGTGCTCTACAGATGAGGGTTGGTGTTGTCTGCATAAACTTAAACGGTATATGTGGCTTAACCGAAGAGCTCTTTTTTCGTCTATTTGGAGAGCTTTCACATTTCCTCAGCACAAATAACCGTGTCAATGACATCAGGGATGCGTTAAGGTTTGTCTTTGGCTCATCAGACGGCGTGTGTGTCGTGTATGAGAAGCAAAGCTGGTCCAACCTGCAGAAAGCTATGCTGATGGAGTTTGAGCGCTCAAGCGTCTTCGTTGAAGACACAAAGCCCTACGTGGTGGCAAAGGGCTTCAAAAGTGTGATGGAGGGGATTTACTTCGACAGGGTCTACGAAAAGCCATTTGCCTTTATAGACAACGAAACGGCTGAAAACCTAGACATATCCATTCTCAGTGAACTGTTTGGTTCAAACCGCAGAAGGATCGGCATCTTCGATAGGATAGCGGATCGAAAGGAGATAGTTTACACCAACGAGTTCGAAAGCATACTGGTTGCTGACGCCAGGGATGTACACAGGGTTACAGCGGGGATAGAACCGCGAAAGATCTACACAACAAAAGGTGCTTCGCCACAGGAAGCCCTTTTCGATGTGCTCAGAGAGAGAAACATAAGGATAGCCGCAGCAGAATCATGCACAGCCGGGTTAATAACGGGCACCATCGCACATGTGCCCGGCGTGTCAAGCTATCTTGAAGGTGGATGTGTAACATATTCCAACCAGATGAAGATGCGTTTTGTTGGTGTAAACTCCACAAGCCTCCAGAGACATGGAGCCGTAAGTGAGGAAGTCGCCATCCAGATGGCAATAGGTGTGCTTTCAAACACAAATGCGGACTTCTCTGTGGCTGTAACAGGCATTGCCGGACCGACCGGTGGCACAAAGGAGAAACCGGTTGGACTTGTTTACATAGCCGTAGCATCCCATGGAGCCTCAGAAGTTAGAAGAATGGTCTTCAGTGGAAACAGAAGAATTGTGCGCACAAAAACTGTCCGCTTCGCAATCCTGTATCTTAGAGACTTTATTCTAAGACAATGAGGATTTTTCTTGCAATCGATCTGCCTGATAGCATTAAAAGCAAGATAAGCAATCTACTGCGGGAGCTTTCCAGATATAGCCACTCCATCCGACTTACGCCAATTAACAATCTGCATTTGACGTTAAAGTTTCTGGGTGAGCAGAACGAGTTTGCTGTAGAGCACATATCCCGCATAGCTAAAGAAACAGCAATGAGCCGCTCTGGCTTTCGAATAGATCTCAACAGAAGTGGATTTTTTGGTCCTCTGTACAATCCAAAAATCCTGTGGCTGGGTGGTGAGAATAAGGAGTTTGTTAGTATGGCTGAAGAGCTTAACAAAAGCCTTGAAGCTTTCAGACCCGAAGAGCATAAACCTGTCTGTCATCTGACCATAGGACGGATAAAGGGGCTTGAAAAAGCCGAAGCATTGGAGGTCTTAAGAACATGTAGAGAATTTGTTAAAAATAGCGATCTTTCCTTCGTTGCCACCAGGATTCACCTCTATAAAAGCACCCTGTATAGAAGCGGTGCTGTGTACGAAAAGCTAAAAACGTTCAGTATGAGGGGGTAAAAATGGACAAAAACAAGCTTGAATCGCTTAAAATGGCAATGGCAAAGATAGAGAAAACATACGGGAAAGGCGCTGTTATGCGTCTTGGTGACAGGGAAGCAGTCAAAGTGAACGTAATACCCACAGGAGTGCTCTCCATAGACTACGCTCTGGGGGTCTGTGGCATCCCAAGGGGCAGAATAACAGAGATCTACGGTCCCGAATCGAGCGGCAAGACGACCCTTGCCTTACACTGCATTGCGTCTGCTCAAAAGTCTGGGGGGGTGGCTGCGTTTGTGGATGCAGAGCATGCCCTTGATGTGGTTTATGCCGAAAACCTCGGTGTGGATATCGAAAATCTCCTCATAAGCCAGCCAGATTCCGGAGAACAGGCTCTTGAGATAATCGACACACTGATAAGGAGCAATGCTGTGGACATCATTGTGGTGGATTCCGTGGCGGCATTGGTCCCTCAGGCAGAAATAGAGGGCAGTATGGGCGACTCCCATGTTGGTCTGCAGGCAAGGCTTATGAGCCAGGCGCTAAGAAAACTCACCGGCGCTATAAGCAAATCCAATACAGCTGTAATATTCCTGAACCAGATAAGAATGAAGATCGGAGTAATGTTCGGCAATCCAGAAACCACAACCGGCGGCAATGCACTGAAATTCTACGCCTCGGTTAGAATCGATATTCGTAAATCCGGCTCAGCCATCAAATCCGGCACCGAGGTCATAGGTAACCACACAAAGGTTAAGATTGTAAAAAACAAGGTCGCTCCACCATTTAGAGAGGCTGAATTCGACATCATGTATGGCACAGGCATAGACATACTGGGCGACCTGCTGGACCTTGCCGTGAAGCACGATATTGTCGAAAAAAGCGGATCCTGGTTCTCCTACAATTCAGAAAGACTCGGGCAGGGCAGGGATAAAGCCAGGGAGTTTCTAAAAGAGAGACCAGAGCTTGTGGCAGAAATAGAAGCAAAGCTGAGAGAGAAGCTCAAATGCCATGTTCAGGAGGAGCAAGCAGGTGATGAAACTTGATGAGATACTAAAAACCGGCGTTGAGAGTGGCGCTTCAGACATACACCTGAAGGTTGGCTCCGTACCGCTTTTTAGAATAAACGGTCAGATAACAAAAAGCGATCTGGGTAAAATCAGCAAGGAGGACTTCGAGAGTTTTATAGATACTATGCATCTTGATGAATTTCTCTTACAAAAGCTCACCGAGAAGAGACAGCTGGATATCGGATACGGCGTGAGTGGAGTGGGCAGATTCAGGGTAAACCTGTTCTACCAGCGTGGCACACTGGCCGGTGTATTCAGGTTCATACCGTTCAAGATTCCTTCGCTCGAAGAGTTGAATCTGCCACCTGTCATTGAAACAATCGCCTTAAAACCGCGTGGACTGGTTCTTGTAACCGGTATAACGGGCAGCGGAAAATCCACAACACTCGCCACAATGGTTGACATAATAAACCAGAAGCGCAGAAAACATATCATTACTATCGAAGATCCTATAGAGTTCCTGCATTCTGATAAAAACTCATCCATCGTGCAGCGCCAGGTTGGCTATGACGTACCCGATTTTGCAAGTGGCCTAAGGGGCGCTCTCAGGGAAGATCCCGATGTGATACTGGTTGGAGAGATGCGCGACAGGGAAACAATCTCCACGGCACTCGAGGCTGTTGAGACCGGTCATCTTGTCATGTCAACCCTCCACACGAAGGATGCAACGGAAACAATCAACAGGATTATCTCCTCCTTTGACCTAAATGAACAGATGCAGATCAGGCTTGAGCTTGCATCCACAATAGAGGCAGTAATCTCCCAAAGGTTGATACCCAAAGCAGATGGGAAGGGTCTCGTCCCGGCTGTGGAAATAATGATCGCCACAGAGCTTGTCAGAGAAGCGATAAGAGACCCCGAGAAGAGCGCCAACATAAAACGCTCGATAGAAATGAACAGAGATACTTACGGGACACAGACATTCGACGAATCGCTGCTTCAACTTTACAGAGATGGGCTTATATCGCTTGAGGATGCTGTAGAGTTTGCATCGAACCCGAACGATTTCAGACTGAAGGTGCGCGGAATAAGCTGATGGAGGGAGCCAAAAAAGCACTGAAATACGCACTCGGTTTGCTAAATAGAAAGGATTACACAGGCTACCAGCTGAGAAACAAACTCAAAGAAAAAGGCTTTGACGATGATGTAATAGATGAAACGCTCAATTATCTTAAAGAGAAAAACCTGATAAACGATGAGAGGTTTGCCGAAAACTACGTCTATTTCAGGCTACAAAGAGGCTATGGCACGGTAAGAATAGCCTTTGAGCTCAAACAGAAAGGTGTAGATGATGATATTATCGAAAGAGCCATCAGGGATGCTGACGAGAGAGAGGCGGCAAAAAAGGTGCTTTCGAAGCACTATACGGAAACGGGAGGGGCAAAGGAGCGACTGAAAGCGATCAATCTTTTAAAGCGTCGCGGCTTTAAGTACGATACAATAAACGAACTTTTTGACGAAGGGGTCTGGTATGAAAACGTCTGAATTAAGGGAAGCTTTTTTGAACTATTTTAAAGAAAACGGGCACACCATAGTCAAAAGTGCACCACTTATACCAAAAAATGACCCAACGCTGCTGTTTGTCAATGCCGGCATGGTACAGTTCAAGGATGTGTTTTTAGGCAAGGAAAAAAGGGATTACACCCGTGCAACAAGCTGTCAGAAGTGTGTGCGAGCCGGCGGCAAACACAATGATCTGGAAAATGTTGGCTACACGGCAAGGCATCACACCTTTTTTGAGATGCTCGGAAACTTCTCCTTTGGCGACTACTTCAAAAAGGAGGCCATCCACTTCGGATGGGAGTTTGTGACAAAGGTGCTCGGGCTGGATAAGGATAAGCTGTGGATAACCATATATGAAGAGGACGACGAGGCTTTTGAGATATGGAACAGACAGGAGGGTGTACCCTCATCGCGTATTGTGCGCATGGGTGTTAAAGACAACTTCTGGGCAATGGGTGATACAGGTCCATGCGGTCCATGCTCTGAGATTCACATAGATCAGGGTGAAAACATAGGCTGCGGAAAGCCTGACTGCTCGGTAGCCTGTGACTGCGATCGTTTTCTTGAGCTATGGAACCTCGTGTTTATGCAGTACAACAGAGACGAATCGGGCAAAATGAGCCCTCTTCCCAAACCAAGCATAGACACGGGTATGGGCTTGGAGCGTGTTGCGGCAATCCTTCAGGGCGTTCACAGCAACTTCGACACAGATGTGTTTGTGCCCATCATAAAGGGCATTAGCGACTATTTCAAGGTGCAATACGGCAGCGATGAACACAACGATGTGGCAATACGCGTGATTGCCGATCACCTTCGAGCATGCGACTTTCTGATAACAGACGGTGTGTTTCCCGACAAGGAAGGCAGGGGCTATGTCTTGAGGCGCATCATGAGAAGAGCAATGCGCTTCGGCAAAAAGCTCGGAGCCAGAGAACCGTTTCTCCACAGGTTCATCGATATAGTGAACGAGATAATGGGCGATACCTATCCGGAGCTCAAGCTAAACCGCGACATGGTGATAAAGGTCGTAAAAAGCGAGGAAGAACAGTTCTTCGAAACTCTTGAAGAGGGATTGAAAATTCTGGAGGGCATCTTTAAAAAACAAACCAAAAAGGTGATATCCGGTGAAGATGCCTTCAGGCTCTACGACACCTACGGATTTCCTATAGATCTAACCGTCGATATAGCCAGGGAACACGGTTTCGATGTGGATCTAAAGGGCTTTCATACTCTGCTTGAAAAACAGAGAGAGCAGTCCAAGCAACACTGGAAAGGTACCGGAGAGAAGGCCGTATCGGAGGTATTCGGAAAAATACATCAAAGGGTTGGCAACACGGAGTTTGTAGGTTATAGTGAATTTGAAACCAAAGCCAGACTCCTTGCCATTGTGGACGATAAAGATAACGAGTGCGAACAGGCTTCATCAGGTACCCTAAAGCTTGTTTTTGATAGAACACCTTTCTACGCTGAAAGTGGCGGTCAGGTGGCAGATACCGGTTATGTGCTATCCGACGGAGTGCGAGCCTTTGTAAGGGATGTGCAGAAGTACTTCGGCGGGGGACTCTTCGTTCATGAAGCCGAGATTGTTGAAGGCACCCTGGAAAGTGGCAAAACCTACACTCTGCGCATAAACAAGGCGAGAAGAAAGGATATTGCAAGACACCATACAGCCACACATCTGCTGGATGCAGCACTCATCAAGGTGCTGGGCAAGCACGTCAGGCAGGCAGGTTCGCTTGTGGAGGATACGCGACTGAGATTTGACTTTACACACTTTGCAAAACTTACACCTGAAGAGATAGATCGAATCGAGCAAACGGTAAACCTGTGGATTGTGGAGAACTACCCTGTAAAAACGGAGATCATGCCTATTGATGATGCCATAAAAGCTGGAGCAATAGCGCTATTTGATGAAAAGTATGAAGATATGGTGCGTGTGGTTTCTGTAGGCGAGGTGAGCAAGGAGCTGTGCGGTGGCACCCATGTCAAGCAATCAGGCGAGATAGGCTGCTTTAAGATAGTTTCAGAGAGTGCACTTTCAAGGGGTGTAAGACGCATAGAAGCCAGGGTAGCCCTCTCTGCGCACGAGTACGTAAGCTCTATGGAGAAGAAACTCAAGGAGCTCACAGGCCTGCTTGGTGTGGGAATCGACGAGCTAACAGAGAAAATCAAACAGCTTAAAAGCAAAAAAGCGGAGAGTGCGCCGTCGGTGTCGTTTGATAAAAGTAAACTGAAAGATATAAACGGTATCTCGGTCTATGCGGATGTGTTCGACAATCTTGACATTTCCCGGCTGAGGCATATAGGTGATAGTATCAAGGCAAAGTTAAAAAGTGGCGTTGTGTTACTCTTCAACAAAAAGGAAGACAGGGTAAATCTTGTGGTGATGGTCACGAAGGATATCTGCGACAAACTACCTGCAAATGGTATAGCGAAAGCGATTTCCGAGAAACTCTCAGGCAAAGGCGGTGGTAAGAAGGAATTTGCTCAGGGTGGCGGTAAGGATCTTGGTGCCGTTGAGCGGATAATCGCTCACCTTGATGAATTTATCACAGGGGGTTAAGCCATGCTTCGCGAGCTGATATACCTTGCAAGCGGACTGGAGAAACGATTTACGGACACCATTAAATCATTGATAGAGGAAGGCAAACAGGAATACGAAGGCAAGGATCTCCTTGAGATAGGCAAAGAGCATCTCAAAAAGAGGAAGAAACAGATTAAAGGACTTGTGCTCCACGACTTTAGAGAAATGGCTGAAGACCTTGGGCTTGCAACAAAAAAGGATATAGAGGAACTGAAACGTTATATAAAACAGAATGAGGCACAATAGCCATGCTTGTGAGAAAACCTGCAGTAGCCGGGGCATTCTATCCTTCTGACCCGGACGAACTGAACAGCTACTTAAGAAGTGTGCTGGAACCACTCAAAAGGCTTTACAAACCAAAAAGCATAATCGTGCCACATGCAGGTTATGTCTATTCAGGTGCCGTTGCGGCAAAGGCTTACAGACTGATCGAAAGTTTCGAGACCTACATCATCATAGGACCCAACCACACGGGCTGGGGAGAGGAGATTTCCATCTTCAGCGGCACCTATCAGATGCCATTTGGCGACATTGAAACGGATGATGAGATAATCAAAACATTAACGGAGCAGTCTCAGGCACGGATAGACTACTACGCTCATTTGCAGGAACACAGCATAGAGGTGCAGCTGCCCTTTATCGAGTACATAACGGATAAGCCCTACCGAATCGTTCCCGTTGTTATCGGTACCCATAACAGAGAGAAGCTTAGACAATTTGGTCTTGCCATGGCACACGCCATAGAAGAGTCCCATCGGGAGGTGCTTATTGTAGTCAGCAGCGATATGAATCACTACGAGGATCATGAAACAACTCTCCAGAAAGATGAGCTTGCAATTGAAGCAATAGAGAGGCTTGACGAAGAGGCTTTGATGAACGTGGTTGCGCGCTACAATATTACGATGTGCGGCGTTGCAGGGACATACGCAGCCATCATTGCCTCAAAACAGCTTGGTGCCACACAGGCTATAGCCGTAGATCACAGAACAAGCGGTGAGGTGAACAGGGACTTTTCGCAGGTTGTTGGCTATCTTTCGATGCTTATAACCTGAAAAACAGCTTCGGGTAAATGGAACGGCTGCGCCACATCATAGGTGAGATCACCTATGACTACCCTTTCCTGTTTGTGTTTTTGCTCTTCCTGGGAACATGCTTGATAAAGGCGAGCTACGGCGCAATCGGCGCCCTTTTTCTGCTTCTATGGCTCTTTAGCCTGTTCAGGTTACGTCTGTTTATCTTCAGCCTCATAAGCCTTGCGGTGCTTCTCGTTATCCACCACAGGCATCCGAAACCTGCACCACCACAGAACCGACCGTTGGCTGCTTGTGTTATGGATACAAAAACGGGCAAAAGATTGACACTTGAACTATCGAGCAGATACGGAAAAATCTACCTGTTTGCCTCCAAACTCTACGACAATATCTATCCATTCGACAGGATAGAGATAAAAGGACGCTTCAGAGGCATAAAATGCATGGTCGACTCACCATTCAAACGCTATCTTATGGCTAACGGTTTCACCGTTATCGGGTTTGCCTCATACATAAAAAAGCTATCAGCCTGTTATCCCATGGCCTATTTTGAAAACATAAGAAGGTGGCTTGAGAATGAGTTTTACTACTTTTTAGGAAGCAAGGAGTTTGCGTTCATAGAAAATGCGGTTTTCGGGGATGCAAGAAACAGAAAAGAGATTCGCTCAGCGTTTGTTAAAACACAACTTGCGCATCTGCTTTCGGTGTCCGGTCTGCACATGAGCTTCGTCTTTGGTATATTCTGGTTCGTATTCTATCAACTGTTTGCCGCCACTGGGAAAATACGCCGCAGATTCAACATAAAAAATCTATCCACCACCATAGCCATTCCTTTTGTCCTCGCCTATTTCCTCATAAGCGGCATGCACATACCGGCTATACGCTCGTTTCTCATGATGCTTGCCTTCATAGCAGGCTTGATAGGTGGATACAGGAGAAATTCATACAATGTTCTGTTTGCTGCAGCGGTGATCGTTATACTCATATTCGGCGAGAACATTATCTTTTCCGCTTCTTTTGTTCTTTCGTTCTTCCTGAGCTTCTGCGCAATTTTCATCTATAGATTCATAAAACCTTTCAACACCCCTCCAGCGATATCCTACGCACTCTTTAGCATACTGATCTGTCTGTTTGCCATGCCCATCGGGGCGTACTACTTTCATCGCATCTCACCCGTATCGTTCGTTGGAAACCTGATTGTTGTGCCATTTTTTGGCTTCGTTGTTATGCCGCTCTCCTTTGCGGCAATGATTTCAGCACCAGTACCGTGGCACGTAAAAGCCTACCTGTTTAAGCTTTTAAACGCCGCCACGGCAACCATGCTGAAGTTTGTCTTTGTACTGTCAACCTTTCCTGTTATCAGCATCAAAACAGGGGTTGGAACAACCGTGCTCCTCTATCTTGCGATGTTTGGTACCGTATGGCTCATTGGAAGAAAACTCTCACCTCGTCCAGGTAATCAACCCCAAAGCGCTGTGAAAACGAATCCTTAAACAGAGCAAACTCCAGAAAACCGGCAGAGTTGATAAGCGCCACAGGCCTATCATCAGCAAAACCGTAACTCTTCGACAGTGATTCGAAAGCAAGACTGCCGATCTCTATGCGCTTGAACCCCTCAAGCATTCTCAACTCGATATTGGAGATAGCATTTCCAAACCGGTCGATGTAGACTATCCTCCCTTTCAGAAGACCGGCTCTTTTTACAGGAAACAGCTTCGTAACAGCAGGTCGATAGGCATCGCCAGCGTTTGCCAAGCCTTTTTTGTAGAGTGCATAAGCAGCAGGAACCATGATGCCGTATGCGTCAAATGTGTGTGTATCCTCTGCATACTCGAGTTTTTCAGGATTAACCTTAACGCACTCTGCAGGCTCGATAAGCGAAAAAATCTCACCCTCTGGTCCAATAATGTACACATCTGCATACCTGCATGCCACTATGGCTCTATGGGTACCAACCCCGGGATCCACAACGACAATATGGATGGAGTCCCTGCCAAATGCCGGCAGCACTGTCCGAACCAGATAGGCAGCTTCTATCGCTCTGAAGGGCTTTATCGAGTGCGTAACATCGATGATTTTGCAGGAATCACCAAAAAGCGACAATATGCGAGCCTTTAACAGCGCAACGAAGCCGCCAGAATCGCCAAAGTCAGTTGTCAGTGTTATTATCATTGTGAATGCTTCTTTCTATCTTTCGCAGTAACTGAGCCTTCAGCACAGCGTACTTAGGATCATCATCCTTAATCCTGTTGAGCTGCTCCAAAGCCTTATCGGGCATATCAAGCTTATAGTAGCATAGCGCACGGGTGTAATCGATGTAGTAGGATGGACCGGTATAGTCTTCCATTTTGTAGAGGTTCTCAAGAGCCTTCAGGTACTCCTTGCGCATCATCTCTACAAAGATAAGCGCTTTCCAGTAGACCTTGCTCCCATAACTGGAAAAGGCAAGTGCACTTTCAAGGTCATCCTCAGCCCTGGCAAGCTCGCTAAGTTTAAGGTATACCCTCGAACGATTGTAGAATGCAATATCAGTGTGAGCATACAGCGGGTTATTAATAAGTTTCGTAAATAGGGCAAGGGCTTTCTTGTAGTTGCCCTTTTCAAAGTAGTACACACCCAGAGCGTTGTAGGCATCAAAGAAGTTCTTATCCGCCTCTATGGCTTTACGCAGATATTCGGCATACAGCTTCCTGTTTCCCCTCATCTGGTATGCAAGCGCCTTGATGTAGTATATGCGCGGGTCGTTTTTAAGCACCTTTTGTGCCTCATCAAGGTAGCCAAACGCCTCTGCAAGGTGTGCATAATCCTTGTGCAGTATTATGTTACGCGCCATTTCGTACTTCAAAAGTGCGATCTTTATTTGCTTATCCTTCGGCAGTGCGGGCTTTGCGTTGTAACTAACACCGCCTGTCACGCAACCCGCAAGGAAAAGCGATATGACAACCAGAAAAAGACGTCTCATGCTGACATTATATACCCAGCTTTAATTCAGTCAACAAAAAGGAGAAGCACAGAATCATAGATTTTTGAGAAATTCGAGGAACTGGTTTTTACCCTCTTCCCTTGCCCTGCATGCCGAACAGAGATGTTTATCATCACTTGAAAAAAACTCCTTACCACACGCCTCACATTTACGCTTGTAGGCTTCAAAGACCTTTCTGGGTTTTGATAGCACGCTGGAAATCGGTGCCTGATCCACAATCAGCGCACCGTACAGGCAGGAATCCTCACACTGTTTACAGCCTATGCAGGACGCAGGATCGAAATAGATGGCGCCGCCTTCGTCACTCTTCTTTATTAGTATTGCATCAGCTGCACACACATGCTCACAAACTCCGCACAGATTGCATTCCTGACCTATCTCAATAGTTGCGGCTCTCGGGTAGAGCAAATTGTTCTTTACTCCCACAGCCGCGAGGCTCTGGCAGAATATCTCCCTTTTCTTCACTGTGCCTGCGGCCTTTCTGGCAAGCCTTATGGAAGAAAAGATGTTCCTCCTCGACAGGCTCTGGCGTGGAATATACACCTCTTTTGCTCTTTTTGTTTGTATCTTGAGATTAACCTGCACACCGGCAGCCTTTGCGGCTTTCACCGCAAGCCTCAGCTCGGTATAAAAGTACTTCAGTGTGTCATGGAATTTACAGCTCCTGCAGAAACCCCTATTTAGAACAACCCTCTTTCCATTTGCAAACATCCAGAAAAGCAGATCCTCACTAAGGCGAGAAAGGCACGCAACCTTAATCTCCGACTCGGCAAATATGCAACCTATCTCGATACTATCCGCATCCCTGATAGTTTCTATGAAAACCCGGTTATCCTTCTGTATGCCAATGGCTGAAAACTCGCAAGCCGTATAGCAAAGACCGCAATTGAAGCAGAGATTCCTATCGACAGACGCTTCAGGTTTGAACCTTATAGCATCAACAAGGCAGATATCTTCGCATCTTCTACAGTGGGTCTTTGAGTAGGTATACCTTATGCAGCGCTTCTCATGCACCCAGATCGTTCCGCAGTTTGCAAAATCAACTGTAACCATACCAGTACGCATTATAGCCCGGGAGCAGCCGATCATCAAGGAGGATACAGCACGTTGACAATTTTTCTCTTCTGTGTTAGAGTTGGTGGCAGATCGGGTGGAAGGAAGTCCGGTGAAAATCCGGCGCTGCCCCCGCAACTGTGAGGCTGACGAAACCCCACAAACTGTGCCACTGTCAGGTTTAGGTGGTTAGCCCCGCTGACCTGACGGGAAGGCAGGGGGAGTAGGTTGAAGCCGAGCCAGGAGACTTTACCCGATCGTAAAAGGAACGGGAGGTTCATCTGTCATGAAAAGCCCACTTACGTTTAACCCATCACTATAGGACTGACAGCCGTGAATCAGCACACTATAAGCCATACCCGGGAGAGAAAACCGTGTTTAGAGAAATAATAAAAAGGAACGGTACGCGTGTGCCGTTCGACGCATCAAAGATTACCAACGCCATTGCAAAGGCGGGCAAAGCAACCGGCGAGTTTGATAAAGAGACGGCAAGGAAACTCACCATAAGGGTACTCAACCTTGCCTATCAGCTGCTCGGTAGCAAGACGCCCACCGTAGAGGAAATTCAGGATATCGTAGAAGAGGTGCTTATCAGCTCTCCGTTTACAAAAACCGCAAGGGCATACATAATCTACAGGGAACAGCATGCCCAGATCCGCCAGATAAAGGAGAAGGCAGACGTTTCGCTTGTTGATAAGTATCTGAACCGTATGGACTGGGAAGTAAAAGAAAACAGCAACATGAGCTTCTCCTTGCAAGGTTTGAACAACTACATCTCCTCACATGTTAGCAAAACCTACTGGCTCAACAAAATCTATCCAAAGGAAATAAGGGATGCGCATATAAACGGTGATCTGCACCTGCACGATCTGGGTCTTTTGAGCGTCTATTGCGTGGGCTGGGATCTTCAGGATCTCCTGCTTAAGGGTTTCAGGGGAGCAAAGGGCAAAGTTTCAAGTTCACCCGCCAAGCATTTCAGAAGTGCGCTGGGCCAAATCGTCAACTTCTTCTATACCCTGCAGGGCGAGGCTGCCGGTGCTCAGGCTTTCTCCAGCATAGACACGTACCTTGCCCCATTCATAGCCTACGACAGGCTCACATACCGGGATGTCAAACAGGCGCTTCAGGAGTTTGTGTTCAACGTCAACGTACCCACAAGGGTGGGCTTCCAAACGCCCTTTACAAACGTGACACTGGATCTTAAGGTGCCCGAGCACATGAAGCATCAGGCGGTGATCATAGGTGGAAAATTGCAGAATTCTTCCTACGGAGAGTTTCAAAAGGAAATGGACATGTTCAACAGGGCTTTTCTTGAGGTGCTCTCTGAAGGCGATGCCGACGGCAGGGTTTTTACCTTCCCTATACCCACATACAACATCACGAAGGATTTTGACTGGGACAATAGTAACCTTGATATACTCTGGGAAGCCACAGCAAAGTACGGTATTCCCTACTTTTCAAACTTTATTAACTCCGATATGTCACCCGAAGATGCCCGATCCATGTGTTGCAGACTGCGCCTTGAGACAAAAGAGCTGAAAAAGCGCGGGGGAGGGCTATTTGGGGCAAATCCGCTAACAGGAAGCATAGGCGTTGTTACGATAAATATGCCAAGAATTGGCTACCTTTCTAAAGATGAAAACGAATTCTTTGAACGTCTTGGACGGCTGATGGATATAGCCAGAGAGAGCCTCGAGATAAAAAGAAAGGTACTTGAGAAATTCACCGAGGGCAACCTTTACCCATACTCAAAATTTTACCTTTCTGCGATAAAAGAACGGTTCGGTGAGTACTGGAAAAACCACTTTTCCACGATAGGGCTCGTGGGCATGAATGAAGCGTGCTTGAATCTCTTTGGTGAGGATATAACAACGCAACGCTCTCGCGACTTTACCATCAGGGTGCTTAGATTTATGAGGGATAAGCTGCTTGAGTATCAGAACGAAACAGGCAACAACTACAATCTCGAAGCTACACCGGCAGAAGGTACATCCTTCAGGCTTGCCATGATAGACAAGGAGAAGTATCCACGGATAAAAACGGCTACAAGCAAAGGAAAACCCTACTACACCAACTCAACCCAGCTACCCGTAGGCTTTACCGATGACCTGTTTGAAGCCTTAGACCTGCAGGATGAGATCCAATCCATGTATACAGGTGGTACCGTGCTGCATATATTTGTCGGTGAAAAGATAGACAATCCACAGAGCGTTAAGCTGCTCGTTAAAACCATATTTGAAAACTACAAATTGCCGTACATCACAATAACGCCGACATTCTCCGTCTGCCCAATCCACGGATACATTGCGGGCGAACATTTTGAGTGTCCGTTGTGTAAACAGGAAAAATTAGAGGAGATCGAGCAGAAAATTGCCACTCTGAAAATAAAGTTGAAGGAGGTCGGATAAATGCAGGTTGCAGTTGATAGAATTGATAAAAACACCATCATTGAGCAGATAAAAAAGCTTGAAGAGGAAAAGAAGCATGTTAGAGGAACACGCTGCGAGGTCTACTCACGTGTTGTGGGCTACCTAAGACCCGTAGACCAGTGGAACGACGGTAAACAGGAGGAGTTCAAAGAGAGAAAAACCTTCAAAATCCGGTGATCGGTCCTGGCATACATGCTTATCGGCGGCCTGCAGCGGTTCTCTTTGATCGATTATCCCGGCGAACTGTGTGCAGTTGTGTTTACAATCGGCTGCAACTTCAGATGTCCCTACTGTCACAACCCCGAACTTGTCAACGCCACTGCCGCTCAGGTCGCAACCCCTAAGCTCCTCGACTTTCTCTCCCAGCGCAAAGGCAAGCTCACCGCCGTAACCATAACAGGCGGTGAGCCCACCCTCCAGAGCGACCTTAAAGAGTTCCTGATTGAGTTAAAAAAGCTCGGCTACAAAACGAAGCTTGACACAAACGGCACTAAACCAGATGTGATAGGCGATCTTATTGAGGCAGGCGCCGTGGATTACATTGCGATGGATGTAAAGGCACCGCTTGAGAAATATCCACAAATCGTAAACGTACCGTGCGATACAGCAAAGATTCAACAAAGCATACAGACAATAAAAAAGAGTGATTTAGACTACGAGTTTCGAACAACGCTTGTGAGGGAACTCCTCTCTTTGCAGGATGTAGAAAACATAGCCACAATGCTTGCGCCAGCAAAGGCATACTGCCTTCAGCGTTTCACTGCCACAAAGACCCTCGACCCGACGTACATGAACGCGACAACCTTCACGCCCGACGAATTGAACACACTGAAACATGACCTCTCAGATCTTTTCGAACGTCTGGTAATCCGTTAACTTTTCAAAACCCGAAAACCACCATTTTGCTTGACAAACCCACACAAAATTCATATATACTAACTGCATTTATTGCTCCCCTGTAGCTCAGCCGGTAGAGCAGGTGGCTGTTAACCACCGGGTCGGGGGTTCGAGTCCCTCCGGGGGAGCCATTTTGATGTCTGTTTCAAACTCATTCAAAGTGTCCTTCCGACTAATCCGCACAAGGAAGAAAGCAGGAAAAATAAAAATTTCTCTTTCTCCTATTCTGCAATGAGAATAACACCCTACTCCCGACCAAAAGAATGTTTTAAAACGTTTGACTTTTTGTTTTGCTTTGCTATATTCTAATCTGTAATGTCAAATTGTAATAAACTCTGGCAGACATAAAGGAGTTGAACTTATTATGAAAGTTTTATCAGAAATAATGACCCTTGAGGAGACCGCAAAATATTTAAAAATAGGAAAATCTACTCTTTATAGAATGGCATGGGAAGGAAAAACCCACCGTGAAAATTGAGAATATGGAAAAATAGCAAAATTATAATCAGGGTTTCTTACAATCAAGAGTTAATAAGAAAAATCATATCTTCGGTGAAAATTATATTTTTCTATTTGAAGATGATCATAGATGCCTTAAAGTTTTACTAAGGATAAGTTTTAAAGAAAAAGTTTATTTATGAAGTGAAACGCCTTATATAAGATAAAAAATTACCAGTGATTTTGAATAAAAAGGAAGTGAAAAAGATTTTGGATACCACTACAAATATAAAACATAAAGTTATTTTAATGCTGATGTATTCTGGTGGATTATGAGTTGGAGAGGTTATAAAATTGAAGCCAGAAGATATAGACGCTGATAAAAAGTTGATTCAAATAAAAGCATCAAAAGGCAGAAAAGATCGGTATGCCTTGCTTTCCGATGTTGCTTTACAGACTTTACGAGAATACTGGAGAAAAGAGAAGCCTAAAAAGTGGCTGTTTCTGAGTTGGAATAGAGAAAAACATATAACTGCACGAACAGCTCAAAAGATTTTTCAAAACGCTTGTAGGAGATCGGGGATTAAAAAAGAGGTAACTGTTCATTCTTTAAGGCATAGTTTTGCTACTCATCTTTTAGAGAGTGGGATTGATTTAAGGTATATTCAGGAGCTTCTTGGCCATAAAAGTTCTAAGACAACAGAGATATATACTCATGTCAGCGCAAAAGATCTTTCAGCAATAAAAAATCCACTTGATAGCCTTTTAACAGAAGGTGGAATATGACCAAAAACAAAAATTGTCACCCAGAGCGATGTATATACGAACAGTCCGCATTTCTTCCATATTTGGGAGTATATCCGGATACTTCTGATATGAACGAGTTAAGTGAAATGCTCGCCGTCGCCTTTAAAGAGATTTAGAAATAAATAGGAGGTCAAAAACATGGAATTAGAATGGTCAAAAAAGAAATTGTTAGAACTGGTGAGAAAGTCATATCATGGAGAAGTAATGCTTCCTGATTTCCAGAGGAACTTTGTTTGGTCGAGAAATGATATAGAGGAATTGATATGTTCTTTATTGGAAAGAATGTTTATAGGCACATTTCTTATACAACGAGTAAATCCAACAGATGTCCCTTTTAAAGTAATTCCAATAGAAGGTGCGGACAAAATAAATAGCAATTTCAAACCCAAACCAGAAATTATAGTACTTGACGGGCAACAACGACTAACTTCATTGTTTTACGCTCTATACTCCCCGGATATTCCTTTAAAAAATACGACAAATCCATATGCATTTTT
>CAZIZT010000009.1:0-8126 GCA_964544085.1 uncultured Desulfurellales bacterium
AAGAGCACTGCCCGCATTGAAGCCAAACCATCCAAACCAGAGCATTGCTGCACCCAGGGCCGTAAGTGTAACAGAAGAAGGCGGCACGGCTGCTTTTCTGAAGCCCCTCCCCTATGGTCAGCGCAAGCACAAGTCCTGCCACTCCAGCATTAATATGCACAACAGTTCCACCTGCGAAATCCAGTACATTAAGTTTTGAGAGGAAACCGCTACCCCAAACCCTGTGGGCTATAGGGGCATAGACAAAGATAGCAAAGAGAAGACTGAAGAAAAGCCAGGATATAAATTTCATCCTTTCTGTAACACTACCACTAATAAGAGCCACCACTGTTATTGTTGCAAAGGCCATCTGAAACGCCGCAAAGACAAATGTTGGCAGTGAGACAGTGGTGGATGCAGGCGTAATGCCATTCAAAAGAAAATATCTAAACGAACCAATTATGCCACCGACATCCCCGCCGAGTTATGCCTTTTATACCAACTTCCTGTAACGCACTCTTCAGTGTATCAACCTGATAGGGCCTTATGATTGCCTCCACCTTTTTCATTGGAAACACCTCCTTCTACACGAAGATCCAACGTTTAGTTTAGCATGATATATCCCAAGCTTATCAAGAAGGGGATTATATATTGTCTTTAATCGAAAAATGTGCGTTATTTGACAATATTGTAGTTAGGAAAATGGTTTTTAATAAACGCAAAAAAATTACTGATTGCTACTGTTATCCATTTTTATGCGTCTCCATTTCCCCATTCCGCGTCTTTTACCCATGCCCATGCCGCCGCCTGCTCCCATACCCATACCACCACCTGCTGGTGCAACGTCCAATATCCAGTGCGCTATCTTTTCAGCATCCTGTTTATCCATCGAATAGGCTGGCATGGCCTGGTCGAAAGCAGGGTATTTACCCTTACTACCGTGCTCTATAGCCCTTACAATGTATGCCACAGGATCTGAGGAGTTCCTGGCTCTTCGTGCAATACCAGCAAAACCCGGAGCCTTCTTTGGTCCTCTAATATCATGGCATGCAAAACATCCATACTTCTTTGCAAGCTCCTCACCGGTTAAATTGGAATTGGCACTCCCCTGCTTTTCGCTTGCTTGAGCCTGCATTGATTTCATACCAAGCCTCTGCGGTTTAAATCCTTTTGGAGGAAAGTTGTCCCACATATAATTTGCAATTTTCTTTAGCTCTTCTGCTGTAACCACACCCTTCTGTGACGGCATCAGCCCGAATTTCTTGATCGTGGATTTCATACAAACAGCTTTGTCCTTTGAAGGATGCTGCACGTAATTGACAATAAATCTGATAGCATCCTCTTTATTCTTAAAACGCTCTTTGATGTGATACATGACGCCCATTGCTGTGGGTGCAATAAGATTCTTCATCTGCTCTTTGGTTGGCATATGGGTTAGATGACACACAGCGCATCTCGCTTTGAACAGCTCAGCACCGTTCTGAGCAAAAACGGAACCAGAGACAAAGACAGATAAAACAAGAACCATCAAAACTACCTTAACGTAACGCATTTAAAAGCCTCCTATTATTTATTCGGCAACCCCCATAACAAATGCAACCCCAACCGACAAGTGTGAGTATAGCAAAATAACGTCCAGGGAACAGTTTTATTTCAATCTTTTTTTCCGGATAAAAGAAAAAGATAAACAAGCAAGAACAACAGATTCAATAGTGCACATAAAACCATATAACCTGTAAGAGAAACGGCACGCGTAACGGCAAAACCAAGAAGCATAGCATAGTAAACGAACAGATGCGCATAGATAAAAGGTAGATTGGCTCTCAACGCAGTAAAAGCATTAATTAGCAATATATCCAGGGAAAGCGGATAAGTGCTGGCTACATATGGGGCAAGATACGAAAAGCCAGATTCAAACTTGCTACCAAAGAGTAGAAGAAAAACCTCCTTTCCGAAAAGGAAAATACCCACTTCCACAACCAGATAAAACAGCGTGATCCATATAAGTGCCCACATGGAGAATCTTCTGAAGTTCACCATATTGTCTTTAATCCTGACCATTCTTGGAAAAAGTACTCCAAAAAGAGAGACACAAAACCAGATAACAGCCTTGCCCAGTACGGCCACCGAAGCGAAGACACCTGCCGTGTGGGGATCAAATATCCTTCTTATAAACAGACTATCTGCATAGATTAAAAAGCCAGCAGGTGAGATGTAAAGAGCCACCTTCAAAAAGTCGGTCAAAGGAAACCCGACGGGTTTTGCCCTTATACCACCATTCACAAAGATCAAATAGACAAGAGTCGCAATCAAGCCAACAACAGAAGACAGTATAGCGCCTGCAATGGATAATCCAATATACAGAAGAAATACAGCAGATAGCAGCCTTACTGTGAGCTCAAGAGAAGTGGAGACCGCATATTTTCCAAAGTGCTCCAAAGCCTGCAGGTATCCACGTTCACACGCAACGATGAACATAAAAAACCAGACAAACGCAACAATAGAGACGTACCAGGAGTTGGACACATCAAGAAGGGATTTAAGAAAGGGAGAGATGGCAATGCCAGCCACCAGCAGCATAGTTGAAAAACCAAACGTAAGCCTTCTTGCGTGAGCAAGGATTCCATTCTCGTAAGGATGATTCTCTATAACCGTTTGTGCCGTGGCAACACTTACTATTCCGGATAGGTTACCCACAGTAAGCATCAGAGAATATAGGACCATAAATTCGCCATAGTAGACTGGACCCAGGTACCTGCTAACAAAGAAATGAAACACATATCCAAGAAGGTTAACGTAAACAAAAGCTATTGAAACATACGAAACATTGCGGGCAACACCCATAAGTGCACCCTTCTAAAGCAGCAGGGTTGTTAGGGGCTCAAAAAACGCTATGATGAATAGATCGATGATCATGGCAGCAAGGTACGGCAAGATAACACGTGATATGGTCGAGATCCGACTCTCAGCAATAGCTGAAGAGACAATCAAACAGATACCCAGAGGCGGTGTTAGCATACCTATAGCCAGGTTGGTAACGATCATAACGCCAGCTGTAATCGGGTGCATGCCGATCTGCGTAAGTATAGGTGCAACCACAGGCACGAATATAACAAGCGATGCGGTTGTCTCAACAAAGGTTCCCATAAGTAGAAGGAACAGATTAACAGCCAGTATCAGCACTACCCTATCGTGTGATATGCTCAAGAAGAAGCTGCTAAGAGCACTCTGAACATTATTCATTGAAAGATACCAGGAAAAGACCGTTGCAACGGCAATGATCATGAGTATGACCGAGCTCATAACGGCACTTGAGAGAGCTGATCTTATAATTCGTTTCAGGTTCAGCTCTCTGTAGACAAACAGGCCAACGATTAAGGAGTATAAAACGGCACAGGCAGCAGATTCAGTGGCGGTAAAAACACCACCCAGGATACCGCCAACCACAATAATAGGTGTGCCGAGAGCCCAGAAAGCGCTTAAGAACGCACTCTTAAACTCCTTGAAATCAAACTTATCCCTTGTTTTGCCCATATCACTTGAGTGCAGCACAGCCACAGCAGAGAGCGTAATACCAATCAAAATACCCGGCAAAATACCAGCTATAAACAGTTTTCCAATGGAAACACCGGTGATAAAACCATAAATGATCATAGGAATGCTGGGTGGTATGATTACACCTATTGAGCCGCCGCTTGCCACAACACTTGCAGCAAAATCCCTGCTATAGCCCCTTTTTATCATTGACGGTATCAAAATGGAGCCTATGGCAGCTGTATCTGCAGCCGCTGATCCACTCACACCAGCAAATAACATACTGGAAAGAATGGCAGAGATAGCCAGACCCCCACGCATGTGACCTACAAGCGATTCAGCAAGCCTAACAATGCGTCTCGATAAACCACCCTGATCCATTAAGCTACCGGCAAACATAAAAAGGGGCACGGCAAGAAGCATATAGGAGTTGATACCTGAGAACATCCTCTGGGGGATCATGTAAAGCGGAAGATGAGATTTTATAAAAGCAGCTGTTGTCGCAATGCCTATGGAGAGAAATATAGGAAAAGAGATTAAGATCAGAACAAACAACAAAACAAGAAGAAAGATCATTTATCGGTACCTTTCTTTTTCTTTTGGAGCGTTGAAGCTATATCCGCAAGCGAATGTAGTATCCAAATAGCAGCACTAACAGGAACAACAGCAAAAACATAGGCATAGCGTATCTCAAGCGTTGCGGTACGTTGAATCATAAACATAGGCATCAGCTTGAAACTCTCAAGAAGCACCAGCAACCAGAAACCAAGAAACGAAACGGTGATGGCAAGATGCAAATACATCCTGCCATTCTCGGTAAGGCGTCTCATAAACACATCTATACCGATATGGGCTCCACGTTTATATGCAACCGTTGATGCAAAAAAGCTCACAAATACGAGCAGTATACAGGAAACCTCACCTGACCAATAAATGGAATTATTCAGCACATATCTGAAGAAAACACCTACCACCATTAGTATGGAAAGCGACAGAAGGAGCAACACCACAAGCAGTTCCATAATCCTGTTTGTGGCGTCGCTCAAGGAGTTCAAAAAGCGGGCAATCTGCCTCATTTGCTATTTTTCACTGGCAAGGATCTCGTCAAGGTACTTCCTTGCTACTCCATGGAACCTGCTCTTCAAGACAGCAACCTTCGCTTTAAAGGACGGTATGTCGGGGTGTTCATCAACGATCATGCCCTTTTTCTTCAGCTGCTCAAGGAAGAACTTAACCTGCTTTCTGTTGAGCTGTCTTTCATAGATCGAAGCCTCTCTGGTAGCCCTGTAGAGGAGTTTCTGGTATTTTGCAGGCAGGGAATCGTAAAACTTCTTGCTACCAACAAAAACAAGTGCAGAATAGACATGTCTTGTCAAAGAGAGATACTTTTGAACCTCATAGAGCTTGTACTGATAGATGACGGCAAGTGGGTTTTCCTGACCATCAATTACATGTTGGGCAAGCTGTGTGTATATTGGCCATGGCATCGGCGTTGGGTTTGCACCAAGGGCTCTCCATATAGCAATCTGAAGCTGGCTTTTCATTACCCTGATCTTCAATCCCTTAACGTCCTTAACCGTATGAACGGGCCTTACGGAGTTGGTAAGATTCCTAAAGCCGTTTTCAAGGAAGTGAAAACCTATAAGATTAGCCTTGGGAAACTCGTTCAAAATTGCCCTACCGATTTTGCCATCAAGTATCCTATCAACCTGTTTGTAGCTTGAAAAGAGAAACGGAAACTCGATAGCCTTGATAGCCGGTACAAACTTATCAATTGGACCGGCTGTAATCACGCCCATCTGAAGTGCGCCCATCTGCAGCTGCTGCAATATGCTCGTTTCGTTACCCACCGATCCTGAGTGATGGATGATAACCTTGATCTTGCCTCCAGAGGCCTTTTCCACGATCTGCTTAAACTTGTAAGCAGCTTTGTAGTGGAACGTCTTTGGTGTAGTAACAATGCCGAGATTGATCACGTAACTCTTTGCAAAAGATGTGACAGAAAAAACCAACACCACCAAGAAAGCTAAAACCAACCTTCTCACGCCTCTTACCTCCTCTCAAGCGTGAATTTCGTATGAATATAAATCATTATTTCGAATCAGTCAATATCCACTTGAAAAGCCAAAGCTACATGTATATCCTGTTTGTTAAAAGGAGGAAGCAAAGATGACAAAAAAGCTCAGCAAAGTTGAGGTTAAGGGTTTTGAAGCGCTCTTTTACGATCAGCTCATGATGCTCTTTAGTGGCTTCACCTATGGTAAGTTCATCAGAAACGTAATAAGGGATATGGAAATAAATCAAAATGACAGTATACTGGATCTGGGTAGCGGAACCGGAAAAAACATCTGTCTTATGAAAAGATATACAAACGGCAAGATTGTCGGTTTAGATATAGGCAAAGAGATGCTTATGCAGAGTAAACGCAGATGTTCCGCCTATCCCAACGTTAGAATCTTCTACCACGACATACGTAAACCCACACCCTTCATTGAGCTGTTCGACAAGGTATTCATCTCTTTTGTATTGCACGGTTTCATCGACGAGGAAAGAGATCTAATAATCAAAAACGCATACGATTCGCTAAAAAAAGGCGGGGCCTTCTGCATACTGGACTACAACGAATTCGACCTGGAGGAACAGAGTCTTCCCGTAAGATTGGTGTTCAAATACGGCGAGTGCCCTCTTGCTAGCCAGTTTATCACAATTGATCTTAAGAAAAAGCTCTCCAGGTTTGGGTTTGGAGACTTCGTAACGCACACCTATTACGGTTCCCTTGTGAGGTTATTGATTGGATATAAATAAGATTAGGTTAGCACTGGCAGGCCATACATTGAAGGAACCAGGTCTCTTCAATACTATTGAAGAGGTTTACTCCAGTATAAAACCCGCCATCACACGCGATATGGATAAGGAGCTTGACAGGCTTACAAACAGAGGCATCAGCATGGTTGATTTCTTTAGTAAAGAATATCCGGAAAGTTTAAGAAACATTGAAAACCCTCCCCTTGTGTTATTTGTTAAAGGAGAACTGAGACAAACAGAGCTTTCTATTGCTGTTGTAGGCACAAGACATCCATCAGGCTATGGTGAAAAGGTAGTAAAGTACCTTGTACCGTACCTTGTTCGCGCCGGCTTTGCCATTGTTAGCGGTATGGCAACAGGGATTGACGCCCTTGCGCACGAGGAAGCACTCAAAGAAAACGGTTATACAATAGCCGTTCTTGGAAGTGGCATCGATGTGATATATCCGCGCTCCAATGCAACGCTCTACAAGCATTTAAGCAGTAAAGGGTGTATTGTTTCTGAGTTTCCACCCTCTACACCTCCGCTGAAGCAAAATTTCCCCAGAAGAAACAGGATAATTGCCGGGCTTGCCAGAGCTACACTTGTGGTAGAGGCGGATATTAAAAGCGGATCCCTGATCACAGCAAGGCTAACCGAAGAGCAATCAAAGCCTGTTTTTGCTGTGCCGGGTGAGATATTCTCAAAACGCAGCAGAGGCACAAATCTCCTGTTAAATAAAGGAGCTATAGCCGTCAATGACGTAGATGCAATCCTGTCTTATTTCTACATAGAATTGAAAAGGGAACTTGAAAGGCTGAACGAACATAAACCTCAAATGAGCAAGAACGAAAGGCTCATAATAGATGCACTCAAAGGCGAGATGTCCATCGACGAGCTGGTGATAGAAACCGGCATGGATGTTGCAACACTCTCCAGCCTCCTGTTCGATCTCGAACTCAAAGGGATAATCAAGAGAAGCGGTGCAGACACCTATATGAAGCTATAGTATCCATACACAAAGGCAAGATTGCAGGCACTTCTTTGTTGTT
The DNA here is from genome assembly GCA_964544085.1 of uncultured Desulfurellales bacterium. Classification (GTDB taxonomy): domain Bacteria; phylum Campylobacterota_A; class Desulfurellia; order Desulfurellales; family Hippeaceae; genus CAZIZT01. The sequence goes on from CAZIZT010000009.1 coordinate 7,350, forward strand.
TATCGTTACTGATACACCCATCGGCACGCAGCACTCATACAACTTTTCTATTAGCTCCTTTTTCAGCCACACAACATCCACAAACTCGTCTGTTCCATTTGAGTAAACACACCTGTACCCGTCCCTGCAGCTTTCAAGATATATATCTTTAATAATTCCAGTATCAACACTGGCAGCGCCATCCAAAAGCCCTCTAAAGCTTCCGGTATCGTTTCTGCCAACCACAAGCGGAAACATAACATTTGAAGAGTGTTTTAGAAGAAAAACCCTGTAATCGGAGAAAGCCTGACTATCGGGAGGTATATCCGCATTGAAAATATAACAACTGGCATCTATTTTTACATCTTCGCACAACATCCATACATCCTTCTTTCTTCTTAAAAAGAGTGAACCCTTCTCTTCATCAGGGTTATAATCCTCAAACCTATCAAGCCTGGATACTATTTCCTCCTCCACACGGTAAACCTCACCGAACACACACAGTTCACCCTCGACAAGGCCCGGGTACCAGTCAACATTTATTAGCTTTCCCTTAACCACACCAAACCCCATGAACGTGTGGTCATGAAGAAGCTTATAAGCCCTCAAACCACGTAGCAGGGTGCCATAAACGAACAGGTGCATGGATGCCCTACTCTTTTTTCAGGAACGCCCTATCGAGAAAAACAGCCATCTGGGCTCTTGTAACCGGTTGATCGGGGCAGTATTTGGCATAACCACAGGCTGCGGGAATGACAAATACTGCCCCGATCAACCGGTTACAAGAGCCCAGATGGC
>CAZIZT010000010.1:0-5621 GCA_964544085.1 uncultured Desulfurellales bacterium
TGGAGATGGTTATGCCGGGCGACAATGTTGAAATGACCGTTGAGCTCATAGCACCGGTTGCTCTTGAAAAAGAGACAAGATTTGCTATAAGAGAGGGCGGCAAGACGGTTGGTGCTGGTGTCATTACCGAGATAATTGAGTGAGGTTAAAAGATGCGTGAGCTTGTTACTCTGGCATGCAGCGAGTGCAAGAGGAGAAACTATACCAGTACCAGGGATAAAAAGAAAAACAAAGAGAAGCTTGAGCTGAGAAAATACTGCCCGTATTGTAGAAAACATACTATACATAAAGAGGTGAAGTAGGCCAGTAGCTCCAATTGGTAGAGCGGCGGTCTCCAAAACCGCATGTTGGGGGTTCGAGTCCTCCCTGGCCTGCCATTTTTGTTATGATTAAGAAAGCGATTAGTTTTTTAGAAGAGGTAAAGTTAGAGTTTAAGAAGGTCGTTTGGGCCGGTAAAAAGGAAGTAGTCGGAGCCACTATCTCGGTTATAGTATTTACCGTGATAGTGGCTGTTATTTTGAGTGTGCTGGATTACTTTCTTTCCATCGGCCTTCAATACCTCTTTAGATAGCAGGGATATTTGATATGGACGATTTCAAATGGTATGCCATCCATACGCAGGTCGGATACGAAGAGAAGGTTAAATCTATGCTCAAAAACAAAATCGAGAGTGAAGGCCTGCAGGATGATGTGGAAGAGATTTTTGTGCCCTTCGAAGAGGTCATCGAGATAAAGAAAAACAACAGGAAGGAAACGGTCAGGCGGTGTCTTTATCCCAGTTATGTGTTCATCAAGGCCAGAATGAGCGATAAGCTCTACAATCTGGTCAAGAGAATGTCGTTTACCTCTGGTTTTGTTGGATATAAAAATCAACCGGTTCCGCTTGAGGATAAAGAAGTCGAGGAGATGTTCAAAAAGATTGAAAGCTCCAAGGAGTCACCACGGCTTTCTGTCTCCTTTGAGGTTGGCGAAAGTGTCAGGGTACTTGATGGACCGTTTGCGAACTTTACTGGTACGGTTGATGAGGTTGATGTGGATAAAGGCAGGTTAAGGATTCTGGTAAGCATCTTTGGCCGTTCAACGCCTGTTGAGCTTAACTACAATCAGGTAGAAAAAGTCGAGGGATAAGGAGAGTATAAATGGCTAAAGAGGTTATGGCACAGATTAAGCTTCAGATCGAAGCAGGCAAAGCTTCACCTGCACCGCCGGTTGGTCCTGCGCTGGGACAGCACGGTGTAAATATAATGGACTTTGTCAAGAAGTTTAACGATGCTACAAAGGACAGGATGGGTGATATTGTTCCTGTCATCATTACTGTCTACAAAGATCGTTCTTTTGATTTTATTACAAAGACACCACCGGCTAGCTCTCTGATAAAGAAGGCTCTGGGCATTGAGAAGGGTTCAAGCGACCCGGCAAGACAGAAGGTGGGTAAACTCTCCAAGGAGAAGCTTGAGGAGATAGCCAGGATAAAACTACCGGATCTGAATACAAACGATATCCATAAGGCGATGAAAATCGTTGCTGGAACTGCCGTTAATATGGGAGTTGAGGTAGAAGAGTTTTAGCTTTTGTTAAAAAACACCACAGCCGCGGATAATCGCGGAGATGTGGGAGCCGCAGGAGGAAAAGATGGCGAAACGTGGAAAGAAGTATCTGGATGCGCTGAAAAAGTATGACCACCTGAAGGAGTATCCCCTCGACGAGGCTATTGCCATTCTGAAGGATATTGCTTACGCAAACTATGACGAGACGGTTGAGGTTCACATGAGGCTTGGCGTTGATCCCAAGCGCTCCGACCAGGTGGTAAGAGGATCTGTAACGCTGCCGCACGGTACGGGCAAGAGCGTGAAGGTGCTGGTTTTTGCCAAAGGTGAAAAGATTAAGGAAGCCGAAGAGGCAGGCGCTGACTATGTGGGCGGCGAGGAGCTTGCTCAGAAGATTGCCAAGGAAGGCTGGCTTGATTTCGATAAGGTTATAGCAACACCCGACATGATGGGGATTGTTGGTAGATTAGGAAAGATACTGGGACCAAGAGGGTTGATGCCTAACCCAAAGGTCGGAACGGTTACCTTCGATGTAGCTGACGCCGTTAAGAGAGCCAAGGCAGGTGAGGTAGAGTTCAGAGTTGATAAGACGGCAAATATCCATGTTGGCGTTGGAAAAAGATCCTTTGACAATGAGAAACTGAAGGAGAATATACTGGCGCTTTACGATGCAGTTGTGAAGGCTAAGCCAGCCGCAAGTAAGGGAAAATACGTAAAGAGCTTTCATCTGGCTACAACCCATTCACCAAGCGTAAAGGTAAATGTGCAATCGCTCGGCTGATTGACATAAAGAAACTACAAGAGGTCAAAGACTGCGGGTAGCGGGAGCTTTAAATTTTGCCCGCACGAGACGTTGGTTTTTGGCCCGCCTTAGAAGAAAGGAGGGGATGTATTGAGGAGAGAGAGGAAGGTTGAGCTATCCAGAAGACTTGCCGAACAGCTACAGGATGCCGTAGCTGTTATCGTGTTGGGCTACAGCGGCTTGACCGTGCACCAGATGGAGGACATACGAAACACGGTCAAGGAGTCGGGAGCCACATTCAACGTGATAAAAAACAGCGTTGTAGCCAAGGCAGTTGAGGGTAGCAAGTGGGAAACGCTCAAGGAGCATCTGACAGGCGCCAATGCATTTGCGCTGAGCTTCGATGACCCTGCTGTGCTGGCAAAGATACTTGTGGCGAAGGCGAAAGAGCACGAGAAGCTCACCATCAAGCTTGGATGCCTTGATGGGCGTATAATAAGTGGTAAGCAGATTGAGGCTCTAAGCAAACTGCCATCTAAAGAGGTGCTTCTGGCTCAGCTGCTTGGCACCATGAAGGCGCCTGTGAGCGGTTTTGTCAATGTGCTTGCTGCTAACTTAAGGCAGCTTCTGTATGTCCTTAAAGCTATAGAAGAGAAAAAGGCTAAAGAACAATAAGGAGGGGTGTTAAGAATGGCTGAGATCACGAAAGAGGACGTTATTAAGTTTATTGAGAATATGACAGTGGTAGAGCTGGCTGAGTTTGTTAAGGAGCTGGAGGATAGGTTTGGTGTCAGCGCAGCCGCACCTGTTGCAGCTGTAGCAGCTGCAGCTCCAGCCGCCGGTGGAGAGGCTGAGGAGGCAAAGGAGCAGACCGAGTTTGACGTTATTCTCAACAAGCCGGGCGACAAGAAGATCCAGGTTATTAAGGTTGTCAGGGAGATTACGGGTCTTGGTCTCAAAGAGGCAAAGGCGCTTGTTGATGCTGCTCCTAAGGCTGTTAAGGAGAAGGTCAGCAAGGAAGAGGCTGAAGCCATCAAGGCCAAACTCGAAGAGGCCGGCGCCGAAGTCGAGATCAAATAAGTTCTTTTTTAGATGGGTCACGGACGGGAAAGGGGCTAAAACTGTCTCTTTCCCGTTTTTCTTACTTAAGTAAAACCTGAAAACAAACGAGGTGAATGATGGCAAAACCTCTTAAGCTTGATTATCGGTTGCGCGTTGATTTCAGCAAAACGAAAAAGGTGCTGGATATACCCGATTTGTTGAGGCTTAACATAGATTCGTTTAATGAGTTTTTAAACAGGGAATCCAAAAGAGAAAAAAATCTGGATAACGCGTTACGATCCATTTTTCCAATAGATGATATTCACGGAAGGCTGAGGTTGGAGCTTGTCGATTGGGAGATAAAGCCACCGAGATACTCTCCGGATGAGTGCAAAAGCAAGGGTTTGTCCTACACAGGTAATCTTACAATGCGGGTAAGGCTGACGTCATGGGACATTGATGAGGCCACAGGTGAGAAGATCAGCGTCAAAGAGGTCAAGGAGCAGGACATCTATGTCGGTGAGCTTCCGCTTATAACCGATAGTGGCAGCTTCATCATCAATGGTGTTGAGAGAAACATAGTAGGTCAGCTTCACCGATCTCCTGGTGTGATTTTCAAAAAGATATCTGAATTTGCAGGAAAAAGCCAGTTCCATGGTCAGATAATACCTGAAAGAGGCAGCTGGGTTGAGTTTGAAACGGATGTAAAAGACATTCTCTACATGCGCATCGACAGAAAAAAGAAGTTTCCTGCAACCATATTCCTTCAGGCTTTGGGCTTTGATGAGAGTGAAATACTTAAGCTGTTCCACCAGGTTGTACACATAAAAGTAGACACAGGGAAGGTTTACGCTAAAGTTGACGAAAGCATCATAGGCTTCAGGCTGGGCGATGACGTCATTGTGGATGGTGAGGTGGTTGCTGGCAGGGATAAGAAAATAACCCGCAGGATCTTCAAGGTTTTGAAGGATGCTTCGGTGGAGTATGTGCCAGTAAGGGAGAGCGATCTTGGTGGTAAATACTCTGCTGATAAAGTCGAGGTTGAGGATCCCGAATTAAACGGCACCAAGCTGACTCTGCTTGAGATAGGTAGCAGGATAGATTCTGAGTATTTAAGCCGCATCAAAATGTTTGATGTGGAGTTTGACCTGATATACTCCAAGTATGATGACTACCTGATTTTAAATACCCTTGTGATGGCAAGGGATCTGCTTAAGAAGAAGAGGTTGGCAGTTAAGGGTGATGTGACGGACGAGGATCTTGCCAAGATTTTTATACACATGTTGCTCAGACCAGGCGAGCATACATCTGTGGAGGATGCCGACAGGTTCCTGTACAATCTGTTTTTCAATCCTGAAAGGTACGACATTTCTCTTGAAGGAAGAATAAGACTCAATGAGGTCTTCAATATAGATGTACCAAAAGAGGTCAGAACGCTGACAAAGGATGATTTCATAGGCGTGATCAATCAGATTATCCTGCTTGAAAACGATATAGTGGCTCCAGACGATGTGGATAGTTTATCCAACAGGAAAGTCAACCTTGTTGGTGATCAGCTATACAAAGAGGTAAAAAGCGGCCTGTTGAAGATGCAGCGTCTCATCAAGGATAAGATGATTATGCGCGACCTTGACAACCTTACACCCTACGATGTGATAAACACCAAGCCGGTTGCCGCTGCCATTAAGGATTTCTTTGCCACGGGTCAGCTGTCGCAATTTTTGGATCAGACCAACATACTTTCGGAAATCTCACACAAGAGGAGGCTATCTGCCCTTGGTAGCGGTGGTTTGACAAGGGAGAGAGCCGGTTTCGAGGTTCGCGACGTGCATCCAACTCACTACGGAAGGATATGCCCTATCGAGACACCCGAGGGCCCCAATATCGGGCTCATATCTTCTCTTGCTGTGTATGCACGCATAAACGAGTTCGGTTTTATAGAGACGCCTTACAGAATTGTGGAAAACGGTAGGGTGACAGACAAGGTTGAATATTTCACAGCCTCAAGGGAAAAGGATCACATAATTGCGCAGGCTTCGGCTCCGTTGAACGAGGATGGTACGTTTAAAAACGAGTATGTATCGGCGCGTAAGGGCGGTGAGTTTCTTATTGTTCATAGAGACGAGATAGATCTTATGGACGTAGCACCCAACCAGATTACATCCGTTGCAGCAAGCTTGATCCCGTTCCTTGAGCATGACGACGCAAACAGGGCTTTGATGGGATCAAACATGCAGCGCCAAGCTGTGCCGCTTATGAGACCTGAGGCACCGCTTGTTGGAACAGGGATG
>CAZIZT010000011.1:0-60008 GCA_964544085.1 uncultured Desulfurellales bacterium
AGAGCATGCGGCTCATATCCGCAGTGTCCGGGGTTCGAGTCCCTGCGCCGCTACCACCTTTTAAAAACAATACTTTTATCTTCTATAATTTTTAAGTTTTATTTCCCCTCTTTTTATATTCGTCGGTTTTTTGTTTTTTTAGGGATCTATGCGCTTAAAGAAGCGGTTAAACCTAATCTTGAAAGGATGCCACTGCCAGGACGCATAGATGAGAAACGCCTTTCCAACAATGTCCTTCTCGGGCACGAATCCCCAGTAACGTGAATCATATGAATTGTCTCTATTGTCTCCCATCATGAAATAGCAGTGTGGTGGCACCTTGATGGGCCCAAAGTTGTCTCTTGAACCGAATAGCGTTCTTGCAAGTTCGTACTCTGTGTTTCGAGGATAGATATGTGGATCGGTGTGGATAACGTAGGGTTCATACACACGTTTACCGTTTCTGTAAAGCACCTTGTTTTTCATCATTAGCACATCTCCAGGAACGCCAACGCACCTTTTTATAAAGTAGATACTCGGATTTGGTGGGTACTTAAAGACCACTATCTCGCCGTCCCTGGGGTGCCTGTCTGGTATGATTATTTTCCCGGTAAATGGCATGCGGACGCCGTAGATAAATCTGTTGACCAGTATGTGGTCGCCTATCAGCAGTGTGTTTTCCATGGATGCCGATGGAATCTTGAACGCTTCAACGATGAATGCTCTGATGAACAGGGCAATAAGTAGAGCAATCGCAATGGACTTGATCCAATCGTAGAGCTTACCCTTCACTGAAATCTACCTCCTTAGCTGTTATCAATCTCGACAAGCTTAATAAAAGCTTCCTTGGATATTGTTACGTTGCCCAGCTCCTTCATGCGCTTCTTCCCTTTTTTCTGCTTTTCGAGCAGCTTCTTCTTCCTTGTTATATCACCACCATAGCACTTTGCAAGCACATCCTTCCTCAGCGCGCTGATTTGCTCTTTTGCAATGATTTTACCACCCACTTTAGCCTGCAATCTTACCTCAAAAAGCTGTTTGGGTATATATTGTTTCAGGTTTTTTAGAACCTCTCTGGCAATTCTGTAAGCCTTCTCTTTGGGTACAATCATGGAGAAGGAGTCGACCTCCTTGCCGTTTACGAGAATTATCAGCTTGGTAAGATCGGAAGCTTCGAAGCCCTTAAAGTCGTAATCGAATGATGCATAACCCCTTGATAGGGATTTCAGTTTATCATAGAAATCGGTAATTATCTCGACAAGTGGCATGGTATATTTGATCAGCACTCTATCCTGTGAGATGTAAAGCATCTCCTGCTGTCTGCCTCTTCTGTCTTGCAGTAGTTTTAGAATGTTACCTACATAAGCGGCTGGTGTTATAATCTCCACGTTTACAAAAGGTTCGTAAATTGCCTTTATGCGCGATTGTTCGGGCAACATTGACGGGTTGGAAATCTCTATTGTTTCACCATTGGTGAGTTCCACCCTGTAGAGCACGTTGGGACTTGTAATTATGACATCCAAGCCAAACTCTTCTTCGAGACGTTCTTTGGTGATGTTCATACTGAGGACACCGAGAAACCCACATCTGAAACCAAATCCCAGCGAGTCTGATTTTTCCTTTTCTACGGTAAGCGATGCATCGTTGAGTTGCAGCTTTTCCAGCGCTTCCTTTAGATCCTCGTAATTTTCCGGGTCGGTTGGGTATATGCCGGCAAATACGAAAGGTTTGGGTTTTTCAAATCCCTCGAATGGTTTTTCCGTGGGATTGTTTGCAAGCGTGATGGTGTCTCCCACCATCGCATCGGCTATATTTTTTATGCCAGCTATAACGTATCCTACCTCTCCTGTCTGAAGTCTATCGATCTTAACCGGTTTTGGTGTGAAGATACCGAGCTCCTCTACCTGATAGCTTTTTGATGTAGAGAACATCATGATCTGGTCACCAATGGATAGGGAACCTTCGAAAATGCGCACTACAAATATGACACCTCTGTAGTTGTCGTACCATGAATCTATAACCAGTGCTTTTAGCGGTGCTTCTACTTTGCCAGATGGTGGTGGAATCCTTTCAATGATAGCTTCGATAACCTTATCGATATTTACGTTATTCTTAGCGGATATTTCTATGGCTTCCGTTGCATCGATACCTATAGCATCTTCAATCTCGTGCTTTGTTTTTTCCACGTCTGCACTGGGTAGGTCTATCTTGTTGATGACAGGTATAATTTCCAGATTGTTTTCTATAGCGAGATAGGCGTTTGCTATGGTTTGTGCCTCTACACCCTGTGTGGCATCAACAACGAGCAGGCAACCCTCGCACGCTTTCAGGCTTTTTGATACCTCATAGCCAAAATCCACATGTCCAGGTGTGTCAATCATGTTAAGAGTGTAGCGTTGGTTGTTGTGGGTATAGTTGAGCCTTGCCGTTTGAGCTTTAACGGTGATGCCGTGTTTTCTTTCCACCTCAAGATTATCCAGCACCTGCTCTTTCATTTCCCTTTTACTGAGGGCTCCGGTATTTTCTATCAACCTGTCAGCAAGGGTGCTTTTACCGTGATCGATATGGGCAATAATGGAGAAATTGCGAATCAGTTTCTGGTCCATTTTTCAAGTGCCTCTATAATTTCTTCCTCGAGAATGTAGGAATTGTACCTGAGCTGCTTGATCTCCTGCGCAAGCCCTGGCTGATTTAGTTTTAAAAACTCCTCCAGTACCCTCAAAGACTCCTGCGTTCTTTTGGCATTTGCCCTAACGATCTGTTGTAGTGAATCCCTTTTTCTTTCTGTTTTACTGTGCATGGATGTACCACTGTCGTTTTCTGTGTCACGGCTTGAGAGTGGTACTGAGGCTTTCGTTTGAATCTCAGAAAGCCTTGAACGCATCCGCTTGGCTTTTGCGGTCATTTCTGGACTGTCAAGGATAAATCGTGCTGTATCCTCGATAACCCTAAGACCCTCTCTTGCTCGATTGAAATTTGCATCAAGCAGGCGCTCTACCTTTTGCTTGAGTGTTTCCATAGTCTTTCGAATTCTTTAGTGTAGGCATTTGCGATATCTGGACGCCTGATTATGAGCACATTCTCATCGTTTATTGCAAAGGCGCTGGCTGTCCAGTTGGCAGAACCGGTGATCACGACTTTAGAATCGATAACAGCAAACTTATTGTGCATAATGCCGTTTCTGTCCCAGCGCCTGTGTGGTTTGGCAAATCTAACATCTATGCCGTTTTGTTTTAAAAAAACGTATTTTGTATAGCGGTTCTGAGTTGGATCGTTTGCAGACCTATCGAGTACAACGCGCACATCAACACCTCTTCTTTTGGCTGAGGCGAGTGCTCTTGCAAGAGGTCGTGACGTGAAGTTATACACCGCAACAATTACGCTTCTTTTGCTTGCGTTTATTTCATCAACAATCGCATCGAGCGCCCTGTAGGAGGGCGTAAAGTAGACTTCTATCTCTCGAGCTGACGATGAACAGGCCGTGGAAAACAGCAAAAATAGGATTATAAGCAGCTTTTTTGATAATGTTGGCTTAAACATTGTAGTTCGGCGGCTCCTTCGTCATGATTATGTCATGAACATGGCTTTCCTTCAGGGATGCCGATGTAATCTGTATGAAAACAGGTTTTGTTCTTAGCTCCTCTATTGTGCTGCAACCTACATATCCCATACCCGCGCGCAACCCCCCAACGAGCTGGTAGATTACGTCTTTGACACTTCCTTTGTAAGGTACCCTGCCTTCCACACCTTCTGGAACGAGCTTTTCAAGATCATCTTCTTCCTGAAAGTATCTATCCCTGCTACCCTTTTTCATTGCACCGATAGATCCCATTCCTCTGTAAACCTTGTACTTCCTGCCCTGGTAGATTACACTCTCTCCTGGTGACTCTTCAGTGCCTGCAAGCAGGTTTCCTATCATTACAGCGCTCGCTCCAGCTGCTAATGCCTTTACGATATCTCCCGAAAATTTTATACCACCGTCGGCAATGATTCGTTTTCCGAGATAATCTGCCTCTTCAGCACATTCCGAAACGGCTGTTATCTGTGGGACACCTATACCAGTGACAACACGCGTTGTACAGATGGAGCCTGGGCCTATGCCCACTTTCACAATATCGGCACCAGCTTCAATCAATTCGCGCGTTCCTTCCTTTGTAGCAACATTTCCTGCTATCACGGTGGTGTTTGGATAGGTATTTTTGATGCGCTCTATCAGCTTTAGAATGTGTATCGAGTGGCCGTGGGCTGAGTCCACAACAAGAACGTCCACTTCAGCCTCCACTAAAGCCTTTGCGCGCTCTATACCATCCTTCGTGCCAATAGCTGCGCCAACCATCAATCTACCGTGCATATCCTTTGTTGCCTGTGGGTATTCTTTTTTCTTGCGTATGTCTTTAATTGTGATAAGCCCCTTAAGGTGGAACTCCTCATCCACAATGGGGAGCTTTTCAACCTTGTAACGCTTCAGATACTCTTCTGCCTCGGAAAGTGTTATGCCTTCATGTGCCGTGATCAGGTTATCCTTGGTCATTACGGATTTTACGGGTTTTGTGTAGTCCTTTTCGAACTGGACATCCCTGTTTGTTATAATGCCCACAAGCTTGCCGTTCTGTAACGTTACCGGTATACCAGAGATGTGATACTGACTCATCAGCTCAAGGGCCTCCATGATGGTGGCTTCCGGGCGTATAGTTATGGGATCCAGTATCATGCCACTTTCCGATTTTTTCACCTTTCTGACCTGTTTTGCCTGCTCTTCGATGGGCATATTTTTGTGTATAATGCCCAGACCACCGTTTCTTGCCATTGCTATTGCCATGCTATACTCTGTCACGGTATCCATGGCGGCTGATATGATCGGTACCTTAAGCTGGAGCCTGTCCGTCAAAGCAACGCTTGTGTCCGCCTCTTTGGGGAGTATTTTTGACTTTGCCGGAAGAAGCAGCACGTCATCAAATGTTAGACCTATTGAACCTTTCAGTCTTAACATGGCTAAATCTCCAAAAATCTAAAGTCTGCTACTGTTAACACAATGTTTTTGAGCGCATTGAGTAATGCCAGTCTGTTTTTGCGAAGCGCCTCATCTTTATCCATCACCATCACATTGTCGAAGAACCTGTTTATCGTCTCGCGTTCATCGGCAACCATATCAAGTATAGCGGCATAATCCTTCTGTTGAACCATCCTGCTGAGCGAATCTTTCATTCTTTTTATGGCTTCGTAAAGCTGTTTCTCTTCGTTTTCAACAAAGAGCTCAGGTGTTATATCCGAGTAGGTATAATCCTTTACAATATTGAAGACGCGCTTTATGGCAAACCTTTTAGCTTTATCAGGATCGTTCTCTATCAGATGCATAAGTGCATCCAGACGCAGACGGGCATCGTAGATGTCGTTAAATCGTGCTGATGTTACAGCCTCAAGCGCATCATGAGGATACGCCTTTAGCTCCTTAAGATAGTTGATGAAGCGAATCCTTATAAAGTCGATAATTTCATCGAGGTTCAGATTGGCGTTGTACAGGGAGTCTGCATACTCCAGCAGCTCTTTTAGGCCAAGAAACAGCTGATTGTCCATCAGGGTTCTGATTATACCTAACGCAGCCCTGCGCAGACCGTAGGGATCCTTTGCTCCGGTTGGTTTTAGATTAGCAAGAAAGCCACCCACTATTAGGTCTGTTTTATCGGCTATTGATAGGGCTATACCTGTTTTTGTTTTTGGTGTAAGATTCTCTTTTGGAAGATACTGTTCGAAAATAGCTTCAGCTACCTCCGGATCTTCGCCCGACAACAAAGCGTACTCTCTACCCATAACACCTTGCAACTCTGGAAATTCGTAGACCATTTGCGTCATCAAATCTGCTTTGGATAAATAAGCGGCCCGTTGCGCCTTTTCGGTGTCAAAGCCCAGCTTTTCTGCGACAAATGAAGCAAGCTTCATGAGGCGTTGTGTTCTATCATACTGTGAACCGAGCTTTTCCTGAAACATCATGTTTTTGAGCTCTTCCACGAAAGAGGCGAGCGGTCTTTTTTTGTCCTCTTCAAAGAAGAATTCGGCATCGGAGAAACGTGCCTTAAGAACCCTTTCGTAACCTACCCTGATCAGATCCATGTTGCTGGTCTTTATATTAGAGACAGCGGCAAATCTGTTTGCCAGCTTTCCGTTTTTTGTGAAAGCGAAGTAGCGCTGATGATCCTTCATGGATGTGATCAACACTTCATCAGGCAGCTTGAGGAACCGTTCTTCGAATCCACCCACCACCACAACTGGAAATTCGGTCAGGTTGACGACCTCATCGAGGAGTTCTTCGTCCTGGATCAGATCGAGACCCTCATTTTCGCATATTTCCTCAAGCTGTTTTTTTATTAGTTTTCTTCTTTCCTCCTGGTCAGCTATAACACTTGCATCCTTCAGATGCTGCAGGTAGGATTCGTAGGAAACGTTGATCTTTCTGTTGTCCATGAACCTGTGGCCGTATGTAAAATCGGTTGATTTTTTGCCCGCAAATTCGAATGGTTCGACTTTATCGTCTATAAGCAGAAGCACGTTATGAACTGGTCTTATGAACTCGTACTCACCGTTGCCCCAGCGCATTTTCTTGTTGAAATGTAGTGAGTTGAGCATTGTATTCAGACTTTCAACAACCACCGGTTTTGCTGGTGCAGCTTCCGATTTTATAGTAATGACTGCGTATCTGCCTTTAGGTGTTTCCTCTATACTGACATCGTTGATGGTCGCATTGTGTTTTCTTAAAAAACCCTCAAGAGCCTTTGTGGGTTTACCGTCCTTATAACAGACAGACTCAGGCGGCCCCACGATCTTTTTCTCCTGCAGACGCAAAAGCTCTTCGAACTCAAACCTCAGAGCTATTCTGCGTGGTGTTATGAATACTTCTGGCTGTTTGAATACAACATTGTTAGAATTGAGTAAATGTGACAGTTTATCCTTAATTTGATCATCCAGCCCAACCATCTCCGAGAAGGGTAGCTCCTCGGTAAATAACTCAAACAGCAACTTCATTGTTTTCCTCCACGTATACCCTTGCTATTGCAGCTGCAAGGTCCCTTACGCGCTTGATGAATGTGGTCCTTTCAGCAACACTTATGGCATTCCTTGCGTCCAGCAGGTTAAACACGTGAGAGCATTTCATACAGTAATCGTAAGCAGGTCTGATGAGCTTCTCTGCCAAACAGCGTCTGGATTCATGCTCATAGAGGTCGAACAGCTTGAACAGCATATCAGTATCGGCAACCTCAAAGTTGTAGCGTGAGTACTCGTATTCGTCGTGTTTGTGTATGTCGCCGTATGTGAATTCCTCATTCCACTTCATATCGAAAACATTGTCGACGCCCTGTATGTACATACCCAGCCTTTCTGTGCCGTATGTGATCTCAACCGGTATCTCTTTCAGATCAAAACCACCTACCTGCTGGAAATACGTAAACTGGGTGATCTCCATACCGTCAAGCCACACCTCCCATCCAAGTCCCCAGGCACCGAGTGTGGGCGATTCCCAGTTATCCTCAACAAAGCGAATGTCGTGTTCGTTGAGTTTTATGCCGAGGTACTCGAGGCTTTCCAGGTAGAGCTCCTGTATATTCTCAGGGGAGGGCTTCATGATAACCTGATACTGGTAATAATGCTGAAGCCTGTTGGGGTTCTCTCCATATCTGCCATCTGTTGGTCTCCTGGACGGAGCGGGATATGCCACATTCCACTTACCTTTGCTTAAGGATTTGAGGGTTGTAGCCCAGTGAAAGGTGCCCGCTCCGGCTTCTATGTCGTATGGTTGCAGGATGATGCAGCCCTTCTTTCTCCAGAAGTCCGATAAAGCCAGAACAATGTCCTGATAGTAGTACATTGAAGCCTCCTTTTACATCTCAAAAACAGCCACGACAGGTGCGTGATCAGATGGTTTCTGCTTTTTTCTCTCCTCTTTGTCAATATAACAGTTTTTGCATTTATCCTTTAAAGCCTGCGAAATCCAGATATAATCGATACGCAGGCCCATATTGCGCCTGAAAGCAAAGGCTCTGTAATCCCACCAGCTGAAAGCCTTCTCCTGGTTGAAGAGCCTGAATGCGTCTACGAAACCCCAGTTGAATAGCTCTTCGAGAGCACGTCGTTCTTCGGGATGAAATCCTATCTTTCCATCCATCTCTTCGACACTGTATACGTCTCTTGCCTCCATTGCAACGTTGAAATCGCCTACGATTATGAGTTTATCCTTATTTGTGTCGAAGTGTTTATCAAGATAGCTGCGAAACGACCTGATAAACTCGAGCTTGTAGCGGAAATGTTCGCTTTCTGGCGATTGACCATTGGGAAAATAAGAATTTATCACCGTGATGCCATTTATTCTTGTTAAAATAGTACGTTTTTGACCACGTTCGACGCCAATGATATCTGTTTCTATAGCCTCAAAGGGTAATCGTGATGCTGTTGCTACGCCATTGAAGCGTTTCTGTCCACTAATTGCCACATCGTAGCCCAGCTCCTCGAATGCATCTGCTGGGAACAGCTCATCCTCAACCTTTGTTTCCTGCATACACAACACATCTATATCGCTTTTTTTAAGGAAAGCTATAACGTTATTTATCCTCGCCCTGATAGAGTTTACATTCCATGTTGCTACGGTGAATCTCATAACCTATGGCTCCTTTTTGCTCATGCACTATCGAAGCGCTGACTTTTGAAGCAAGCCTGCGCTGTTGGCGTTAATAAATACAACATCTCGCGGCAAAAGTCCATAGTTAAAGGCTAAAAAAGGCGTCAAAAGCTCATCCTTTGGGTAAAGAGTTCTTCGAAAGATGGCTCGTTTGCTATCTCAATGTATTTTATCTCTTTTGCTAAATCTTCCATATGTTTGCGCTTTCCTTCTTCTGTAAGCAGTAGCGCGCCTTTTATAGCTGCGTTTCCAATAAATTCGTAGTCGACTTCTAATTCAAGCAACCCGGAATCGAGTAGAATCTCCTTTTTTAGAGCGTTGGCAAATCCACCTGCCACGTAAACCTTTTCAGGCATATCGAAGCCGGTTTTGGTTAGAAGCAGCTCTATGCCGGCAGAGAGTGCAGCACGCAGTAGCTGAAACTGGCTTATTGTGCGTTGTGTTATTCGTATGTTGCCGGTTAGGTTGAATCCCTTTTTATCAAGCCGACTGATGAGTTGAAGCGGTGCCTCTTCTGCCTCCCACGGATCAAGGAGCCTGCCGCTTTTATCGATGAGTCCGTAGCGCCTCAGAAGAGCAATGGCGCTGATTAAACCTGTACCAGAAATGCCAACAGGAGGAGCCGCACCAATTGTTTTTATCTTCAGTGTACCGTCAAATTCAACAGACTCTATGGCGCCTTCGGTTGCCATCATGCCAAAATCAACACCACTGCCTTCGAGTGCTGGGCCCCCGGGAACACTTGCGGAGAATATGCCTTTTGTTGATTTCAGCAGGAATTCGCAGTTTGTACCTATGTCCACAAGGAGGAAGTTTTCTTTAGTTTTTTCAGCGATACTGGCAAGGGCGCACACGATATCTGATCCTACGTATGCGCTTATTACAGGCGGTATGTATGTTTTGATGTTGTGGAATACGGTTGTCATAGGTGATTTAAATGGTACGGTGTAGGGATATCTCCCGATTGGTGCTGGATCGACACCAAGGAAGAAGGAAAGCATTGTAGGATTGGCAGCCACAACAAGTAATTCGACATCTTTGGTCTCTGCTTTCATCTTCAGATCATCGAGCATTGATTCTATTCTGTTGACAAGTACTCTGCGAATGGCAGGTTTTTCAGGGTAAAGGCTTATCCTGCTTATAACATCTGCGCCGAAGGAGACCTGTGGGTTGATGCTGCGCAGGGTTAGCAGCCTGCCGCTGCGATCCACGAGGGTTGCAACTATTGTTGTGGTGCCAATATCCAGGGCTACGCGGTTTGCTTTACCCGAAGGCAACGACTCGATATGATCTTCAGCAAAGGCGGGAGCTGTTTCGAACACCTCGATTGCATCATTCTCCCTTAATCTGTGCAGGCAAGCAAGTCTATAGCCTTTTTGGAGCCTATCACTGTCTATGGATTCTTTCTCCAGTGGAGTGGGTGTGGGCGGATTCTTTCTGTAGCGAACCAGACACTTTCTGCACAGGCCCCTTCCGCCACAATAGGCGTTGATAAAGATGCCGTTTTCGGCGAGCAGCTCAAGGAGGCTGTGGCTTTTTGTTTCAAACTGGTGTTCGCCGCTCGCCGTGAGTATAGAAACCTTCATACAAACTACAGCTTACCATAGCACAAACGACACATCAAGGATCACCGCTCGCTTGGTATGCTCTCTTTTTTGTAGTCAAATATCTCGAAGAAACCGGATAACGGTGCGGCTGGATTCATTTTCTTAAGCGCCTTCAATACAGTGATGCCGCTTTCGGTTATCATGTTTAGACCAACGTAGCCTGCCTGTTTACAAGCCATGTAGGCGTCACTGAATTCCTCATCACTCAAGCCGCTGATCCTTTGGGCTTCCCTCATTTTTCCAGGTGGAATTCTGATCTTTTTCTCCTTTTCGTATTCCAGGCCTGTGGATGCCATCGATTCCAGAACCCTGCACATGGGCGGTGTTACAGGCGTGGCGAATCCCTGTGGTACGGTATCCAGAGCCTTTTTCATCAATGTACCTGCTTCGGTCTGGATGATATTGCCGTCCGGGAGTATCTCGATTAGATGAAGTGCTTCCAGCCAGTCCAGCGCCCGTGTAATACTCTGCTGCTGTTTCTCGTTTTCTCCTTCAAGTAACTCTTTGACTGTTAAGCCATTTTTGGGCAGCTGCTTCAAAAGCTGTGCCTCGTTTTTACGCAGATATGCTCTTCTTTTTACATTTTCCGCTGCATAAGCGCATAGGTATCCAGCATAGGTTGGCTCTTTGCTTCCTACCAGACCTTCCTTTTTTGCCGTTTCATACCACTCGATATTTGGCGAGGAGAATACCTTTCTTGTCATGGTTATGGACTTGACCGAGACGGACGATATACCCCTTTGTTTTTTTCTAAACTCCTTTGCAATTAATTTTCCAATGCGTGTTGGCGAGAATGCTGCTTCTTCATTTTTCTGTGTGCGGTTAATGAATTCAAAGGCTTCAAGTTCATTTATCGTCGCTTGTGTATCAATAGCGCCAAGTTTTGTTGCTTCCCTCATGAGTTTATTGAGCTTTTCTTCTATCTGGCTGATCGTAACCTTTGAACCCTCATCTATCAGAAGCAACACCTGTAGCGCTTCCTCGCTTAAACGAATTGACCAGATCTGCTCCCTCGAGGCCCCGCTGTATAGTCTGTATGCTTCCAGTATCCAGGAACCTGCATCGGTTAGACGATCATCCCCTGAGAGATACCCCAGCAGTTGTAACCAGTAGGTTTTCTCCTTATCCAGCGTTCTGCCGTCAGCAATCGCTGCAAGATCACTCATAATGGTTGGTGAAACAACCAGTCCTTCATTCACAAAACCACCCATTTCCAGGGCGTTTTTTATAGCCTGTCCTAATGCTGTAAATGTGAAAATGCGCGTATCCGGTACACTATAGGCTATCAATCTCATAGCCTCGAGAAGATCTTCAAAGTGCTGTCCCATTTTTATAAGTGATGTGGATGCCGGTCCATGGGGCATGGTCCGTATATAGGCAGCAAGTTGATGATTTATCTCGAGCATGGGGGCACACCCTGAGTATATTTTCAACATTTCAGTTCCTGCACCGTTGAGTTTACGTGTTTCAGGATCGAGAAAACCACGTTCTTTCAGTATCGCTTCTGATATTTCCCCGGCTCTTCCTCCCTTATTTGCTGCATCGAGCATAGCAATGATCTCTGAACCAATCCATCTGTAATCCTTCTCCCATTGATCCGGATGCTTTATGACGCCTGTATCTACGAGTCTTTTTAACAAGTGAGCAAGTCTTTCCCCGGCGGGAGTAGTTCTAAGCTTCAGGTTTTCGTCATACTCTACAATGCCAGCATATTGCAGTATTTCAGCTTCCGGGAGATGTTCTTTTGTGACACTTTCTTGCGACTCGATAAACCTTAGCAAAAGGGATGCTTCTTTTGATTTGATAATCATGGCTCTCACCTCCCGTTTGTTCGATTACTAAGTTAAATATATTGCCCGTTTGATTGTTCGTCAATTATCAGTATTTTTTGGTTAGACCACTATTCTAACTGTTAAAAAAACAATAACTTAATATTGAATTTTTGAAAAAAGGTGCTATATTAAACCTGTACGTAAAAGGCAGGAAGGGGGTGTATGTTTGGCTGGATGTATCTGCCAATAGTAAGATATGGAATATGACGAATATGACAGTGAATATGTAACATTGACCAGCGGTCATTTAAAAGGCGCCTACGGTACTCCGTCCCACTTTTATTACGTTAACGTAAAAAGTAATAAATTCCATCCTGTTTCCACCAGTCGCTTAATTCCACTTTCTGGTTTAAATAAACAGAAGGTTAGAATCGTATTTTATAAAGTAGTTCGACAGATATTAACTATATTTTACATCAATGGGTGCACCGGGTCGGTGGTGGTGACGAATGCAATTGGCGTACCGGAACGTTTTACCATATTCTCAGAAGGAGGGTAAAGATGGATAGGCGAAGGTTTTTCAAGAAACTCTTACTGGCGACAGGAGCTGGTGTTGTGGCTACGCCGGCTCTGGCAAGTGCTGCTCAACAACAGAGGAATCAAACGGGGATTCCTCCTATGCCTTGGGGTTACAAGGAGCTGGATCCTGAGGAGGTAAGAAAACTCGGGCATCTTGGTTACTATGCGTCTGAATGTGGAGCCGGGGTGGTCTGGGCTATTATGTACTCATTAAAGAAGCGTGTTGGTTACCCGTACACAATGCTACCCATACCGGACATCGATGAGGTGATGGATGGAGTAAAACACCACAAGCATGTGGATATGCTATTCCATTATGCAGCAGGTGGCGTTGAGGGTTACGCTACTCTGTGTGGAGCAGCCAACGGTGCTGCATTTGCTATCGAATGTGCACTTGGTATGCACAAGGCTAAGGGTATAGTGCGCAGGCTTTACAGATGGTACGAATCCCATCCGTTTCCAAGTGAAAAGAGCAATGAGCTTGCTGAAAAGCATGAGTTCTTAGTGCCATATTACAAATTTGATAAGGCACTCCCGCGCGTTTGCTCACACTCCGTTTTATGCCATGTGCAGGTATCTCACTGGTGCAAGGTTTCCGGTTATGCAAGCGGCTCAAAGGAGAGGGCTGAAAGATGTGCACGTATAGCAGCTGATGTAGCTGCACACGCTGTGGTACTAATGAATGCTGAGATCAACGGTGAATTGCACAAATATCCATTTGTAGTTGATCATGATACTGCAAGCTGCAGGGTATGCCACTACAAGGGCAAGGTTTATGAGCAGGGGGCTTTCGATAGAGGCTTTATGGAGTGTGCGTCCTGTCATACAAAGGAGATAAAAGCTCATGCCAAAGAGTCTGAGTTAAAGACGGCATTCGGTATAAATATGGGTGAATGGGTTGGCGCAGCCGCTGTGGGTTCCCTTGCTGCTGTTGGCACGCACCTTGTTGTGACCAACTTGAGAAGCAAAGAGGAGGATGACGATGAAAAGAAGCAATAAAACGGTGCGAGTTGTGCGGCATACAAAGCTGTACATCTTTCTGCACTGGTTGATAGTATTTGAAGTGCTGGTGCTTCTTTTTACCGGTCTGAACCTAACACTCGGTGTTCCAGGTAGTGAGGCAATAAACTTCTTCAATAGAGGGACGGCACGAGCACTCCACATAGCTATGGGATTCATTTGGCTTGGTACGGTTATATTCTTCCTATACTATTTTGTCATAAGCGGTGAATATTTCTGTTTTGGCTTAACAAACTCGTTGAAGTCCATCGACTTTTTCATTAAGGAGATTCGACTGTTCCTTCTGGGTAAACGTATGAAACATCCCATCAGGTACGATCCGGAAAAGGGTAGGTATGTTCAAAAGATTGCCCCTCCAGAGGTGGTAGCCTGGTGGCTATGGTTTACCCTATGGGTACTGATCGCATTGACCGGTTTAGCACTGGTGTTCCCGACGCACTTTGGCATTATTTTGAGGCTCTCTCACTGGCTTATACCCAGCTGGCTTGATCCGGTCTCCTCAACGCAGGAACTACACGGTGTTATAGCCATTATGTTCGTTGTTGTGATGATTATTCATGCTTATGCTGCCTGGTACTTTGGTCTTGTAGGTTCTATGATAACCGGCGAACACGATGCACCTGTTGTAGAGAAGGAAGATTAGCTTGCTTGCAGGGGCTGCGGGCTTGGGTGGTTGGTTCCGCAGCCCTTAGATTTACACCTTCTAAATTTAAATATTTAGGAAGTTTACTATATTCTTGACAAAGGAAACATTTTTTTATAGTGTTTTTTTAACAAAGCTTTCTTGGAGGGAGTATGAAAGAGCAGAAGATTAATGATGTATTGCACAATCTGGTGGTGGCTAACTCGTCTATAGAGGGTGTGGCGCTGGTTACGTCTGACGGTTTGATGATAAGCAGTCAGCTTCCGGGGAATATGGATGAGGACAGAATTTCGGCTATGTCTGCGGCACTCTTATCTCTTTCTGAAAGGGCAGTGGAAGAGATGGACAAGGGAGTGCCGGAGCAGGTGACAATAAGAGGCAGCAATGGTTACATTGTTTTGACATCTGCAGGTGAGGAGGCAGTGTTAACTGTAACCGCCAACAACAGCGCCAAGCTTGGTTTGTTGTACCTCGATATCAAGAAAGCAGCAAGCGAGATAAAGAAGATTTTTAGCATCTGATCGGCAATTTTTGCTTCAAATTGGTATTGACTTTTGCGCTTTCATTTTGTATAAAGAACGCCGGTGAGCCGAGATAGCTCAGTCGGTAGAGCAAGGGACTGAAAATCCCTGTGTCCGTGGTTCGATTCCACGTCTCGGCACCACCTAAAGCCTGTTATGTAGCCGTTTGAGGATTTTCCTCAAACGGCTTTTTTAGTATGTGTAGCCAAAACGGTTGACTTTGAGGGTTTTTTGTGGTATTAGAGCTTGGCAAAATACGCGAAGGGAGGTAGGCTTAATGGCCAATCACAAGTCGGCAATTAAGAGGGCACGACAGAACAAGAAGCGGTATGCAAGAAATAAATCATACAGAACAAGGTTGAAGAATATTCTTAAGAAAGCAAGGCTCGCTATAGAGCAGGAAAAGGATCCAGAGGTTCTCCAGGCAAAGCTGCGGGAAGCTGAACGCCTTATTATGAAAATTAAAAGCAAGGGCATTATCCACAGAAACAAAGCCTCCAGACTCGTTTCGAGACTCTATAAAAGGGCAAGAGCTAAAGCTTCATAGCTTTAGCTGCCTTTTTTCTATTCACACACCTTAAATTTATCCTTCATTGCGTCTTTCTGATACGTTACGAATATACAATTATTTCTGTTACTAATTTATATCTTGACTAATCCTGTCAAAAGGATAAATTTGTAACTGGTCTGAATTAGTAAAAAATTGTAGGAGGTGTAATATGCCTTGGGGTGATAGAACAGGACCAGTTGGAGCTGGACCCAGAACCGGTAGAGGATTGGGCTATTGTTCGGGGTACTCGGTTCCCGGATATATGCATTTCGGCGGTTTCGGAAGGGGTTTTGGCAGAGGTTTCGGCCGTGGTTTCGGCCGGGGTTTTGGCAGAGGCTTTGGATGGGCACGGGGTTTCGGTTTTGGACCCTATCCCTATTACCATGCTCCAAGCAAAGAGGATGAAAAACGCCTCCTTGAGTCAGAGCTGGAGAGGCTAAACGAAGCTACTCAGAGCATTAAGAAAAGACTCGAGGAGCTCGGAGAGTAAGGCACTACCCTCCCCGTCGACGAGAAAGTCGGCGGGGTTTTTTCTTAGAAATCGGATGGAGGTTGATAGATGAAAATTATGATAACGGCGCGTGGGGATACCCTTAATGCACCTATGGATGAAAGGTACGGCAGAGCGGAGTATTTCATAATCTACGATACAGAAAGTGGAGACTATGAAGCAATAAAGAATCCATACATTAACGACAGAGGTGGTGTTGGTGTTTCTGTTGCCAAATTTACCCTTGAAAAGGGTGTTGATGCTATCATATCGGGCAGTTTTGGGCCCAACGCACAGGATGTACTAAAATCGGGCAATATCAAGCTTTACACAGCAAAGGATATGAGTGTATCCGATGCCATAGAGGCATACAGGAGTGGGAAATTAACACCTTTTACAGGTGAGGGACAATGAAAATAGCTGTAGCGAGTGGTAAAGGGGGCACGGGCAAAACAACCATAGCCACGATGCTCGCCTATGCCACAGGTAGTGGGCAGTACGTGGATTGCGACGCAGAGGAGCCCAATGGACACATCTTTTTGAAGCCGGCAATAGAGAAAGAGTTTGATTTCACGATGCCCATTCCCCACATCAACACGGATGTTTGTACCTTTTGTCAAAAATGCGAAGAAGCTTGCGTCTACAAGGCGATAGTTATTGTGCCACAGATAAAAAAGGTAATGTTTTTTGACGATCTTTGTCACGCCTGTGGCACGTGTAGCTATGTTTGTCCTGTTGAGGGTGCCATAGAGGAAATAGATCAGCCGGTAGGCAGAATACGCATCGGCAGGGCTAAAGACCTGCATTTTCTTGAAGGCAGGTTGAATATTAAAGAAGCAAGTGCCACACAGCTAATAAATAACCTCAAAAAGCACATTATAAAGGACGCTACTGTTGTACTGGATGCTCCCCCTGGCACAAGCTGCAGCGTGGTAGCTACGCTTGACGGCGTTGACTACGTGTTGCTTGTAACTGAGCCCACGCCCTTTGGCTTGAGCGATTTGAAGCTCTCTGTGGAACTTGTTGAGAGCATGAATTTGCCCTTCTCCATTGTTGTTAATAAAGATCGGGATGATGTTACTATTATCGATGAGTACGCAAAGCAAAAAGGGATAGATATCATTTACAGGCTTCCCTTCAGCGAAGAGTTTGCTAAACTCTACTCTGAAGGCATTCTACCGTTTGACGATTACAGATCGGACTTTGAAAATCTCCTTAAAAAGATAGAGGAACGAATATGAGCAGGGAACTCGTTGTGATCAGTGGCAAAGGCGGCACCGGTAAAACATCGCTTGTTGCAAGCTTTGCTGTCTTGATGAAAGATAAGGTAATAGTTGATGCCGATGCCGATGCCGCTAATCTGCATATTTTACTTAAACCTAAAATAAAAAGGAAAGAGCTGTTTAAGGGTAATATGCCAGCAAAGATAGACACATCCAGGTGCATAAGGTGTGACGAGTGCAGAAGGTTGTGTCGATTTGATGCCATACGTATAGATGAGAAGGGCGATTATGTCGTCAATCAGATGAGATGCGACTCATGTGCCTTGTGTAAGTATGCGTGCCCTGTTGATGCCATTGAGATGGTAGAATCCATAAGCGGCGAGTGGTACGAATCGGAGACATTTTACGGTCCCATGGTGCATGCAAAACTGTATCCCGGTGCTGAAAACTCCGGGAACCTCGTGACAATGGTGAAACATAGGGCAAAAATCATTAGTGAAGAAAACAACATAGAATACATCCTTGTTGATGGTTCGCCGGGCATAGGTTGTCCTGTTATCTCAACCATATCGGGAGCTGATTTTGTGGTAATTGTAACTGAACCTACCCAGTCTGGTTTACACGATCTGAGGCGCGTTAAAGAACTCTGCGATGCCTTTAAGGTAAAAACGGGTGTGGTTGTAAACAAAAGCACCCTTAACGAAGGCATAACAAAGAGGATAAAGTCCCTTGCTGAGGAACAGGGTAGTCTATTTTTGGGTACCATTCCTTTCGATAGGTGTGTGCTTGATGCGGTTATAAATCGGGAAATACCCTGTGAGGCTTGTGGTTCATTGAGGGATGTGTATGCAGAAATATTGAAGAAAGCCATGGAGATGCTATGAGCTTAAGGGATAAGGTTCTTGAAAAACTCAAAAATGTGCTTGATCCGGAATTGAAGCAGGATGTGGTTACGCTTAAACTTGTTTACGACCTTGAGACGGATGAGGAAAACGGTACGGTCAACATTAAATTCAGGCCAACCGTTGAGAACTGTCCTGTTGGTATTCAGCTGGCAATTGCCATTAAGAAGGCCATTCTTTCGATAGATGGCGTTAAGAAGGCTAACGTTAAGGTGGAGAATTTCATCTGGGCCAAAGAGGCTGAAGAGTTTCTCAAGGCTCTTGACGGTTGAAGCGCCTCAGGGCCTCTTCGGCCACACGCCTTCCCACCTCTATCACATCCCTATGCCTGTGGAAATCGAATATACCACAGACCTTCTTTGAGATATTGATTGTTAAATCTGCAGGATACTCTGCTGTTCTGTATTTCGATATGTAATCCATCATCAGGTTTATAGCCATGCTTTTTGGGTCGTCTTCGAAGTCGAATGCCCTTTGCCAGAATCGCTCGAATCGATTGTCATTTACGCTGATAGGGTAGGTGTTCGGTATGTTTGCGTTCACATTAACAACCACTGTCAGATCTGTGTCATCGCTCATGGTTGGTGCAATTGGTATATTGTTGAGCAACCCCCCATCCACCAGCATCTCACCGTTTCTGTAGACAGGTACAAACAGTCCCGGTATGGCAACGGACGCCCTTATAGCTTCGAACAGGCTTCCCTTTTGCAGCCAGACCTCCTTGCCCCTTGTCAGATTGACGCACACAGCTGTAAATTTGATGGGTAGATCTTCGATTAACATATCACCGAAGAAACGTTTGATGTTGCCAAAGATCACCTCTCCTTTTATCAATCCTTCAGAAAGCCCGCTTCTGAAGTTGAAATCTATCATACGTGCCACATCCAGAAGTGTTTTTTGTGTAACCCAATCGGTGTACTCCCTGAGTTTTCCACACGCCTCGAGTGCACCTACAACGGCGCCCATTGAAACGCCGGAGATGGATCTTATCGTATAGCCAGCCTTTTTGAGTGTTTCTATTACGCCTATGTGGGCATATCCCCTTGCCCCTCCACCGGATAACACGAGTGAGATTGTCTTTCCCATAGCCCGCTAAGGATACTATTTTTCTTGATAATATGCCAGCCTTTCAATACAATTTTCACATCACTGGGGGGAGGTAAACCATGAGGCAGTATATAGCGGTTGCTGCTTATCAGGATGAAGAAAGGTTGTGGGATAAGCATTTCGGTATGTCACCGATTTATCTGGTTTTCGATTATGACAAAAGGCACGTGAGAACCGTTGAAAATCCTTATGCAAAAGCCGATGCCCACCATGATGATCCTGAAAGGATTGTTGAGCTGCTGTATGATGCGGAAACATTCATAGCTAAAACGATGGGTGAGAGATCAAGGAGAAGGCTGATCAATGAGTTTAACATAGAAACGGTGCTTGTTGATACTGATTACGTGGCGGATGCACTTGAATTCTATGTGGAAGCCAGAAAACGGGTCGATGTTTTTGATCGCTGTCACGAGCGCTACGAGGAGTGGTTCGATAAATACGAACCTGTTTATTTGAGTGAGCTTGAGATGCTCAAACAGGTTGTTCCGAAAAATGGAAGAGGTATTGAGATCGGTGTTGGTTCTGGCAGGTTTGCGGCGCCCCTGGGCATAAAGGAGGGTCTTGAGCCGTCTGAGGAGATGGCAAAGATAGCAAAAAAACGCGGCATAGGGGTGTATCATGGATATGCAGAAAAGATGCCTCTACCATCAGAGCAATACGATTTTGCATTGATAGCGGTTACCATTTGTTTCGTGAAAGATCCGATAAAAACGCTCATGGAAACCCACAGGATCTTGAAGGATGGTGGCAAGGTGATTGTTGCCATTGTTGATAGGAATACCCCAATAGGTGAAAGCTACCTGAGAAAGAAGCAGAAAGGTCTATTCTACCGGGATGCAAATTTCTTTAGTACAGATGAAATAGTTGACATGCTAAAAAAGACAGGTTTTGACGTAGAATCCATCCATCAAACACTTTTCGGTGACAGCATCAAGACTATCAAGGAGATTCAAAAGCCAAAAGAAGGCCATGGTGAGGGTGGGTTTGTGGCTGTTGTGGGTGTGAAAAGATGAGCGGTGGAATTGCCTTAGTTATCGAGCGCTCTTTGAGCAACACATTTTTTACTCTCATCTGGATTGTTCTGCTTGTGCTGTTGGTTGCAGGTGTGGTGCTATGGATTATAACACCCGTTGTGTTAATAAGCATCCGCAAGGAGTTAAGTCGTATTCGCGAAGAGCTTGAGAATTTAAGAAGGAATGGGTCTTGACTAATATTGATTCTGGATGTAGATTTTCTGGCATGAGGTTGACCGAGGCTGAAACGGAGAAGCGTTACCGGGTCGTCAGTATTGTTGGCGGTTGTCACGCACGGGACAGATTGCTTAAACTTGGCCTTATACCCGGTGTTATTGTGGAACTAAAGAGAAAGGCTCCAATGCGTGGGCCCTTTATGATAAACGTAAATGGTTCTGATATTGTTATTGGCCGCGGCATAGCCTCAAAAATAGAAGTCGAAAGTGTGTAGATGAAGACCGTTGCCCTGATAGGGCAGCCGAACTGCGGCAAAAGCACCCTTTTCAATCAGATAGCTGGCTATAAAAGTCTGGCTGCCAATTTCCCCGGAGCCACTGTCACATACACGAAAGGAACAACCTATATTGGCAATGAGCTTGTAGAGGTTATCGATTTGCCGGGTACATACTCTCTTAGCTGGTACGACGACGCTGAAAAGGAGACCGTGAAGGCTCTATTTTCAATGGATATCGATGTAATTGTAAACATAGTGGATGCATCGATGCTGATAAGGAGCATCGAATTGACGCTTGAACTTATGGCACTTGGAAAACCGATGGTTGTGGCTTTGAATATGATAGATGAGGCGTTAAAAAAGGGAATCTGCATCGATGTTGCAAAGTTGCAGGAAGTACTTGGTGTAAAGGTTGTGCCGATCATTGCCAAAAAGGGAAAAGGTATAAAAGAGCTCCTTGCGAGCATACTAAAGGCTGAAAAACCGCGCAAACGGTGTGTCTACACCAGAAAAACAGAAGAAGCAATAGATCGCCTTGTGGGATGTATTAGAGAGGTCCAAATTCAGACAAGGTGGCCTCTTAAACTTATGGCAATCAAGGCAATAGAGGGCTTTGAGCCGTGTGTTGAGGAGATTAGGCGCACGCCATGCAAAGGTGTGCTGAGCCAGATACGTAAAGAGCTGGATAACGGTATGGTCATAATAAACGAAAGACACGCACTGTGCATGAATATCTTTGAACAGGTTTGCAGGCTGAAGAAGGTCAAAAAGAGAAGATTCGACATAGATGATCTTTTGATGCACCCCGTTTTTGGGTATGTCGCCATGCTTCTTATATTTATGGCGATATTTTACGCCGTTTTCAGGGGTGGTGTACCTATCGAAAACCTCGTGGTTAATGTTTTTGATGCGGTTGATAAATATCTTGCCACTGTTGTTTCTGGTAAGCTTGCCTTTGCTATTGTAAAGGGTGCCGTAGATGGTGTTGCAGCTGCTATGGGTATAGCACTCCCATATCTTGTGCCTTTTCTATTCGCTATGTCGCTTCTTGAGGACATAGGCTATCTGCCCCGTATTGCATACCTTATGGATTCAACCATGCACAGGATGGGCGTACACGGCACAAGTGTTATCTCCTTTGTAGCAGGGTATGGGTGCAGTGTGCCTGCTGTTATGGCGACACGTATACTGAAGAGTCGCAAGGAAAAGTACATCACGGCGTTGCTTGCCTCCATGGTGCCCTGCTCTGCAAGGACTACAGTTATTATGGGGCTTGCTGGCTATTTTCTTGGGTACGGTTACGTTGTCTTTCTCTATGCCCTTAATCTACTTGTGATACTTATTACCGGTGTTATTCTTAAAAGGTTACTGCCCGGCGTTAGCCCTGAAATGATAATCGATATTCCACCCTACAGGTTGCCCACCCTTAAGAGCCTGCTATTGAAAACGTGGCAAAAGGTAAAGGATTTCGTCTATTTGGCCATACCTATGTTGATAGTGGGCAGTGTGGTTCTTACATTGATCAACTATTTCCGGTTTGACGCCTATATAAACGCAGTCTTTGCACCTTTTTTAAGCGGTATCCTTGGATTGCCAGCCTCTGTAGGTGTAGTGCTGATTTTTGGCATACTCAAAAAGGAACTTACGCTAATTATGCTCTATCAGGCACTTGGTGTTGCAGGAATTGCAGCTGTTGGTAATGTACTTACACATCAGCAGATTCTAACCTTCACGGTGTTCGTGATGTTTTACATACCTTGCATTGCTACTATAGCTGCGATAAACAAGGAAGTTGGTGCACGCGTAAGCACCCTTATTGTGATAGCAACGCTGTTTATAGCCACCCTGCTGGCGCTGTTTACGAGGGTGGTATTTTAGAAGTTTAAGCCTTTGAGCAGTCCTTTTAGTTTGTTGTTGAGCTTCTTCTTCAACTTCTTTTTGATTTTCTTTTCAATTTTCTTCTTCAGGTAATCCTTGAGCGAAATTTTTATTTTGGGATGATTAATGTTGCCCTTGAGTTTCACGTAGATCCATTTCTTCAATATTTCTATGGCGAGCTTCGCATCTATTGTGTTGTTGTTTAGATTTATCAGGGCATTTTTCGAGACTATATGGGTTAACCTGCTAACCATATCGAGATTTGAGGTGATGAGTTTGCCGTTTATGTGGCTTGTTACGGTTGTTGTTTTGTAGATTTCTCTTGTTATGTCGAATCGCGCCATGGTGGAGAGCAGGAAGGTTAGCTTGTTGGGTAGTATATGTCCGTTATAAAAAACAGCATTTACAATGCCCTTCTGGGTAAGCAAGTTGTAGTTAAAATCGATGTTTCCCATGGAGTCAAAGATACGTTTGTAACCAAGCATATCCGTCAGCCGGACCACCTTTATATTGACTGCTTTTCCTGTGATAAGGTTGTTTTCAAGCTTCGCATTGAATATTCCTCCAAGGATAGCCGAATGTGCTGTGGCAATGAGGCCGTTTCTGTTTGTTAACACCTTTCCATTTAAGGAGAGTTTTCCGTAAAGATGCCTGTGTGTGATCCCGTAGAGCTTGTTTAGATTTGGCACCTCAACCCTGTAAGCAAAACTTGTGCGTCCTTTTTTAGCATTGAACTCACCATTTGTTACCCTGAGGGTGCCCAGTGTAGTGGGTATGGTTGCACCAAAATGTGCAATAGGCATATCCAGCAGGGTATTTGCCGTTACTTTGAAGCGAACACCTTTCAGGTTTATACCATAGAGCTTTTGCAGTAAAGCGACGTTGGGTTTTCCGTTATCGAGATCCAGCCTGACGTTTCCCCTGATCGATTTCTTCGTGATCGTTTTGAAGCTTGCAGCAATGTTGATGCTGCCGGATGCATAAGAGGGTTTTTTAAGCATGTACAGCAATTTTGATAGACTTGCATGCTTAACTGTGGCTTTCAGGTTTTCTATTGAGTTTTTGTGCTCAAGCAGGAAACTGAATCTTGTGTTAGAGCCGGCAGGATCAGCGGTACCACTTACAGCAAGCTTCGCCAGGGTGCCTTTGATTGTGCCTTTTACAGATACTCTACCGCGAATATCCAGATTGGTTATGGGTTTTAGCAGACTCAGATTGTTAAAAAGCAGATTGTAGCTTGAATCAACGAAGTCTTTACGCTGGTCAAAGCTACCTTGAAGTGAGGCGTTTACTATCCTCGACACTATCCTTGTACTGTAGTGTGCGCTGAATCCGTTCAATTGCAAATCCGCTCTTGCTGAGAATGGTGTTGTAGGTGTATTTATACCGTAGATCTTCTTGAGTGTATTGCCGTGTAGCATTCCTTTAACAACGGTGATGAGCGCTTTGCCTTTCAGGTTCCCCTTTTTTAGGTCGTTTACGTCAATATCAGCATTTATGATACCATCTGCTAAGGGAGGTTTTTTGAGAATCGAAAGCAGTTTGCCTATGCTGAGGCTGGCAATTTTCACATTAACCGAGTAGGGTTTTTCCTTTACAAGTATGATCCTGTAATTGATCGATGAGGAAGCAAAATCGCTTGTACCTTTGATTGACACAATCTTTTTAAGCATGCCGCGAATATGACCTTTGATGTTGAAAGGTCCCCGAATTTCTATGTTGTTGAACTTCAAGCTCCTCTCTTGAGTGTTTACGCGCAGCAGGTAATCAGCATCTATGCCTTTAACGAACAGGTTGTAATTGCCAGAGAAGGTTAGTGTGGAACCGTCGGGAGTTTTAAGGACAAAGCTGATATACGAAGGTCTAAGGCTGAAGCTGACAAGCCTCATGTTCGTTTTTAGCGTATTGTTTATGCGCTTTTCTATGAGCGGCCTGATTATGTTATTGCCGGGTTGGGTAAATAACAGGAAGCCAGCACCTGCCACCGCTAATACAAGCAGAAAAACAATGACAATAAATATACGTCCGATTGTTCTCATGGCACAACCCCCCTTCCTTAAAAGAGCGAAAAGTTAAACCATTATATGACAAAACAAGAAAAATTGGTATATAATTAGCCGTGTGAAGGTGACCGTTTACACTGATGGAAGTTGCTTTGATAAGCTCGGCATGGGCGGTTGGGGTGTATATATCGTTCAGGATGATCAGACAACCATTGAGTTTTCCGGGTATGCGCGCTGTAGCGATTCTATAACGATGGAGCTTCTTGCCATTGCCAAGGCTTTTGAGTATATTCATTCATTTTGCATACACATACATGATACGGATGTTGTGATATACACAGACTGTGACTATATGGTTAAACTTGCCCACGCAAGGCGAAAGAAAAACAAACCGATGTTTCCGTTGAGAGATAAGATATCCAGAAGAAACAAACAGCTGCTTTTTGAAATTTGCAACTACATCGACGATTTTAGGTCTGTAACCTGGATGAATGTTAAATCGCACAGGGGTGTTCAGGGAAACGAAATAGCCGATGCGCTTGCAAGAAAGGCTGCAGAGACAATGAGTATGAAAGGCAAACTTGATTAGACGTTAATGTTGTATTTTTTTATCTTGTACCTGAGCGACCTGAAGGTTATGCCAAGGAGTTTGGCAGCCTGTGTCTTGTTACCCTTGGCTTTTTGTAGAGCCTCCATGATCATTCTTTTTTCGTAATTTTCCACCTTCTCATCGAGGCTATTGCCCTCCACAATGTTGATGCGGCTCGACTTGACGTATTCTGGCAGATCCTCATAGGTTATTGTGTTGCCATTACACATTATTGCCGCTTGCGTCAGTATATTCTTTAGCTCCCGGATATTACCTGGGAAATCATACACGAGCAGAGTCTTGAGGGCTTGAGAACTGATTCTGTATTCCCTGGAAGGATCAATGCTTTGAAGTATATGTTTCACCAGCACTGGTATATCTTCTTTTCTGTGTCTTAAGGGTGGCAATTTAATCGTAAAGCCTGCAAGCCTGTAGAAGAGGTCCTGTCTGAAGCGCCCCTGGTTGACAAGCTCCATGAGATCCCTGTTTGTAGCTGATATTATTCGTACATTGACCTTTTTGAGTGTAGTTTCGCCAAGCTTTCTCAGCTCAAAGTTCTCTAAGAATCGAAGCATCTTGGACTGAAGCTCAAGAGGCATGTCGCCTATCTCATCTAAAAATAGTGTTCCATTGTCGGCTTCCTCTATCAATCCCTTCTTTGTAGAGACAGCACCACTGAAGGCGCCTTTTTTATATCCAAAGAGCTCGCTTTCAAGCAGGTTCTGTGGTATGGCTGCGCAGTTTATGGCAACAAACTTTCCCTCTCTTTTGCTGAGTTTGTGTATTGTTTGTGCACACAGCTCTTTTCCTGTTCCACTTTCGCCTTCGATCAGTACTGGAATAGGTGTTGCAGCAACCTTGCTAATCTGCTGGTAGACCGTTTGCATGCCATCACTTAAACCTACCATGCCGTAGAAGCCACTCTTTAGAGCTTCGAGTGTTGATTTGAGCTGACGATTTTCCTTTTTTAATGCTATTTTTTCTACAGCTTTCTCGATAGTAATTTCCAGGTCTTCCATCTTGAACGGCTTTACAAGGTAGTCGAAAGCTCCGTTTTTCAGTGCTCTAACGGCTGATTGTGCGTCCTTTTCATATGCAGTTATGATTATTACCTCGCACAATGGGAAGAGCTCCTTAATCCGCTTTATCGAGTCAATACCATTTGCATCCGGCAATCTAACATCCAGAAGCACGATGTCGATATCCTTGAATTTCTCCACACTTTTTATGTTTTCTGCAAGATAAATCTCATAGCCATCTGACTCAAGCAGCTCTTTGAGCACCTCTCGAATATTTTTTTCGTCATCAACAATCAGAATGGAAGCTTCAGCCATCCTTTACACCTTTAAGCGTAATTTTAAAGCCGTGATCACTGTATATCTCTATAGTTCCACCGTGGGCTTCAACCACCTGTTTGCAGATAGACAACCCAAGACCGCTTCCCTGGTTTTTTGTGGTAAAAAACGGTAAAAATATCTTGTCTCGATCCTCAATGTCGAGTTCGATACCGGAACCATTGTCCTCGAAGAGAAGAATAACATCGTCCTCCTTTTTTTCAAGGGTTAGGATCACCTTTGTGGCTCCTGCTTCAATTGAGTTGCGCAGAAGATTCTCCAGCATCTTCGTTATCATTGTTTTATCAGCTTCAATCATTATCGGGACATTCGCGCATCTGATTTCTATATCGATCAAGTTTTCCTTTAAGGCTTTGAATTCTTCAACAAAACCGCACAGTTCAAACCGTTCCTTGTTTAGATTGTACGGTTTCTCAAGGTTCAGAAAATCCCTCACCAGGTTGTTTGCCCGCTCTATCTCCTGCTGGAGGATCTCTATCATCTCTTGAAGTGTTTTTTTCTCCTGTGTTCGTTTAATTACCTCTATAGCACCGTACATGCTCATAAGTGGGTTTCGAATCTCGTGTGCGAACTCAAGGGAGAGGCGTTTTGCTATAGCTAATTTTTCCTTGAACTCCCTTTCGAATTCCTTGCGTTTTCTGGTAAGTTTTGCCTGTTTGAGGGATTGGACAAGCAAACACGAGGATGTGAAGCTTGCTACATAAGAGATGCCGGCAAAGAGTGCGTTTATGTTGGAGTAGAGCAATACACCAGCAAGGGATATTAGAAGCAGAACCACGGAGTAGGGCGTATCTACAAGCGGGCAAGAAAGGAAGAGTGGCACAATTGAGAATGCTATCATTCCTTCTATGGATAGGATTTTGGCAAGGAAGTAGGCAAAGGCCACATCGATGATCAGAGATATGAGGTCAAAAAGACGTTTATCGATGACTAATACAAGTACGGCATCCAGCAGGTAGACAGAAAAAGCGACACTGTATCTGAGATTTGGATGTTCGTGCACAAAAACAATAAAGGTGATTGAAAGGAATAGGAACTTGTATATCGCGTATATTCTCTTTAATGTTAAGCGTTCAAACATGTCTTGTAAAGCCTACATTATAAGTCTCAATAAATCAAATACGCGTAGAAGGGTTGATGGAGCCCATCCCTCAGGGGGAGGACTCCATCGTTGGCATTAGCTTTGGAGTGGAGGCGGCTATAGCGAGTACTGGTTCTTTAAAACGTTGTAGATCGTTTCGCCTATATAGCCTGGATTCTCGATCGTGTGCACACCAGCTTCTTTAAGCACCTCATACTTGTACTGTGCCGTACCGCTTTTGCCCATGATGATGGCGCCAGCATGACCCATTCTCCTGCCTGGAGGTGCTGTTCTACCGGCTATAAATGCAAACACAGGTTTCTTCATTTCTCTTTTGATGTATTCTGCAGCTACTTCTTCAGCATTGCCGCCGATCTCACCCACTATCATAACGGCCTCGGTTTCAGGGTCCGCTTCAAACTTTTCAAGCCAGTAGACGTAATCTGTGCCTATAATTGGATCACCACCGATACCGACACATGTTGACTGGCCCAGACCTGCTTTTGTTATCTGATCCGCCGTCTCGTACAGCAGTGTACCGCTTCTTGAAATGATGCCCACGCTGCCGCGTGTAAAGATATGACCCGGCATGATTCCAATCTTTGTAGCTCCTGGTGTTATAATACCTGGACAGTTTGGTCCAATTAGTGTAACACCTTCCTTTTCAATAACCCTTTTGACTTTGACCATGTCCAGGACAGGTATACCCTCTGTGATGCAGACTATTGTTTTGATTCCCACGCCAACAGCCTCAAGAATGGCATCAGCAGCAAATGGAGGCGGCACAAAGATGAGGCTTACGTTGGGGTGTGTGGCTTTGACGGCTTCTTCCATTGTGTTGAAAACAGGAATACCGTCTACATCCTGACCACCTTTTCCGGGTGTAACGCCAGAGACAACCTTCGTTCCGTATTCTCTGCACGCAAGGGCATGATAGCTGCCCTCTTTTCCAGTTATGCCCTGTACGACAACCCTGCTTGTTCTATAAACACAAACAGCCATTTACTTCTCCTTCTCTTCTTTTTTGTTTTCTTTTTTAGCTGTTTTCTTCCCGTTCTCAATATCCACCGACTTTTTGGCAAGGTCCGCAACCATTTTAGCAGCTTCCCTTAAGTCCTTGGCAATAAAGAACTTCATTGGTGCCTTTTTGAGTATCTCCATGCCTTCTTCTCTATTCATGCCGGTGAGTCTGATGACAACAGGAATCTTGACCTCTACAGTTTTGAGAGCCTGGATAATTCCGTTTGCAACCTTGTCACACCTCACGATACCGCCGAAGATGTTAATGAACATAGCCTTAACCTTGGGATCCCTTGTGATGATCTCAAATCCCTTTGCAATGGTCTCTGGTGTAGCTTCACCGCCAACATCCAGAAAGTTGGCAGGCTCTCCACCGGCTAACTTGATAACGTCCATGGTGGTCATTGCAAGACCAGCACCATTGACCATGCAGCCGATATTGCCATGCAGCTTAATAAAGTTTAGACCTGCAAAGCGGGCCTCAAGCTCGTCGGGATCATACTCGGTTAAGTCTCTCATTTTAGAGATGTCTTTTCTTCTGTAGAGAGCATTGTCGTCGATGTCCATCTTGGCGTCTATGGCAAGAAGGTGTCCCGATTTGAGCACAGCCAGCGGGTTGAGCTCAAGCAGAGAGCAATCCTTCTCATAGAATGCCTTGTACAGCGCGCTGAAAATCTTAGCTGCCTCTTTTTCTTGTTCGGTGAGATCCAGTGCATACTTAAGCTGCCTGATCTGATAAGGGAGAAAACCTACAGCCGGATCGATAGGGATCTTAACGATATCTTCGGGGTACTGTTCAGCCACCTCTTCGATGCTCATGCCACCTCTTTTGGATGCGATGACCGTTGGTCTTGATGTGGTTCTGTCAATAACGATGGAGAAGTACAGCTCCCTGTCAATGTCTGCAGCTTTCTCAACAAGTAGTTTTCTTATGATTACACCTTTGGGTCCTGTCTGTTTGGTAACCAGTTTCTTTCCGAATAGTTCTTGGGCTATCTCTCTCGCCTCGTCGGATGTTCTGGCAATTTTAACACCACCGGCTTTACCCCTTCCACCTGTCAGGACCTGAGCCTTCAGGACAACGGGTAAACCCAGCTCCATCGAGACCATCCATGCATCGTAAGGAAAGTGTGTAACCCTTCCCTCGGGTACTGGCACTCCGTAGCTTGCCAGTATCTCCTTGGCTTGATACTCGTGAAGTTTCATCTAATACCTCCAAACTAAATAAAATCCGGGTTAACATTTTTGGCTACAGCATGTTATACATTTGACCCGCATTGTCAATACCAATCTTAACCTTTTCGTTAACTGTATGGAACCTCTTAAACGCCTCCTGCCTCTATCACCCCCTTTGGGTAGCATATTAAAACCCCCTAAAGAAGGATGTTTTTGTTGCAAGGTACTTTTTGAAAAAGTTGAGCTGGGAATTTAGAGCCTCGTAGTGGGATTTCTCCCATTCAGCAAGGTACTCGAAAAGCTCCTTAAGCCTTTTATCCTCAGTGGAATTAGCCATTTTTTTGTAAAATTCCACAGCCTCCAGCTCGAGCTTTATGCCGATGGAGAGAGCTGATATCTCAAGATCGGCATTTTTAACAAACTCCTTGAACTGCCTGCTGAAGATTGGACTTTCCGTATCGTCAAAACTACGTATGGAGGGGAGTTTCAGTTCATTTAGGTTGAGGTCCTTTGTCTGCAGTGTTTTGCTTAAACGCTTTAAAAAAACAAGATGCATATCCTCGTCTGCTGAGAGGTCCATAAACACCTTTCTTGCCTTTCTGTCCGATGTTTGCTGGGCAAGCATGCGATAGAACTCCCTGCCCTCAATTTCGGATTGTATAGCAAGCTCAATGGCGGAGTTGATGTCCATTTTTCACCACCCAAAAACCTTACCGTAAAAGCTAAAATTTCAGAAACATGTTTATCACATATATCATATTTGGTCAATAGTCGGGAAAATCAAGTCCTTTTCATATTCAGCTGGTAACGAAATTTGCATTTTTAATATTTGACTTTTTGCGACAATAGTGTTATAGAAGTGTTCTGTGCTTTTATAGGGCACAAAAACTATTGTATTTAAGGAGGGCACATGAGTGAAGGCACTTGGAAGGCATGTTTTGGCTGAGTACTTTGGGTGTGATAGGGAGCTTCTTAATGATCCGGCAAGACTTGAGAAGTACCTGCAGCAGGCTGCTAAGGAAGCCAATGCAACCGTAATCTCCTCTTCTTTTCGAACCTTCGAGCCATTCGGCGTAAGCGGGGTGGTTATCGTGGCCGAATCCCATCTGGCTATCCACACCTGGCCAGAATACGGGTTTGCCGCCGTTGATTTTTTTACATGCGGCGATACCTCCAACCCATGGAAGGCGCACGAATATTTAAAAACCGTTTTAAAACCGAGTCATACGGAAGAAAAAGAGGTATTGAGAGGCGTTTTAGAAATCGAACGGTTTCATTTCAAGCCCTCTTTAATGCAGGAAAATAGCGCTTACCATTAAAAATAAGCGGAGGGAGAGATGTTCAACAATCCCCCTAATATATACGCCCTCAAAGCTGCCAACGCTGAGGGTTTCAGTGAGCTCAATGCGTTTGATGTTGCCTTGCTGAAAAGCGGTGTGGGCAACACCAACCTTGTGAAGATGAGCTCCATACTGCCACCGCGCTGCAAGCGCAGGGAAACTATAGAACTTCCTCCGGGGGATCTTGTACCTGTTGCGTATGCAGCGATAACATCCAGTAAAAAGGGTGAGCGCATAGCTGCAGCTGTTGCCATAGCCATACCCAAAGACAGGAATAAGAATGGCCTGATCATGGAATACGAGGATGAGGGTATTACTGCCGAGGAGGCAGAGGCCCATGTGATCGAAATGGCTAAGTGGGGTATGGAGTATAGGGGATACGAGATTGAGAGAATTGAAAGCATAGCGATTGACCACGTGGTTGAAGAGCATGGTGCTGCATTCGCCTGCGTGGTCCTGTGGTGGGAATAGATGAGATTCTACTGCGCAACCTCCACACCCAAAAAGGCAAGTACCTTTCTGGTGGGTGTGCCTTATGATGGCACATCCACCTTCAGGCCGGGTTCCCGTTTTGCACCCTCATCTATCAGGGAAGCATCTTACGGTATAGAGTCCTACAGCCCTTACCTCAAGAAGGATTTACGCGATAAACGTATCTGTGATATGGGAGACATTCCACTGAGCTTTGGTGATAAGCAGCTCAACATGAAGATTGTGAGCCGTTTCTTCGGTGGCATAATTAAGCGTTCAAAGAAGTTTGTAGCTATTGGTGGGGAGCATCTAATTAGTTATCCTGTTGTGTCTCAATTGAAGGAACGATTCTCCGATCTTGTTGTGGTGCAACTGGATGCACACAGTGATCTTGCCGACACCTACAGAGGTGAAAAGCTATCGCATGCTACCGTTATGAGGCGGATAGCCGAACTTGTTGGCTTTGAGAATCTATATCAGCTGGGCATACGTAGCATGACGCGCTTTGATATGTTGCTTCCTCTTCGCGATAGAAATCTCTGTATGTTTGATTTCTCAAAAGCGGAAGAATTTGCTGAACGTATTGGTGATAAACCTGTTTACCTCAGCGTTGATCTGGATGTTCTGGATCCATCCGTACTGCCTGGCACTGGCACGCCCGAGCCTGGAGGGGTACTTTTCCAGGATTTAATTGCTCTATTTAAACTTTTTTCCAAGCTCAGGATAGTGGCTGCGGATGTTGTGGAGCTCTCTCCGCATTACGACCCGACCGGCGTATCAAGCGTAACGGCTGCCGTAGTGGTCAGGGAGTTACTGCTACTTCTCTAATACCTCAGGCTCTATATCCTCAAGCCGTCTTACACAAATATCCACATCATCGGAGCTCTGTGGGCTTACAAGCACTGTTTTAAAACCCAGCTCCTTTGCTGTTAAAAGGTTTTGAACCCAGTCGTCTGCCATGACGTAGCTGTTTGCGCCGAGAAAATTCATAAGCTTTTCGTATGGGTACCTGTTTGGTTTGCCCATGAAATCGGCGCTTGTAATGTCAAAGATATCCACAAACAGATCAATAATTCCAAGCGCTTCAAGCACATTGATGGCGTGCTTTTTTGGGGCATTGGTGAATGCAACCTTTACCATCGGTATATCTCTTAGTTTTTCTCTCAAGGCCGGGTTTGGTTTAAGGATTGAGCTTACATCCACATCGTGGACATAGGAGAGGAAGTGGTGCGGGTTGATATTGTAGTGTCGAATAAGCCCGGTCATCGTAGTACCGTAGCGGTTCCAGTAAAAGAGGCGGATCTTGTTTACAAGACTCGGCTCTATGTGCAACACCTCTTCCATATACCGGTTTATGCGCTTGTCTATTACGTTGAATACGCCTTTTTCCGGTGGGTAGAGTGTATTGTCCACATCAATCAAAAACACGGTAGTCATTGCCAGATTAATTTAGCAGCACCTGTGTGAAATATCAAGGTAAGAAAAGTCATGAAGATTTTTATTGTGGAACGCGATGTTTACCTCTATATTATCCGGTATGAGCAACCGCAAACTGATTGTTTTAAGCCTCATCTTTTCCATTTTTATTCACCTGCTTGTTGCGTTTTTTGTTTATGAGCTTTTAAAAACACAGAAGATAACCATTCCTCCGCCGCCGAAACAGTATTTTGTCGATATAATCACGCTACCCCAGCTTAAAAGCCGGATCAAGCAGACAAAAAAGGAGAAGCATCTCATTGCAGCAAACGTTGCAAGAAAAGGCATGGCTCGTATAAAGAGCAAAAAGGAAAAAATACCACTAGGCATTACGAACAGACCGCCGGGTGGCATGGTCTATCCTGCTACGCCAGCCAGGAGAAAGCCAGCAAGCAGACCGGTTCCACAGAAAAGTACTTCAAAACAGTTCAGGGTCCACAAGAAAACTGAGACCGGTAAGTCAACCGGTGTTAAAAAGCCCCGACAGAAAGGGAAAAAGAAACCGCTGCAGATGGCAAAGAAGGGTACGCATAGGGGTAAGACTATTCGAAAAAAACCAAGGACAAAGCCGCCAATTCTGAAGGTCCCCGGTGCGCTCTATGTGCCCTTTGCAAAGAAATCCAATCCGGGCTTTCCTGGTGGAACCACAAAACACTACGAGTACAGAAAGGCGAAAAGGGAAGCAACCGTTTCCATTGGTACCCAGTCATTAAAGTATGCTTCGTATATGCAGCATGTTAAGGATCAGATCGAGGGTGTATGGGAGTATCCAGAAGAGGCACAGCTTAAGAATCAACAGGGGAGCTTACTTCTTCTTTTCAGTATCGATAAAAACGGCAGGCTTGTTGCACTGAAGCTCCTTCGCTCAAGCGGTTTTCCGCTGCTGGATAAAGCGGCTATGGATGCTGTAAGGGAGGCAGCACCCTTTCCACCGCTACCAAAAAGGCTCAAGCTGGACAGGCTCAATGTGTATGCTACATTCTCCTATCGTCTGTATGCTTGGTATATCCAGTAATCATTTGACTTTTTGTTGCGATGCACTTCGGGCAAGCCTATCGGCCTCTCTGTTTTGTTCTCTTGGTATGTGCATTACTGAGAAGTCGGCGAAGCTTTCAAGTAGCTTTTTGGCTTCATTGTACAGTTTTTTCAAATGAGGACTCTTAACAGCGTATAAACCGTTCAGCTGCTTTGTGAGTAGCTCTGAATCACTAAATATTCGGACTCTGTTTGCACCCAATTCCTTGAGTTTTTTCAACCCTTCAAGAAGTGCTGTATACTCAGCCACATTGTTTGTGGTTTTGCCGATATATTGTTCGTGTGTCAAAAGTGTTTTGCCGTTGCGTTTTATCACAAACCCTATGCCTGAGTTACCGGGATTACCGCTTGATGCACCATCACAGTAGAGCTCAAATGGTGGCTCTTCGTTCTTTGTCAGGGTTTCCAGTACCCTGTTAAAGTGGGAAAGGATTTCATCTTCAGAAACGTCGGGATGTTTTTCAAGTAGTTTCTCTATTGAGCGGTATTTAAGCAGAAGTCTGAAGAAATCAGCTGTTCTCACTGCTGGTTTCTTTGTCTTCTTTGTAAAGCATTCTGCCGCAGTTCGGACAGTAAACAATCTCTTCGGTCTCTTCCAACGTTGCTAATATTTGTGGAGTAACCTTCATAAAGCAACCATAACAGGCGCCCTGTTTCACAGGTACTATGCTTGTACCTTTTGTCCAGCGATTCAATCGTTCGTACTTTTTCAAAAGCTCGGGTTTGATCGTATCCAGAAGGCTCTCCTTCTCGGCTTTAATCTTTTCGATCTCTTCATTTATCTCTTTTCTGCGCGCGTCGAACTTCACCTTATGATCAGCAAGTGTTTTTTGCAGCTGGGCGTATCTATCCTCCAGCTCCTTGATGTCCTTTTCTTTTTCCTCAATACTCTCTTCGAGTGACACTATCTTTTCTTCAAGCACGTTCTTGTTTGTTTTTGCTATATCGATTTCGATGTTGACCGCCTGCATCTGTTTCTCTGTTGTTGCTGAGTTGAGCTTTGTTTCCAGTTTCTTCAGATTCTCTATGACATCGTTGAGCAGCTCTTCCTTAAACGCTTTGTCTTTTTCGATCTCCTCCTTTTCTTCCTTTGCCGATCGAATCTGATCTTCCTTAATGGAGATCACTTCGAGGATCTTTTCCTCTTTTTGATCTATCTTTTGCAACTCCTCCTCAAGATAGGCAACGCGCCTGTCAAACTCCTGAATCCTTAACAAATTTTTTAAGTCCTGATTCAAAGCTCACCTCCTATGCGTATAACCAGGGTATATCATCTGTTTCGCTAATTACCACTTTTATTCCGTTTTCCAGTAGTATGTTCTTCAATATGTCAACCGCGAACTTTTCGGTGTGAAAATGTGTTGCGTCCACGATATTTATACCGCTGTTCTTTGCGTAGACCGCCGTGTGGTGTTTCAGGTCTCCAGTTAGAAACAGATCGAACGGCTCCTTTAACTTGTAGATCATATCCGAACAGCTACCGCTACAAACGGCAACGGTGGAGATACGCCTGTCATTTCCTTTTACGTACTTAACCATACTCACAGAGAGCTTCTTCTTTATCCACTCTACAGCCTCTTTGAGCTCCATGTTTCTTGGAAGTTTACCTATGCGGACCGGTGGGTATTCCTGTAGTGGTTCAACATCGTTAAGTTCTAATAACCTGCAGAGATAGTCGTTTAGTCCATCTTTTGCTATGTCAAGGTTTGTGTGGAAGGCATATATGCCTATGCCGTGCTTTATTGCACTTCTTATGACGTTATCAGGATATACAGAACTATTCAAGGATGAAAGCGGATTGAACAGTAGCGGATGGTGGGCGATAATAAGATTGCACCCCTTTTTACAGGCCTCATCTATAGTACTCATGCCAATATCAAGTGTCAGTAAAACAGCTTTAACGTTGCTCTCGTCTGGCGCTATTTGAAGACCTGAGTTATCCCACTCTTCCTGAAGGGATAAGGGGAAATATGCTTCGAGAATCTCAACTACTCTGGCAACATCCATAAAATAAATGGTGGGCCCACCAGGATTCGAACCTGGGACCAACCGGTTATGAGCCGGTGGCTCTAGCCAGCTGAGCTATGGGCCCATCCCAGATTACAGGCGATACAAATATACAGATTATACGGACCTTGTCAAGCCTGTTGAGTAGACAATCAAGCATTATGCACTTTCTTTGCGTTTTAATAGGAGATTGATGTGCTATTCGAGTATCGGTTTTGGAAATTTGTGCTGTTAAAGAGGATCGATAAGAGGGTATAAACCATCTTTAATGATCTGGACATGTTTGCAGCAGTGCTGTTTCGTTAAATTTTGATGAAATGAAAAACGGTTGCAATTCAAACCGAATTGTGATAGTCAATGGTTTTCATGAAAGGTGGAAGGGTAGGTTTTGTAAACATAACAGGTGTGCGTTGTTCCATATGGAAATAGAGGAGAAACCAAAATGAACTATTCCGAGCCTGTGGAGATAGCAGAGAAGGTATACTGGGTAGGATGCAAGATTCCAAATGATCCGTTTCAGTGCCATGTCTATCTCATTGAAAATGGTGATGAATCCATACTTATTGATCCGGGTTCGAGAATAACCTACGAGGAGACACGCAAAAAAATAGAGCGTGTTGTGCCACTGGACAGTGTTAAGTATCTCATTTGCCATCATCAGGACCCGGATATTGTTGGTTGTGTTGAGGACTTGGTAAAGGATTCGAAAACAAGGAAAACTGTGGTTACACACTGGCGTGCATGGGCTCTGTTAAAACACCACAACTGGGATGTGGATCTTTATGAGGTGGAGGAAAACACCTGGCGTTTGAAGGCTGGCGACAGGAAACTAAGGTTTATTTTTACACCTTACCTCCATTTTCCGGGCGCTTTCTGCTCGTTTGATGAAAACTCAAAGGTGCTGTTTTCCAGCGATCTGTTTGGTGCTATGAATGAAGAGTTTGAGCTGTTTGCAAGCGACCCTTACGACTACTTCATGAAGCTTAAACCGTTCCACGAACACTACATGCCAAGCAATATTATTCTCAACAACGGCCTGGATAAAATAGAGAAGCTCAGGGAGATAGAGCTGATTGCGCCACAGCACGGTTCAATAATTCGAAAGGAATTTGTAAGGCCAATCATAAGGGAGCTCAGGAAGCTGCGCTGTGGTCTTTTTGGAGAGTTTGAGAACAC
Source organism: uncultured Desulfurellales bacterium (assembly GCA_964544085.1). Classification (GTDB taxonomy): domain Bacteria; phylum Campylobacterota_A; class Desulfurellia; order Desulfurellales; family Hippeaceae; genus CAZIZT01. Next base: position 37,133 of record CAZIZT010000011.1, read on the forward strand.
CCGTGAGATTGTAAAGCTTTCTGAGTTCAACGAGGCTCTAAGGGAGATAATTGAGATAATTGCCTACCAGGAGAAGTTTTTCAATATCATCAATCGCGTACTCTCTTCATTGAACAAGTTTTACGTGGTTGAGTACATCAGGGCTTACGTTGCAAACGACAACGAGGACAAGATCATAATGATGGATTCCGAAAAGGGTGAAATTACCATAACCGACAATGTAGTGAGCGTCAGAAATATGCTCCAGGCGGCATACTACTTGAAAGAGGGCGGTGTTTTCTATACCGATTCGCATCTACTGAGCATGTTTTCGATACAGGAGACCTCATATGTATTTTCGGTGAAAGACAAAAGGGGCAAGCACTACGGTCTGTGTTTTATTGCCTTTAATCACAACAATCTGAATATACCGGCGGATCTTGAGATAATCAGAAAGTTTGAAGTACCGCTTTCAATGGCTATACTGCAGGAAAGATACCTGTTTTGCATGGAGAGCCGCAGTAAGCAACTCTATGAGGAGTCCATCAGGGATCCACTGACCGGGCTTTACAACAGGCATCATATGACCCTGCTTGCAAAAAGGGAACTTGAGAGCACAAACAGGTTCAAGAGGGCGTTATCCGTCGTTATGATCGACGTGGATGACTTCAAGCGGATTAATGACACCTACGGCCACTATGTAGGCGATGCTGTGCTAAGAAACATAGGCTATCTGATAAAGAATTGCACCCGATCCATTGATCTGCCGGTTAGATACGGTGGGGAGGAGTTTTTGCTCATTCTGCCAAACACGCGCAAGGAGAATGCCTACAGGGTGGCTGAGAAGATAAGACGCCTTATTGAAAACAACGTTATTGAGATAGAGAACATGGAAATCAGATGCACCGTAAGCGCTGGCGTGGCCTCCACAGAAGAGTTCAAGGATGAGGTGCATGATATTATGCGACTTATTATAACAGCTGACAAGCGACTTTATAAGGCTAAGACCTCGGGAAAAAATATGGTGGTTGCCGAATAAATCAGGAGGTTAGCGTGTTTAAGGTGAACAAGACGGTTGAGGAGATAAATCAGAAGATTAAGAATGGCGAAGCGGTGGTTGTGAATGCTGAAGAGATGATAGATATTGTAAAAAGAGAGGGCATAGTCGAGGCGGCAAGGAAGGTAGATGTGGTAACCACAGGCACCTTTGGCACGATGTGCTCAAGCGGTGCACTTATCAACTTTGGCCACACAAAGCCAAAGATAAAAGCGGCGCGTGTGTGGCTAAACGATGTTGAAGCATACGGAGCGTTGGCGGCTGTGGATGCATACATTGGTGCCACAGCAGTAAAGAGAGACGATCCGCTAAATGCTGTGCATCCGGGTAGATTTGCATACGGCGGAGGGCATGTTATCGAGGATCTGATAGCCGGCAGAAAAGTGCATCTTGTTGCTGAAGGCTACGGCACCGATTGTTATCCTGCGAAGCGAATAGAAATGGATATTACGATAGATGATTTGAGGGAGGCCACACTTCTTAACCCACGGAATGCCTATCAGAACTACTCGGTGGCTATCAATACAACAGATAGAACTGTTTATACGTACATGGGTGTTTTGAAGCCTAAGATGGCTAATGCCACCTACTCGTCTGCCGGTCAGCTCTCACCACTACTGAACGATCCGTTCTATCTGACGATAGGCGTTGGAACGAGGATTTTTCTCGGTGGCGGAGTTGGCTATGTGATTTACCATGGCACGCAGCATAATCCAAACGAGGAGCGCAACAGCCGGGGTGTACCCAAAACCGGTGCCGGGGCGCTTGCTGTTATCGGCGATATGAAACAGATGAGCGATAGGTATATAAAGGGTGCATCCATCCTTGGCTACGGCGTCTCCCTCTCCGTGGGCGTGGGCGTACCCATACCGATACTGAATGAGGAGATGGCATTTTTCACATCGGTTAGCGACGAGGAGATAGATGCCTACATATTTGACTATGGTTACGATTATCCGCGGAGAATAAATAACAATTATGGAACAACAAACTATAAACAGCTCAGAAGCGGTACCATCACCGTGCATGGTAAACAGATTCCTGCTACACCGCTTTCGAGTTATTATATGGCGCTTGAAATTGCTGAGAAGCTTAAGGAGTGGATACTAAACAGGGAGTTTTATCTAACCAGTCCGGTGCAGCCACTACCGAGACCCGTCGACTATGAGCCCGGGAAGTACATAAAAGGTCTGGAATGAGGCGATTCTATCGTAATTACGCATTTGAGGGCCTTGTAGGCTTCGAGGTTTCTTACAAACAGACGGATCTGTTTATTGAGGCGTGCAAAAAGATGGAATATGAGGTGTTCCAGCTGGTTAGAGATCTGCGTATGAAACTTGATAGCTATATCGAACAGAACAGGGATTTCCTTGTGTCTTTGAAGCCTGTAAGGCAGGATAGACGGGCCCCTGCGATAGCAAGAGAGATGATCACAGAGGCAGCATTTGCCGGTGTGGGTCCAATGGCATGCGTTGCTGGTGCTTTTGCTGATCACGTAGGTCGTTTTATATTAAAGCACTGTAGCGAATGCATTGTGGAAAATGGCGGTGATATTTTTTTAAAACTGGAAAGAGAAGCTTTGATTGGCGTATATACCGAGAATCCCCATTTTAAGGACAAGCTTGCTGTAAGGCTGAAATGCAGGCAGCATCCTTACGGTGTATGCTCATCGAGCGCAAAGATAGGACCCTCGCTCAGTCTTGGCAGAGCGGATCTTGCGCTAATAGTATCTGATAATGCCACAAGGGCTGATGCATTAGCCACAAGATGTGCAAATATGATAGAGACACCGGATGATATAGAGAGGACCATTGAATTTGCGCGGTCAAAGGGTGTGTTAGGGTGCCTATTCATCAGTCAGGATAGGCTCGGTATCTGGGGGGACATAACTCTTGCTTAAGCAGTACGAATTAGGAGGTATAAGCCTGTTATGCTGTCCAAAAAGGTTGCGCTGAGGTTTCCTAAAGAGATAGCGGGAAAACCACTCACATCGAATCTGGTAAGGGAATTTAATCTCACGTTTAACATAATGAGCGCTCAGATCTTCCCGCGTAAGGAAGGCAGGCTCATACTGGAGATTGCAGGAGAAGAGGAGGACTTTAACAGGGGTATTGAGTATTTGAGGAGAAACGGTGTAGAACTGCAGTTTATTGAAGAGACCATCGATAGGGATGAGGAGAAATGCTACCATTGCGGGTTCTGTCTTCCAGTTTGTCCTACAGATGCGCTTGTTATCGAAGATAGGCACACAATGAGGGTTGAGCTTTACAAGGATAGGTGTATAGCCTGCGGTTACTGTGTTAAGGTGTGCCCTGTTAAGGCGATAGAGCTTTCTGAATTTGCATAAAAAGCTGTTATCTTTCGATGGCAGCGTTGGGTTGAGGCTTCCATTCGATAAAATTGTACATTATGCCCGCTTTTGCGGGCTTTATTCCGCTGAACCTTTTGCTGACGACGGTTATCGATGTTGGATAATACAGGAAAACATAGGGTATCTGCTCGGTAATCAGGCGATTTATCTCAAGATAGATACGCCTTCTTTTGCGTTTATCAAATGTGCGCCTGCCTTCCTCAATAAGCTTATCTACCCGGCTATCGTGGAAACCTACGAAATTAAAGCCCCCTTTGAAGTCGCTTTTGGAATCCCATATTGAGTATTGGTCCGGATCTGCACCGAGCTGCCAGCCAAGGATGACAGCGTCAAAATGCCTTTCATTGACAAGTTTCAAGAAGGCCTGCCACTCGAGGATTCTAAGTTTTGCTCTGATTCCTATGCGCCTCAGGTACTCCTGTACCATTATGGCAGCGTACTTCCTTTCGCTATTTCCCTCGTTGGTATAGATGGTAAATTCAAACGGTACACCATTTTTGTGTAGTATGCCGTCTTTAGACATTTTCCAACCAGCCTCCCTGAGGAGTTTTAGCGCTCCTTTAGGGTCGTAGTAGCACACCTTTCTTTTTACGAAGTAAGGTGAGTCCTTGGGATAGATTGAATCTGCAACAACACCATATCCAAGCAGAATCGTTTTGTTTATCTCCTCTCTGTTTATTGCCATGCAAATGGCTTTTCTTATACGCAGATCTTTAAAGAGCCTCTCGTGCAGATTAAAGCCCAGATAGGTGTAGCTTGCTGAGGGCTGGAAATAGACATTGTAATGTTTTTTTACAAACTCGTTCAACTCGTATCTGTACTCCAGAGGGCTTAAGTTTACAAGGTCCAGTGAGCCTTTCTTTAACTCAAGCAGGGTGGTGATCTTATCGGGGATGATCCTGTAGAAGATCTCATCAATATAAGGTTTGTGTATAAAGTAGTGGCTGTTTGCCTTAAGGATTAGATACTGTGAGGTTTTCCAGCGCACGAGCCTGTAGGGTCCTGTGCCAATGGGTTTTCTGTTGAACTTGCAGGTCGCTATGTTTTTTACATTTTTCAGCAGGTGTTTGGGCACAATGCCCATCATCCAGGAGTAGAGTGCCGGCGCAAACGGATACGGGTAGTCGACCTCTACAGTATAGTTGTCTATCTTTTTCATGCTTTTTATGATTGTGTACTGGCCAGAGTAGGGAGTAGGTGTATTCTTGTTGATGATTGTCTTGTAGGTGAAAATTACATCATCGGCAGTAAACGGTGTGCCATCTTGCCAGAGTACATTTTTTCTTAGATGGAAGATTATTGTTTTACCGCCATTTTTAATCTCGTAACTTTTTGCCAGATCTCCGGTGATATTCATGTTTTTGTCGAATTTCAACAGTCCGTTGAAAATGAATGAAGAAATCTCTCCACTTGCGGAGTCGGTTGCCAGGAAGGGAATAAGACGCTTGGGCCCAGCAGCAAGGACGAAGTTTATCCTGCTTGCACTGTGACATGTTTGTACAAACAGGATAAACGCTATGATGCTAAGGAAAAGGGATATTCTACTTGGTAATCGGAGCACCCTTGGGTTTTTCCGTCTTTTTGTTTACGTTTATCTTGATAGATTTTTGAGTTTTCGATACACCTGTGTTTGCCGGTACGTTTTTTATAATGGACGATGTGTTCGCATGATAGACGATGTAGGTTATTCCAATGGAGTTTACCATGAAAAGAAAAGCCAGCGCCCACGTTACCTTTGCAAGAAAGGGCATTGGTCCAGTAGAACCGAACAACGTGTCAGCTGCACCGGCACCAAAAGATACACCCATCTCGGCACCTTTGCCTTTTTGCATCAGTATAATTGTAATGAGGATAATTGCCAGAATTACCTGAATAACGATCAGCAATGTAAGCATCAGCTACACTCCTTTAACCTGCCTGAATTTATCTATTATTTCGGCGAATTTTTTTGCATCCAGCGAAGCGCTACCCACGAGGAATCCATCAACATCCTCTATAGCACTCAGTTCGCTGGCATTTTCCGGTTTTACACTGCCACCGTAGAGGATCGGCGTATCATCGACTATAGACCGTATAAAAGCATGCATCTTGCTTATGGTATCCACATCTGCTGCAACACCTGTACCTATTGCCCATACCGGTTCGTATGCCACGATGAGTTCTCCCTTGCTGTCAATACCATCAAGTGCACTCTCCAGCTGCTCCTTTACAACGGTTAGTTGTAGACCGTTTTTTCTTTCGTTCAGCGTTTCGCCCACACACAGGATGGGTTTTAATCCATGCTTAATTGCACTGTTTATCTTCATGTTAATTAAGTTATTGTCTTCATTGAAGATATGCCTGCGTTCCGAATGTCCAATGATCACATATTCACAGCCAATCGACAGAAGCATAATGGGTGATATCTCCCCCGTAAATGCACCCTTTTCTTCGTGGTACATATTTTGCGCACCTACGGCTATTGGTGTTGAGTGAAGTATCTCGTGCACCGTGCGCAGATATACAAACGGCGGACACAGGATCACACTAACACCCTCTGGTTGTATTAGTTCTTTTATCGATTGAGCAGTCTCTGCAGCCTGCTGAAGCGTGAAGTGCATCTTCCAGTTGGCTGCTACTATTTTTCTCATGATTTCTCCTCCAGAACGGCTATGGCAGGGAGAACCTTTCCTTCTAACAGCTCAAGTGAGGCACCGCCGCCTGTGGAAATGTAACTCATGTTTTGTTTCTCACCAACCCTTCTAACTGCTTTTGCCGTATCACCACCACCAACAAAACTGAAGGCTTTAGATTCACCAATCGCCTGAGCCACAGCCTTTGTGCCATTAGAAAAGGCTTTGACCTCAAAGACTCCCATGGGTCCATTCCAGAGTACAGTTTTTGCATCGGCAAGCGCCTCCTTAAACAGCTGGCATGTAGCCGGTCCTATGTCGAGACCCATCTTATCTTCAGGTATCTCCTGGTAGGTAGCCGTGACACGGTTTGTTATGTCGTCAATACCCGTTGAACAGACAAAATCCACAGGCAGGTACAGCTTTACTCCCTTCTTTTTTGCAAGCTCCATAATCTCCAGTGCTGCAGGCATAAGGTGATCTTCTACCAGGCTTTTGCCCACCGGATAGCCAAGAGCCTTTAGAAAGGTAAATGCCTGCGCACCACCAATAAGGATTTTATCAGTTTTGTCAAGGAGATTTTTAAGGCATCCAAGCTTGCCTGAAACCTTTGCACCACCAACGACGGCAACAAACGGTCGGTTGTTTGTTTCCATGACCTTCTTAAAGGTTTCAAGCTCCTCTTTCATCAAGAAGCCAGCAACTGCAATTGGAGCGAGTTTGGGCAACATATGAACGGATGCATGTTTTCTGTGTGAGACACCGAAGGCGTCGTTTACATAAACATCAAAGAGCTTGAGCATCTCTCTTGCGAACTCTTCGGAGTCATTTTCCTCTTCTATGTGGAATCTCAGATTCTCAAGCAGAGCCACCTGACCTGGCTTCATTTCGGCAACCCTTTTTTCGACATCGTCACCCACACATCTATCGATAAACTCTACAGGTCGTCTCAACAGGGTAGCCAAACGTTTGGCAACGGGTAGTAGCGATAGTGATGGATCCCTTTTGCCGTGGGGTCTGCCGAGATGACTAGCCAGAACCACCTTTGCACCGTTGTCTATGGCATAGAGTATTGTTGGTAGAGCCCTTCTTATTCTTGTGTCGTCTGTAATGTTGCTGTTTTCATCCAGAGGAACATTGAAGTCACATCGGATAAAGACGGTTTTTCCGGACAGATCAACCTGGTTTATGTACTTCATTTTATATGGTCCTTCAAGATTAGCATAAGGTCTCTTAGCCTCGATGAATAGCCCCATTCATTATCGTACCATGCCAACACCTTAACCAGTTTTTTATCGATAACCATTGTACCCAGGGCGTCGAAGATGCTTGAGTACGGGTTGCCATTTAGATCCTTTGAGACAACGGGTTCCTCTATGTACTGCAGAATGCCTTTCAGGTTCGTTTCGCTCTCCTTTTTCATTGCTGCGTTTACCTCTTCAACGCTTGTTGGTTTTTCCACATCCACAACAAGATCAACGATGGATACATTTGCCGTTGGCACCCTCATAGAGATTCCATCCAGCTTACCCTTTAGCTCTGGAATTACAAGTCCAACAGCTATAGCCGCGCCGGTTGTTGTAGGTATTATGTTCTCTGCGGCTGCCCTTGCCCTTCTTAGATCCTTATGCGGCAGATCCAGAATCCTCTGATCGTTGGTGTACGAATGCACTGTGGTCATCGAGCCCCTGATAATGCCGAAGTGGTCGTTTAGCACCTTTGCTACAGGTGTCACGCAGTTTGTTGTGCAGGAAGCGTTGGAGATAATATCGTTGCCTGCAAAGTCAAACCCCTTGTCGTTTATACCAAGCACAACCGTAGGCACATCATCGCTTTTGGCAGGAGCACTGATAACTACCTTTTTTGCACCGGCTTGCAGGTGTGCTGAAGCCTTCTGTCTTGTTCTGAAGAGTCCCGTAGACTCAAGCACCACATCTACACCCAGGTCTGCCCAGGGTAGTGCTGAAGGGTCCTTTTGAGCATAAACATGTATCCTTTTCCCATCAAAGAGGATCGCATTCTCTTCAGCATGTATCTCATGGTCGCGAATAACACCGTGGACGGAGTCGTATTTCAGCAGATGAGCCAGTGTGTGTGCGTCGGTTAGATCGTTTATTGCAACTATTTCTATATCGTCATATCCTATTGAGGTTCTAAAAAAAGCTCTTCCTATCCTTCCGAAACCGTTAATGGCTATTCGCACTTCTTACCCCCTTCACCGCTTTTGGGATAAGTATATAAATCGGTTGTCTTTTTTCAAGCGCAAACCTTTCTTGACAGGATGCCCTTTAAAGTGGTTTTTAACTTTATTAACTTGAAGTTCACACACCCTGTTGCCTTTAGAACGGCAATTCTAACAAAGGATGGACGGAAAAAATGTGAGGGATTAACTGATTTTAAGCATTCTACCTATTTCATTAAATAAAAAACCTTTCAATATATTGAAATTTTGGATTTGATTTTAGCTTAATTTTTCTTATAATGTTTGCAAGCTGAGATAAATTTTAGGAGGTGCGTTATGTTGCGCAAGGGTCTTTTGGCACTGCTGGCTCTTGTGGTGACGCTTGCCTTCGGCTTACAGGCAATGGCGGCAGGCGTTATCAAGATTGGCGTTCAGGCACCGATCACAGGTAAATTCGCAAGTGAGGGCCAGTCTATCGATAAGGCTGTGAGGCTTGTTGTTAAGCAGGTCAATGAAAAGGGCGGCATTCTGGGAAGAAAGATCAAGGTTTACACCTGCGACGATGAAGGCCAAGCTCAGAAGGCTGCTGTCTGCGCAAGACAGCTTGTGGATGACGGTGTTATAGCTGTTATCGGTTCTTACACATCCACATGCACAGAGGCAGCTGAGCCGATTTATTACAGGGCTGGTGTGCTTCAGACGTCCGATGGTACAAGTGATACACTGGTTAAGCACGGCTACTGGACGTTCTTCAGGAACTCTTCTCCGAACTCAGCTGAAGCAAAGTTTACAGCCGAGTTTTTCCTGAAGAAGCAGCACTACAAGAGGATAGCCGTTATTTCCGATTATTCCACATTTTCCACAAACCTGGCAAATGAGGTAATCAAGCAACTCAAGAAGATGGGTGGAAATGTGATCTATTACGGTAAGATCACATCCGGTGCTCAGAACTTTACACCGATTCTAACGAAGATCAAATCTTACAACCCTGACGTTATCTACTTTAGCGGCTACTACACCGATGGTGGCCTCATCAGGGCTCAGATGGTCCAGCTGGGTATCAAGGCTGACTTTGTCGGTGGCGACTCCAATGACAATCCTGAGTTCATTAAGCTTGCTGGAAAGGCTGCTGTGGGTTCCTATTTGATTAACGTTCCTCTGCCCAATATGCTTCCTTATGATGCTGCAAAGAAGTTCTTGAAGGCTTACAGGGCTGCATATCACGAGAATCCTGCAAGCATCTGGACACTGTTCAATGTTGACGGTTTGAGGGTAATCCTTTATGCCATAAAACAGACCAAGTCCCTGAACACAAGAAAGATTGCGCACTACCTGCATTATGAGCTGAAAGACTTCCCGGGTATAACCGGTCCAATAAGCTTTGCTCCCAACGGTGAAAGGATAGGATCTGCTTATATGGCTTACAGGATCGGTCCAGATCTGAAGTACCACATCGTCTACAAAGAAAAGTAATCAGGGTGCTTTGAATGGAGATCTTCCTGCAGCAGTTAGTCAATGGGCTGACGATCGGGAGCATTTATGCTCTCGTCGCCCTTGGCTACACGATGGTTTATGGTGTTTTGAAGTTGATTAACTTCGCTCATGGCGATCTTGTTGCGCTTTCTGCCTACATTGGTCTTGTAATAACCATGCAACTTGTGGGCGTCTTTTCATCCCGCCTGCTTATAATAGCCGTTGTGTTTGTGGTAACCGCTATTGTTATCTCTTTCTTTGGTGTGCTGCTTGAGCGTATGGCGTACCGCCCGCTTAGAAGGGCACCCAGATTGAGTGCTGTTGTGAGCGCTCTGGGTGCCTCACTTGCGATTGAAAACGGTATTATGCTGATCTGGGGCCCGATGCCGAGAATATTTCCAGCTGACATAATACCGAACATCAACTGGGATCTGCACGGTGTCTATCTGAGCCTCATGCAGCTTATTGTTTTGGTGGTGTCCTTTGTTTTAATGGTTGTTCTCTACCTGTTTGTTAACAGAACCAAACTGGGCACTGCCATGAGGGCAAGCGCCATCGATCAGGATGCCGCACGACTCATGGGTATCAACGTTGACAAGGTTATTGTAACCACCTTTATTATCGGTTCTGCTCTCGGTTCTGTGGGCGGGCTCTTCATAGGTATGTACTACCGCGGTATCTATTTCAACATGGGCTGGATATATGGCTTAAACGCCTTTGTTGCTGCGATTATCGGTGGTATTGGCAATATACCTGGAGCAATGCTCGGTGGTATGCTTCTTGGTATATTCAACGCCTTTATTGCCGGCTACCTATCCAGTAGCTGGGCGCTTGCGCTTACCTATGTGCTGCTGATCATCATTATGATCTTCAGGCCCACAGGAATTCTGGGTGAAAGGGTAGCGGAGAAGGTATGATGGAAAACAATAGGAAGCTCCTCTATGGAGCGTTTTTTCTGGCTCTGCTCGTGATGCCTTTTGTACTGAACTCCCGCTGGGAATCAGTGGCAACGACCTTCCTCATCTATTCTGCAGTCTCGTTGAGTCAGGATATAGTGCTCGGGCGTGCAGGCATGTTCGATATGGGACATGCAATCTTCTTTGGCTTGGGCGCCTACTCAACAGCCATTCTTAACACGGTCTATGGATGGCCTGTGCTGCTAACTATTCCCGTTGCTGTAATCCTGCCACTGGTTTTCGGTATTCTTCTGGCAGCCCCGATTGTGCATTTGAGGGGTGACTATCTGCTTGTTACAACTATCGGTTTCAATATCGTATTCACGCAGGCTCTGAAGAACAACGTCCTGGGTTTGACTGGTGGTCCCAATGGCATATTCGGTATAGCACCAATAAAGATTTTCGGTATCTCTCTTGCCTCTCAAACGGCTATCTACTATCTTGCTTTCGGCTTGCTGATACTAACACTGGTTATAATTCGTAATCTGGAAACAAGCAAGATAGGCAGAGCACTTCACTACATAAATGAGGATTCCCTCGCAAGTGAATGTATCGGGATCAATACGCGTTTCTATAGACTGTATGCGTTCGGTTTAAGTGCCGCTATAGCAGGACTTGCCGGTGTTGTATTTGCGGTTCAGTTTTCAGCTGTTTCGCCGGAAGCGTTCGATTTTATGCAGTCGGTTTTGTTTTTCACTATAGTGCTGGTGGGTGGTCCGTCTTCCATTGAGGGGGTTTTGCTTGGCACCTTCTTCATGTTTGTGGTGCCTGAAATGTTCAGGCAGTTCGCTGAGGCAAGATATCTGGTGTTCGGAATAGCCATGATTTTGATTATGATCTGGAGACCACGAGGTATATGGCCTGCGCGCTTCGGTAGAATACCCAAATACTTCTTTAAGGAACAGTAGCCATGGTATTGCTTGAGTTGCAGGGCATAACCAAGATATTTGGCGGACTTGTTGCCGTGGATGATCTGTCATTAAGTATTGAGAAGGGGCAGATCTACGGTATCATAGGTCCAAATGGAGCCGGCAAAACAACCGTCTTCAACTGCATAACCGGTGTATACAAACCCGAAAAAGGCAGAATAATCTTTAAAGGGAAGGATATAACGGGACTTCAACCGCACGTCATTGCCAATCTGGGCATAGTTAGGACGTTTCAGACAATAAGGCTGTTCGGTCAGATGAGTGTTGCTGAAAACATCATTTCGGGCCGTCACTTCAAAAGCAAACAGCGATGGTGGCACGGTATTATCCATACGCCGTTTTACTACAAGGATGAGAAGGAAAACTGGCTGAAGGTCAGGCAGTACATGGAGCTGTTTGGGCTTGTAGAGTATGCTACCTTACCGGCTTCCAGCCAGCCTTATGGGATCCAGCGGAAGATTGAGATGGCAAGGGCGCTAGCCACCGAACCCGAACTGCTCATACTGGATGAGCCGGCAGCCGGCTTGAATGATAAGGAGCGTCTGGAGCTTGTGGATACAATCAAACACATCAGGGATATGGGTGTTACCATACTTCTTATAGAGCACAACATGGATCTTGTGATGAATCTGACAGAGTACATAAGTGTATTGAATTTTGGCAAGAAGATAGCCGAAGGTAAGCCGGAGGACATCCAGAACGATCCTCGTGTTATTGAGGCTTACCTGGGTCGTGAGGACGAAGATGAGTGAAAGGGAAAAACTGCTTGTTGTTGAGGATCTTCACGTTTCCTATGGAAGCATAGAAGCGGTTAAGGGAATATCGTTTGAGGTTTACAAAGGCGAGGTTGTTACCATACTGGGAGCAAACGGAGCGGGAAAAACAACCACGCTGCGTACAATCAGTGGTTTGATAAAGGCAAAATCAGGCAGCATCAGGTACAAGAATCTGGAGCTAACCTCTCTGCCTGCTCATGAGATTGTTGCCCTTGGCATCAGCCACGCACCGGAGGGCAGGCGCGTCTTTGGTACTTTGACCGTTGAAGAGAATCTGATGCTGGGTGCCTATACAAAGAAAAAAGTAAACCGCAGCACTCTTGAGTGGATCTACGAGCTGTTTCCCAGACTCAATGAGAGGAGAAAGCAGCTTGCCGGTACGCTCTCCGGTGGTGAGCAGCAAATGCTTGCCATAGGAAGAGCGCTTATGAGTGATCCTGAGATGCTTCTGCTTGATGAGCCAAGTCTTGGCCTTGCGCCGGTGTTAGTCAAAACCATATTTGACACAATCAGACAGATAAAACAGACAGGCGTGACCGTTCTGCTTGTGGAGCAGAATGCCAAGGCTGCGCTTAAGCTCGCCGATAGGGGATACGTGCTGGAAGTGGGCAAGATCGTTTTCTCTGGCACATCTGCTGAACTACTTGCCTCTCCTGAGATACAGGAAGCTTATCTTGGAAAGAAAAAAGCCGCTGCAGGTTAACAGACAGCGGCTTTTTTTGATTAACCTTCGCCTTCCAGTATATCTTCGTATCTATTTTCTATAGCGAACTTGACCTTATCAAGTACGCTTTTGTCTTCCAGCGTGGAGAGATCCTGTTTTAACTCCCTGCCAGCTGCAAGGTCTTTGAGCACCCTCCTTAAGACCTTGCCCGAACGTGTCTTTGGTAGGGCATCGACAAATACAATCTCGGATGGTTTGGCTATCGGGCTAACCTGCTGTCTTACATACTCTCTGAGTTTTCTTACAATCTCATCGTGTCTTGTTTTGTCCACACCTTCTTTGAGTACCACAAAGGCAAACACCTCTTCGCCTGTAATCTCATTGGGTTTACCAACAACAGCGGCTTCAGCAACGAGCTCGCAGGAGGTAAGAGCACTCTCGATCTCGGCGCAGCCGATCCTGTGAGCGGATACGTTGATAACATCGTCTGCCCTGCCTTCCATCCAGAAATAGCCATCGGCGTCTCTATAAGCAAGATCTCCAGTGTAGTAGTATTTGTTGTTGAATTTTTTCCAGTACACATCGATATACGCTTCGTCGTCACCCCAGAGTGTTCTCACCATCGATGGCCAGGGTTTTTTGAATACAAGATGCCCGGTCTTGTGTGGTTCTGTGATTATCTGACCATTCTCATCTACAATATCTGGAAAGATGCCGGGTACCGGAATGCCCACAGAGCCGGGTTTTTGCGGCACGACAGGCAGCGAGGAGAGCATATGGCCGGCCGTTTCGGTCTGTCCATAGGCATCTATAATTGGGCACCTTTTGCCGCCCACATGTTCGTAGTACCATAGCCATGCTGCTTCGTTGAGTCGTTCTCCGCCTGTGGTCAGCAGCCTGAGGGATGAAAGATCGTGCTTCTTTGTGTACTCTTCACCATATCTCATCAGTGCTCTTATAGCTGTAGGTGCTGTGTACATCACGTTTATCTTGTATTTTTCTATCAGATACCACCAGTGATCTGGGGCAGGATATGTGGGCATACCTTCATATATGAAGGTTGTGGAGCCTATGGAGAGTGGTCCGTAGAGTGTGTAGGAGTGACCAGAGATCCAGCCGATATTTGCCGTTGACCAGAATGTGTCCTCCTCCTTGAGATCAAATACCCATCTTGATGTAAGTATGCGCCACAACAGGTATCCTGCTGTCGAATGTACCACACCTTTGGGTTTACCGGTAGAGCCGGATGTGTACATGATGAATAACGGATCTTCAGCATTCATGGGTTCGGGCTCCAGATGTGGTTTTGCATAATCCTCATCACTCATAAGGTCCTGCCACCAGAAGTCTCTCAGGGTTTTCATGGGTACATCCCTGTGCACGTGTCTTGCAACAACCACATATTTGACCTGTTTTAGTTCTCTGATGGCGTTATCCACATTCTCCTTCAGAGGGATGGTTTTTCCTCCCCTGAAGCCACCATCCGAGGTTATTACTATCTTTGATCCTGCATCAACGATGCGCTCCCTTAGTGCCTTTGCCGATAATCCTGCAAAAACTACCGAGTGGATTGCGCCGATCTTGGCACATGCAAGCATGGCAATGGGCAATTCCGGTATCATGGGCATGTATATGATGACCACATCGCCCTTCTTAACTCCAAGCGTCTTCAGCACGTTGGCAAACTTGTTTACCTGAAACTGCAGCTCTCGGTAGGTGAGGATCCTGCTTTCACCCCGTTCGTTTTCCCACAGAATTGCAGCCCTGTTCTTTTTTCTGGTGGTAACATGCCGATCAACGCAGTTGTAGCACATGTTTAGCACACCATCTTCGAAAAAACGGTAGAACGGCGCGTTTTCTTCGTTGATTACGCGGCTGTAGGGTTTGAACCAGTCGATCTCCTTCTTTGCAAAGTGATCCCAGAAGCCCTCGAAATCTTCCTGCGCCCACCTGGTAAGCCTCTCATACTCCCCCGGCGTGAGGTTAGCTCTCATGACAAAATCAGGATTCGGATCAATGACGACACCTTTCGTGTCTTTGAGCTCCACTAACATATCTCCCCCCTTTATATAAACGTATTTTGCGGGTATAATTTGGTCAACCTATTATGCCAAAAAAACCAGACAAAGTCAAATCCTGCTGCGTTACGATCTGGATAAATTGAATTTTTAGACCAAAGAGGGTAATATGCCATCTGTACAGTTAACGCTGAAGGAGATGCTATGGGTTTCAAATGCGGTATTGTGGGTCTTCCCAATGTGGGTAAATCGACGACCTTTAATGCTTTGAGTAATCAGCAGGCAGAGGCGTCAAATTTTCCATTCTGCACCATAGATCCAAATGTTGGAATTGTTCCAGTGAAAGATGAGAGACTCTACAGGATAGCTGAGCTGGTGCAACCGGCAAAGGTGACACCAGCTGTGGTGGAGTTTGTGGACATAGCGGGCCTTGTTAAAGGAGCAAGTACCGGTGCGGGTCTTGGCAACAGATTTCTCTCTCATATACGTGATGTTCAGGTGATTGTGCATGTTGTTCGTTGTTTTGAGAATGAGGATATTGTTCACCAGGAAGGCACAATTGATCCGGTAAGGGACATTGAGATTGTTGACACGGAACTTATACTTGCTGATCTGCAAACCGTTGAGAATAGATACTTGAAAACGCAGAGGCTTGCAAAGTCCGGTGATAAGTCGCTTAAGAAACAACTGGAGCTTCTGGATGAGATCAAAAGGACTTTAAATAACGGAGTTGCCCTCAGAAAAGCAAAGCTTGATGATGAAGCCAGGTCGCTTGCTGAGGAGTTGAGGCTTTTGAGCTTGAAGCCTGTGATATACGTTGCCAACGTACCTGAGGATCAGATAGAAGGCAACGAGTATTCGGAGAAGGTGGTTGAAGTGGCTCGGGAGGAGTCAGCTCCTGTTGTTGTTCTCTCAAGCAAGATTGAAGAGCAGATCTCGAGGCTCACAAGCGATGAGGAAAAAAGGGAATTCATGGAGATGCTGGGTATAAGGGAATCTGGTCTTGATAGACTTGCCCGTGAGGGCTACAGGATGCTTGGCTTGATAAGTTTCTTCACAGCAGGCAAGAAGGAAGCTCGTAGCTGGACGATAAAACGTGGTACAACAGCGAAGGAGGCAGCTGGTGTTATTCACAGTGATATTGAGCGTGGTTTCATAAGGGCTGAGGTTATTGCATACGATGACTATATTGCAGCAGGCGGTGAGAAGCAGGCTAAAGAGAAAGGCTTGATGCGCCTTGAGGGTAAGGATTACGTCGTTCAGGACGGTGATGTGATCTACTTCAGGTTTAACGTATGAAGATCATCAGACACATAGATGGTAGCTGTCCCATAAAGGATCCTGTTGTTGCACTCGGCAACTTCGACGGCTTGCACCTCGGTCATCAAGAACTTATAAAGAAAACCGTTGAGAAATCCAGGGCAATAGATGGAACGCCTGTGCTATTCACATTTTATCCTCATCCATTGAAGGTTGTGTCTCCGGGTAAGGAGCCGCTGATCATACAGAGCTTCAAGGAAAAGGTCAGAATAGCAGAAAAGCTTGGTATCAAGGTGGTGGTTTGCGTTCGTTTTACACCTGAGTTTGCAAGCCTGGAGCCAGAGCTTTTTGTTGAGGAGATCCTGCTGAAGAGGCTTTCGGTTAGGTGTGTGTGCGTGGGCCACGATTACACCTTCGGCAAGGATGCAAAGGGTGGCGTGAAAACACTAAAGGAGCTGTCAAAGCGGTTCGATTTTGAGTTGATTGTTATACCACCTGTAAAGATTGATGGTATGGTGGTTAGCTCAACGGCTATAAGAGAATTCCTCAGAAAAGGGGATGTTGTTAATGCAAACAGGTTTCTTGGCAGACCCTATAGAATCAGCGGCTATGTCAGGAAAGGAGCAGGTAGAGGTTCTACTTTTGGTTTCCCTACTGCCAACATTTATCCAAAGGGTGGAGTTATAGTGATGGACGGTGTCTATGCCGGCTATGCTTATGTGGATTCGAAGAAGTACAGGGCTGCTATCAATGTTGGTACCAATCCCACCTTCAAGGGTACAACAAGGCACGTGGAGGCTTTTCTTATAGATTTTAGCTCAAATATATACGGCAAGCGCATGGAGATAGATTTTATCGATTTTATCAGGCCTGAGAAGCGCTTCAGGAGGATTGATGATCTGGTTAGACAGATTAAACGTGATGTAGAAGAGGTCAAAAAGAGGCTTTGAGAGTGAAGGAGGTTGCCATGAACGTTGTTGATGCGGTGAAACAGAGGTTCTCGGTGAGGGCATATCTCGATAAACCTGTCGACAAAGAAACGGTGTATAAGATTCTGGATATTGCAAGGTTTGCACCATCAGGACACAACACTCAGCCGTGGGAAGTTATAGTCCTTATGGGTGAAACCAAAGATAGGGTCAGCAGAAAACTTATCGATGCTGTGAACAGCGGACGGGAGCGAAGGTATGATTTCAATTACGGTTCAAAAGATGCGCCTGACTTCATCAAAGCTCGCAGAAAGGCTTGCAACGTTAAGGTTTTTCAGCATAAAGGCATAGATCCAAAAGTGGATAAGGAGAAACTGAAGGAGCATATACTTGAGAACTTCCGATTCTTCGGGGCTCCTGTGGACCTGCTGATCATGAGGGATAGGCGTCTGGGCGAAGAAGCATTTGTGGATCTGGGGATATTTGCCCAGACGATAATGCTTACGGCACTCGAGTTTGGTCTTGCTACATGTCCGCAGACATCTGTTGTTGCGTATGCTGATGTGTTGCATGAAGAGCTCAATATACCACAGGAGAAGATGATCGTTATGTCTATTGTCCTTGGTTATCCTGATATGGAAGCTCATATAAATAAACTCAGGATGGACAGGGAGCCGGTTGAGAAGTTTGCCGTTTTCTACCAGTAGGGTCGATGCAGAAGGAGAGCCTGTTTCGCAAGACGCTGGATAAGCTTGAAAGCAGACTGCTAAAGGCTCTTTTTGAGAAGGATTTCCAGGCTGTTTTCAAGCTTCTGAAGAAGGAAGAGAGTCTTCTTAAATTTGAGAAGTGCGCCAGGTGGTTGCTTTCCAGTATAGATCCGGTCCATGATAAGTCTGTCGGCAAGCTCATTGAAAAAGGATTTGAAAGAAATGTAGACCTGCTATACATAAAACCTTTGAGGGTAGAGGATTACTCCATCAGGCCCGTTAGTGTTGATGGGGATTACTACGCTGTTCGTGGAAAGGTGATTGCCAAAAGTCAATCAAAAGGCGTGATAAGCCTGACCCTTGCTACAGAAAATGGTTTTGTTTTCTGTTACTGGTTTAGGCTTACGGCATTCACGAAGCGCTTGATCGCATCTGTTTCTATAGGCGATGAGATAATCTGTGAATCACAGGTCAAAATTAAAGCCGGCAGGGTACAGATGTACCACCCACGAATTGTTAGACCGGACAAGTTCAGGGAGCGAAAGGAGATGGTATATCCCACCGTTGCAGGTGTAAAACCGAAGAAACTGGCAGAGATCATCCGGAAAATCATGCTTGAGCAACCCCGGACCCCTTATGATTTTTTGCCTTACACGGTTATAGCAAGAAACAGGCTTCCTTTTTTGAGCGATGTATTGGGGAACATGCACTCAGGCGCATCGGAGAATAGGTATATAAAGCGTCTGAAGTATGAGGAGCTATTTCTGTTAATCTTTGGTTTGAAATTGCAACAGAAGCGTCTTACGTCAAAGCGTGCACCAAAAATAAAATGGGATCAGTCGTTTCTTGATAGATTGATCGATGCGCTACCATTCAGGCTAACGGATGACCAGAAAAGTGCGCTATCCCAGATTGTGGGTGATATGAGTCAGGATAAGCCCATGCTGAGACTGCTTCAGGGTGATGTAGGATGTGGCAAGACAGTCGTGGCTCTTCTTGCGGCCGCTGTTGCTGTGGAAAACGGTTATCAGGTGGCATTTATGGCGCCAACTCAGCCACTTGCCCAGCAGATATACACTGAAGCCCTTAAACTTGTTCAGGTTTACGATAAACTGAAACCGGTGCTCCTTACCGGTGTGAGCAAGGATAAAGAGGCGCTTTACGACGACATAGCTCAACACAGGGTCAACCTTGTGGTCGGTACTCACGCATTGCTGCAGGAGGGCGTGGACTTTAACAGGCTCGGACTTGTGATTATTGATGAGCAGCACAGATTTGGTGTGGAACAGCGTAAAACCCTGATGAGCAAGGGTGAGTTTCCGCATGTGTTGATTATGAGTGCAACACCCATTCCTCGAAGCCTTTCTATGGTGCTTTACTCAAGAAGCGATCTTACAACTATAAAACAGAAGCCAGCTGGCAGGGGCAGGGTAAAATCGTTGCACTTCTATCAGGATGAACGAAACAAGGCTTATGGGATCGTGCTTGAAGAATTAAAAAAATCACATCAGGCTTATGTTGTGGCGCCGCTTATAGAAACCTCAGAAACGCTTGCCGACGTTGAGAATGTGACGAAGCTATTTAGAGAACTAAAGAGGAAATACTTTGACTCCTACAGGGTTGAGCTGCTGCACGGTCACCTTAAACCTGCCGTAAAAGAACAGATAGTGAACTCCTTTAGAGAAGGGTTGATTGATGTTCTTGTTAGTACCACTGTTATCGAAGTGGGCATAGACTCTCCAAATGCTACGGTGATTGTTGTGGAAAATGCTGAACGTTTTGGTCTTGCGCAGTTGCATCAGCTAAGGGGACGTGTAGGGAGAAGCACCCTTGATGCCTATGCTATTTTCATCACATCTCGGAACCTATCGGAAATGGCAAAGGAGCGCATCAAAGCGTTACTCTCCACCCAGGATGGATTTGAGATATCCGAACTGGATTATAAACTGAGGGGATCGGGAGAGATCATAGGCACAAGGCAACACGGCAGGGATCTGAGTTTTGCGGATTTGCTGGCAGATAAAGAGATAGTGGCTGCCGTAAAGGATGATGTTGAAAGGCTCTTGAAAATGAATTATCCTGTAAATGAAGGCTTGAAGATGATGCTTGAGTATAGATGGCAGCGCAGATTTGGTTACATGAATGTGGGGTGATGTATGAGGATAGCAATAGCGCAGATGAGTATTGAGCCGGGTGATATAGAGAAAAACCTTAAGAAGGGCATTGATTTGATTAAAGAAGCGCAGAGCCGGGAATGCGATCTGATTTTGCTGCCTGAGGTATGGACGACCGGATTTAAGTTTAGAAGTTTGAAGGAGCTTGCGAAGAGGGCTGATGAGTACATTGGTGCTGTCAGAGAAGTTTCACGTGATATGCTTATATGTGGTACCTATGTGCTTGACGACCCAGAAAGTGATAAGCTCGTTTATAACAGCTTTCTTGCCTTTTACGGAGGCAGAGAGCTTTTCAGATACGATAAGAGCATGCTGTTCTCCGTTACAGGCGAGGATCGTTATTTCAAGTCGGGCAATCTTGATCAAGAATGTGTTTTCGACTTTAGAGGAGTGACTATAGGTGTTACTGTCTGCTATGAGTTGAGATTTCCGGAACTTTTCAGAAGGGCAAGCTTTAGAGGGGCAAAAATCCATCTTCACCCTGCAATCTGGCCCATGACACGCCTGGATCACTGGCTGACTCTGACACGAGCGCGTGCCATTGAGAATCAGGTTTATCTGTTGTGCACGAATGGTACAGGCATTAGCGGCAAATGGGAGCTTGCCGGTCATTCCGCAATATATTCACCATGGGGTGAGGTAAAAGCAAATCTTGAAACCTCAGTGGATATTGCCTGGGTGGATTTCGATGATTCTCTAATAGAGGAGGTCAGGGAAAAGATCCCCAGCCTGAAGGACAGTACTCGATATCTTTCAGGTAAATACCTTTAACGGTGTATCCGGTTTCTTTTTGAACTCGCCTCTTTTTATCGCCTCTTCTATATCCCTTTGGGCCTGTTCACGCATCTTGCGGAGATGCTCTTTTTCGTCTTTGATTCTACCTCTTTGTTTTGCGACTTTAAGCAAGCGTTCACCAACCTTTCTTCCGGCATACTCAATCGTTTCCTTGGGGAAAAAGGTGGCACCGCATCCAGGGCATCTATAGACCTCTATGTCTTTTACGACAAGCATTTCGCCCTTTACAGGTCTTCTGAATGGGGTTGTAACCTTGATCATGTCTCTGCCACAGTACTTGCATCTCATTGTCTTAGAAAACCTCCTCTGCTTAAGAATGGAACAGGGAGACCCCCCAAAAGGATCTCCCTTCTAATTTTTTTAACCTTTTACTTTGACCCTCCAGGGCTTGCCTGTCTGTTTCTCGTACTCAACCTCTCTGAGCGTCTTTCTGCTCAGGTAGATCCTTGTTGGGTCAACGATCATCCTCAGAACCTTAAGCTGCTCTATGGTAGGAGAGGGCGTCTCGGGTACATCGTCAGTAGGCTTGAGGACCTTTCCGCTTCTATCCTTCAACTCCCACCCAACGTTTTCAATTACGTCTTTCAGACTGACACCGGGATGGATACTTCTCAGTCTCATATCGTAGGTGCCATCCTCAGGATAGTTCTCAAGCACGCATATATCGGATGTCATGATGCCCTTACCGCCTCGGGGGACACCGTAATCCCATCGTGTTTCTCCCTCAGGACCCCTTGCAGCTGCCATGGTTGTCAGGTAGCACACATGCGGTGGGAACCTTCTCTTTTCCTGAACCATGATGGCAAGCGTGAAGTCGGACTGCTGACCGATTGGGTTGGCGCCGCCGGATCCTGTAAATCTCACTTTAGGACCAAGCTTGACGTCATTCTCCCTTTCTTTCTGGGTTCTTTCGCCTTTCTTTATGATAGACGGGAAATAACCCATTCTGCCCTCTTTCTCCTTATCCCAGATGGCTGTGGAGTTGATGTTTCCATACTCGTCGTACTCAGCGCCACCCAGAACACCACCTGTAACATAGCCCCTCTGCTCGTATGTACCGAATGCGTCGGCCATAGAAAGTGCTGTGGAAGCCATGTATGTACCTCTGATGTCGGCAACGGAGATTGGAACGTGCTCGAATTTGGGATCGAGCATTCCAGCTTCCATAACCGTGATTGCTGTGGGGTTAATTGTGTGCTGTGCCTCTGCCATTGTCAGAACCGGCAATCCCGTACCGACAAACATCGAGGCACCGTATGGGATCATTGTGGATCCGGAAATGGCAAGAAGCTCGATAGTTGTAAACTCATCCGGCGGCAGATCATATTCCTTACAGTATGCTTCGTATTCTGCATCACTGATACCCGAGTTAAAATCTTTGACCAGTTCTATAATCTCATCAACGCTTGCTATTTTAACGGGAACCTGTACAGCCATATTTACCTCCCTTATTTTCCTATAGGTCTATAGAGATCGGGCTTGTAACCGTATTTTGCGTCTGCCCTTAATTCATAAAGCCTTGCGAATCCCGTGGCACCGCTCGGGCATGTGTACTTCGCCTCTATGTTACCGAACTTGAAGTAATCCGTACCGACCTTGTTCTGCAGGAAATCCCACTCATCCTTACCAACAATGTTATGCCAGTACTCGGCAAGCGCCTTCTTACCGTCGTTTGTGGCGGCTGCCCTGTTAGCCTTAATGTAGAACATCCACCACATCCAGTCGTAGTCGTAGTAATATGTGCTACCGGTTGGATAGCAGCCCCATGGAGCTTCGAGTATTGCATCAACATGTGTGAACGGGATCTGATTCTGGGAGGGCCTGTATCTGAGCTCCTCTTCCGGTACGATCTTCTCTGCAGAGATTACCAGGTACTTGGCTGAAATGGACTGCTCCACATCCGGAACAAGGAGTCCCTCAATCCTTGCCGTTCCTTTTTCGCCAACCCTTTGCACATGTGTGGTTGTCACATAAGGAATGGCAGGCGGATACAG
>CAZIZT010000012.1:0-39363 GCA_964544085.1 uncultured Desulfurellales bacterium
CTGAAACACCCGGATCTGCTTTGTTAAATTCTACAGAATTACTAAATTAACGTTCTTAATCTTCGATGTCAGTTAACAAAAAGTGTACAAGTAAAGACAAAGCCTGTCAAGACGCTTCTGTAAGTTATCGTTCTATCTGCGTAAACGGCAGGCTAAAGCAGGCTAAAGCAGCAGAGTACTATCGAACAGGTATAACCATGAAATAAATTAACATCACCTTATTCTATAAATTATATTGCAGAAACCGTCATTCTTGAGCAAAAAGCGCCTGTTTACAGGGACAAGTTTAATCGCATTGTTGTCGAGAACGCCATTAATGAAAGACTCAAACAAGCCCGGAAAGGGGCATATTGTGCCTTCCAATTCGGCTCCACCAACACCCACAGGGCAAAATCTGCACTTTTCTGTGGCTATGCTCACCCTGTATCCGTCGCTATTTCTCTGTATTATGAAATCGTCACAGATACCAAGAGTGCTGTTCAAAAGCTCAAGCAAGCCCACAAAGTTATCGGGCAATTTTTCGTGTTGTGTTTCCCGGAAAAACTCTGCCAGAAATGCACCAGCTCTTCTTGATGCATGATTCATAACGGCTTGATTGAGAATTCCAAACTCATTAAAGCCCGCCATGAATGTGGCAAACATTATGCAGTTTGAATCCAGTTTCCTTAATTTTATAAGTTTTGCCGCATCGATCCTCATTTGCCCTCCTTGCCCCCCTTCACAGATATAATTGGTTATCAAGAAATTATTACTATTTTTTGAGAGTATGTCAATATTGTTGATTAGTAGAGAGAATTACACCAAAAATTTGATTTGACACGAACCCTTTTATTGTTTTAGAATTAAGAAAAATTAAGAAGGAGTTATATATGCAGGAGAAGGTGGACAGTGGGCTTGAAAGGTTGGCAATAGGTAACAAAATTAAAGAATTAAGACATCGCAAAAAACTATCCATACAGGAGTTAAGCGAGAAAACCGGTCTCTCAGGCACATTGATCTCACAAATTGAAAATGAGCTTATCTCTCCGCCTATCTCCACCTTGATGAAAATAGCAACGGCGCTGGATGTGGAGATAGCCTACTTTTTCCAGGAAAAGGAAAGACCACAAAAAATAGCCGTAGTGCGCAAGGATGAAAGGGTAATCTCGGAAAGGAGAGCACTGAAAGGCAACGTCAATATAGGTTACACCTACGAGATGCTTGCGCACAAAAAAACCCACAAGCATATGGAACCGTTCATTGTAACATTTGAGCCCAGGGAGAGGGAAGATGTGATCATGTTCAGTCACGAAGGCGAGGAGTTCCATCTTGTTTTGGAAGGCAGAGTAGAAATGTTGACCGATAAAAGCGATCCAATTGTACTCAGCGAAGGGGATGCGCTCTACTTTGAATCTGATATAGCACATGGATTCAGAGCGCTCGATGGAAAACCGGCAAAAACCGTTGCCGTAGTGCTTCCAAAAAACCGTTAAAGAAGGTGCACCGTGATAGAGATAAGATTCCACGGACGAGGGGGGCAGGGTGCTGTTATAGCATCCAAGATTCTTGGATACGCATTCTTTCTCGATGGCAAACATGCTCAGGCGTTTCCCACATTCGGAGCCGAACGTAGAGGAGCGCCGGTAACGGCATTCGTCAGGGTAGACGATAAATTTATCCACTTAAGAAGCCCAATAGTAAATCCAGACTTTGTAATTGTAATGGCAGGCAAACTGGCTGAAACGGTTGATGTAACAAGTGGTATCAAAGAGGGGGGACTTGTAATAATAAACTCCGAAAAACCCAGCGACTACTATAGCTTTGAAGAGAATTGCCGCACCGTGACATACGACGTAAACGCCATAGCTTTGAAACACAAGCTTGGGACACCAACCATGCCAATAATCAACGCACCAATTCTGGGTATATTTGCAAAACTCACAGGCACAGTCTCCATCGAATCGCTGAGAAAAGCTATTCCAAAATTCGTGCCGGTGAAAATCCAACAGAACATAGACGCACTACAGGAAGCGTACGAAACAGCGTCAATGTAAGGAGGCATTTTAATGGAAACCGTTGATTATCAGAGTGTTATACCGGTGCATGATATAAACCGCATGCCCATCTCTGTAACAACAACAGCTGTAAATCTCACAGGCTCATGGAGGTTTGCAAGACCACAAGCAACGGAGAAGATCTCTCCCTGCAGCGTAGGGTGTCCTGCAAGCACCAACATACCACGTTATATTTTCCATATCCTGAATGGAGACCTTGAAACAGCGGCACATACATTAAGAGGGGAAAACCCGTTGCCGGCAATATGCGGCAGGGTCTGTCCACACTTCTGTGAGTCGCACTGCAATCGCGCAGAATACGATGGAAGCGTTCAGATACATCAGATAGAACGTTTCGTTGGTGATTATGCCCTGAATATACCCTTTGAGAAGCCAGAGAGACTGCTGAATAAACGTGTAGCTATTGTGGGATCTGGTCCAGCTGGTTTAAGCTGTGCCTATTTTCTCG
Source organism: uncultured Desulfurellales bacterium (assembly GCA_964544085.1). GTDB lineage: Bacteria > Campylobacterota_A > Desulfurellia > Desulfurellales > Hippeaceae > CAZIZT01. The sequence continues at coordinate 2,503 of CAZIZT010000012.1, forward strand.
CAAGAGAAGGATATAATGTCACTATTTTTGAAAAGGAGCCATTTGCCGGTGGACTGCTTCTTTTGGGCATACCATCCTTCAGGTTGCCACGCGATATAGCCAAACGGGAGATAGACAATATACTGGCTTTTGACAACATCGAGCTTAAAACATCACATCCCATTGATCTGCAACAGCTGGAAATGCTTCTGAAAGACTACGATGCGGTTTTCTTCGCAGCAGGCCTGCAGGCTGAACGGGTTCCAGATAATATCTCACCGGATAACGAAAGAATACTTTCGGGCTATGAGCTTCTGAAGCGTCTAAACGTGAACGAGACACAGCCCGATACGTACAAGGGTGAAAGAATAGCCGTTATAGGCGGCGGCAACGTGGCTTTCGATGTTGCAAGAACACTTCTCAGACTCGGCAGTGAGGTTGATATAATCTACAGACGTACACTCCCAGAGGCACCATCATTCGAAGACGAAAAACACGAGGGTATCGAAGAGGGCATTACCTTCAAGGAGAGACGAATAATAACAGGTGTGGAAAAAACATCCCGATTAAAGGTCGAGATATCCGAGGTGCTCCGCATAGAAAATGGCAGAGCCATAACGACAAATAGACGATGGTACGACGAGTACGACAAAATTGTGCTTGCTACAGGACAAAGGAGAGCCTTTGAGATACCCCAAGCCGAAAATCTATTCTCAGGCGGTGACTATGCATACGGTGCAAAGACAGTGGTCGAAGCCATAGCATCGGGCAAACAGAGCGCTTACAGGATAATGGCATTCTTAGAAAACGGTGTTGAACCAGAGATTCTTCAGGAAAATTTCTTCAGGATACAGAAGGATTACGATCGTTACGAAATTGTTGGCTTCGATAAGATCAACACTTTCTACTTCCCCAAACAGCAGCCACTTGAACAAGAAAAACTACCTGCAAATACAAGAAAGAGTAGCTTTGATGAGATAAACAGGAAGGCTTCGCTGGAGCAGATCCTGGATGAAGCAAGACGCTGCTTCTCATGCGGTGTGTGCAATCTGTGCAAAACCTGCTGGTTTGTATGCCCGGACATCTGTGTTAGCGTAGCCGACAATGTCAGATTTGATTACGACTACTGCAAGGGATGCGCACTCTGCAGCGCCGAATGCCCAAGGGGCGTAATAGAGATGGTGGAGGACAAATAAATGAAAGAGATGTTGCTGGGCAGCGAGGCGATAGCTATGGGGGTAAAGCTTGCACGCCCGAAGGTAATACCTGCTTACCCCATTACGCCTCAAACGCACATAATCGAGGTATTATCCGAGATGATAGATTCCGGTGAGCTGGATGCAACGTTCATACGGGTAGAGAGCGAACTTTCCGCTGCAGCTGCGGCGTTGGGTGCATCATCTGCAGGTGTGAGGACATTTACGGCAACAAGCTCTCATGGACTGGCGCTGATGCATGAAATACTCCACTGGATAGTGGGAGCAAGGCTTCCAATTGTGCTTGTGAATGCAAACAGGGCAATAGGGTCACCCTGGAATATATGGACAGATCAGTCAGACAGCATGGCTCAGAGGGATCTGGGCTGGTTTCAGGTATATTGTGAAACATCTCAGGAGGCGCTTGACACCATCCTGCAGGCTTTTCTGGTTGCCGAAGCATCCCTTTTGCCGTTCATGGTGATGATAGACGGATTCATACTATCGCATACCCTTGAGGAGCTGGACATCCCCTCTCAGGAGGATGCCGATAAATTCCTCCCTGAATACAAACCGCAGTACTTCCTCGATGTAAAAAATCCGATGAGTTTCGGTAACCCTGCAAGAGGAGACATATTCTATCTGCTCAGAAAAGACATACAGGAAACATTCGAAAAATCCAGGGCGCTCATTGAACACACCCATAAACGTTTCAAAGAGATATTTGGAAGAAGCTACGGTTTTACGGAGGGCTACAGGTTGGACGACGCACAGGTAGTCTTCGCTGTATCAGGCGCTCTAACAGGCACAGTCAGGGTTGCAGTGGACAGACTAAGAAAAGAAGGCATAAGGGCGGGGTTGCTCAAGATACGCTACTTCAGACCATTCCCCGACTGGGAGATAAAGCAGAAGCTCTCAGGTGTGGAAAAGGTCGTAGCACTGAGCCGTTCGGTTAGCTACGGATCTGCGGGTCACATCGCTCAAGAGCTCAAAGCTGCATTCTACAATGAGAAGGAAAGACCTCGCATCTACGACTATATTATAAGCCTCGGCGGCAAAGAGGTGTTTGTTGATGATATCATCAGTATTGCAAAAAGAACGAATGAGCTGCCGGAAGATAAAATAATCTGGAGAGAAGAGTAAGGAGCCCGTTATGGATTTCAGAAACATAACAAACGTAGAATACTTAAATCAGGGTGATTTCGCCTGTCCGGGTTGCGGCGCAGGACTATCCATGAGACATGCGCTGAAGGTGATGGGTGAAAACACCGTGGTGGTAATACCCGCCTGCTGCTGGTCCATTATAGCCGGCGGTCTACCCACGACAGCGCTTCAAGTGCCGCTTGTGCACGTGCCGTTTGCTGTGGCTGCAGCTGTGGCAAGTGGTGTAAAGAACGCATACAAGCAGAAGGGTCAGGATGATGTAAACGTAATGTGCTGGGCAGGTGACGGCGGAACCTTTGATATAGGCTTGCAGGCTATAAGCGGCGCTGCAGAGAGACGTGAGGATATAATCTACGTCTGCTATGACAACGAAGCCTACATGAATACCGGCATCCAGAGAAGCTCGGCAACACCACCGGGTGCATGGACAACAACCACACCAACGGGCAATCCGCTGATATTTGAAAAAAAGGATATGTTCAGCATAATAGCCGATCATGACGCAGCCTACGTGGCAACAGCCTCAATAGCCTATCCAGAGGATTTTTACGCAAAATTTGAAAAGGCAAAAAATGCAAAGGGGTTCAGATTCATCCACCTTTTGAGCGCATGCCCGCCAGGATGGAAGATAAACTCTTCGGACTCCTTAAAGGTTATGAGACTCGCCGTCGAATCGGGCATGTTTATTTTGATGGAAAAAGAGCAGGGGAAAAGCCCAAAGGTAACCTACCGTCCCGAGCGGTTTATAGGTGTAGATGAATACTTTGCACCTCAAGGCAGATACAGGCATCTAACAAAGGAGACAGTAGCTGAGATACAAAAACGTATTAACACACGCCTGAAAAGGCTGGGCCTGCTTTAGCAGGTGTTATATATTAAAAGATCTCAATCCACAGAAGCTTGACAAATAGTTATGGTTACAATACACTCAAAAGGTATGTGTTCACCTTTTTCTAAGGAGCAGCCATGGAGAAAAGGGCACTAATCAGTGTATCCAACAAGGATGGTATCGTTGATTTTGCACGTTTCCTCTCACAGAAAGGTTACAAAATCCTCTCCACCGGATCGACTGCCCGTATACTTATGGACAGCGGTGTGGAAACCCAGCCGGTAGAGGAATATACCCATTTCAAAGAAATACTTTCAGGGCGTGTAAAAACCCTACATCCGCGCATCCATGCGGGTATTCTTTTTAAAAGAGACGATTCAGAACACCTGCGCACTATAGAAGAGCTCGATATAGACCCGATAGATGTGGTTGTTGTGAATCTTTACCCCTTCGAAAGGGTGGCAAAAACATCAAACGACATGGAAGAGCTCATTGAGAACATAGACATTGGCGGACCCACTCTGCTAAGGGCTGCAGCGAAAAACTATAAACATGTGCTGGTTGTTTGCGATCCGGCAGATTATAACTACGTAATGGAGAGCTTCGATACGATTGGCGAAGAGGAACGCTTCAGGCTTGCCATGAAGGCTTTTTCGCATACAGCCTATTACGATAGTCTGATAGTGGAGAGGTTTGAACACGCCTTTCAAAACAGCTGCGCGGTGCCAATGAAAAAGGCTTTCGATCTACGATATGGAGAGAATCCACATCAGAAAGCCTCACTGTTTAAGGACCCGTTAATAAAGGGCATTCCAGATGCAGAACAGCTACACGGAAAGGAGTTATCATACAACAACCTGCTGGATATAGACATCGCTTACAGGATCATGCTCGAGTTTGATGAACCAGCGTGCGCTATCATAAAACATACAACACCCTGCGGGGTGGCGTGCGCTGAAAGCCACACAGAGGCATTTAAGAGAGCCCTCGAAACAGACCCGGTTAGCGCATTTGGTGGCATTATAGGCATAAACGGCACCGTCTCTGATGAGCTTGCAAGCCTTATTTCTGCGCGCTTCTTTGAAGTGGTTGTGGCTTACGATTTTCAAAAGAGTGCCCTTGAGACATTAAAGGTAAGAAAAAATCTACGACTTGTAAAAATAAAGGCTCAAGACTACGCCAATCTTAAAGAGGTTCGCAGCATCATTGGCGGTTACCTTGTACAGGATGCTGACCTTAAAAAACCCTTCAACTACAAGGTGGTATCAGAAAAGAAACCCTCGCAGGATGAGCTAATTGACCTTGAGTTCGCCTTCAGGGTAGCCAAGTTTGTCAAATCCAACGCCATTGTGTTTGCAAAAAACAGAGCTACCCTCGCCATAGGTGGTGGAGAAACATCAAGAATCGATGCTGCACGATTCGCCTCTTTGAGAGCCAAGGAGTTAAACATAGATTTGAAGGGCTCTGTGATGGCTTCAGATGGATTTTTTCCATTTAGAGACAGCGTTGATCTGGCAGCCAAGCTGGGTGTCACAGCCATTGTAGAGCCGGGTGGCTCTATCCGTGACAGCGAGGTAATACAGGCAAGCAACGAACATTCTATTGCCCTTCTCTTCACAGGCATTAGACATTTCAGGCACTAACACCGGGAGGCTATCAATGGAAGCTGTTGTCCTTGCCGCCGGCAAAAGCACAAGAATGAAGTCACGTATAAACAAGGTTCTGCACAAGATATGCAACAGGCCCGTTCTGTTTTATGTGGTTGAAGCATTAAAACCGTATCCTGTCCACATAGTGGTCAACCCGGATATACACGAAGCCGTACGGGAGCTATTTCCTGAAGCACAGATACATATCCAGAACCAGCAGAGAGGCACAGGTCATGCACTATCGTGCGCTATCGAAAGTATAAAAGACAAAGGTTTTGTTGTGGTAAATGGTGATACACCGCTGATAAACAGGCAGGACATAGAAGCTGCAGTAGCCCTGTTTGAAGCGGAGGATTTAGATTGCGTTGTTCTAACAGCAAGGATGGATAATCCATCAGGCTACGGAAGAATAGTGCGCAATGAATCCGGCATAACAATCGTGGAAGAGAAAGATGCGAATGAGCAGATACGTAAAATCAACGAGATTAACAGCGGTATATACGTGTTCAAAACACCGTTTGTTAGGGAGGCACTGAAACACCTTGAAAATAACAATGCGGCTGGTGAGTTCTACCTGACAGACATTGTGCCTATGGCAAACCGTGTAAAAACGCTCACCGTTGATGCCGAAAACGTGCTTGGTATCAATACGCGCAATGATCTTGCGCTTGTTAGAAAGATCATTCAGAAAAGGATAATAGAGCGGTTTGACGATGTTACCTTCATTGATCCGGATTCAACCTATGTGAACTACGATGTTGAGATAGGTCAGGATACCGTTATCTTTCCCAACGTTTCTTTAAGGGGTAAAACCAAAATAGGTAAGGAGTGCATCATAGACACAGGAAGCGTCATAGAAGACTCTGTGCTCTACGACAATGTCCATGTGAAACCCTATAGCGTAATAGAGCAGAGCACCATCCACAATAATGCTGAAGTGGGCCCATTTGCCCATCTAAGACCCTACAGCGAACTATGCGAAAATGTGCGCATAGGTAACTTTGTTGAAGTGAAGAAATCGACCATCGGAAAGGGTACAAAAGCCAGTCATTTGACCTACATAGGCGACGCCGAGCTGGGCGAGGATGTCAATGTAGGTTGCGGCACGATCACGTGCAATTACGATGGATACAGAAAGAACAAAACGATCATAGGAGACAGGGTGTTTATAGGCTCTGATGTCCAGCTTGTGGCGCCGGTAAAGGTGGAGCACGATGCGCTGATAGCTGCTGGCACAACGGTTGTTAAGGACGTTGAACCATTCGCACTTGCTATCTCAAGGGTGCCTCAGGTGAACAAACCCGGCTGGGTAAAGAGATTCCGGGAAAAGATGGAAAAGAAACTGGGCAGGAAAGACAAGTAATCCCCCGATGGATCATAACCCCCTGAAGAGAAAGAGCTTCTCTCCGCTTGCCAGGATGATGCTATACTCATCCATAGTTGGTGTCATAACAGGACTTGGGGCTGTTGTTTTCCTTATTACCACGCACTTTTTCTCAGCCTATCTGCTTGCCGGTATCGCCGGTTATCCGATGAGCGAACCGTACGGTGAACCCAAACTTTTCCATGTGCACGAAACAACATTTCATCCACTTCTGTTGCTCCTTATAACCACCATCGGCGGCTTGATATCCGGTTTCCTTGTTTACACATTCGCACCCGAAGCTGAGGGACACGGTACGGACGCAGCCATTGAAGCATACCACGAAAAAGATGGCATCATTAAACCCATTGTGCCGATTATAAAGATCATCGCATCGGCTATCACGCTGGGAAGCGGTGGAAGTGGTGGGAGAGAGGGTCCTATTGCTCAGATAGGGGCAGGTTTTGGGTCGTTTTTTGCCATGCGGCTGGGTTTAAGCGCAAAGGAGAGAAGGATACTGCTTGTTGCAGGCATGGGCGCAGGTATCGGAGCCATATTCCATGCACCGCTTGCAGGCGCCATCTTTGCAGGTGAGGTACTCTATCGCGAGATAGAGATAGAAAGCGAGGCGTTTATTCACACTGTCATTGCATCCATAGTGGCATACTCCATCTTCTCGTTCTTCTTTGGATGGAAACCCCTGTTCAAAACACCCGTCTTTCACTTCTCCAATCCCGCAGAGATATTTGCGTACACCGTACTCGCCTTCAGTGTGGGCATTTTTGCCATATTCTACGTAAAGGTCTTCTACGGCACACGAAAACTATTCAACAAGATACCGATAAAACCGCATTTCAAACCGGCTATAGGTGGTTTTCTTGTCGGTCTCATAGGTATGTTTGTGCCAGATGCCGTATCAATGGGCTACGGAGCACTTCAGAAAGCGATAACAGCATCACTGACCATCAAAACCATGTTCCTGATCGCTCTGCTAAAGGTCTTTGCAACATCCTTTACCATATCAAGCGGTGGCAGCGCCGGCGTATTTGGCCCATCAATGGTTATAGGCGGTGCGCTTGGCGGCGCAATCGGCATGTTTATTCACAGCATTTCGCCCACCCTTGTTTCTCAACCGGGTGCCTTTGCACTCGTCGGCATGGTGGGTTTTTTCTCTGCCGCAGCAAATACGCCCTTCTCTACAATCGTGATGGTGACAGAAATGACCGGAAACTACCATTTGATCATACCATCGATCTGGTGTGCCGGCATTGGTTACCTCGTGGCTCAGAAGTGGACCATATATGAAAAACAGGTACAGAACAGGCGCCATTCCAAAGCACACTACTATGAATATGCCAGGGACCTATTAGAAGAGATAAAGGTCTCAGATATCATGCACAGCCAGTACAACTGGGTTAGGCCATATACGTCACTAAAGAAAATATTCGAACTGTTCAGCAACATCAAAGACGATGATTTGCTGGTAATAGATGAGCTCAACAGGCTTGCGGGCATAGTTTCAATCAAAACGGTGAGGCATCTGCTCCCCGAGAGGTCCCTGCATAACATTGTTGTAGCTGAGGATCTATCAACAGACAAGATTCTGACAACCACACTTGACGAGGATGTACACAGCCTGCTGCACAGAATAGGATTTAAAGATATAAACGTAATTCCGGTTGTGGATAAGGCGGATCCAACAAGGGTGCTTGGCATTGTAAAGCGCAGAGACATCATACGTGCTTACAACGAAGCAAAAAGCCAGATAGTGGCGCATGTCTCAAGCCAAGCCGATTGAAAAACGATCTGAGGCGTGTTATAAAGACATAGCTGAATCGCAGGTGGTGCAAGATGTGCGGAATTGTTGGATGTGTCGGTGAAAGCAACACCATAAATGTTCTCCTCAACGGATTAAGTGCGTTGGAATATAGAGGCTACGACTCTGCAGGCATATCGGTAAGAACAGAACATGGCTTGCAAACGGTGAAAACCAAAGGCAAGATAGTAGATCTTGCTTCGTTGATCATAGAGAAACAGCTGAATCTCAAAGGCTCGACAGGCATAGGCCACACGCGCTGGGCAACCCACGGTGAGCCCAGCACCATAAACGCCCATCCCCACTACACCGAGCGGGTAGCAGTGGTGCACAACGGCATTATAGAGAATTACAGGCAAATAGAAGCGATGCTTAAAGAACACGGCAAAACAAAGATAAGCGAGACAGATACAGAAGTAATAGCCCTTCTCATAGATCTATATCTTGACGAGCTAAGCCCAAAAGAGGCGTTTTTAAAAGCCATCTCTCAGTTAGAGGGCAGCTTTGCAATCGCAGCCATATTCAGAGATTCAGAAACACTAATGGCAGCCAAGAACGAAAGCCCACTTGTTATTGGTTTGACCCAGAACGCATACTATGTGGCAAGCGACGTCTCTGCCCTGCTTGACCATACAAGGGAGTTCATCATCTTAGAAGATGGCGACTGTGCCTTCATATCGCCAGGCAAACTTGAGATCCTGGATCAACACAGAAAAAAGGCCAATCGAAAGGTAACAACTGTAGAGTGGTCCAGAGAAGCTGCCAAAAAAGGTGGCTACAAGCATTTCATGCTCAAGGAGATTGCCGAAGAAGCAGAGGCTGTAAGAAACACCATTCAGTCAAGAATAGACTCATCGGGCAGGGTTTACATAGGTGAGGAGATAACAATTCCAGAGAAGTTTTTGAAAAACCTGGACAGGATAACGATTGTCGCTTGCGGCACAAGCTACTACGCTGGCCTTGTATCCCGGCCTATTATTGAACGCTTCGCAGGTGTCCCTGTGAATGTTGAGATAGCATCTGAGTTTCGTTACAGCAACCCGATCGTTACCGGCAATCACCTGTTTATAGCCATATCTCAGTCAGGTGAAACGGCTGACACAAAGGAATCCTTGAAATTTGCTCATCAGCTTGGCATGAAGAGTCTATCAATAGTAAATGTCAAAGAGAGCGCAATAGCACGAATGGCAAACAGCTGCTTATACACGCTTGCCGGACCGGAAATAAGCGTGGCTTCGACAAAAGCCTTTGTATCTCAGCTTGCCGTACTCTACATGCTTGCCTTCTACCTTGCGCAGCTCAGGGAAAAGAATGTTCACAGAGAAATAGCGACGCTCCTGGAGATACCGCATACAATGCAAAGAACCTTTCAGACTACAAAGGAGGTAACGCAGGAGCTTGCGAAAAAATACCATATCTACAACAATTTTCTCTATCTTGGTAGGGGGCTTATGTATCCCATAGCCCTCGAGGGTGCACTCAAGCTTAAAGAGATCTCCTATATCCACGCTGAGGGTTACCCGGCTGGTGAGATGAAACACGGACCAATTGCCCTGATTGACGAAAAAACACCAACAGTAATGGTCTCGCCCTACCATGAACCCTTTTACTCCAAGACCATATCCAACGCAGAAGAGATAAAAGCACGATCAGGCAAAATAATCATGGTCTCCGATAAGGCAAACCCTGTGATTGATGATGCTGTCATGATGGAGGGTGTTGATTACACATTCACACCGTTTACATACGTGATACCCTTGCAGCTTTTCGCATACTACGTGGCACTGTTTCTTGGCCACGATATCGATCAACCAAGAAACCTTGCAAAAAGCGTGACGGTAGAATGAAGATCTCGATTGTATCGGAAATTGCCTTTGTCATACGAAACCTAAAACACTCCCAGACAGGCAAATGGTTCATTTATGCAACGCTTACCGGCATTGCAGCCGGTGTGGGTGCTATTATCCTGTTTGTGCTTCTGGATATCACATCTGTAACGCTTCTAAATCATATAGCCGGTTTCCCGCTGACCCACCCAACAAACGAGCAGCCGCTGATACCTGAAGTGCATAAGCACTTCAACAGGGTGTTCTTCATCATTATAGCCTCTGCCGGCGGTTTTTTGAGTGGCTTAATCATGCATCTGCTTGCACCCGAAACCAAGGGCGGCGGAACAGGCGAGGTTATAAAATGCTACCACAACAACAAGCCCATACGTGCGCGCGTGCCCGTGGTTAAGCTAATTGTGTCCGTCATATCACTTGGTGTGGGCTCTGCAGGTGGAAGGGAAGGACCAGCAGCGCACATAGGCGCAGGTTTAGGTTACAGAATCGGAAAGCTATTACATTTAAGCGATAAAGAGAAACGCATCATGATGATATGTGGCATGGCAGGGGGCATCGGTGCCATTTTCAGAAGCCCTATGGGTGCTGCCATATACTCTACCGAGGTGCTCTACAGGGATATAGACTTCGAGCACGAAGCATTGCTCCCGGCAGCAATCTCATCGATTATAGCCTACTCCATTTTCTCAGCCAAATTCGGCTGGGTTCATATGTTCTCGACACCCCTGATGCGTTTCAACAATCCCCTTGAACTTATATCCTATACAATCCTTGCCGTTGTCTGTGCCATAAGCGGCATCATGTTCATCAATATCTTCAACTGGGTTTCAAGGATGTTCGAGAAAATCAAGGCACCCCTCTACATAAAAACAGGGCTTGGTGGACTCATAATCGGCATAATGGGCGCAATTCTCCCCGATGCTGCTGGTATGGGTTACGGTATTATGCAAAATGCGTTCCTGAATAAAACCGCTTTTGGTGTTCTGCTTCTAATAGGCATTGTAAGGATGTTCTCAACAAGTGTAACACTTGGAAGCGGTAATTCGGCTGGTCTGTTTGCGCCGAGCCTTGTCATTGGTGCGGCAATAGGGGGCGGAGTCGGTGGCTACATACACCACATCGCACCACCCCTTGTGAACAATCCGGCATCCTTTGCACTTGTAGGCATGGCTGGTTTCTTTGCTGCAACTGCAAAAACACCACTCTCGGTCATTATACTTGTCGCAGAGATAACAGGTAATTACGAGCTGATAGTGCCATCCATGTGGGTGGTGGCTATAAGCTTCTTGCTGAGCTCACGCTATAGCATAGAGCACTACCAGGTCAAGGATAGGGCTCATTCCAATATACACAAGTACGAGTATATTCGCGATGTACTGGAAAGCATAAAGGTTGGCGATCTAATACAGAAGCGTTTCGCGTACGTGGACAGCTCAACGAAGCTCTCAAAGATCTATGACATACTCTCCCGCACCAAACAAACCGATATCCCGGTGTTGGACAAGGATAAGAACATTGTGGGCATCATAACGCTGCATGTGCTGAAAACAATACTTGGCGAAAGCGAACTATCAGACTTCCTGGTGGCTGAAGATATAGCCAACAAGAACGTCATAACAGCAACCCCAGATGAGAACCTCAATCAGATTCTACACAAAATAGGCTTCAAAGAGATCAACACCATACCCGTAGTCGGTAAAGACGGCAAAATTGAGGGCATCATAACAAGAAAGGACATCATAAAGGCATACAATGAGGCAACAGAGAGGCTCGAACGTATTAGAAAAACTAAATAGGCACCAGCAGGAAGCTGTACTTGAGACATCATCAAACCTGCTTATTATAGCCGGAGCCGGCAGCGGAAAAACCAAGACCCTTACTCACAAGGTTGCATATATCATCGAACAGGGGCTGGCACAACCGCGCCAGATAATGGCTCTCACCTTTACAAACAAAGCTGCGAATGAGATGAAAGAACGTATCGAAAAATTAATAGGCAAAAGCATCGACGAGCTATACATCGGCACATTCCATGCTATCGCACTGCGTATTTTGAGGAACGAGGGTTTCAAATACACGGTGTATGATACGAAAGATCAAGAAGCGCTAATCAAGGAGATACTTACCAGGTTGAATATTGACAGGAAACTCTACCCGCCTAAGATGTTTATCTCGCGTATATCGGAGCACAAACTGAATCTGATAAAACCCGACGATATATCTCCCAACAACCCTGTGGATAGTCTCGTTAAGCGTGTCTATACAGCTTACGAAGAAGCTCTGGCTAAAGCATCCGCAGTGGACTTTGATAACATCATCCTGAAAGCAATAGAGCTACTTGAGAACAATCAGCATATCAGAGAAAAGTACGCAAATCGCTTCAAATACATCTTCATCGACGAGTATCAGGACACCAACTACCCGCAGTACGTTTTTGTAAAGCTGTTATACAATGGCAACAACCGTGTCTGTGCTGTTGGGGATGAGGACCAATCCATCTACGGCTTTCGTGGTGCCGACGTGACCAAGATTCTAAACTTCAGCAAGGATTACGACAACTGCCGGATTGTGAAGCTTCTTGAAAACTACAGATCCACACAGGAGATACTGGATGTTGCAAACAGGGTTATATCCAGAAACACACTCAGGCACGACAAAGAGCTCTACTCCAGCAAAACCGGGGGGCTGGTTGAGATAAAAGAGTACGAATCACCAAGACATGAAGCCCAGAGCATAGCCATGAGGATAGAAGAACTGATAGAGGACGGCGTTAAACCATCGGACATTGCGGTTTTGTACAGAACAAACTATCAGTCCAGAATAATCGAAGAGGAGCTGGTTAAACACGGCATACCTTACAGAATAGTTGGCAGCAACAGATTCTTTGAAAGGAAAGAAGTGAAGGATATTGTAGCCTACCTCAAGCTTGCACTGAATCCATACGATAATATTTCATTCCTGAGGGCTATCCAATCCCATCCAAGGGGTGCAGGGAAAAAACTCATTGAGAGGATCACCGCAGCAGCAGAAGGCGAATCCTTAATGGAAAGATCGAGAAAACTGATAAAAGAAAAACAGATTACAAAAAAGCAGGAAAAGGTTTTGAGTGAGTTTCTCGAGATATTTGAAGGCATAAACGGCGACACACCAGCCGGTGAAGCCATAGAGATGGTTTTTGAAAAAAGCGGATATAAAAAATACCTTGAAGAATCAAAAGAAAATGGTAGAATTGACAATATTATGGAACTCAACAATGCAGCAGCGGGTATGTCACTGGAGGAGTTTGTTGAAAGCGTCTCTCTATACGACTATTCCAACGATATCGATGCATCATCAGCGGTTAATCTCATGACTATCCACGCATCGAAAGGTCTTGAGTTTCATAGCGTTTTCGTTGTTGGTGTAGAAGAGGGTTTGTTTCCAAACGCCAATCTGAAGGAGAGTCAGCTTGAGATAGAAGAGGAAAGAAGACTCTTCTATGTTGCCATCACCAGGGCAAAAAGAAACGTATTCATAAGCTATGCCACAACGAGAATGAGAAGCGGCGAATGGGTCAGTGTCAGGCCTTCGAGATTTATCCAGGAGTTGAAAACCGATAGAGCGAGGGTTAGCTTCAGCAGGGGTGATATGGTAAATCACGCAATCTACGGCAGAGGAGTGGTGGTGGCTGTTGAGAAACTCGAAGATACCGAGATGTTAACGGTAAACTTCTATAAATCCGGCATCAAGAGGGTGCTTGCAAAGGATAGAAGTCTTGAATCTATTTAGATGGAGGAATTTTTATGCCAAGTTTAGAGGAGAGGTTCAACAAATTCAACACAAACCTTGCACTGGTAAATATAAGGACCAAGAAACTTGTTGCCTCTTTTGACGATGAGAAACTGGACGTCTCTCCGGAAACGCAGAAGGTTTATCTGGACAAAAACGCCTATTACCAGATCCTGGAGGACAACTTCGTCAGGGTATTTCAGGAATACTCGATGAAGATTGCCGATAAGGACAACCCTGACGATGTGTTCGTCTCCATAGAGGTAACCTATCTGCTTGACTTCCAGACAGGTGGTCCCATAGACGACGAGGTCTTCGAGATATTTGCCCAGTCCACTGTACTGGTTGACAGCTGGCCCTACTTCAGAGAGCTTGTCCAGAACACACTGCTGCGAATGGGCCTGGCTCCCGTGGTAATTCCTCCCATCCAGTTCACACCTCCTGTTACTCAAAACGACCAACAATGATAGAGCTGGTCATAGATGGCTCCTTCGAAGCAATAAACCTTTCGGTTTTTTCGGACAGGGAGCTCATCTATGACCTCTTTGTAAACTCTGCTAACTCCCACTCCAAGCTGCTTATCCATTTGATAGACAGCATGCTCAAAAGCTTATCAATGGATTTAAGACAGATCGATGAGTTCTACTGCTGTATAGGTTGCGGTAAGTATACCTCTTTGCGCGTTACACTTGCCACAGTTAAAGGTCTGTTATTTGGGTGGCGAAAGACACTGAAGGTATTTACCCTGCCCGATCTTATTGCGGCAGCTACACAGAATCTGGAACGCTTCAGAGTCGTGTGCCAGACATCCAGGACAGCCGCATGCTATGCCGACTACATTAGACAGGATGGCAGGCTCACAAGAATAGGAGAAATAAAAAAACAGGATCTTCAGGAAGCAGAAAATACGGGGTTGCCTGTAATAACAAGAGCCAGAGAGTCTGTAACCAAACACCTGTTCAGGCTGCCTGATGAGTTTATAAAACAGGTTGATCTTATGGATCTAAAGCCGCTATACTAATACAAAAAACGGAGTGTGTAATGGCTACAATCAAACCCTTCAGAGGTATTTTGTTCAACAAACCAGCAAACAGTCTCATAGCCCCACCGTACGACGTGATAGACGAACACTACAAACGGCAACTCGAAAGCGGTGATGAACACAACATAGTACGCATTATACTACCCGATGACTACGACAAGGCTGCCGAACTACTCAATGCGTGGCTATCCAGTGGAATTTTGAAGTTCGACAGCCACTGCAACTACTATATCTATCAGGCCCAATACTCACTTTTCGGGCAAACACGCACGCTCAAAGGCTTTATCGGTGCATTAAGGCTGGAACCGTTAGGCGGGTGTGTGAAACCACACGAAAAGACGCTAAAGGGACCAAAGATAGATCGTTTCAACCTGATTACACGCACGCACGCATCCTTCTGCCCTATTGTCGGTCTCTATGGGCCAAACAGGCAAATAGCGCAACATATCGATGAGGTCACAGAAACCACAAATCCTGTGATTGATCTGGAGTTTGAAGGTATAAGGCATAGACTCTATAGAGATCCGGATAGCCTCTTTGGTGAAGGCTTAAAGGGCTCGGACATAATCATTGCTGACGGTCACCATCGATACGAGACAGCGCTCATGATACAGGAACATTTCAGAAAACAGGGCATTGTCAATGGTGGTTTCGATTATATTATGAGTCTATTTGTTGACGCAGAAAACGGCGGCTTAAGCCTTCTTGCCATTCACAGACTGGTTAAACGTGTTGATAACCCTTCGCTGTTTATGGAAAGATTAAAGGAGTTCTTCGAGCTGCGCAGGCTGGAGAGAGCCACGCTCCACGTGCCGCGCCACTGTGATTTCGTGATGTATTTCGACAAAAGCTTCTACTGCCTTAGCCTCAGACAGAAAAGATCTGCTGATCCGATAAGAAGTCTGGATGTCAGTGTGTTCGAAGAAATCGTCTACAAACGCATACTCGGCTTAAGCGACGATGATATCCGATTGCAGAGAACAGCCGGATATGCCCACTCCCCTGAAGAGCTAATTAGAGCCGTTGACGAGAACGAAGCACAGGCCGGTTTCATACTCAAACCAATGAAATTTGAAGATCTCATGCTCATAACAAGCAAAGGGCTTACGGTTCCACAGAAATCCACCTTCTTTTTTCCCAAGATACCATCGGGCCTTGTTGGCTATCACTTTGACAGCATAAAGGGGTGTGAAGGTGTTTGAGATATGCGTGAGAACTGATTTTGCGGCAGCCCACAGACTAAACAACTACAAAGGTTCATGTGAGAATCTACACGGCCACAACTTTGTCGTGGAGGTGTGCGTTTTATGCAACAAACTGGACAAATCCTACATAGCCATAGACTTCAAGCATCTTAAGTCCATTGTCAAATCCATAACTGGAAAACTCGACCACACCTACCTTAACGAACATGAGTATTTCGCAGAAACAAATCCCACATCTGAGATGATAGCCAGATACATCTTTGAACAGCTCAAAAATCAGCTGCCAGAACACTGCAAACCCGGCAGGGTCAGTGTCTACGAAACCGAGAACTCAAAAGCAACCTATTTCGAGGGGTGAGCTATGCCAAAGGAGACGATCACATTCAGCGATTTTATCGTCTCTTTAGCCCAGGGCGCATACGTGCAGCTTGGCATCGTAGAAGATCCGTTTACAAAAGAGAAAAAGGAAGATCTCGATGCGGCAAGCAGCACAATAGATCTGCTGGATTTATTAAAACAGAAAACAAAGGGCAATCTTACGAAGGAAGAAGAAGCGTTGCTTGACGAGATACTCTACGACCTGAGAGTGAAGTATCTGGAGAAGAGTAAGCGGTGATAGCCGCAGTTTCGGAGATATTCTACTCCCTTCAGCTTGAGGGCACGAAGATAGGATACCCTGCTGTTTTTGTCCGTTTTTCTGGCTGTAATCTGCGTTGCGACTTCTGTGACACAGTCTACGCCTTCGAAGGCGGAGAGAAGCTCTCAATAGAGATGTTGCAGGAGAGGTTGAGTACGTACCCCTGCAAGCGTGTAATCTTCACCGGCGGAGAGCCGGCTCTGCAGGATGCCTTCATGGCACATTTCATGAAAGCAAATCCATCAAGGGAATACTTCATCGAAACCAACGCCACCCTGCCACTTTCTGAGAGCCTGAGCCTGTTTACACATGTGGTTGCAAGCCCAAAACTGCATGCAATCAACACCACGGTACTTGCACACCTAAAGCGGGCAGCAAACAGTGTGGAATTCAAGTTCCCTGTAGACGACGAAGAGGATCTAAGGCTAATCACTCAACTTGTCGAAGAGCTGGATCTCTACCCACTTGTTCTGCAGCCCATTCAAAGAATCGGCGAAGATTACGTAAAAAAGAGCGCAAAACTGATAGAAGCCTTCAAGCACTCCCCGCTTGCTCAAAGGGATGCGAGGCTTATAATACAGAATCAGAAGATAATCTATGCCAATCAAAAAGGAGTCTAACATGCTGAAAGCTATGGTGATATTTTCCGGTGGTCTTGATTCCACAACATGTCTGTACTGGGCACTGGATAGATTCGACGAGGTGCACACATTAACCTTCGACTACAACCAGAGACACTCAATCGAGGTAGAGTACGCAGAAAAAACAATCCGACTTGCAGAACAGATAAAGAACAAAAGAATCAAGCGGCACCGCTTCTTCATCGATCTTGCACAGATAGGTGCAAGCGCTCTGACAGATAGGTCAATAGAGGTGCCCAAAGGACGGTCTATGGAAGAGATTGGAAGCGGTATTCCGATTACCTATGTCCCATTTAGAAACGGCATATTCCTCTCCATTACAGCCGCAGTGTGTGAGGTAAACGGTATAGAACACATCATTGGCGGATGGAACGTTCTGGACTACAGTGGATACCCCGATTGCAGAAAACCGTTTCTGAATGCCTGCGAAGAAGCAATGAATCACGGCACAAAACTTGGCAGCGAGGGGGGCCGTTTTCACATACTTACACCACTAATATCGCTTAAAAAGTCAGAGATAATCATGCTGGGTAAAAAACATGGTGCCGATTACTCCTACTCGTATTCCTGCTATGAAGGCAAAGAGATACCATGTGGAAAGTGTGATGCCTGTATACTGAGGGCTAAAGCCTTCCAGGAAGCGGGTCTTAAGGACGATTTTCTTGTGCGTCTAAGGAATGAAGGGGTCAGATGAAGGTAATCACCACACACGAGAATCCCGACTTCGATGCCATAGCAAGTTGTATTGCAGCCAAAAAGCTTTACCCGGATGCGCATATAGAGTTTCCTGCTATTCCTGAAAGGTCAACGCGGAACTTCATGATCCAATCCATCATCTACCCCTATATGGAAAGCTGCTGTGACCCGCAGGAGATAGATACGCTAATCATAGTCGACACAAGGTCGAGCAGAAGAATTGAGAATCGCTTCAAAAACATCCTGAATAGAGTGAAAACCATCTGCTATGATCACCACGCAGATGGTGATATTGAGTGCGCTGAATGTTATCTGGAGCAGACAGGTGCAAACGTAACGCAGATGGTCGAGCGCCTGTTTGAAAAGGGCATACCCATAGACGAGCACGAAGCAACCCTCTTCCTTCTGGGCATATACCAGGACACAGGTAAGTTATCATACTCCTCTACCACACCGCGAGACATGATGGCTGCTGCTAAACTGCTGCAAGCAGGTGCAGATCTGGATACGGTAAGAAGCATACTGGAGGAGACGCTAACAGAGGTAGAAATCCTTCTGCTTAACGAGCTAATAAAGAATAAACGCATCTTCAGTCTGCAGGGCAGAAGGATAGGCCTGTCTTTTGCCTCACTCGATGAGTATGTGGGCAATGTAGCCGGCATCGTCACGCGCTTCATGAACATGGACAAGCTGGATGCTGCAATATGCATATTTCGGATGGCATCAAGGCTCTATGTGATAGGCAGGTCGAATAAGGACGTGGATGTGTCGGCCATACTTAAAACGATCAATGGGGGAGGGCATAAACAGGCAGCGAGTGCAACACTGAAAAACAAAACCCTCATAGAGGCCGTTGAGCTTCTAAGCGCAGCCATCAAATCACACATGCTCACGAATGTAAAGGCAAAGGATATAATGAGTTACCCTCCCAGGTTCGTTTACGACGACGAGACAATAGCGGATGCAAAAGAGAAGATAGCGAGAAGTGGCATCAATGCGTTTGTTGTGCTTAAGCGTTCTACAGGTGAGATCGTTGGCATTGCCACAAGACAGGCCATAGACAGAGGACACTACCATAAACTCGACAACGAAAAGGTATCAACAATCACTGCCACGGAGTTTGAAACAGTCGATGAGAATGAAAGCCTCGATAGAATCAAACACCTCGCAATAGACAAAAAACAGAAATTGATACCTGTAACATCAAACGGAAAGTTGACAGGTGTGATAACACGCACCAGCCTGCTTAAGGTGCTTTCAAGCAGTACGGAGAATACAGCAAACCCGGATTTTGCAGGCAACATAGCCAGAGATATAAAACGGATACTGCCTGTAAGCGTTGTGGAAAAACTGGTTAAGGCAGGGGAAGTAGCCAAGCGTATAGGATGTAACGCCTACCTGGTTGGCGGCGTTGTCAGGGATATAATCCTGGATATTAAAAACCTCGACATCGATATAGTGGTAGAGAGGGTTAAGGGTGACCAGCCACCAGCCACAGGTATAACCTTCGCCGAGGAATTTGCAAAGATCTACAATGCCAAGGTTGCAAAACATGAAAAATTCCTGACAGCTACCGTTATTTTCGATGATGGACTGAGAATGGATATAGCAACAGCGCGGGAGGAATTTTACGATCTACCCGGGGCGTTGCCAAATGTTGAAGATAGCTCTTTGAAAATGGATCTCTACCGCAGGGATTTCACGATAAACACGCTTGCAGTAAAGCTGCACGATAATTTCGGCGATCTGCTTGATTTCTTCGGCGGCTTAAAGGACATCGAAAACCGTAAGATACGCATCCTGCATGTTTTGAGTTTCATAGAGGACCCAACACGCATATTCAGAGCCATTCGCTTCGCAACAAAACTCGACTTTGAAATAGGCAAGCAGACAGACAGCAAAATAAAAGAGGCACTCAACAACGACATCCTGAAGCATGTCACAAACAGATTGCGCATATTCAACGAACTGAGCCATATCTTTGAAACGCCCTGTCTGAAGTGCAGTTTTGAGCTGATGCAAAAATATGATATCTTTCGCAGGTTAAACCCGGCCCTTATGATCGATAAGCGCATCCTTGAGCATCTTGAAAAACTCGAAGCATCCATGGAGCGCTATCAGCATCTCTTTGATAAATCCATAAACAGAACACACGCCGTCTGCCTGCTGCTTGAGTATTTATTCAGAAAAAGAGCAAGCTTCATACAAACAATTGGCGCCGACGAAAAGACAGCACGACTCGTAAAACAGGATATGCAGCACATCCACAAAGCAAGGTACATCGTGAAGAAAGAGAGTGTAAACAATTTAGAGATCTACAATGCCTTAAAGGATCTCTCAAAAGAAGGTGTGCTTGTGCTGCATGCCCTGGAACCATCCAACAAAAACATAGAGTTCTTCATGGAAAAACTGATAAACATGAAACCGATAATCAGGGGCAAAGACCTGCTTCACCTGGGCTTCAAACCATCAGCACTTTTCTCAACAATTATAAATGATGTGTTTGAAAGACAGATCCTCGGCGAGATAAAGGAGAAATCGGAAGCCATTGACTATGTGAAACGCAAATATTCAAAAGAGATTGCACAGGGGCTATCCAGATGAACCAGTTACGCAGAGACCCGATTACAAGAAGATGGGTGATTATCTCTACGCAACGCGGCAAAAGACCACACGATTTCAAATTTGACACGGTGAAAAAAAGAGTGGGTATATGCCCATTTGATCCGGGCAACGAGCATCTTGCACCACCTGAAGTATTTGCCATCAGACCGGACAACTCTCCACCCAACACACCGGGATGGAGTCTGCGCGTTGTACCCAACAAATTTCCAGCACTGATAATGGAGTGTGAACCCAACAGACGGGCTATGGGGCTCTACGATGTAATGGACGGTTTTGGAACACACGAAGTGATCATAGAGACACCACACCATGAAGAGACATTTGACATGATGAGTACGGATAAGGTGCTGGAGATCGTAAAAGCCTATAGGGAGCGCATAAGAACGCTAAAAAAGGACAGGCGCATCAAGTACGTGCTTGTATTTAAAAACTACGGCCCTCAAGCCGGTGCTAGCCTGGAACATTCACACTCGCAGCTTGTAGCACTCCCAGTGATACCCAAAAGAATACAGGAAAAGATAGATGCTTCGAAAATGCATTTTCAATACCGGGAACGCTGCCTGTTGTGCGATATAGTAGATCAGGAATTACAGGAAACAAAACGCCTAATAGACGAAAACGACGAGTTCGTTGCTTTTGAGCCGTTTGCTTCACGGTTTCCTTTCGAAACGTGGATCGTACCAAAAAAGCACCAAACACACTTCGAGGATGCAGACGAAGATCTCTATCTGCAATTTGCCAGGATCCTCAGGGATACAATCAGACGTCTCACAGAAGTGCTTGATAGACCACCGTACAACTTTATGATCCTAAACGCACCATTTGTGCATTCACACGACGAGTACTTCCACTGGCACCTTGAGATTATTCCACGTCTTACAAGAATAGCCGGGTTTGAATGGGGAAGCGACTTCTATATAAACCCGACGCCGCCGGAGCTTGCGGCAGAGTATTTGAAAGAAAATCAAGCAAAGGAAAGTGATTAAATGTGTCTGGCTCTGCTTTTGAGCTTATAAATGATGATAAGTGCAACTCCAAGTGTGATCAGCGAATCGGCAAGATTGAAGGCTGGATAATGATAGTTTTTCACATAGAAATCAAGAAAATCGACCACGTAGCCCTTCGTTACACGATCGTAGAGATTACCCAGCGCGCCAGCACCCATCATTGAAAGACCCAGCACAAACGCAGGGTGTCTATCCTTACCAAACAGGATAAGGTAAAGGATACCTACAAACACCACAGTGCTGATGCCACATAGAAACAGAAGCCTGTACTCTGTAGGTAAGTTGGCGAGAAATCCGAAAGCCACGCCGCTATTGTGAACGTTGACAATATTAAAAAAGCCCTTAATTATGCTGATCGAAGACCCATACTGAATATGTTTAGAGATGTATGCTTTGCTAATGTAATCAAGTATAAAAAAAAGGAGTATCAGAGATACTCCTGTTATTGACATTTTATCGGGCTTTCTCATTTACTCCACAAATTCCACGATGGAAATCGGTGCGGCATCACCTTTTCTGTAGCCCTTCTTGATGATCCTGACGTATCCACCATTGCGCTGGGCAAACCGGGGGGCAATATCATCGAAAAGCTTTCTAACGGCAAGTTTGTTGTTATTCAGCTTTGCAAGCACCCTGCGTCTTGAGGTTAGATTATCGTCCTTTGCTATGGTAATAAGCTTGCTTATAAATCTAACGAGCTCCTTTGCCTTAGCATCTGTAGTTTCAATTCTATGATGTTCAATCAAGGCAATAGCAA
This sequence comes from uncultured Desulfurellales bacterium, assembly GCA_964544085.1. Classification (GTDB taxonomy): domain Bacteria; phylum Campylobacterota_A; class Desulfurellia; order Desulfurellales; family Hippeaceae; genus CAZIZT01. Next base: position 24,721 of record CAZIZT010000012.1, read on the forward strand.
GATTCCTCAGCAAATGCTTGCGTCTATCTGAATCTACGCTGAGTGTTCTGTATCCTTTCCTATGCCTCATTTGCTTCTCCTTCCCTTTCCTTAATTGCCTCTTTGATACGCTTTATCTGCGACTCTGTAAATTTCGTTCCAAGACTCAAACCGAGCTGCTTTAACGACTCTTTGATCTCCTTTAACGACTGTTTACCAAAGTTTTTGGTGCTCAAAAGCTCGGCATCTGTCTTCTGAACCAGTTCCCAGATGTACTTGATGTTGTGGGCTGCAAGGCAGTTCGAAGCCCTTACATTCAACTCAAGCTCATCCACTGTCTTCAGCAGATTCTCGTTTAACTCTTCTTTCTGCTCTTCAGCGAGCGGCTCAAGCTCTTCACCTACCTCTTTGAAGTCCTTCAGGAAAAGACCTACATAGTTGCTCAGAATATAACTTGCCGTATGTAGAGCCTTAACGGGCGCGATACTACCGTCAGTCTCAATCTCAAGCACCAGTTTTTCAAAATCGTAGTAATCCTTCATTGTGCTTTTATCGGCCTTGTACGCCACCCTTTTTATTGGAGAAAAAAGTGCATCCACAGGTATATAACCAATCTCCCTGTTGACTATTTCAACATCAGCCTGCTTGTAGCCAATACCCTTCTCAAGGTAAATAACGGCATTGATGGATGCACCCTCCATCAGCTCAGCTATGTATACATCCTTATTGATCACCTCAACATTACCCGGAACCTCAATATCGGATGCATAGAGCTTACCTGGTGTGGACTTCTTGATATAGGCAACCGCCTGAGTAAAGCTTTCGTTGAGAGCTCTGAATCTCACCTGTTTCAGGTTTAGCACTATGTTCATTACGTCCTCTTTGATGCCGTCGATGGAGCTAAACTCGTGGTCTACACCCTCTATTTCGATACCCACAATGGCTATGCCAGGGATGGACGAAAGTAACACCCTTCTTAAAGCATTTCCTACCGTCACGGCATAGCCTTCATTCAACGGCTCTAAAGAGAATCTGCCATAGGTGTCAGTCTGTTGCTCTATCTTAACCTCTTTAGGCAATTTCAGGTAATTGAACACTTCCTTCATGATTCAGCTTCCCCTTAAACTTATTTAGAATAGAGCTCGACAATGGCGTTCTCGTTGAACGGAGGCTGAATATCTTCTCTTGTGGGTATATCGCTAAATGTGGCACTCATTTTATCAAGATCCACGGAAATCCACGACGAAACGCCTCTCCTTACATTCTCTTCAAACCTTATTCTGAACTCCTCGTTTGCTTTCATCTTCTCAGACACAGTGATCACGTCACCTTTCTTGAGCAGATACGATGGTATGTTAACCTTTTTGCCATTCACACGAATGTGGCCATGAGATACAAGCCTTCGCGCCTGCTTCCTGGAGGATGCCATGCCGGCTCTATACACAACGTTATCGAGCCTGCGCTCAAGCAGCCTCACCAGATTTGCACCAGTTTCCCCTTTCTGCCTTTTGGCTTCCTTGAAGTATATCCTGAATTGCCTTTCAAGAACTCCGTAAACCGCCTTGGCCTTCTGCTTCTCCATCAGGTGCTCACCGTAGCTGGTTATCTTCCTTCTGTAGTTCCTATCCTTGCCAGGCGGATACGGTCGCTTCTCAAATGGGCACTTATCTGTAAAGCATTTGTCTCCTTTCAAAAAGAGCTTCACTCCAAGAGCTCTGCATCTTTTGCAAACAGGTCCGTTGTAAACTGCCATATATCCCTTCTCCTATCACACTCTTCTTCTTTTAGGTGGTCTACAACCGTTATGAGGTATTGGTGTCACATCCCTGATAGACCTGACCCTTATACCGGCTGACTGAATAGCCCTTATAGCGGTTTCCCTGCCGGCTCCGGGTCCCTTTATCCTCACGTCTACTTCTTTCATACCGAATGCCATAGCTTTCTTGGCTGCATTCTCAGCAGCAACCTGAGCAGCAAAAGGCGTACCTTTCCTCGTCCCCTTGAAGCCGCTCTCACCTGCGCTTGACCAGCACAGCACATTGCCATCATGGTCTGTGAACGTGACTATGGTGTTGTTGAACGTGGACTGGATGTGAGCAACACCGCTCACTACGTTCCTTTTGACCTTCTTCTTCTTTTTTCTTACCGCCTTAGCCATTTATATTGCTCCTGTACATTGTCTTTTATTTACCTCCCACTGTTTTCTTTTTGCCTTTCCTTGTACGCGCATTGGTCCTTGTTCTCTGTCCCCTGACTGGCAAGCCTCTCCTGTGTCTCAAACCTCTGTAATTGCCCAGATCCATCAGCGCCTTGATGTTCATTGCCACCTCTTTACGCAATTCTCCTTCAACCTTGTAGTCTGAAATCACGTTCCTGAGGCGCTGGATCTCTTCCGGCGTAAGATCGTTTGTTCTCTTGTCAGGATCTACCTGTGCTTTCTGAACAATCTCTTTTGCCCTTGTTCTGCCTATCCCGTAGATGTAGGTAAGGGCTATAAGAATCTTCTTGTTTCTCGGTAACTCAACACCTGCAATACGTGCCACCTAAACCTCCATCAACCCTGTCTTTGTTTGTGTTTTGGATTCTCGCAAACCACTCTGACCACACCCTTGCGCTTTATGATCTTACACTTTGGACAGATCTTTTTCACAGATGGTCTGACCTTCATTTTACCCTCCGATCCTATTTGTATCGATAGACAATCCTGCCCTTCTCAATACTGTAGGGTGAAAGCTCAAGCTTTACACGGTCACCAGGTAGAATCTTGATGAAGTGCATTCTCATCTTTCCCGCAACATGTGCCAACACAACGTGACCGTTATCGAGTCTCACCCTGAACATGGCATTGGGCAGCGATTCGATAACCTCGCCATCTACCGTAATACTCTTCTCCTTAGCCATAATCTACCCTACTTCACTTAGTATTGTCGGTCCGTTTTCTGTTATTGCTATTGTGTGTTCGAAATGGGCTGACGGTTTACCATCAGCTGTTACAACCGTCCAGCCATCCTTCAACGTCCTTACCCGCCATGTGCCTGCATTGATCATAGGCTCAATAGCGAGTGTCATACCGACCTTCAACATCACACCCCTGGCATCGGTGGAAGGTACGTAGTTTGGCACCTGAGGCTCCTCATGGAGCTTCCTGCCAATGCCGTGTCCCACATAATCCCTTACAACCCCAAAACCGAAGCTCTCAACGTAGCTTTGAATAGCAGCCGAAATGTCGTAGAGATAGTTGCCAGCGCGTGCCTTTTCGATACCCCTGTAGAGCGCCTCTTTTGTTACCTGCATCAGTTTGAGCTTCTGGTCATCTATATTCCCAACAGCCACGGTAATTGCCGAATCACCATACCAGCCATCGTACACAAGACCGAAGTCGAGGCTTATAATATCCCCCTCTTTCAGCCTGCGCTTTTTGGATGGAATGCCGTGCACCACCTCTTCGTTGATGGATGTGCACAGAGACTTAGGAAACCCTGCATACCCTTTGAATGCGCACCGGGCATTCCTCCTTCTGGCTTCCCTTTCAGCCACCTGGTTCAAATACTCGGTGGTTATACCAGGTTTAATCTCCTTTTTCAAGATGTTAAGGATCTCGCCAACCATACGGTTGACTTTGCGCATTTTTTCTATCTCTTCGGGCGTCTTGAGAACGATCATTGAAGAATCTGTTTTATCCTACCGAATATCTCATCAATCGATCCAACACCATCGATGCGCACAAGCTTTCCCTTGCCCTCGTAGTACTCAACAAGCGGTTTTGTGGACTTTTCATACACAGCGAGCCTGTTTTTTACCACATCTTCTTTGTCGTCGTCCCTCTGGATAAGTGGTGTCTTGCATTTATCGCAGACACCTTCGCTTTTTGGTGGATTGTATCTGATGTGGTAAACAGCACCGCACTTAGGACAGATTCTCCTTCCCGTCAAGCGCAGTATTATCTCTTCTTTTGGAACATCGATAAGTATAACGTGATCGAGCTTTAGCCCATGTTCCTGAAGCATCTTTTCGAATGCCTCAGCCTGAGCCACAGTTCTGGGAAAACCATCCAGTATAAACCCGTTTTTGCAATCATCCTGAGTTATACGCTTCTCCATCATTTTCACGATAAGCTCATCGGGCACAAGCTCACCGCTGTCCATGTACCGCTTCGCCTCTCTGCCAAGAGGTGTTTCGTTTTTTACCTCCGCCCTCAGAATGTCACCAGTCGAGATCTGTGGTATTCCATACTCCTTGCTAATAAGTTGTGCTTGCGTGCCCTTTCCGACACCCGGCGCACCCAGCAGAATAATAATCATAGCGGACTACCTCGTTCTTCTGTTCTTCAAGAAACCTTCGTAGTTTCTCATGTACAGATGAGCCTGAATCTGCATTATAGTATCCAAAGCCACCTGAACGACGATCAGCAAAGCCGTGCCTCCAAAATAGAAAGGCACATTAAAACGTCTTATGAGTATCCACGGCAAAACACATACAAATGAAAGGTAGATAGCACCACCAAATGTAAGCCTGCTCAAAACCCAGTCAAGATACTCTGCTGTATACTTGCCAGGCCTGATACCCGGGATAAAGCCGTTGTTTTTCTTCAGGTTCTCCGCGATATCCTTTGGATTGAACACAATTGCCGTGTAAAAATACGCAAAGAAGAAGATCAGCGCTACATAAATGACACTATAGATAAAGCTTCCGGGCATTATATAATCGGATATGTTTTTCAAAAACGGCACATTAACGAGCCTGCTTATTGTTGCCGGAAACAGCAAAATGGACGAAGCAAAGATAGGCGGTATAACACCTGAAACATTGATCTTAAGCGGAATATAGCTGGTCTGTCCGCCATACAATCTCTTTCCAACCATCCTTCTTGGATACTGAACCGGAATCCTACGCTGAGAGAGTTCCACGAAAACAACAAAAGCAACTACAGCCACGGCAACTACAAAGATCACAAGCAGCGAAAGAATGCTCATCTCACCAGCGCTCACCAGCCTGAAGAGGTTGCCAAGGGCTGCAGGCAACCTTGCAACAATACCGGCAAAGATAAGTAGCGATATGCCGTTGCCTATTCCCTTTTCGGTTATTTGCTCACCAATGAACATCAGAAATACACTACCGGCTGTCATTGTCATTGCGGTAAACAAAACGAACGGTAAACCGTGCCAGATAACCACGTTAGCTCCACCCGGTCCATGCATGGACTGAAGACCAACAGCTATACCCAGACCCTGCAAAAACGAGATAACAACCGTACCGTAGCGCGTATATTCTGTGATTTTTCTTCTGCCCGCCTCACCTTCCTTTTTCAATCGAGCAAGCTCAGGGCTAACGGCAGTAAACAGCTCCATTATAATGGCGGCAGATATATAAGGCATAATTCCCAAGGAAATTATGCTGAAATTCTTTATTGCGCCTCCGGAGAAAAGGTTAAACAGACCAAGAGCGGTACCGCGTGCCTGTTCAAAAATAGCAGCCAGCACATGGGCATCCACACCCGGTGTAGGCACGTGCGCCGCGACCCTGAACACAACAAACATTATAAGGGTAAAAAAGAGTCTCCTGTTGAGTTCAGGAACGTTGAAAATGCTGGCGTAATCCTCTCTCACTTCAGTACCTCTACGCTTCCGCCGGCTTTCTCAATCTTGGAGATGGCGCTTTTTGAAAAGGCGTGAGCAACCACAGTAAGCTTCTTTGTAAGTTCACCATCGCCCAGCACCTTTATGGGGCCCTTGCCCCTTATAAGTTTTTTGCTAATCATATACTCAACATCGACCCTGTCACCGTCGGCGCACACCTTATCCAGTCTGCCCACATTCACTACATCGTATTCAATCCTGAAACGGTTGTGGAATCCCCTTTTTGGCAACCTTCTGATGAGCGGCATCTGGCCGCCCTCAAAATACTGAGGCTTGGCACCGCCTGAGCGCTGTTTCTCACCTTTATTACCTCTGCCAGCCGTTGTGCCCCAGCCGCTTCCATCGCCTCTACCCACACGCTTGCGTCTCCTAACTATACGCGGAAGTTCAAAAAGCTCCATTATTCTCACCCCTTTTTAGAGTTCTTCAACCTTCACCATAAAATCAAGTTTTCTTATCATGCCCCTGATGTGGGGGGTATCCTTCCTGATTACATATTTGTTGGGCCTCTTTAAACCAAGTGCCACAGCGGTTTTCCTGATAGACGGCTTCTGACCGATCAGGCTTCTGGTCATTGTTATTTTGAGGTATCCCATGGTTAGCAAGCCTCCTTTTTACTTCTCAAGTCCACGCGCCTTGAGTATCTCTTCCCTGCTCCTTAAAGAGCCAAGTGCCTTAAGCAGTGCATGAGATAGGTTATGCACATTGTTTGATCCGATAGACTTGGTTACGATATTCCTGATGCCGCACACCTCAAGGATGGCTCTGGCTGTATTTCCAGCTATGATTCCCGTACCCGGTCTTGCTGGTTTTATCAGGATTATGGCTGCACCATCCTTGACCTGCATCGGATGGGGTATTGTGCCATCCTCGGTGATAGGCACAGTAATCATGTTTTTCTTAGCCTTTTCAATGGCTTTTTTGATAGCCTCGGGCACCTCCTTGGATTTGCCAAGCCCAAGTCCAACACGCCCTTTTTTGTCGCCAACGGCAACAAGAGCACTGAATCTGAACCTGCGTCCGCCTTTTACAACCTTGGCAACCCTGTTTATGTTGATTACCCTTTCTTCAAACTCCTTTTCAACTCCTATCATACCCACTCCTAAAACTCCAGTCCTGCAGCCCTTGCGCTATCAGCAAGAGCTTTGACTTTTCCGTGATAGATGTACCCGTTTCTGTCAAAAACCACCTTTGTTATACCCTTATCTATTGCTTTCTTGGCTATAGCCTCACCGATAATCTTGGCGCTTTCAAGGTTTGCGCCCTTTACCTTCTCTCTTAAGTCCAGATCCAGGGTAGATGCAGAAACAAGCGTAGTACCTGTCTCATCATCAATGAGCTGTGCATAGATGTGCTTCAAGCTTTTATATACACAAAGCCTTGGGCGTTCTTTTGTGCCCCTTATTTTGTACTTTATTCTCAGCTTTCTTCTTCGCCTTTCAGCTGCTCTGTTCTTTTTCGCAGACATCTATTCCCCCTTAAGGCCTATTTACTGGCTGCCTTGCCCATCTTCCTTCTTACATGTTCGTCTTTATACCTAATACCCTTGCCTTTGTAAGGCTCCGGTGGCCTGAACGCCCTGATCTGGCTTGCAACCAGACCTACGAGCTGTTTATCAATACCGGAAACCTTTATATCAACACCCTTTTTGTCCACCTCAATCTTTATGCCCTCCGGCACTGTGTAGACTATGTCGTGCGAGAAACCCAGGGAGAGTGTGAGCTTATTGCCGGAGAGTGAAGCTTTATAGCCTACACCTTCAATGTGCAGCTCCTTTACAAAACCCTTTGTCACGCCTTCAACAGCATTCGCTATGAGACTTCTGTAAAGACCGTGCATCGCCTTGGAGTTTTTAAAATTGCCCCTGGGCTTTATGTAAATGTACTTCTCGTCTTTCTCAACGGTGACATACTTGTTGTCGTAAGTCTGCTTCAACGTACCCTTGGGACCCTTTACCTCAACGGCATCCTCAAGGATTTTCACCTCAACCCCCTGCGGTATGGGGATGGGCGTTCTTCCGATCCTGGACATCATTACCTCCCTGTTTAGAATACCTCGCAGATATACTCTCCGCCCAGGCCCATCTGGCGAGCCTTGTCGGTTGTCATAACGCCCTTAGAAGTTGAGATTATACCTATTCCCAAACCGTTCATAACGGGCTTCAACTCGTCTACGCCCACATAAACCCTTCTGGATGACTTACTTATCAGCTTAATATCGCGAATTACTGGCTGCTTCTTACTCTCGTCTGTGTATTTAAGAACAACCCTGATGATGTTTTTGGATCCAGCATCTTCAAGTTTGCGAAAATCCTTGATGTAACCCTCTTCTTTGAGAATCTGACACACATTCATGACAAGGTTGTTGCCAGCAACATCCACGTAGTCATGCTTTGCCATGAGTGCATTTTTTATTCCCGAAAGTGCATCCGCTAACCTTTTACCCATACTCCACCTACCAGCTTGCCTTTATTACACCCGGAATCTCACCCTTTGATGCAAGCGTCCTGAAGCAGATCCTGCAGATTCCGAATTTCCTTATGTAACCCCTCGGTCTTCCACATATCTGACACCTGTTGCGAGCCCTTACCTTGAATTTAGGGGGCCTTTTGGATTTTTCTATCAACGCTTTTCTTGCCATAACCTCTCCCTCTCAAACCTCAAGCCGATTTTCTGAAAGGCATTCCAAACGCCTCAAGTAGCGCCTTTGCCTCTTCGTCCGTTTTAGCAGTTGTAACAATAGTAACACTTAAACCATGAATCTTTGCTATCTTGTCATAATTAATCTCAGGGAAAATCAACTGTTCGGTCAAACCTATGGTGTAGTTGCCCCTACCATCGAAACCTTTAAGGGGCACACCCCTAAAATCCCTGATCCTCGGAATAGCAAAGGAGATAAACCTGTCCAAAAATTCATAAGCCCTATCGCCACGAAGCGTAACCTTGCAACCTATAGGCATACCTTTTCTGAGTTTAAAGTTCGCTATAGATTTTCTGGCTCTCGTTATCACACCCCTCTGACCGGTGATAATAGCAAGCTCATCCAGCACAGATTCAAGAAGTTTTATGTCATGCATACCCTCAGCAAGACCAACGTTGAGAACAATCTTTTCAATCCTGGGTACCTGCATGACATTCTTATAAGAAAACTTCTTCATAATCTGCGGGATAATCTCTTCCTTATAGAGGGTCTTGAGCCTCGGAACGTAGTCTGACATTTAACCGATCCTCCTTAAATCGTCTCGCCGCATTTTTTACAGTACCTGACCTTCTCACCCGTATCCAGATACTTTATCCCCACACGGGTAGGCTTGTCACAGTGGGGACATACAAGCATGACATTGGATATATGTATAGGTGCCTCTTTTTCGATGATACCGCCCTTTGTCATCTGTGTGGGCTTCTGATGCTTTTTTATAACGTTCACGCCCTCAACAATAACCCTGTTTTTCTTGGGCACAAATGAGATTATGGCACCTTCCTTGCCCTTGTCCTTACCGGCAATTACCCTCACCTTATCGTTCTTCTTTAATTTAGTTCTCATCTCAGAAAATATTCTTGCCATCACAGCACCTCTGGAGCCAACGATATAATCTTTGTGAACTCCTTAGCTCTCAATTCCCTCACCACAGGACCAAATATTCTTGTTCCTATGGGTTCCTTGTTGTTGTTAATGATAACACCGGCGTTTTCATCGAATTTTATGTACGTGCCATCGGGTCGTCTAAACTCCTTCTTTGTTCTCACCACAACGACCTTAACCACGTCACCCTTCTTAACCTTGCCATTTGGATCGGCTTCCTTCACGGAAGCAACAATAATATCACCGGCTCTTGCGTACCTTCTGCGGGTGCCACCCAGCACCTTTATACACATAAGTCTTTTAGCGCCGGAATTGTCGGCAGACTTCAGCATGCTATAAGGCTGTATCATTTTCGTCTCCCAACCTCTTCTTGGTGATTTCTAACAGTCTGAAGTGCTTATCCTTGGAGATGGGTCTGCAAGATATGAATTTAACAGTGTCACCTACACGTGCCTCGTTCTTCTCGTCGTGGACCTTGAAGCGTTTTCTCCTTTTGATGTACTTGTGGTACTTTGGATGCTCCACAAGCGTCTCAAGCTCCACGACTATGGTTTTATCCATCTTGTCGCTAACAACAACTCCCTCTCTTACGAACTTGCTCATGCCTTATCTCCAGCTCTCAACTTTTCGTTTTTAACGGTTAACACCCGTGCCAGATCCTTCCTGAGGTTGCGAATCCTCTTCGGGTTTTCAAGCTGTTCAAGCCCCTTGCGCATGTTGAGCTTGAATATCTCCTCCCTGATTTTTGCTTCTTCCTTGTTGAGCTCTTCTATGGTCATTTCTCTCAACTGGCTCGCTTTCATACCCACTCACTCCGCTTTACAAATTTCATCTCGATGTTGAACTTCTGGGCTGCAAGCTCAAAGGCTTTTCTGGCAGTCTGCTCACTAACGCCACCGATCTCATACAGGATCCTGCCAGGTTTAACAATTGCAACCCACTTCTCTATGGAGCCCTTTCCCTTACCCATTCTTGTCTCGGCTGGCTTTTTGGTTAAGGGAAAGTCGGGGAAAATCCTTATCCAGACCTTTCCTTGATGCTTCAACACCCTGTTTATGGCAATCCTTGCAGCCTCGATCTGCCTGTTGGTGACCTCTCCCCTACCTACAGCCTTCATGCCATACTCACCAAAGGCGAGGGTGCAACCTCTATATGACGTTCCCCTGACACCATTTCTATTGCGCTGGTACTTTCTGTACTTGGTTCTTTTGGGCATTAACATAGCTTAACCACCACCTTTCTTGATTAAGAGGATACCATACCCTTGAAAACCCAGACCTTTATCCCTATCACTCCAGCCTGGGTTAAACTCTCCGCAAACCCATAATCGATATCCGCCTTCAGCGTACTTAACGGGACTCTGCCCTCCTTTATCCATTCCTTGCGCGCCATCTCGGCGCCTCCCAGTTTGCCTGCAAGCTGGATCTTTATACCCTCTGCGCCCTTCTTGAGCGCCAGATAAGCAGCCCTCTTCATCACCCTTCTATAGGGCATTCTCTTCTCGATCTGAAGAGCTATGTTTTCGGCGATAAGCTGGGCATCTGTCTCAGGCCTTGGAACATTCCTGATGTTCACTGTAACCTCAGAGCTGGTAAGAGAGCTGATGAAGTTCTTGAGCTTCTCAACCTCAGAACCCTTCCTGCCAATGATGATGCCCGGCATTGCCGCATATATGTTAACCGTCATTTTATTTCTTTTTCTCTCTATCTCAATTTTCGAGATGCCTGCGTAGTATATTTTTGCCTTCACAAGACGCTTTATCTTCTGATCTTCGAGTAGCTTATCCCTGAAGTCTTTTTCGGCATACCATTGAGAGTTCCACTTCTTGATTATTCCAAGCCTGAGACCAATAGGATTGACCTTTTGACCCAAAACTCACCTCCTAATCGCCAATAGTGACTACAATGTTACTGGTTCTCTTTATAATCCGACCCGCTCTGCCCATAGCCCTGGGCTGGTAACGCTTCATCCTCATGCCATCATCAGCAGTAATATTGACAACCCTGAAGCTGTCCACATCGTATCCCTGTTCAAGTGCATTGGCAATAGCAGACTCAATAAGCTTGCGCAGAATAAATGAAGCCTTCCTGTTGGAGTTCTTCAGGATGACAATAGCCTCGTTTACGTTCTTGCCCTTTACTATGCCTATAACCTCCCTTACCTTTATGGGGGAGATCCTTGCGCTTCTTAACTTTGCTACAACTTCCATAAGCCACCAACCTACTTACCTATTTTCTTCTGCACGACACCTTTGTGTCCCTTGAATGTCCTTGTAGGCACAAATTCACCCAGCTTGTAGCCGACCATATTCTCAGTCACGTAAACAGGCACAAACTTCCTGCCATTGTGCACGGCAAAGGTAATGCCCACAAATTCAGGGACTATCGTGCTTCTCCTGGACCAGGTCTTTATCATCGTTTTCTTCTTACTAGCCCTCTGCTTCTCCACCTTCTTCAAAAGCTTCTCGTCAACAAAGGGACCTTTCTTTAAACTCCTTGCCATTTAACCGAGCCTCCTATTTCTTCTTCCTTCTGGAAACAATAAACTTGTCCGTTCTCTTGTTGTGCCTTGTCTTGTATCCCTTTGTCGGTATGCCCCACGGTGTAACAGGAGTACCACCTGTACCTGTCTTGCCTTCGCCACCGCCGTGTGGGTGGTCGATCGGGTTCATGGCAACACCCCTCACCTGTGGTCTGAAACCCCTGTGTCTCATCCTACCGGCTTTACCCCAGTTAACGTTGGAGTAATCGGTATTACCCACCTGACCGATGGTGGCGTAACACTCAATATGAATCAGTCTCATCTCGCCGCTTGGGAGTCTAACATGGGCATACTTTCCTTCTTTAGCCATAACCTGTGCAAAGGCTCCCGCACCTCTTGCCAGCTGTCCACCGGCGCCGGGTTTTAACTCTATGTTATGCACTATCGTGCCGACGGGTATGTTCTTTATCGGCAAGGCATTGCCCACCTTAGGCTCAACATTCTCTCCAGCCTCAACAACATCTCCAACCTTCAAACCCAACGGAGCAATGATGTACCTCTTCTCTCCATCCCTGTAAGCCAACAGTGCAATATTGGCGCTCCTGTTTGGATCGTACTCGATAGCCTTTACCGTGGCAGGAATATTGCGTTTATCCCTTCTAAAATCGATAATGCGGTAGTATCGTTTGACCCTTCCGCCACGGCCTCTGACCGTTATATTGCCCTGGTTGTTTCTTCCAGAGTGCTTTTTCAAAATAACAATCAGGGATTTTTCCGGTTTCTTCTTCGTCAATTCGGAAAAATCCAGGACACTGGCAAATCTTCTGCCGTTAGTGGTCGGCTTGTAAAGCTTTATTCCCATGGCTACCCCTTTATAGCTCCTTTAAACTCTGACCAGCTTTGAGTGTAACAATGGCCTTCTTAATATCAGGCCTTTTGCCCTTGATACCTCTAAACACCTTCTGCTTACCCTTTAAATTGATTATGTTGACCTTCTCCACTTCCACATCAAAGATGGACTCAATGGCCTTCTTAATCTCCGGCTTGTTTGCCTTCTTATCGACGATAAACACATACTTACCGTCTTCTTGAGCCATAAAAGCCTTTTCGGATATGACCCTTCCTTTAATGATACCCCACTTATCCATCGATCATTCTCCTGTTTATTTTCTCAACAAGGCTTGCCGGTAGAAGAATCTTCTTGGATTTAAGCACATCGTAGACATTCAGAGAATCAATATTCTTTATCTCGATTCCCCTGATATTTCTCAATGAAAGGTATGCGTTTTTCATACCTTTCTCAAGGATCACCAGCGCTCTGTCAATATTGAGCTTATCCAACAGCTTGCGTGCCTCTTTTGTTTTGGGTTGCTCAAAATCGAGCTGATCTATAACCACAATATCACCGTTTTTTGCCCTTCGCATAATCGCTTCACTGAAGGCAAGCCTCTTTTCTTTCCTGTTTATCTTAAGGTCATAATCGCGCGGTTTCGGACCAAATACAACACCGCCTCCCACAAACAAAGGCGACCTGATAGAACCGGCTCTGGCTCTACCCGTTCCCTTCTGTCTCCACGGTTTCCTGCCGCCGCCGGACACCTCGCCACGCGTCTTCGTGCTTACCGTGCCCTGCCTTTTGTTCATTAACATGGCTCTTACAACCCTGTTAAACAGGACACCGGTGTTCTTGCTGCCTCTCGATGGGCTTTTGAGCTCTACTTCACCGACAACCTGTGACTCTTTATTGACAATCTCCAGCTTCATGGCTTATTTCCCCTTTTTTATAATGTTCACGTATTCTCCCTTAGAGCCCGGCACGGCGCCCTTTATTGCTATAAGGTTTCTCTCCTTATCGATGCGAACCACCTTTAAATTCTTTATCGTAACCCTTTCGTTTCCATAGTGGCCAGGCATCTTCCTGCCTTTGACAACCCTGCCAGGAAACTCGCAGTTGCCAATGGAGCCGGGTCTTCTGTTAAACATGGATCCGTGACTATCGGGCCCACCAGAGAAGTTATGCCTTTTCATAACACCGGTGAAGCCGCGGCCCTTTGATTTACCTATCACGTCAACTATTTCGCCTTCCTGGAATATCTCAAGATTGATCTCATCAGCCACCTTGTATGAACTTACATCCTCTACCCGGAACTCTTTAAGCATCCTTTTTGGTGAAACACCGGCCTTTTTGAACTTGCCTAAAAGCGGTTTAGTAAGGCGCTTTTCCTTCGTATCAATAAAACCCACCTGAATGGCGTTATAACCATCTTTCTCTTTTGTTTTAATCTGGGTAATAACACCGGGTTCAACCTCAAGAACTGTAACCGGAATCGCCTTACCGTCCTCGTACACCTGAGTCATGCCAAGCTTTTTGGCGATCAAACCCAAACCTTCCATCGTCTATACTCCCGTTAAAATTTATTCAAAGAAACAGAGGAACTCAAACAAAGCCCTTTCTTTGAGGGCTTCTCTTGGTTCTTGTTTCCATTTCCGCTTCGTAAGCTCTTACAGCTTAACTTCTATATCTACCCCCGCAGGTAAATCTATTTTCATCAATGCATCCACCGTCTGCTGGGATGCATCGACGATATCTATAAGCCTCTTGTGTGTTCTAATTTCAAACTGCTCTCTCGACTTTTTGTTTATGTGCGGTGAGCGCAACACAGTATACCGAGATATCCGCGTAGGAAGCGGTATGGGACCCTTTACCTTGGCTCCTGTCTTTCTTATCGTTTCAATAATATCCCTCACGGAGCTATCCAGAAGCCCTGCCTCAAAGGACTTTAACTTCAACCTGATCTTCTGCCCCATTGCTACTCCCTCGACTACTCAATTATCTCGGTAATGACACCAGCACCAACCGTCTTGCCGCCCTCTCTTATAGCAAATCTTGTCTCTTTTTCAAGAGCAACCGGTGCTATGAGCTCAACGGTCATTTCAACATTGTCGCCCGGCATAACCATCTCCA
>CAZIZT010000013.1:0-60395 GCA_964544085.1 uncultured Desulfurellales bacterium
GCATCATACTGAAACAGTGGTGGTGGGATAGCTAAAAAGCTATCCCGCAAGTAGAATTAGCAGCCGCCCTTTTCGGTGGCTTACCTCAGGCGGGATAGCCTGGGTGGTGAGCCTGCCGAAAAGGGCGTTCTATTTTTAGCCGCTTCACGGCAGGTTCGTGAAGCGGCTTTTTTGTTTGCAGGAGGTGAAACAAGGTGAATAAAGAGATTATCGAGCAGGCATTAGACGAGAAACGTGATGCTGTAGTCCTATACGATGAGATTGATGGTGACATGGAGACACCCGTCTCTCTTCTTGCAAAATCTGTTTGTACAAAAAATATGTTCTTGCTTGAAAGCGCAAAGGAAGACAAAACCTACAGCCGCTACTCATTTCTAAGCTTCTCTTTGAACAGGCCCATAACAGTAAAAAACAGAATACCACTATTTGGTGAAAAAAGCATTTTGAAAGAAAGGAACATAGGCGATTTTGGAGGAGGGTACGTAGGTTATCTATCCTATGAAGCAGTTGAGCTTTCTGGAATCTTGCGTAACAAATTGAGGAAAAAGACTTCAAATTACGGAGCCTTCTTCCGTGTTGAAAGGTTTATTGTATATGACAATTACACAGACAGAATGTACCTGGCTTTAGTTTTCGTTCCATCAAACAAGATGAGTGTTGAAGCAAATTACGAGATAGCCAGAGAAAAGATGGGGGCATTCAAATCACGATTCCTGCGCCTAAGACAATCCCCACCATCCGAAAACAGAAAACCCTCGATTGTTGACAGTATGTTCTCAAAGGAAGAGTTTATGGAAAAGGTTGGCTATGTAAAACACCTTATAGAAGAAGGAGAAGCAATCCAAGTGGTTATCAGTAACTACATGGATGTAGAAGGCATCGATCCACTCTCCTTTTATAGGGCACTCAGGCGTATTAACCCATCACCCTATATGTATTTTTTGAAGTTTGGAGACTTCTACATAGTGGGCTCATCCCCGGAGATTCATATACGAAAAAGAGGAAGACAGGCAACCATAAAACCTATTGCTGGAACAAAACCAAAGGGCAAAACAGAGCAGGAAACCGAGTTAATGAAGCAAAAACTCGTCAAAGATGAAAAGGAGAGGGCTGAGCACCTTATGCTTGTGGATTTAGCCAGGAATGATCTTGCTCGTGTGTGTGCACCAGACTCGGTTAAGGTTGAAGAGTTTATGAAAGCTGAAGAATATTCGCACGTAATACACCTTGTTTCGGAGGTAAACGGCACGCTGAATCCCGATGTAACCCCCGATCGTCTCTTAGCAAATACGTTTCCTGCAGGCACTTTGAGTGGTGCTCCTAAGGTAAGAGCTATAGAGATAATCGATGAGGTTGAAAAACAGGCGCGTGGCCCATACGGGGGGTGTGTAGGTTATGTAGGATTCGACGGAAATATAGATATGGCGATAACCATTCGCACTGCTATTTTCACATCCGGCAGAGCAAGACTACAAGCCGGTGCTGGCATAGTATACGACAGCGACCCTGAGAGCGAGTATCACGAGACTATGAACAAGTTAAGAGCGCTTTTGAAGGCAGGAGGCATAGATGGTAGTTTTGATAGATAATTATGATTCTTTCACCTACAACGTTTATCACTACCTTAAACACTTCAGAAACGACGTATCCGTTATACTAAACAGTGAATCAGTCGAAAAGCTTAAACGAATGAAATCTCTTGAAGCTATAGTAATCTCACCTGGACCATCTCACCCTTCAAAATCGATGCTCTCGCTCGAGGCGCTGGACTACTTTCTGGGCCGCATCCCAATACTGGGCATCTGTCTGGGTATGCAGGCAATCGGTTACTATTTTGGAGCCACAGTTAGAAAAGCCAGAAGGATTATGCACGGAAAAACCGACATTATCACACTGGGCGAAAGCAGGATTTTTAAGGATTTGCCGGATAGATTGCTGGTTGTACGCTACCACTCACTTGTGATTGATCAGTTAAAAACACTTACTGTCACAGCTCGATCTACCACAGACAACGAGATAATGGCAATTGAGGAAAAGGATGCGAAGGTCTACGGTGTGCAGTTTCACCCTGAATCATACTTAACACAGGACGGTTTAAAATTAATCGGTAATTTTCTGGAGGTGATCAATGGTTGATAGTATTGTGGCTGCATTGAAGAAAGGAAAAGTGGCAACGGCAGAAGAAATATCAGAGTTGTTTGATGGTATGCTTGAAGGAAAACTAAGCAAAGAAGAGACAAAGGATGTGCTTAGAGCCATGGCAAACAGAGGAGAAAAGCCGCATGAAATCGCTGCAGCCGCTCTTTCTTTAAGAAAACATGCAGACACATTGAACACGGGGATGGAGATTCTGGATACATGTGGTACCGGTGGTGATGGAAAACAGACATTCAATATCTCTACAGCTGCAGCTATTATCTGTAGTCTCTTTGTGCCGGTAGCAAAACATGGAAACAGATCGGTGAGCTCAAAATGCGGATCAGCTGATTTGCTTGAGAGTGTGAACATACCTATTGACCTTAAAAAGGATAAAGCCTACGAGATGCTAAAGGAAAAAAACTTCACCTTTCTGTTCGCCCCACTGTATCATCCAGCCATGAAACATGTAGCCCAGGCAAGAAGAGAGTTGGGCATAAGAACCATATTTAATCTTGTAGGACCCCTTGCCAATCCCTTCAAACCAGCATTTCAGCTTATTGGAGTTTTTAGCAAGGATTTTCTGGAACCGATGTTTGAAGCAACACGACTGCTCGGCATGGAAAATGTTTTACTCGTATCCTCTGTAGATGGCATGGATGAGATCAGTCTATCGGATAAAACCGTATGCTACAGGCGAGAAGGACTTCATGAGGAAAAGTTCGAGTTTGACCCCGTAGAGTTCGGCATCCAGGCTCCAATGAGTGCTCTTGTCGGAGCAGATGCAGCCACAAATGCACAGTTGATGATAGAAACCTTTAGAGGTGAACACGAGCATCTTAGAAACGCAATTTGCATAAACGCCGCATTTGCACTGGTAGTCTCCGGCTTTGATGATTCTGTAGAAAGTGCTTTTAAGGCAACGACTGAAGCTGTGCTTAGCGGCAAAGCCTACGAGAAGCTTATGGAGTTGAAGAATGCACGGACTGCTTGAAAACATCGTGGCCTACAAAAAATACTTGGTCAAGAATCTTGAGGTGAAAGGTGAACGAACAAGAAGGATACATCGACTCAAGGACTATCTGAACAAAAGTATAAACATCATCGCCGAGATAAAGGAAAAATCACCTTCTGCCGGGCATATAAAACGCATCGATGTAAGGGAAACAGTAGAACGCTACAAAAGATTTGCCTCTGCAATAAGCGTTCTAACAGATGAGAAATTTTTCTCAGGCAGTTTTGACAGGTTAAGGCTCGTTGCAGATATGGTAGATTTACCGGTTCTCTGCAAGGACTTTATTATCGACAAGAAGCAAATAGATCTTGCCTATGTAAACGGAGCGGACATCGTCCTGCTTATTGTGCGCATATTAGATGAAAAACGTCTCCTTAGCCTTTTCAACTACGCATTATCACTGGGTATGGATGTGCTTGTAGAGATCCACAGTAGCAACGAAATACCTGTTGCATTAGGGCTGAAAAAAGCAATCGTAGGTGTAAATGCAAGGGATTTAGACACACTTGAAGTTTCACTAGACAGAGCAAAAACCCTTTTGAAACAGATACCTGCAGAAAGGATAAGAGTGGCAGAAAGCGGTATAAAGACAAAGCAGGACATAGAATCATTGAAACCCTATTGCAATGCGTTCCTTATAGGTGAAGCGCTCCTTAAAAACAGGCTCTCGTTTGACGAAACGGAGGTGTCATGAAAGTCAAGTTCTGTGGAATGACAAACGTTGAGGATGTAATGTATGCTGTAGAACTGGGCGTGGATTTTGTTGGTTTTGTGTTTTATCCCCGTAGTCCACGTTTTGTGGAGTACAAAACCGTGCGTGATATTCTTAAACAGACAGGTGGTGCTGTAAAGAGTGTAGGTGTTTTTGTAAACAATCCTGAGAGCGAAATACGATGGGCAATGGAGTATTGTGGGCTGGATTATGCTCAGGTTTACTCGGACATACCGATAGAAAGAACAATAAGAGTATACAGAATCAAGGATAAGTTGCCTGATAAGGTAAAAGAGGATGGGTTGATACTATTCGATAGTTATTCAAATAGCATCGGTGGTAGTGGCAAGCAGTTCAATCTGGCGCTACTGAAAAATTTCAATCAGAAGGATAGACTCTTTGTGGCAGGAGGTGTTTCTCTAAAGAATATTGAGAGCATTGCTAAACTGGGCGTTTTTGGCGTCGACCTTGTCAGCTCTGTGGAGCTTTTCCCGGGCAAAAAGGATCCAGTTAAAATGAGAGAGTTTATCTTGGCTGTAAGGAGACTCGCATGAAAGGCTATTTTGGTGAGTTTGGCGGTAGGTTTGTACCTGAAACACTAACAGGAGCACTGCGTGAGCTCGAAGATGCCTTCTGCGCCTTTAAAGCTGACAAAAAGGCAAAAAGCGAACTGAAACATTACCTTGTCAACTATGCTGGTAGGGAAACACCGCTTTATTTTGCATCAAACCTTAGTAGAGAACTCTCATTGAGACTTTACCTAAAAAGGGAGGATCTACTGCACACCGGAGCCCACAAACTCAACAACACATTGGGTCAGATTCTCCTTGCACGCTATATGGGGAAAAGCAGAATCGTGGCGGAGACAGGCGCAGGTCAGCATGGAGTTGCAACAGCAACGGCATGTGCTCTCCTAAATATGGAGTGCGTAATCTATATGGGCAAAAAGGACATGGAGCGCCAAATGCCCAACGTGAAGCGCATGAAGCTTCTGGGTGCAAAAGTGGTTGCCGTTGAGAAGGGAAGCATGACGCTGAAAAGCGCAATAAACGAAACCCTAAAGGACTGGGTTCGAAATGTGAGAACCACCCATTATCTGCTGGGTAGTGCTGTAGGCCCCCACCCCTTCCCTACCATAGTAAAGTACTTCCAGTCGGTCATCGGTAAGGAAACAAAAAGACAGATCATAAAGGCTGAAGGTAGATTGCCAGATGCTGTTGTGGCGTGCGTGGGGGGAGGGAGCAATGCCATTGGCATATTCAGCGCATTTGTGAAACACACAGATGTTGAGCTATACGGGATAGAAGCGGGCGGGAGAGAACTTAAGCCAGGAAAACACTCGGCAACATTGACAGCCGGCAGGCCCGGCATTCTCCATGGTGCCTTGAGTTATCTGCTACAGGATCAGTATGGTCAGGTGCTGCCAGTACATTCTATATCGGCTGGTCTTGACTACCCTGGCGTTGGTCCAGAACATTCCTATCTTAAAGAAACAGGCAGGGTAAAATATGAGGTTTGTTATGATCATGAAGCGCTGGAGGCATTTAAAACACTCAGCAGACTTGAGGGTATACTGCCCGCACTTGAAAGCTCCCATGCCCTTGGCTGGTTGATTAGAAACAAAGAAAGATTCTCAAACAGGCTTGTCGTCGTTAACCTATCCGGCAGAGGCGATAAGGACATGGCAATTCTTGAATCGGCAGGAGTAATATGATGTGTAAAATAGGCATTTACCTTGTGTGCGATTATCCCGATCACGATAGATTCCTTGAAGCTGTAAAAGTTTGCAACGGAATGGGCATTGACTTCCTTTAGATAGGTTTTCCGTTTTCTGACCCTGTAGCTGACGGCGATGTGATAGAAAAAGCATCGCATGAAGTGCTAAAGAGTAAAAATACACCTGATTTCATTGAAACCTTCAAGAGGGCAAGGAAGTTATTCAAGGGAAAGCTTTACATTATGACGTACGCGAATGTACCATTCGGTTACGGATTGGAAAAGTTTGCAGCTTCTGTGGAGAAAGCGGACGGTATAATAATTGCAGATCTACCCTTAGTAGAGAGCCGCAGATTCGAAGAGGTTTTTACACGCTACAATCTCAACCTCATCCACTTTGTCACACCTGAAAGCTCGTTTAAGGAAATTGACGCTGTTAAAAGGCGATCAAAAGAGTTTATTTACTTTGTTTCAGTACGGGGCACAACTGGTGGCAAGTTCATGATAGATGAAGAAACCAAAAGGAAGGTACGTTATGCCAGGATGGGATTCCATGTACCAGTTATTCTGGGATTTGGCATAAGAACAAGAGAGGACATTGAGAGAGCCTGCGAGATTTCTGATGGTGTTGTGATAGGCTCCGAAGCCATAAGGGCGATCAACCGTGGAAGCTTTAAAGAGTACATCGAGTCTATTATGTGACGCACACTAAAAAGCGTATAACCAATAAAATTTCACACAAATGTATAGTCATCTAAAAATTTTTTATTGACAAATAGATTATAAAGTTATATGAATAAATATGACAAGGTGGAAAAGTAATATGATTAACTAATTTCGTAGGAGGTTTCGAGATGGTTCTCAAGAAAAGGTTGCTTAGCGCAGCTGTAGCTGCAGGTCTCATTTTTGGTGGCGCATCGGCGTCTTATGCAACGAATGGTTATTACATGATTGCAACGGGAGCTAAATCACTTGGTATGGCAGGCGCTGTAGTGGCAAATCCACAGGATGCATCCACAATTATCCAGAACCCGGCAGGCATAGCCTGGCTTGAGAGCTCAACTGTGGACATAGGCGGTGCCATCTTTACACCACCCCGAAAACTCAACGGCCACAAAAGCGACTCAAACGTCTATGTTATCCCATCAGCAGGCCTTGCCATCAATCCGCTTGGGTGCAACTGCGATACACCGCACTTCGTCTACGGCATAGGAATGTACGGTGTCTCCGGCATGGGTGTGGATTGGAGAAATTCAACCCTAACAGGCAACATGGGATGGCTTAAAAAGGCCTACTCCAACATGCAGATGATGGAGATGTCCGTTGGTGGTGCCTACAGAAGTGGGAAATTCTCCATCGGATTTGCCCCTGTGTTTGTGTACCAGGCACTTGCAATGGAATTTGACTGGCAGGTACCGGATGTGGGTCAAACCCAGCCTGGAACGCCCTTCTATCACATGCTACCACCGGCAGGTTTGTACAAAGACTCACTGGACATGGCAAACGCCTACGGTATCGGTTTTGATATGGGCATTGTCTACAAACTGAGCCCGAAACTGATGATAGGTCTGGTCTACAAGTCAAAAAGATGGATGCAGAAATTAAAGTGGAACACAGAACCGGGCTTCATGGTAACGGGCGATAAAGTTGAGATGCGTCTGGATATGCCCAGACAGATAGCTCTCGGTATCAACTTCAGGCCTATTAGACAACTGAGACTCGAAACAGACTTCAGGTGGATAAACTATCATGATGTGATGAACAAGATAAGCGCAACAGGCATACAGGGTGGTGAATGGGATTTCAATTGGAAAAACCAGTTTGTATTCTCGATTGGTGCTGAGTTTTATGCAAGCAAATCGCTAACACTCAGGGCTGGTTTCAATTACGGCAAAAGCCCAATCAAGGATGAAGATCTAAACGCCAATATCGTTTCCCCAGCTATCGTCCAGACCCATATCGCCTTTGGCGCATCCTACAAGGTAAATAAACACCTGGAGCTTTCATTTGCTTACGCCCACGCCTTCTCTCATAAACAGAGTTATAAAAACACAGGGTTCGACGCATACCTCTTCGGACCTGAAACCTCTGTCAAAATGCATCAGGACACATTCGCCGCCCAGTTGACATACAACTTCTAAGGTCTCTTACGCAACAGGATCCGGATGCCGCCCACATCCGGATCCTCTCTCTAACGCCCAACCACATGCTCCAGCCAGCTGGTAAAAAATTCCACGGCTGAGGGGGCAAACAGGTGAGTAAAACCAGCAAGTGTATTGAATTTCACCGCTCCATCACATTCTCCGTTCAGACCGTAACCCCTTAAAACACGGAAAGCACACTCGTGTTCCAGTGGTGTGAGGTGCGCATGGTGAAACTCATGCCCTTTCAGTTTAATCCCTTCCCTGATCCACTCAAGTTTTCCTGTCGACTGCAGTACAGTATACCCATGACCTACAGGCTTCATTTTAAACTCAACCTCGGCATCAAAAACACCCACTAGCGAACCTGTATGGCCAGAAAAGCAAGCCCTCTTACACAGATAGACCAGGCCACCACACTCAGCGTACACAGGCATGCCATCGTATGCGAAACGCCTGATGGTCTGTCTCATGGAGACATTTCTATCGAGCTGTTCAAGAAAAAGTTCGGGGAAACCACCACCTATGTAAAGCCCATCAACTTCCGGCAAAATTTCATCATCAGTTGGAGAAAATCTAACAAGATCGCACCCGCTTTCCTTGAGCAACTCAAGATTGTCGGGGTAATAGAAATTGAAAGCTCTATCCCAAGCAATGCCAATTCTTAAACCTTTGAACGATACTGCCTTCTTCTGCTCATTCTGTAGGTCAATCTTTAACTCTCTCGCCCCTTTAGCCCTTTCCACGATGGCTTCTACATCAAGGTATGGCTTCAAGTGGTAGGCGATTCTCTGCACCTTTTCTTCTTTTTCAGCCTCATCAAGCGTGGCTGTCAGACCAAGATGACGTTGCAGCAGTTCCACATCATGCATCTCAGGTATGCTCCCCAGAACC
Organism: uncultured Desulfurellales bacterium; assembly: GCA_964544085.1. Classification (GTDB taxonomy): domain Bacteria; phylum Campylobacterota_A; class Desulfurellia; order Desulfurellales; family Hippeaceae; genus CAZIZT01. The sequence continues at coordinate 8,615 of CAZIZT010000013.1, forward strand.
TTGACGGGAGTGAAAAACTCAATTGCTTCAGTAAGTCTCTTACGTTGTCTTTCATTCTGTATTCTGTTGAGTATCACGCCAGCTATATTCAACTGTCTATCGAAGTCCATACAGCCCAGTATGAGCGGCACAACGCTTCTGCCCATCTCCTTCACATCAATAACAAGCACAACTGGCACTCCCAAAAGCTTAGCCATAGAAGCATTACTGAACCTACCGTCTATATGTATGTCATCAAACAGACCATGATTCCCCTCAAGTGTTGCAAAATTGGCTCCTTTACACTTGCTAACAAAGTAAGAAACAATCCCTTCGGGATCCATAAAGAAGAAATCAAGATTTCTGCAGCTTCTGCCAGAGGCTTGGGTGTGCCACATTGGATCTATGAAGTCTGGTCCCTTCTTGAACGGCTGGACTACAAAACCCATATCCTTTAATATTCTGTTAAAAGCTATCGCAATTGTAGTTTTCCCTGAACTTTTCTTTATAGCTGCAAAGTAGATACGGGGTATGTAGAAGCCTTTTTTCATTGTTCACCTTCAATCGGGAGCATTCTTTCGGTTGCTTCCACCACACGTTGCTGTCTGTTTTTCGAACCGGAACTTCTCAAACGTGCGATTTCATCAATCACACTATCGATATCTTCAGGCAAACAACGCTCAATTATCTGCCGTACGCGTTTGGAAACCGAAGGTGCCCTACCGGACGTGGATATGCCCACCACAAGATCACCACGCACAACTAAAGAAGGAAAGATAAACGTACAAAACTCAGGTTTGTCCACACAATTGACAGGTATATTTCTCTTCCTACACTCCTCGAAGATACTTTTCTGAAGCTCTACATTATCAACCGCTCCAATTACCAGAAAAGCACCGTCGAGATCACTTCTCTCAAAGGATCTTAACTGTAACTTTACCAAGCCCTTATCTGCAAGCTCTTTTATAAACGGATCGGCTTGAGGAGCAACAACCGTGATCTTCGGCTCGAAGGGCAGCAGGTTGGCTACCTTTCTTGCAGCCACCCTGCCAGCCCCCACAACGAGAATCGGTTTGCCCTTAAGGCTCACAAAGAGAGGGAAAAGCGCCACGTCCTGATCCCTTTATGTGAAGATTATGTGCTGGGCATCGTCAGAAAGCGTATAGAATTGACCCACAGAGAGAATACCATCTATCTCTGGCCAGAAATCTTCGTCCTTCACACCCCACATATCTGCGGTTGCCCTGCATGCATAGATCTTCCCACCAGAGTCGTGTATCATCTCTATGAACTCACGCACGGTAGGTATATCAAACTTCTCCATAATCTGCTTGAACTGCTCCTTTGTGAAACCAGAGTCTGGCTTCGCAAGCGGCAGATCGTCCATCTTTTTATCTATTATCACATCAAGTCCATAGGATGTAAAGAACATAAGTACATCAATACCCTCCATCCTTGCACCATTAGCCATGATAAGCCCTGGCAGCACATCTTCAAGACCGTTTTTCGAGACAATTATCGAAATTTTCTTAATATTCCTCTCCTTCTTCATGATCTACTAACCTCCTCCTCTATAGAACTATTGCATAACCTACAAGCTGATGAACTCCACCTACCCAATCCCTATCGAAACCATAAAGCGGGAACATCGCATGGAATTGTGTTTTGCAAATGGCGCATATGGTCGCAAAGAAATTTACATTGTACTTGTCAACTACATACTTGAAAGCCTGCATCCTTGGCATTACGCCATTTATCCTAACCTGCATGATCTCGTCTGTAAGCAGGCCTGCACCAGCACCGCAGCAGTATGTTTTTGCTTTTATGGTGTCTTCTGGCATATCGACAAAATGATTGCAAACAGATTTTATGAGCTCGCGCGGTATGGTAAACTGATCGCCCGGTGTGGACCCCATTCTCGAGGCACGTGCCACGTTGCATGGATCATGGTACGTTACGATTTTGTCGTCGTTTGCGCTCTTATCAATTTTCAAAACATTGTCCTTTATTAATCCAAGCGTAAACTCGCATATATGGCTTGGCTGCTTGTACCTGCTGTCGAGAAAATCGAAAGGACCATTCAACGTATTGGAAAACTGATATGCGGCTCTCCACGCATGTCCACACTCGCCAATTATAACCCTTTTCACCTTCAACTCACGTGCCGCATCCCATATGCGTTTATTTATTTCCTTAGCGTTATGGTAACTACCAAGGAACATACCGAAGTTACCCGCTTCGGATGCATAGGATGAAAGCGTGTAGCTTATTCCAGCCTGATAAAAAACCTTGGCATAACCCATCAAAGATTCAATGTGAGGCAAAGCAAAGAAATCAGCAGATGGCGGAACAAGCAAAACTTCAGCACCCTCTTCATCCAGTGGAATCCTTATGTCCTTTCCGGTCTCAAACTTTAAATCCTCTTCGAGCTCCTCCAGGGTGTTTTTTAATGCATCTCTCTCTATTCCTATATTGTTACCGGTCTGATAAACCTTGTGAACAACCTCTGTTGCATACTTCTCGCCCAAACCGATAGAGTCCATGATCTCGCGTGCAGCAAACGTTATCTCTGCTGTATCAATACCGTACGGACAGAAGTAGCCGCATCTTCTGCACTCCGAACACTGATAAAAGTAACAGTACCACTTTCTCAATACATCCTCGGTAAGCTCCCACCCATCGGCAGCCGGTGTAAAGTAGTAACGATAAACCCTTCTAAGAAGCTCAGCTCTGCCAACGGGCGTATTATTTATATCACCCGACCCCAAGAAGAACTGGCATTTGTCCGTGCAGGCACCGCATCGAACACAGATATCCATAAAATCGCGCAGAGCCTTATTGTTATCAAGAAGCTGCTTGAAAACACCTATGGCTTTCTCCTGCCACCCTTTTTGCAACTTCGGCGGAAACCCGAGAGCCTTCATATCCTCTTCTGTTGCTGTGAAGGCAAACTCGGTGCCGGCTATGCCCGGCGCGACCTTTGGCGGCTTGATTTTACCTGTAAGTTTGTGAATATGGTACTTCTCCTTCGACATAACTGCCTCCGTTATAAGGTTAACCTCTCGGCTCTCTCATCAAAGTGTCTCTTTTCCCTTACATCGTCTGCCATTGTTATGGTTGGCGAGAAGAATATGCCAACGAAATGCATTATCTTGCTGAATGGGATGTACGCTATTAGAATCAAGACCAACGAGTAGTGTAATAGGAAAAACGGATTGGTTGGTATGTTAACCGGATGAAACATAAACAGCTTGTTAAAGAATACATCAAGCTGCAACACGGCTTTTTCAAGCTTATCCTGTGGTTGACAGAGAATCTCGGACAATCCGGCAATAGTTATAGCTGTCAGCAGAATGAGAATGAAATAGTCTGCAAAAACACTGACAAACCTTACACGATCGATAAAAATGCGTCTAAATAGCAGATACAGCAGTGATATAAGCATCAAGACACCAAAAAACACGCCTAATGGAATAAGGGCATTATACCAAGCAGGCGGATGGCCGTGCGTGAAATCCCACACGTAATGCCTCAGTAGATGCTGAAGCATAACCATGGCAAGAGAAACATGAAACGTATAACCGGCAAGCCATAGCTTTTTGTCGGATTTAAATAGTGTTTTGAAAAAGAACACTTCCCCCATCAGCCTAAAAAAGGCACCGGTTGCAGTTTTCGGGGCTGGGGTGATGGGTATCTTTACGCACATTGGCGTTTTTGCATAGAGAATAATCTTCCAGAGTACACCGACTATGAAGATGAGAAATGCCGCATAGGTTAACACAACATACACAAAACTTACGAAACTCAAATCACCCATGTTTTTCTGCCTCCCTTTTGCAAATAAAAAGACAGCAAGCCCTTAAAAAGGCTTTAAGAGCTCACTGCCTTCAAAGGGGTTAGACGCATCCCGTCGGTTTGGAAAGACCAGCGTACCTAACGAGCTGCCTTGCCGGTCCCTCTGGGAAGAGGACGTAAATATACTTGTTTCCTTCTCTTACGTTTGGAAGATTGTAGACCTCCGCAACTTTTTTAGCCAGAGTCCTGATCGGGGGAGCAACACCGTACTGATCAAAATATTCCCTGATCCAATCGATGAGCTTCCAGTGTCCTTCAGTTAGCTCAATACCATCCTGTTTTGCCATCCATTCGGCGAGCTCCCTGCTCCAGTCCTCCTTGTGCTGGATGTAACCTTCGTCATCAACCTCTATTTTCTTACCCTGAAACTCGATGTAGGGCATAATCCCACCTCCTGAAAAAATTTGATTCTCAATTATTTGTGAATCTTGTCTATGTAGCCGCACGGACAGTTGTCATAACACTTCATACAACCATCGCATGTCTCAAGATGGAACTCGTAGTGCTGACCCTTGGGTAGCTTCTTCACACAGCCATGCGAACAGTACATATAGCAGTTACCACAGTCAAAACAGAGACCGCAGCTCATACACCTCTTTACCTCTTCGATGAACTCATCCCTGCTTAAAGACCCCTTAAAAGGTTTAAAGTCTTTAACACGCTCTGCAGGATCCCTGTAAGGTCTATTGTGTCTCGACTTAGGATCATACAGGTGCAGATGCATATCCTTCGACTCGATTACCCTGCGAGGATCGGGTTCGATGAACTTCTCACCGGTGATCTTTTCCGCTATGTTCAGGGCAGCCATGCGACCATGTCCGATAGCGGTTGTAACGTACATCAACTTTGGACCCACAACATCACCACCGGCGAATATCTTATCCTCGCCCTCCACGCTAAAATCGTCGTTTATTTTCAGGTAACCTTCAGGCGTCGCTTTCAAAATGGCTTCCAGCCCGGAGTAATCTGGTTTCTGGCCAACCGAATAGATTAGCGTAGTGGCTTTAACCTCAAACGGCGGTTCGTCTATAATGGAGTACTTCTTGGCGTGACCCCTTTCGTCACGTTCCTCAACCTTTATGCGCTGGAATTTAACGGCGGTAATATGGCCATTTTCAGAGACAATCTCCACAGGAACTGTGGCAAACTGGAATGTGATATCCTCTTCGTATGCTTCCTTAGCCTCCTCAGAGGCGGTCTGCATAAAGGCTTCCTCGTCCGGAATTGTGCGTCTGTAGGCGAAGGTTACCTTTGCTCCCAGCCTTCTGCTTATCATTGCAGCATCAGCAGCGGTATCGGCACCGATAACAACAACATCGCTACCTACATCCAGCTTCTCGCCTTTTGCATACTTCTTGAGAAACTCCAGTCCCGAATAGATACCCTCGATCTCATCAATGCCATCAAGCTTGGGTTTAATAGGTTTATAGGCTCCAATGGCGAGATATATGGCATCATACGTTTGTTTCAACTCATCAACGGTGATGTCTTTTCCTATTGTAACAGAGCAACTCAATTCCACTCCCAGATCGAGGATCCTCTGTATCTCTCTATCAACAATATCCTTGGGTAAACGAAAGTCCGGAATGCCATACCTAAGCAAACCGCCCGGTTTTTCTTCCTTTTCAAAGATCTTTACACCAAAACCCAGCCTTGCAAGATGATATGCGGCAGACAGACCGGCGGGTCCGCTACCAATAATAGCAACCTTCTGGGGACGTCTCTCCTCCGTGAGTTTCTTCAGTTTTAGATCGTGTTCCAGGGCGTAATCACCGACATACATCTCACAGGCATTGATGTTTACAGGTTCATCCTTATCCTTTCTGTTACAGTTTTTCTCGCATGGATGTGGGCATACCCTACCGGTCGTAGCCGGCAATGGGTTGGTTTCAGTTATAATGTAAAAGGCACCCTCTATCGCTTCATCAATGGTGCGCCCGTAATCTTCAGCCTGTGCGATGTACTGCAAAAACTCTCTGATTTTCTCCCCGTTGGGACAGGTATCAGTGCATGGCGGCCTTTTTTCCACATAAACCGGTCTATAAGGGGACTGCTCAAGGACAGCCCCCTTTGCGGCTGCTAATAACGATTTCTTCTTTTTCTTCTTTACGACCTTAACAGCCATTTTTCTACCCCTTCTTATCTATTTCTTCCTGCTGTTCCTCTGGCAGGGCAAGGAAACTCGAACCGGCGTAACCGTAGATCAGGGTACCCTCCTCTGTAAGCTCTTTGATGATATTTTTAACATCTCTCCTCGTTACGCCTTTGTCAGCGTACATGCCTGCCACATCCTTCTCTATCTCGAGGGGTTTAAAGCGTTTCTTACCCTTGTATTCCTTTATCAGGTTAACGATGTATTTTTTTATCTCCTCCTTTAACTCATCAGTCATAGGTCACCTCCACGCACATAGTTGGAGTAGTTCATTGTGCACTCGCCCAGTCTGAAGTCGTCGATATGGTATTTGGTGAACTCGAAGCCGGTAACCTTGAAGAACTTGGGCCACCCAATTCTATTGATCCACTCGCCAAGTCGCTCACCTTCCCTTGCGCCATCTTTATAGGCGTCGAATATCGTTTTGACAGCTTCGATCACCTCAGGCCATCTGGGTGGGTTATTGGGCAAGAATGGCACGGCAAGCTTGGAGAAAGTCGGCTTGGTCCTTGCGTTGGAAATCTTACCGCCAACGAATATTGCAACGCCGTCGTTTAGCGGATCGGCTATTGGCAATGCCGGACATACCGAATAGCAGTTACCGCAGAATACGCACCTGTCTTCGTCAACCTCTACGGATGGTTTACCCTTGTGAGTGATGGGCTTGATTGCGTCAACCGGACAGGATGCTATTGTGTTTGGAATCTCGCACAGGTCATTAACCCTATCGTACAACACCCTCGGTGGCCTTCTATGAACACCCACAAGTGCAATGTCCGCAGCACCAACCGAACCGCACATGTTCAGACAGCAGGCAAATCCAATCCTGACCTTAGCCGGTAACTTCTCTGTGACAAAGTAGTCATAAAGCTCGTCCATAATTGCCTTAACCACACCCGAGGCATCGCTAGCAGACGTATGGCAGTGCAACCACCCCTGTGTATGAACAATATTTGCCACGCACTTCCTTATACCGCCAACGGGGAATCCAAGCGTCTTCTGCACATCCTCTATGAGCTCATCAATCTTCTCATCACTTTCAAGGAGAAACTCGATGTTGTTCCTTGTTGTGAACCTTACATGTCCTCCACAGTATTTATCAGCAAGATCTGCTATAGCTCTTACCGTGTCAGTACTTAATAGCCTGGTAGAGCCAACCCTAACCGTGTAGAGCTTCTCCCCTGATTCTGAAACATGAACCATAACACCGGGCTTTATGTACTCATGGTACTTCCATTGACCGTAATTTCTCTTCACTATTGGCGGTAAAAACTGCTCGTAATCAGGCGGTCCAATGTCCGTTATTCTCACCCTTCCACTTGTTGCATCTGGCATAGTTAACCTCCCAAATTTTTTCTTTTTCTATTTTCAAAAAGGAACGTTTTTATTCCTCTTCCTCGCCTTCCTCTTCTTCGTCGTCCTCAACAAAGTACTCTTCGAACTTGATGAATGGATTCGGTCTTGGATATTCAACCATCTCAGGTCTGGGTTCGAGTCCGATCTCTTCAAGGAAGTTACCCACACCTACGCGCTGGATAAGCTCGCCAACCCTTTCTCTGTTCTGACCGTACTCGTCCCAGAAATCCCATATCCTCTGCACGAGATCCTTAAAGAAGGCGTAATCGTTCTTCTTATCCTCTTCCACATCATAGAAGGGGATCAGCACGAAACCCAGCCTTGGACCCTGTACCATAGGTACTTTTGCCCCTACCCTGATCTGTGCACCCTTGACAACACCGGGCCTTAATGCCTTTGGCATCGTGTTTATGCAGTGCATGCACTTCACGCAATTCTCATCGTCGATGGTAAGTTTCTCGCCATCGTAAGACATGCACCTTGTTGGACACTTATCAACAACCATCTTCTGTATATCCATCGTTTTGGCATACTCTTTTACAGCATCCTGATCGATCCTGATATTATCCTTCCATATACCAACAACGGAAAGATCCGATCTTGCGCCGCTGGCAACGCAGTCGTTAGGACATCCAGCAAACTTTATCTTGAATTTGTAGTTGAATGGTGGTCTGTGAATCTCGTTCTGAAACTCCTTGGTAATGTTTTGGCACATATGAAGTGTATCAAAGTTAGCCCATTCGCATCTTGCTGGACCCACGCATGCTGCAGGCGTCCTCAAAGCTGAACCACTGCCACCCAGGTCGAAACCGTTGGCTGTAAGCTCCTGGAACATATCCTCCGCTTCAGCCTGGGTAAAGCCGAGTATCTGTATATCACCTGTAGATCCATGGAAGTTGAATATTCCGCCAGCATACTTATCGCAAATATCACACAGCTTCCTTAGCACATCACTCGTGTAGAAGAATCCCTGAACCTGGTTAACCCTTGCTGTATGGAACTCTTTTGTTCCAGGAAACTTCTCAGGATAGTTGGAAAACCTTCCAACCACGCCACCGCCGTAGCCCTTAACACCAGCCATTCCTCCGTGTTTCCATAGAGGAATCTTGACCTTGTAGGATTCCTCCAGCTGACCAATCAAGTCCTCAGTCCTTGGAGCCCTTGCGGCGGCTTTCTCAAGCTCCTTAACGAAGCTTGGCCATTTACCCTCCTTTAACTGATCCAGCAGCGGTGTTGCGTGCTTTTTGCCCATCTCTTACCTCCTTGCTTTTTTTAAACGCCACTTTACATGGCAATAAGCTTCTTACGATTCCAGCCCTTGAGAGCTTCAAACAGCTGCATTAGATCGGTGTGGATAGATCCCAAACCCTCTGGTAGCAGATGAAACTCGATCGACTTTTTAGAGAGAAACTCCTTGATTTGCTGGCTATCAGGTACAAACAGATCAGAAGATCCAAGCATCTCAATCCCGTGGGTCTCAACAAAATCAAACAGGCTATCTTCATCAAGAAATATTGCACTCTCAAACTTGCCGATACGGCCCATGTACGGCTTCCTCGACAACATTCTCTCTTCGAGAGAAGCCCTTTCTGCAAGCCGCGATGCAAATAGCTGATCTCTTCTTGTGTATATGTAAAGGGTTCTGCCCGTTGCACACTCAATCCCAGCAACAGCGCGCTTTTCAAACGGGTTGAGCTGTGAGTAAACGCTGCTTGACACCACAATAAGCGGCATACGATCCAGTGCGCCAGTATTTCCCATGCCACCAACAAAGGACCTGAATACGCTGACCTGAGAGAATGCAAGGGTGTCAAATGCCTCTATAGAACTCATAATCTCGCCAATGAGACAATCCTTGATTTGAGGTCCCTTGTAGATACAAACTGTGGCGCCTAAATCCTTTAAACGTGCAACAATACGCCTGGATCTGTCTTCCTCACTGGTAGCAACAAGCACCCTTTTTCTCTTTAAAAGCGAGAAATCTTTAAATGCATATCCGGCAATATCGCCAACAACAAAAAGACCGGGTGGGGCACCATTCCTGCTTTCAATATACGGCTTTATGCACTCGCCGATTGTCTGGAGTGTACCCCTTGCTACAAACTCCTCATCCGAGCCAATGGAAAATACCACAGAGGCTTTTGTGTCGGCTGATAACCCTTCCTCCATAAGCTGCCGAGCAATCTTATCAACAACCCTTACCCCCATAAAAAATACCATCGGCAGCTTCTTTCTTTCGGCCAGGCCAACCGAGGCAAAGCTACCACCGTGCCTTATCGGAGACATGACACAAAAGCCCCTATTTACCCCCCTTCGTGTTAAAACAATCCCGGCATTCATAGCCATTGCACTCATACTACTGATGCCGGGTACAACCCGATAAGGTATATGGTTCTTATCAAGGTAGCTTATCTCCTCGGCCAGCCTGCCGAAAATAGACGGATCACCGCTTTTTAATCTGACAACCCTGTAACCACTTCTGGCATACTTGACAATCAGGTGGTTTATCTGCGGCTGCTCTACTGAGTGGCGCCTGTGTCTCTTGCCAACATTGACAAGGATCGCATCCTCAGGCAGGTAGTTCAACAGGCGCTGACTCATCAAGCAGTCGTAGAGACACACCTCGGCCTGCTTCAAAGCTTCGATTCCAGCCTGAGAGCAGAGTCCAGGATCACCGACTCCGGCCCCAACAAACGTTACGCACTTGAGGAAACGCGGTAGAAGCTCCAGAACCGCTCGATTGTTCCTCATGTACAAAACTGAAAACTCCTTCCTTTTTACCCCCCTTACCTTCAAATAGCGCTTCTGCAGGCCGTTAAATATGCCAGGAGTCTCTTTATGCAAATAGTAATCAACCCTTCCTGGTAGCAGAAACCCACTAATCTGACCGCTTCTTGTCAGGGCAACCATTCTGTGCACGGGGATTTGTGTGCGCCTGTAGGTCCTGGCTGTAATATCATCAGATAAATACAGGGGGGCAACCGGTGTCTCAGAAGCTCTGCCGGAAACGGTGTACTCCACATTGTAGGGATAATCATCATACCAGGAGAAGGAAAACCAATCGACGCACTCAAACCTATCAAACTGCTCGCCTGCATCAGACGAAACTACCGCTGCGTCAAGCAAACCATTGTTGAGAGCTTTCCTTGCCTCATCCAGCGAGCCGGTATGGATGAACTCCACCTGGCAACCAGCCCTTTCAAGCTCCTTTTTTACAAAGTATCTCTCCGGTTCACCCTCGATTAGTACACCGATTCTCACGGTTGCCCCCCTGCGTGTTATTCTTTAGTTCTCTTCAGCTGATGCCCAGACAGCCAGCGCAACAAGCCATCCAACCACAGCCGAAATAACCATTAGAATTACAGTTGTACCCATATTTTTCCTCCTTCAGTCTCTTTGGTATTAGAACGGACCCCTGAATCCAGGTGGCATCGACCAGAGAATTGCTGGGACTGCAAATGTGTAAACAGCCGCAAATGTTACAATCCAGCCCAGCACCTTCTCGCTCTTGAGTTTACCCTGCATGAAGGCTCCAGCACAGTTCATAGCCACGAACCAGATAAAGGCTATGCTGAAGTGATAAACCCATGTTCCGTGACCGTTAGGTGCCGGTGTTAGCAGGAAGAAGATCGCATAAGCCAGCGTCAACCATCCAATGAGAATAAATACGCCTCCAAGTGATTTTTTGGGCAGCTGGAAAATCTCCAGAATACCAAGAACAATGAATGCGAACGCATACATTCCTGCAAGACCGGTGATGAAGTATGTTAGATGACCCAACCCGTGTACGGCATTCATGGTGATCAAGAATGGCCACCACATAACGCCTACAGTGGCTGTGATAACACCTACAACCCTCTCGTCTGCCTTCTTCCTCTCCGGATCAAGGTGCATAAATCCGTTTGCAAGGAGAGCGAAGGCACCCAGATAAATAATCGGGGCAATCCATTTACCCACCATAGGAGCGGATCCTGCAGCAAAAGCGCTACCGGACTCAACAAATAGCAAAGCTCCTACGGTCAAAAGCGTTAGCAGACCCAAACCCTTCCACCTTGCGCCTCCGCGCTTAGCGGCTTCGCACATACCACACCTCCTATTACTAAGTTACTGCAATAAAAATATATCGATAAGTCCTATAAGGCAAATTAGAAAATATTATTTCCTCTATAAGCATCACTTATGTATAAGGTAACCTTATAGAGACTATAAGTAAAATTTATAAGAAATATTATTTTTGGTAGTGCTTATTCATAAAACATACTGGGTATTACATAAGAGTGATTAATAGGATTTGTTCATTTATTTGACTTTTTAATCTTAATATGCATAATGAAATGTGGATTGTGAAAAAGTTGTGAAATGATGCGTTCAGTAAGTTTGAAACCATGAATATATACGATCTAAGCTTGAGGCATATACTGGTCTTCAACAGTGTGGCTGAAACACTGAGTATGAGCAAAAGTGCACAGGAACTATATATAACCCAGCCAGCCGTTAGCCAAACCATAAAAGACATAGAGAGCAAATTCGGAGTCAAACTCTTTCTAAGAAAAGGACACAAGCTACATTTAACCGAAGAGGGAAAAGAACTCTACATATATACAAAACGCATTATGAACCTGATGGAGCGTGCGCAGGTATGCCTTGAAAACTTCAATATTTTAAATAAGGGCTTTATCAGCATAGGAGCGAGCTCTACCATTGGTAACTACGTATTACCATCCCTTATAAAGAGCTTCAAATCAAAATACCCAAACATTGATATAAGTACCTTTATTGGCAATACCCGTCAGGTAATCTACAAACTGCGATTATGCGATATTGGTCTTGGATTAATCGAAGGGTTGCCACTTGTGGACGATAAAGACATCAAGGTATCCAAATTCATGAAGGATGAAATCGTCTTCATATGTTCACCGGATAACCCTATAGCCAAAGAGAAAAGCATCGATTTCGAACGATTAAAGAAAGAGAACTTTATCTGCAGAGAAAAGGGCTCTGGTACACGCCAGGTAATAGAAACACAAATGCAAAAGGTGGGACTCACCATTGAAGCAAAATACGAATTCAACACCTCAGAGGCTATAAAAAACGCCGTCATGAGTAATCTGGGAATTTCAGCGCTGAGCAAGTGGATCGTAAAAAAAGAGTTAAAACTGGGCCTTTTAAAAGAGGTAAAGGTTGAGGGTTTGCGTATATTCAGGTGGTTCTATCTGCTTGAGATCGGTAACTACAACAAAGCTCAGTCGATGTTCGTTGAGCATATACTCAACAACAAATAAAAACATCCATTTAGCCTGACGTATAACCATTTACAAATTTTAGCTTTTTTTATATATTGGCGTTGTGAGCAAGGGTGCTTTTCTTTGACCAAGAAAAGGCTCCAACATTTAAACACAGGGAGTGCCTATGAAGGAGATAGGGTTACACGGACGAGGAGGACAGGGAATAGTTTTTTCAGGTGAGATCCTCGCAAATGTCTACTTCTTTGAGGGCTACAGAGTGCTGTTTATGCCATCCTACGGCGCAGAAAGACGCGGTTCTCCGTCAAATGCCTACGTAAGAATCGACAAGCAGAAGATCTATGCTCGTTACGCAGTATCCGTGCCCGATGCCGTAGTGGTGTTCAACATGAGCCTGCTTTCCAATATAAAGCTCAAAGAAGACGGCATCGCGTTACTCAATACAACAGAGGATATAAAGAAATCCAGCTCTTCAAAAGCACGTATCTTCGTTGTCGACGCCAATAGCATAGCCACAAAACTAAAACTCGGTACACCTGCAATGCCAATAATCAATACTGCGCTGCTTGGCGCATTCTGCAAGGCTATGGGAGACTTTTCCTTTGACAATCTGAAGAGAGCGATTGAGGAGAAAATGGGCTCAAGAGCCGGAATAAACATCCAGGCTGCGGAGATGGCCTACGAAGCTGTGAGGGAGTTATGAAAACTTTAGTGGTTGGTGGAAATGACGCAATTGCCTACGCTGTCAGCAAATCGCAGGTAGACGTGGTGAGTGCCTATCCCATCACGCCTCAAACATCTATAATTGAGAAAATCGCCGGTTTTATTGCTGCGGGCCAGATGCACGCAAAGTTTATCAAGGTAGAATCAGAGCATTCGGCAATGGCAGCCTGTATAGGTGCATCTGCCGCCGGCGGTAGAGTCTTTACAGCAACCAGTGCCCAGGGTCTTTTGTTGATGCACGAAGTACTGCACTGGGCTGCTGGCGCCAATCTGCCAATTGTAATGGCAAATGCTAACAGAGCACTGGCACCACCGTGGAGCATCTGGGCTGAGCAAACCGACTCGCTTTCACAAAGAGACACAGGCTGGATTCAGCTTTATGCTTCCAACTCTCAGGAAGCCTACGATCTTGTATTCTTAGCCTTTAGAACTGCTGAAGAATCACTTGTTCCAGCTATGGTATGCATGGACGGATTTCTCCTAACACATACAAAAGAACCCATAACCATGTTTGACGATGAAATTGAACCATTTATATCAAAACGCACACCGAGGGATATCCTGGATGTATCGAATCCTAAAGCGTTCGGGTCACTGGCATTTCCCAAGGACTACATGCCGGTAAAAATCAAGCAACACAAAGGCATGCTGAAAGCCCTCGATATATTCGAAGAGGTCGCTGGCCAATTCAACGAGATCTCCGATAGGAGCTACTCCAGTATCTGCCAGTACGGGGATGGAACAGATGTTGCAATCGTTACAATGGGTTCAATAGCTGAAACAGCCCATCTTGCTGTGGATAGACTCAACAATGAGGGTATAAAATCGAGGCTCGTCAAAATAACCATGTTCAGACCATTTCCAAAGAAAAGGCTCGCAGAGGCTCTAAAGGGTGTAGAGCATGTGGTTGTTTTTGACAGAAATATCTCCCATGGCAAGGGCGGCATAATAAAGGATGAGGTCACAGGCGCCCTGGGTCTAACAAACAGCATCGGATTTGTTTGCGGCCTGGGAGGATACGATGTAACGGAAGAGGATATGATAAAAAGCGTCAAAGGCGTGCTGGAGGGCACGATTAAAGAAGACACAATTCTGTGGAGTGAAGCATGAAAAGAATAAGCAGAGATGAAATATTGAAGCCCAACCATCTTGCCTGTCCTGGGTGTGGTGCTGCATTGGCAATGAGGCTTGCCCTGAAAGCCCTTGGTAGAAAAACAATTGTCGTTATCCCGGCATGTTGCTGGACTATAATCAACGGCACCTGGGGTTTTAACTATGCAGGCGTACCCGTTTTTCACACAGCCTTTGAGACAACAGCAGCAGTAGCAAGTGGAATCAAGGCAACACTTGAGATGCAGGGTAAGAATGATATAACCGTTATGGGATGGGCTGGAGACGGTGGAACCTTCGACATAGGTTTACAGGCACTGAGCGGAGCAGCTGAGCGCAACGATGATATCATCTATGTATGCTACGACAACGAAGCCTACATGAATACCGGAATCCAAAGGAGTTCGGCAACACCAGTTGGTGCTGCAACAACCACCACTCCACCACCGTTTTATAAAAACAGACCCAAAAAGGACATCATGGAGATTGTAGAAGCACATGATGTACCCTACATCGCCTCAGCCACCGTTGCTTATCCTCAGGATCTGGTGAAAAAATTTGAGAAGGCAAAGAGCATAAGAGGATTCAAATTTCTGCACCTGTTCATACCCTGCCCTCCTGGCCATAAATTCCCCGAATCCAAATCGATTCAGGTGGCAAAATTGGCGGTGGAAACGGGAGTGTTTCCACTGTATGAGATAAAGCACGGCACCTACAAGCTTACACGCAAACCACGATTTGTGGATGTGAAGGAGTACCTCTTGCTGCAGGGAAGATTCAAACATCTCAGCGAAGAGGAAATAGAAGGCATCAGACGTGAGATTCGCAAACGCTGGGATAAGCTTGAGCGTATGTTCGGGGCTTTCGGTTAGAAGCCCCTACCCTTTTCCCTGCCTATTAACCAGACCGAAGCGCTGCCGATGAATGCTATAAAAGCATTTACAGAAAAAGCGGTTGAAAAACCAAACCTGTCAACCAGAGCGCCCACCATACCCGGAGCCACCGATGAGGCTATCATCACCATACCAAACACAACCGCAATATTGGTATTTACCTTACTGCCGCCTATTTCCGCTGCAAATGCATGTCTTACCGGTATGGAAAGCGACATGAAAAATCCCATAAAAAATAAAAACACCATGCTTAGCGTGTGGATAAACAGAAGCAAAAATACACCCATCAGCGCATAGCTAAATGAGATGGTTGCACGTCTGCCGAGTTTATCTGAGATAAAACCACCCAACGGTTGAGCAATAATTCCAGCAATTAGCATAACAGAGGCCCTGAGGTTAGCGTTGAGAATGGTAAACCCCTTTGCGTAGAAATAAGCCGGCAAAAAAGAGCTTATTCCACGTGAAAAAAATGGTACCACGATAGCAATAAAACCCAGTGCCACAAGATTTGGTGTGATGGTACTTGAAAGCTTTTCCTTGATGGGTTTCTCTTCGATTCTCACAAGCCATAGCAACAGCATTCCAATAATTAAACCAGGAACGGTCACAAGCAAAAAAGCATCTTTTGCATACCTTGAAAGCAGAAAACCCATACTGACAGGGGCGAAGAAATAGCCAAGTGCCCCACCTATACCGTTTATGCCTATTGCCATTCCCTTTCTTTTTGCGAATACTCCACTTAGAATGCCCATTCCCTGTGGATGATAGCTGCTTAAACCCAAACCAATAAATAGTGTTGCCAGAAGTGCTGTAACGTAAGAATTGGACAACCAGAATAGAAAATAAGCACAGGAAAGAACAAAAAAACCGGCTGCAAGAATAATCCTTCTGAGCGCGTATCTCTCGGCAATATGAGCAACAGGCGATTGCAAAACGGCACTGACAAAGTAAGGGATACTGAGAAGTAAACCAGCCTGAAAGTAGTTTATAGCAAACAGCTTCCTTATCAACGGCAAAGCCGGGGCGATTAGTAAAGAGTACCAGTCGTTTATAAAATGGGCAAACGCAATGACAGCGAGGAGAACAAAAGGAGAGGCTACCCTCCCCATAGCTCTATTTACTCACGCGTTCAACGTACTCTCCGGTGCGTGTATCCACTTTAACCACATCGCCTTCTTTGATGAAAAACGGTACCTGCACAACAGCACCAGTTTCCAGTGTTGCCGGTTTCGTGCCTGTCGCAGCCGTATCACCCTTAAACCCAGGTTCTGTCTCAACTACCTTAAGCTCTACGAAGTTCGGCAGTGAGACGCCGATAGGCAACCCGTTGTATAGAAGCACCGTAACCTCTTTATTCTCCTGGATAAAGGAAGCTGCAGAGCCCATAACCTTCTCGTCTATGGTGAACTGATCATAACTGGTACTGTCCATAAAGTGGAATCCTTCATTGTCCCTGTAGAGATACTGCATCATTCTCTCTTCAACGTCCGCTTTAGCTATCTTTGTGCCGGATTTATAGGTCTTCTCAACCACGTTTCCTGTCTTAAGGTTCTTAAGCTTCACCCTGACAAACGCCTGTCCCTTACCGGGTTTTACATGCTCGTAATCCACAATTTCATAAGGTTCATTGTCGATTTCAAGCTTCAACCCTCTTCTAAACTCGTTTGTCGCTACCATTTCCGCCATTGTACGCTCCCCTTTCTATTCATTGAGTCCCAATTTTTCTGCATTGTTCTGCAAACACTCAGCCACAAAGAGTATATGTTCGCCAAGATCCACTCCAAGCTCTTCTGCACCCTGCTGAATGTCGTCTCTGTTAACCCCTCTTGCAAACGCCTTGTCCTTAAGCTTTTTCTTGATAGATTTTAGCTTCACATCCTTCAGATTCTTCGTGGGCCTTACAAGTGCATATGCGTAAAGAAAGCCACACAACTCATCAACCGCAAACAGTGTTTTTGCCATAAGCGTTTTTCTTTGAACACCTGTAAAGGTGGCATGCCCCATTATCGCCTCTATCAACTCATCATCAACACCCATCTGTTTCAATATTTCAGCGCCTTTGTAGGGATGTTCATCAGGATAAGCCTCATAGTCAAAATCGTGCAAAAGTCCAGCCACAGCCCACCGTTCTTCGTCCTCGCCAAACTTACGCGCATAGCAGCGCATGGCAGACTCCACAGCATAGGCATGTCTCAGCAAATTCTCACCCTTTGTGTATTTCTTGAGCAGCTCAAGTGCTTTCTCATAGTCCATATCTGTACCTCCCCATCAGCTAAACGCTCATAGTTTATGCAAATTCACCACGCTTTTCAAGAAAAGTTTAAGCTGTGTTAACTTACAAAAAGGAAGGATTGTTAAAAGGTGGCAAATTCGTCCAGTCTAAAGACACTACCGGCGTTATTGAAAACCACCCTATCTGGAAATTCACAGTAAAGTCGAGAGGTCATCAACATGCCCGTGCAGTGATTTGCACCAATTGTAGTGATGTAGCTCCTTTTTCTTAACTCCTCAATAGTTCTATTCCTCTGATAGGAAGAGGCAGGTCCAAGATGTGTTCCACCAAGAAAACCAACAACCCTTCTGCCGAAAATAGCTTCGGCATGATCTATAATGTTGATGATCCCCCTGTGAGCACATCCAAACAGGATAAATATCCCATTTTGCATCTCTATGACGAGACTCGTATCGTCTGGCACGTCATCTTTAAGGAGTTCTCCCTCTTTCTCATAGACAAAGTTTTTGTCCACCTCTTCAAAATCTGTGTGCATCTGCTCATAGCCCAAAACAAAGATACCATCCATAACCTCGACTGGTTTGTCTGTAAGATGAAAATGGGCGCCTTTCGACTCATAAAACTCCCTATCCTTGATACCTATGTACCGTAGATTGCCATCGTAACTCAAACGAGAGTAGCGTTTTCTAAAAATCTCCGGATGCGCAAAGACTGTGGGGCTGGCAATATCAAGTAAATACTCCAAGCCTCCCGCGTGGTCATAGTGACCATGACTCAACGCAACCTTGTCTATACCCCCTAAATCAACACCAAGCAACCTGGCGTTGTGTAGTAGCGCATCGGTTTGACCCGTATCCCATAGCAATGCATCGCCAGAGCGTTTTATGAGCATACTCAAACCGTGTTCTGCCTTTAAACCACCCCTTATAGCCGTATTCTCAACAAGCGTAATTATCTCGATCATGGAAACCTCTTCAGCGCCTCTTCAAGATTCAATCGATTTTCGTAAATTGCCTTGCCAACAACAACACCAATAACTCCCATGGGCTCAAGCCTGGATAGCTGTTCCAGATCCTCCATACCCTTAACACCGCCAGAGGCAATAATACCAATGGACGTCTTGAGGGCTATGTTTTTATAGAAATCAATATCCACACCTTGAAGGGTACCATCTCTCGTTATGTCGGTAACAATCACCTCCCTAATGCCCATCTGCTGCAAACCAGAAATAAAAGCGATATGATCCGCCTTGGAATCCTCCCTCCAACCGGATACTCTTACTTTGGAGTCTTCTACATCAACGGCAACAATTATGTGCTCAGCATACTGATCCACTATTCGTTCAAACAGGCGCGGATTTTTAAAGGGCATTGAGCCGATTATGACACGTTGAACACGGCAGCAGAGCAGCTTTTGAACGTCTTCAAGGCTGCGAACACCACCACCGACTTCTATCAACGCATGCTTCAACGTTTCTGCCATTTTCATAATAATTTGCGTGTTATCACCCCTCCCAAAGGCTCTGTCCAAATCCACAACATGAATTCTACGTGCACCGAGCGATTCAAAACGTTCAGCAACACCCACCGGATCGTCGCTGTAGAAGGTATAATCCTCCTTTTTTCCCTGCTTCAATCTAACAACCTTGCCATCCATTAAATCAATTGCAGGTATGATTATCATAGGTTTCCCTCACAGATATCGCAGAAATTTTTAAGTAGTCTTAAGCCAACCCTCTGGCTCTTTTCAGGATGAAACTGAACACCCCAGAGACTATCCACATTCACAGCGGATGTAAACTCCACCACATAATCAGTTTTGGCTATCTGATCCTCATCGGACTGCGCAAAATACGAATGAACAAAGTAGAAGTAACTCCCGGAGTCTACTGAGTGAAACAATCTGTTTTTGCGGGTTATGTGAACCCTGTTCCAGCCCATATGCGGCACAGGAAATCCCTTTTTCTGCGGGAAACGTCTTATGCTGCCCCTGATTATACCAAGACCTTCATGCTCACCAAACTCGTAGCTCTTTTCGAACATCAATTGAAGACCAACGCAAATACCCAGGAACGGTTTGCCACTTTCGGCGAACCGCTTGAGAATATCTATCAATCGAAACCTTCTTAACTTTTCCATGCAGTCGGCAAACGAACCTTGGCCAGGCAGAATGACACCGTCAGCCGCAAAGATAGTATCTCTATCACTGGTAAGGACAGCTTTAGAGCCTACGTGCTCAATTGCCTTGCAGACACTGCGCACATTACCGCTATCGTAATCTATCACCGCAATCACAGCCATAGCACCACCGCTCAACGGTTATTTTATATGCACAACGCCTCTTTAGCAACAAAAAAGGGGGTGCCTTACGACACCCCCACAAAAAGTATTAAAAACCTTTCTACTATTTTCCTTCCAGAAATGCCCTTTTAAGATACACAGCCATCTCAGCTCTCGTTACAGGGTTGTTGGGCTTATAGGAACCATCTGGATATCCGGTTGTAATGCCGGCTTTCTTGATGGCACTGATATACTTACAATAAACAGAGCTTGGCGACACGTCGCTAAAAGGACCAGTCAAAAAACAGGAAGGCGTATAAAGATCCAGGGCCCGCGCAATGAATATAGCCATCTGTCCCCTTGTTACAGGATCGTTTAAGCCATAAATACCATTGCCATAGCCATTCACTATGCCAGCATTCTTAAGAGCCTGAATATAGGGACAGTAGACGGAGTATATCGGCACATCGTCAAAAGGAGGTGAGTAACATGCATGGACACCCATACCAGCTGCGCGTGCAATAAATGCAGCCATCTGCCCTCTCGTTACTGTATCAAAGGGTCCATACATTCCGTTCCCGTAGCCCTTTGTAATACCAGCCAACCATATAGCTACAATTGAAGGTTTAGCCCAGAAAAGAGATGGATCATTTATATCTGTGAATGGATCCTCAAAACCTGACAAAAAAGAATCATGCTTAAATTCTGGCCATGGGCTTGAGGCAGGCGCATCAGCCCCGGTGGCAATGGCGTATAAGTAGCCGGATGCAGTACCTATGTAAATTATACCTTTTTGAGCTCCCTCAGAACCCATCACAGGAGATCCGTAGTAGACTTTACCAATAGAAAGGGTCCATTGCTGTGTTCCCTTGCCGCTTAACGCATAGAAATTACCTGAAGCATCGCCAAAATACACAAATCCATTATTACCTACAACAGGAGTGGAATGAATCTCTCCTGTAGCTTGGTATTTCCACTTAAAGCGCCCGTCTGGATACAGCGCATAGAGATAGCCAGTTCGCGTCCCTACATAAATGGTCCCGTCGCCACCAATAGCTGCTGAATTTGCAATTGAACCATCGCAAAGGTACCTCCACTTTACACTTCCACCCGGCGTAAGCGCATAAAATTCCCCGTCGTTATTTCCGATATAAATGGTGCCGTCTGTACCGATCGCAGGTGTTGCTGAAACAGAAGCACCTGTATAAAACTTCCACTTCAACGTGCCATCGATATTCAATGCATAAAGGTATCCATCCTCTGAGCCAAAATATAGCGTTCCATTTCTGTCTATAACCACAGCAGAGTATATCCTACCACCCGTTGGAAACTTCCATTTTAATGTGCCATCCGGACCAATTGCGTAAAGATTCTTATCGTATGATCCGACATATACAGTTCCCTGCCTGTCAACGGTGGGCGAGGCTGTGACATATCCATTTGTCCTAAAAGACCAAATCTTACTTCCATCCGTCTTCAATGCGTAAATGTAGTAGTCATCAGAACCAAAATAGATCCTTCCGTCAACCGTTACAACTGGTGCCGAATAGATTCCTTTGGATACTCCAAACACCCATTTGCTCTTACCGTCACTGCTCAATGCATACAGATTGCCAGATATTGTCGCCACATATATGGTTCCATCAAGCCCAATGGCTGCCGTAGCGTAGATGGCAGAGTTAACAGGATACTCCCACTGTATAACTCCAGTTAACGCATTGCTGCGAATGGAAAAACCGATCACGAATAAAATAACCAGCAAAATCCTTTTTATACCCATAAAAAACCTCCTCATCATTATTCAGAAAATAATGACCAACTCCGTTATTTGCACAACTGTACGATTCAACATTCCGATCCCATCGCATCACTCGCAATAAAATTATAGTTAAAATTTATTATCAAATCAACTTGAATTAGCAATTCACAAAAATCCTTTACATGACTTTACCCTTGACATTTTCGGTACGTCGTATATATTTTGCATCCATCTTCATTACCGGAGGCGACATGGAGAAAAGCAGGGTTATAAAGGGTTTTGTTTACTCTTTGATCTCAGCCGCTGCCTTTGCAAGTCTCATCATCCTCGCAAAATTAGGATATATGGAGAGCTTGAGCGCAAAAGAAATGCTCCTGTGGCGATTTACAATTGGTGCAATTGCCATGACACTATTCCTCCTAACAAAAGACCATAACCTTGTGAAACCGACAATGCCTCTCTTAAAAAAAGCCCTGATCACAGGGGCAATCTTTTACACGGCACAATCCTACTGCTTCGTGAGTTCTGCAAAATATGTCCAGGCATCTGTTAGCGAATTGATACTGTATCTCTACCCCGCCGGCGTTGCAGTACTTGCAGCTGCTGTTTTCAAGGAGAAACTTAACCTGTACAAGCTCTTCTATATTGCGCTACTACTGACAGGACTTATCTTTATTTTTAAAAACGCATTTGATAAACCACTCCAGATCAAAGGCATCCTCTGTGCACTTGGTGCAATGCTAATTTACAGTATGTATCTTATAGCCATTCAAAAATTGGGTAAAAATGAGCACCCGGCGAGTTTTGCATACTACACAATACTATTTGCAGCCCTCTGTTTCTGGATCATGTCGGGCATTCCCAGAATACCACAAACATTAAACGGGATTATCATTATTACGCTGTTAGGCATAGTAACAACCGTTGTGGCAATAGGCTTTCTGTTTGCAGCCATCCATCAAATAGGAGCTGCTCTATCAAGTGTGTTCTCTTCAATGGAGCCCGTTATAACGATTGTACTCAGTATGATCATCTTAAAAAGTTCACTCAATCTATCTCAGGCTATCGGTGCATTCTTTATTTTAACCGGTGTAGCTTTAGCCAATGGATACCATCTAAAGAGGACAGACAGATGAAAATAAAACAAAGCCAAATAGCGGATCTTCTGCTATTTTCTGTGACCATATTCTGGGGCAGCACGTTTATCATAGTCAAAAAATCCATAGAAATGATGCCCACTTTTGCGTTCCTCTCATTGCGATTCTTTCTTGCAAGCCTGCTTCTTACCGTTCTGGTTGCACCAAGATTCAAAAAGATAAACAGAAAGCTTCTCTTTGATGGCATTATCCTCGGCGTTGCCCTTTTCTTAGCATACGCATTCCAGACCGTGGCTCTGATGTACGCCAAAGCAAGTGTTGTTGGCTTTCTAACAGGACTAAACGTGGTCATGGTACCTATTATGTCTGCTTTGTTGATCAAAAAACCACCAACCATTTACTCACAGATTGGCGTTGTATTGGCCTTGATAGGCGTTGCGCTTTTGAGCTTAAACGAGGGTTTCACTGTTTCAAAAGGCGACTGGCTCGGCATAATCTGTGCTTTTTTTGTTTCCGTGCACATAATTTTAACGGATAGATTCTCGCGCATTCATGACACATACCTGTTGACAACCGTTGAGATATGGGTCTTAGCCCTACTATCCACGATAACATCCCTTTTAAGCGAACCTTACTTGATACCACCCCAATTCAACAGCTACCTTGTTGTTTCTCTGGTAATCACGGCTGTCTTTGCCACTGTTTATGCATTCATTATTCAGACAACCATGCAGAAATACACCACACCCACCAAAACTGCTCTTATATTCACAATGGAACCTGTTATGTCAGCTATTTTTGCCTATCTACTCGGCGGTGAGGTGCTTACTCTGCGTGGCTACATTGGAGCTTTTACCATATTCACAGGAATAATAGTGGCTGAATTCGGCGATCTGATACTCTTGAAGCTCAAAGGCAAAAAAATTGGTGCATGATTCTATTATTTACGGTACTAAAGCTTGACTTGGTGCATTCTTTTGTTATACTTTTGCTAACCATTAAGAGTGCCACGGAGGTTCAAGATGGCTTATTGTGAGAAACCCAATAGTGAAGTGGATACAGAAAATGGGGAGATTCTGTACGAAGATAGTGAACACAAGTTCATCTGGCTTGGCTGGGGGGAAGCTGAAAGTGGAATGATTCAAACCAACCAGTACCTGATAGTCCACAACGGCAAAGGCACTCTGCTTGATCCCGGCGGTATACACATCTTTCCAAAGGTTGTATCAAATGTAACAAAATACATCGATCTGAGTGACATTGAGTATATCTTCTTTTCGCATCAGGATCCAGATGTGAGTTCCGGCATACCAATGTGGCTATCGGTAACAAACGCCGATATTTATATCTCCGAATTGTGGGTAAGGTTTCTTCCACACTTTGGTATATCGGACCTATCCCGCATTAAGGGTATACCAGATAGGGGCACACGCCTCGGTAGCTACGAAATTATACCGGCGCATCTTATGCACTCACCTGGCAACCACGTATTGTTCGATTCAGTATCGAAGATCCTATTCAATGCCGATATTGGAGCAGCAGTATTCTCCGAAACGGAAAGATACCTGTTCATAGACTCCGACAACTTCCAGGATCATGTGCGACTCATGGAGGGTTTCCACAAACGCTACATGGCTAGCTCAGCTGTATGCCGCAACTATGTTAACAGGATAAGATCACTATCACCAGTTATGATAGCACCACAGCACGGTGGTATTTTCAGAGGCAGGGGGGTTTCGATGTTTCTTGACTGGTTATCGTCGCTACAGTGCGGCTCAGATATTATCGATCAAATAAACGGGTAGTGCCATGTTGTGGAAGAATAAACAAAGTCCAAGCACAAGCGGTACTCACGGTACGACCACTCCTAAAAACATCGATACCAAAACGGTAAATGCCATAAAAGCATTATCGCGGGGTGTCATAAAAAGCTCGTTCATTTCCACGGCAACAATAGAGAGCTTCAAAATAATATCACGGGACATCGATTTCTTGGAAACACAAATGAAAACCTTCAGTGCCTCACTGGAAGAGATGGAGGGCAACCTCAAAGGTATGGCATCCAATGTTGCCAGAATAAACGACGATTTCAGCACCTTCAACTCAAACATCAGCGAGATATCCGAAAGGGTTTTGAAGAGAAACGAAGAGGTTGAAGGCAGCAAATCACAGATAAAAGAGTTTGTCGAAAATGTTAAGGAGTTAACGGAGGTCTCTAAGCATATCAACGAAACAACGGATAATATCTCTGAAATTGCCAAACAAACGAACCTGCTTGCATTAAACGCAGCTATAGAAGCCGCAAGGGTCGGTGAGAAGGGTAAGGGTTTTGCCGTTGTTGCAGATGAGATTAAAAAACTTGCCACAAAAACGGACAATATGGCAAGCAACATTCAGGAAATTCTTTACGATTTCAATGAGAAGCTTAGCAAAACTGCAAGGCAGGTTGAAGCGGTTTACCAGTTTCTGGAGACTCTAAGTGCAGATTTCAACGAATTTGCAAGCATATTCCTGGATATAAACAATACATCCAATGAGATAGGCGAATCCCTGAACGAAAACAGTCTTGCAATCAACGAGCATGCAGAGGTTATAGACGACCTTACAAAGCGTATAGTTCAGATTTATGAGCTCCTCAACCGAATCATGAAAATTGTTAGCACCCTGCAGGATGCTAACATCAAGATAGAACAGCTTGTAAAGATTTAGCGCATTCTGTATGGATCTGGTTCTTCATCCTCGCCCTCAACTCCCTTGAGCAATCGTGCAGCCTCAAGTACATGCATAAGCTCCTCCTGCCTGTAGGAGGAGTATTTATTTTCATACATGTTTGCATCAGCTGCAGAGAAAAGATCTTCTATAGTCTCAAACTCACCGTACTGAACAGCGTAACCAAACGAAACACTCAAATAGAGCTTTCCCTGCCTGTTTGATGCATCGATTTTCTCCTTTACCCGCCTCAGGAAAGCCTCTACACCTTCCCTGGATGTGTTTGGCATGATAACAGCAAATTCGTCACCACCTATACGTGCAACCACATCGCTTGAACGAGAGGACTCCGACAGTATCTCTGCAACCTTTTTAAGCAAG
The DNA here is from genome assembly GCA_964544085.1 of uncultured Desulfurellales bacterium. Taxonomy (GTDB): domain Bacteria; phylum Campylobacterota_A; class Desulfurellia; order Desulfurellales; family Hippeaceae; genus CAZIZT01. The sequence goes on from CAZIZT010000013.1 coordinate 34,384, forward strand.
AGATCCCCCCACTTGTGGCCCAGTTCATCGTTTACAATCTTTAAACCGTTAACATCACAGAGCACTAAAGCCAGCGGGTAACTACGTTTGCTAAAGAGCCTTTTGAGCTCCTCTTCAAAGTACATACGGTTGAAAAGATCTGTTAGATAGTCGTGAAAACTGAGGTATTCTATCTCTTTCTCCTTCAGATAACGGCTCGTTATATCGAAGAAAGAGACCACTATCATAGAGTTATCATCCATATTAAGTCTGCCTATGGAAACATCCAGCCACTTTACTGTATTACCTTTGAGCTTTATCGGTATATTGTGTCTGCTTATCCCCTGTTCCGGTGCATTTTTGATGAAACCCATGACCTCTTTGTAGCCCTTTTCACCCAGCATTGCAACAAACATCTCCTTTGTTGGCTCCACATCTTCAGGCATCTCAAAAATTTTTCGAGCAGCCTCATTCATGAAGAAAAGGTCCCCTTTGGGAGAAGTGACAATGATACCGGCGTTTATAGCGTTTATGAAGCTTTCAAGCCGCTCTCGTTCGCTTCTTAAGTGTTCAAGCAGTCGGATAGTATCGGTGGTATCCTTTGCCACAAATACAACCTCATCCTCTTTCAGTCTGTAGATAGTATAGGAGAAGTGGCGCTCTCCTCTGGAGGCGCAATTCTCAACCGGTTGAGTTCCGGTCACCGTCCTACCCGTTTCAAAAACCAGCTTCACATTTTCAACAACTTCAGGCATACCGGCAAGTATCTCTTCGAGTTTACCTCCCACTATCTTTTCTGGGCTCATGGAAAGACACTCGCTCACGCAGCTGTTTATATCATCTATTACAATACCTCTACCGGTTTTTCTAAAAATTATCACACAATCAGGCATATAACGCGCAAGGTTCTGATACCTGTTCACAACGGTTTGAAGCTGACTTTCATAACAATCTATTCTCTCAGCCATGTTGTTTACGTTCTTTGCCAGTCTGTAGAGCTCCCTAATGCGCATATCTTCAGCATCCACGCGCCTTTTGTGCGGATAGTTCTCAAAAAACTCATCGAGGCGCTTTATGTCCCTTTTAAGCAATGAGTAAAGCAACAGATATGCAACAAAAATCAGCAGCATTACCAGGAATGTGGCAAAGACGCATATCCAGATCCTGTGGAGGAGATCCCTTCTAAACAGCCGCTTCATGGTGTTTGAGAAACTTGTTGATATGTCTTCTACATAAAAGCCGCTTCCTATTATCCAGTTGAACGGTTTGTAGATCACCATATACGATAGTTTTCTGCCTTCCTTATTTGTGCCGGGTATCTTGTATGCGTACTCCAGAAATGCGTAACCCCTTTTCCTTAAAGAGGCAAGGTACTCCTTTCTAAAATAGCGCCCAAATTTATCCGTTACATTATCGGAGAGACACTTGCCAACAAGGGATTCCCTGTTGGGGTTCACAATAGATATTGCAAAACAGCTGCCACCGTTGATGTTAAGGAGTTTGGCTGCAAAGAAGTATCCGTGTTTATTTGGGCCGTAACGTAATCTGGATAACTGCCACTTTATATTGCTTCTTAAGTAGTTTTCAAAATAAAAGGCATCCTGAGCATATCCAACATACCAATCAAATGGTTCAAAGTACTTCAGATACGCTACAATCCTGTGCGAATCAAACCGTAAATCTGTATAACCCTCTTTAAAGAAACCAATCGGGAAAACCCTGTTTTTGTAGGCATCATCAGAAGCATAGATTACTCTGCCGTTTTTGTCTGTTATTATCACACTACCGTGCGGTTCAACAAATGGCAGATTAATAAGTATATTCACGATTAGAGACTTTATTTTTTCTACAGGGTACTCCCTGCGATGAATATTAAACACATGATAGGCTATGTAATAAATTTTGTGTGCCCTGGAGAGCAATTTACGTTTGAACATACTCTCCTGGGTTTTTCTCTGCGAGTCTATCAATCCAACTACGTTATTTACCTCTTCTTTCAACAGATTCTTTTTGTCCTGAATGTAGAGTTTCTCCGCCAGGCGTGTAGTCTTTTTCATATCCAGATATGACTGATGTATCCAGATTGAGCTGACGACAATGGAAGAAATCAGCACACTCAATATTGCCAATAAAAATACAAGCCTTAAGAGCCTTATCCTTTTCATGATGTCACACTTAAACCAAACACACTTCCTTTATCACCAACCACAAATCCAGAAACACCAACCGTTTTCTCAATCAACCGCATCACCTATCAAACAGGTGAGTAAAACGATACCATTAAAGAAACGCAAGATCCTTACAAATGTTATCAAAACTTTGCCTTTTGTTGCAAATTTATGATATAGTGTGCAGCCATGAGCAGCACACAGGATGCACCTGAAAAGAAAAACATAAATAGATACCTGATAGACGACATAGAGAACGAGGAGCATCCGAGTGATTTTGAAGCAGCCAATGGATACGCAATATTTATTATGAGATTACCACATATTACCGAAAGTGGTGTTAAGGTAATCTCAGATGCTTTCCTGATATCCAACGATAGGGTCTACATCTACAACAGAAAGAAAAAGGATTTTGATAAATTAGGGGATTTCAGTGCCCTGTATGAGTTTATAGATGTTAAAATCGACAGAGTTCTGGCAAAGCTGGCAAAACTGGATATCGAAATAGCCAAAATGGAAGATGAGCTTTACGATGGCAAACTAAAGAAAGAATTTGCCAACAACTGGCTCTCATTCAAGAAGGAACTTGTGTTGATTGAACGTCTGATGGAGCACTTCCTGGTTGCTTTCAGGCGTTTCATGCGCCACTTCAGAGACAAATTGGACCTTTTTGCCTATAAGGATCTCGAGGAACATATAGAACGTGCCCTGCACCTGTCCAACAATGCAATAAAGAAGCTCGATTACCTGTACAACTTTTACACTGCAAAGATGAGCGATAAAACAAATTCGATCATCTCATTCCTGACAATCATATCTGGCATATTTCTGCCACTTACGCTTGTTACTGGTTTCTTTGGCATGAACACAGGGGGGTTGCCCTTCTCCCATGATCCCGAAGGTACACTAAAGGTCGCTATTATCTTTCTCGTTTTCGAGATACCGTTTCTATACATTTTGTGGCGACTGGCAAAAAGGGATTAACGCTCGTTTATAATCGTTACAACATCCGGTGCAAAATAGGTTATTATTATATCTGCCCCAGCTCTCTTTATGGATGTCAGCATCTCCAGCATAACAGCCTTTTCGTCAATCCAGCCAAGTTTTCCTGCAGCTTTAACCATGGAGTATTCACCGCTTACATTGTAAGCAACAAGCGGCACATACTCAAAATGACTCTTTACCAGGTGAATCACGTCAAGATAAGCCAACGCAGGCTTTACCATAAGAAAATCTGCCCCCTCTTCAAGATCGAGCATACACTCCTTCAATGCTTCATTCCCATTTCGATAATCCATCTGATAGGTTTTTCTATCCCCGAAGGCTGGCGCTGATTCGGCCGCATCCCTGAAGGGTCCATAAAAGGCGCTTGAGTACTTAACCGCATAGGACATTATGGCAACGTCGTAAAAACCATTCTCATCGAGGGATTCTCTTATTGCTGATACCATACCATCCATCATACCACTTGGCGCTATGATATCGGCGCCCATCTTTGCATAAACGTAGGCTTCCTTTTTCAATAGCTCCAGTGTAGGGTCATTAAGCAGTGTACCATGCTCATCCAGAACGCCACAATGGCCATGGGAGGTGTACTCGCACAAACAGGCATCCACTACAAGCACCAGATCATCAACAGCACTCCTAATCTCGGCTATTGCCCTTGCTATAATACCGTCTTCTGCGTACGCCTGTGATCCTACATCGTCCTTCAGTTGAGGTATACCAAACAGAATAACAGATTTTATACCCAAAGAGCGCACCCTCTTTGCCTCCTTAACAGCATCGGCCAGGGGAAGTTGAGATATGCCAGGCATCGATTCAACAGGCTGCGGTCTGTCTATACCCTCCTTAACAAAAATAGGATATATGAAATCATCGGCTGACAGAGAAGTCTGTGCTACAAGATCTCTCAAAGGGGCAGATCTTCTCAACCTCCTTGCTCTTGTTACAGGAAAACGCATGGCATTCCTCCTCTTCTATGGTAATACATTAGCTATTTTAGAGTTTTTGAGTTATCATACAAGAGAAACGCACTTGACAACAAATACGACATAAATAAATACAAGTGGAGGGTGACGTTTATGCTGAAAGTTTCAAACATCTTCGAGGGACAAAAACCACCTGATGGTCACGAGTTATTCGAAACACTCTATGAAAAAGAAGGCATTAGGATAGAAAAAATCGTATCCAATAGCGCCTCCTACGAGGAGTGGTTTGATCAAGAGCAGCATGAGTTTGTACTATTGATAGAAGGAGAGGCTGTGCTTGAATTCGAAAATGAAAAATGTGTGCACCTAAAATCAGGTGACTGGATAGTGATAGAACCTCACCAGAAACACAAAGTAAAGGAAACCTCTGAGAATGCTCTATGGGTTTGTGTTTTTTTCTAAATTAAATTATGGCTACACTCCTCGAGCTATTCGATAACAAGGAACTGATATCAACCATCCCTTCACAGCCGGGTGTCTACATCATACGCTCCTCTCAGGGTGAGATACTCTATGTGGGCAAAGCAAAGAACCTAAAGAACCGTTTAAGGAGTTACCTGAAACCAGCAGGTCTGGATATCTTTAAACTCTCCATGCTACAGGAGGCAAAGTCTGTCGAGATAATCGTTGTTGAAAGTGAGCTTGAAGCCCTGTTGCTTGAATCCAACCTGATAAAGGAACACAGACCACCCTACAACGTCGTTCTGAAGGATGACAAGAGTTACCCATACCTGCGAATCACGCTGAGCGAGAAGTTTCCACGCGTAATGATAGCAAGAAGAATAAAGAACAGCAGGGACTTCTACTTTGGACCTTTCACACCTGTAGAGTCCTTAAAGCAGTTGATAAAACTCATAAAAGGCACCTACCCCATTGCTCAGAAAAACGATAAAAGCTGTCAGGGTGCAAAATCAGCCTGCATCTATTACCAAATGGGCAAATGCTCTGCGCCGTGTGTAGGGTACATCCAAAAAGAGCAGTACATGGAGATGATAGATGAGATTAAGAGCCTTCTGTCCAATCCTCGCCCATTAAAGGCGAAATTAAGCAAACAACTAATGGAGTGCATAGAGAGCGAGAACTTTGAAGAAGCGATCAAGATAAGGGATAAACTAAAAGCCATTGAACTCCTTGAAAAGGGTCAGAGCGTAAGTGAGATCGCCAGTGATTTCAGCGATGTGATAGCCTTTGCCAGAAAAGACATAGTGGCATGCGTATATATCGTAAATATACGCTTCTCCAACATAGTTGGAAACAGGAGCTTTTTCTTTTACGACAGCGCGATGGATTCCGAATCGATAGAGAGTTTCATACTTCAGTACTACTCATCGGGTCAGGTGATACCCGACGAAATCATAACCGAAGGTTTACCAGACAAAAAGGCACTACAGGGTGCACTTGAGTCGCTCGGCAAAAGGGTGAAAATAACCCAGCCGGAACGTGGTAAAAAGCTCAAGCTTTTAGAGTTGGCAAGAAAAAATGCCCAAACAGCGCTTGATGTCCATACCCAAAACATAAAAACAACCTTGAGATATTCCAGCTATTAAGGGATGTGCTCCAGATGGAAAAAACCCCTTTTGTTATAGATATTGCCGATATATCACACATATCCTTTCAGCAGGTAGTGGGGGGCGTGGTGCGCTACTCTCTCAACGGTTTTGAAAAGGATTTCTACAGACGCTATCAACTTGAAGAAAGATACGAAAAGGATGCAATGAGAGAGATGATGCTGAGACATAAACGCCTGCTTTTGAAAGGCTACAAAAAACTACCCGATGTTATTGTTGTCGATGGCGGCAATATCCAGATAAACGCTGTAAAAACCGTATTCCCAAATACACCGGTAATAGGGATAGCCAAGCTTAAGGAAAACGGCAAGGCGATACGTAGTTTAGGTGAAGTTAAAGACACCGTATATATCAACACAAAAAAAAGTAGTGTCGATGAAAGACTCTTGCATTTTCTTCAAAAACTAAGAGATGAAGCCCATCGGTTTGCTGTGGGTTATCACAGAAAAAAACGCCAGATGTACGTGCTCTCCAGCGTCCTGGATAGAATTGAATTCCTTGGAGAAAAAAGAAAAAAAGCGTTGCTTGAGCACTTTGGCAGTATAGAGGCTATAAAGGAAGCCCCTCTTGAACAACTGATAAAGGTGCCGGGAATATCATACAAAATAGCCGCTGCGATTAAGGAGGCTCTCAACCAAAATAACTAATGGATTGATTTTTGTTAATCCAGACCTATAATAAGCTTTGAAAGCTCTACCAACACAGGAGGTGATGGGCATGAGAAAAATGACGGAGAAGTCGTTGCTCGACGCGTTTGCCGGCGAATCCATGGCTCACATGAAGTATCTTGCCTTCAGCGAAGTGGCTGAGAAAGAAGGCTACCCTGGAATAGCAAAGCTGTTTAAAGCGATTGCCTATGCTGAACAGGTACACGCCATCAATCATGCGAAAGCGCTTGGACTGATAGGCGACACAGCACAAAACCTGAAAGCAGCAGCGGAAGGTGAGAACTTCGAGATACACGAAATGTATCCGGCATATGATGCCATAGCCAAACTGCAGGAAGAAAAACAGGCACAGCGTTTTATAAAGTATGCTCTTGAAGCCGAGAAGGTGCATGAGGAGATGTACAACGATGCACTGAAAAAAGCTGAAAAAGGAGAAGATTTAAAGGTTGACAGTGTGTTTGTGTGTCCGGTGTGTGGATTTACCGTAATTGGAGAACCAGACTTTGATAAGTGTCCTGTGTGCGGAGTATCGAAGGAGAAGTTTCTGAAGTTCTAATGAGTGTTTTTCTATCTTATATCTCCCTGAGTCTTCTCATCCTTACTGTAGTGCTCCTTCTGTACATTGCCTTTCAGATAAGGAAAAGTAACCAATCTGAAACATTTGAGAAGCTCAGGGAGCTTCTATACTCGACTCTAAATGAGATAAATGGCAGGATCCTGGATGCCGCAAGGGAGAACCAGAAACAGATCCAGAATAATAGCGATCTGTTTAACCGAATACTCGAATCGGAAAACAAACTGAGAAATGAACTAAAGCAAGCGGTCATAGATTTCGGAGAGCGCTTTAACGAAAAGCTCCACGAACGCCTGGAAAAGATAAACTCAACACTCAATCAGAGTATGACAACAACTGGCGAAAATATAAATAGAAAGCTCACAGAAACAACCGAGAAGATTACCCTCTCCTTCCAGAGACAGCGTGACGAATCGCGTAACGAATTCGAACGCTTTGTAAACAAGGTGGAAGATAAACTCGACAAAATTTCCAGCAGGGTGGACGAACGACTCAAAGAAGGCTTTGAAAACGTGGATAAAACATTCAGAGATATCGTCGATGGTATTGCCCGCATCAGCGAAGCACAGAAAAAAATAGAGCAGCTTTCAACACAGGTGGTCTCTTTGCAGGAGATTTTAAGCGACAAAAAAACGAGGGGCATCTTCGGTGAAATACAGCTGGAGAATATTCTCAGAAATGTGTTCGGTGAACCTGGCGAGATGTATGAGCTCCAGTATCAGATTGAAACAGCAAGCGGCGGCAAAGTGATTGCAGATTGTGTGATAAAAGCACCTCAAGTAGGTTTTATTGCCGTGGATTCGAAGTTTCCTCTTGAGAACTACAGACGTGCCACCCAGGAGAGGGCCATCGGAAAATACACCTCTGAGTTCAAACGAGACCTGAAAAAGCACATCGATGATATTGCTTCAAAGTACATAATTCCTGGCAAAACAGCATCAATGGCTATCATGTTTTTGCCCGCTGAAGCCATTTTCGCTGAGATAAATGCATATCATCAGGATATTGTGGAATATGCATACAGGAAGCAGGTCTGGATTGCATCCCCTACAACATTAATGGCTCTTTTAACAACGATCAGTGCTGTTGTAAGGGACATCAAAACGAGAAAACAGGCAAGAAAAATCCAGGAAGAGCTTGTAAAACTCTCCAAAAACTTCGCCTTATACAAACAACGTTGGGAAAAGTTCATGAAGAACATCGATGCTGTCAACAAAGAAGCTCACAACATCCACATTACAACAACAAAGATAACCAATGCCTTTGAAAAAATAGAAAAGGTAGAATTTGATTCGGAGGAAGAAAAAACAACTAAAGGTTTGACATCTCAGGGTAGCTAAAGTATAACTAACAGACAAATTTCGTTGAAGAAGGAGTTGCTGAATGGTTGAGAAGCTGACCACAGAGAGCTTTAAGGAAAAGGTTTTTAACTACGAGAAAAACAGAGACTGGAAGTACGAAGGGGATCTTCCGTGTATAATCGATTTTTACGCTGACTGGTGTGCACCGTGCAAAATGGTAGCACCTATTATGGAAGAGCTCTCCAAAGAATATGAAGGCAAGGTAAAATTCTACAAACTAAATGTGGATGAGGAACGGGAAATAGCCAGCCTGTTCGGAATCCAGAGTATACCCTCAATCCTGTTTGTACCCAAAGACGATCAACCTCAAATGGCCGTGGGTGCAATACCAAAGGAAACCTTCAGACAAGCTATCAAGGATGTTCTGAAGGTTGAAGATTAAAGAACTACAAGGGCAAAGGCCTCAAAAAACCCTTTGCCCTTCTACCCTACCCCTGCAAAGAAGTGGAAATCCTTCTGTAACAGCTAAAAGTTAGCATCCAATAATCTTGCGCTAAATATTTTTACTTTTTTACCGAAATTATATATGATGAAACCAACAACGACTCTTTCGGGAGGTAATCAAATGGTGGATATAATTATACCTCCATTAAGTGGCATGGATAGGTTCAGAACCAGCGGCGATTCTCGCAAGAAAAAGGTTCTACGTGGAAGGGTTGTCTCTGCAAGGTGCGCAAGATTGAAAGTGGATCCACTAAGACCAAGGAAAACCGACAGACCTTATACAAAGGCACTCATAGTAATCGTAGAAGATTTCAAACCATTAAGCAGCATTGTAAACAGGGAAGTTGAGATAAGGCTTATATAAATAAAAAACGGGCAGCATTAGAACACTGCCCGTCTAAATTGGTTTTACAGTTAACTTAGAATTTGCGCTGTCTTCGCTCGCGAGCCTCGTTTACGCGAAGGCTGCGTCCGCCGAATTCCTTGCCATCCAGAGCATCTATGGCCTTCTGGGCGGCCTCTTCTTCGATTTCCACAAACCCGAATCCCCTAGACCTGCCGGTTTCCCTGTCCGTAATGATCTTGGCTGATGATACTTCACCGTACTTCAGAAAGACCTCTTTCAGCTCCTCCTCGGACGTGGAGTAGGGTAGATTACCCACATAAAGCGTCTTAACCATAAAAACACACCTCAAAAACAGTAGTCTCTTACCGAAACGACAATTATAGCGTTCCGGCTTCTTCTTGAGTACCTATAGGTCCTTGCAAGAAGATGGTTACTTATATCACGCTGCTAAACGGAAGTCAAATAAAAAACTACTTTTCGATTCCTTTTAAAAGTGGTGTCAACTAAAGGATCCTGTTACATTGCTTCCATGAAAGGTGCAAAGGCGAGCACCTCTGTATCGTTTTCTTTAACCAGCACCATATGCTCAAGCCTGATACCAAGCTTTCCTGGTATGTAAATGCCCGGCTCAATTGTGAATATCATTCCCGGCTGTACTACCATATCGTTTTTCAGATTCACAACGGGAAATTCATGCACTTCAAGCCCTACTCCATGCCCAAGCGAATGAATAAAATAGTCCTCCAGCCCCCTCTTTTTCAACTCCTCTCGAGCCCTTTCTTCTATCTGCTTTATTCGGGTCCTACCCGGCGCTATCATCTCTGTGGCGAAAAGCTGGGCATAAAATACGGCATTGTAGAGTTCCTTTTTCTCATCATCCTTCGGATCCATAAGGAACGTATAGGTCATATCCGAGTTGTAGCCATCCACATGAGCACCAAAATCGATAACAACAAATTCACCTTCCCCTATCTTTCTATCTGTTGGTATATGGTGAGGATGTGAAGCGTTTTCACCCGCAGCAACGATTATATCGAAGGATTCGCGCTGAGCTGAAGCCTTCCTTATTTGATAGCTCAGCTCGTCTGCTATCTCCTTTTCCGTAACGCCAACCCTCAGCTGAGGATACACCTTCATAAATGCGTTTCGAGCGATAAACGCTGCACGCTTTATGCTGTTTATCTCTTCCCTTTCCTTTATCATCCTGAGTAGCTTCGTCTGATTTGTAAAATCCACCACCATAAACCCCGAAAGGTCCTTTGCATATTGCGCCGGAGTGGTTAAATAATCAAACGCCACAGAATGTACATCCTTGGAGCTGAGCCACTCCACAATATCCTTCAATGCCTCACCAGTTACTGTGACGTGCTCGGCACCTACGGTAGTCTCGGCAAGCTCCCTGTACAGCTTACTTACAAACAACCTTACCGTATCGTGAAGCACAACCAGCGCACCTTCGATGCCAGCAGTACCGGTAAAATAGGTAATATCGTAGCACGAGAACGTAACAAACGCGTCTGTCTTCTTCTGCTCCATAACATTACGCAATCTGGATATACGCAGATCCTTCATTTCACTCTCCTATTGCTGTGGCGTTTCTGGTCTCTTTGGCTTTATAAAGCGCCTTGTCAGCTCTTTTGAGTATGCTCTCAACCGTATCAGACTCCTTGAACTGGGTTACACCGAAACTGGATGTTACACCGAAAACCTTATCCTTGTATTGAAATTTTAGTTTGCTTATAGCCAACCTTATCTTCTCGGCAACCTGATAGGCGTTTTCAACGGTGGTATTAGGTAGAATAATGACGAACTCCTCACCACCGTATCTACCCATTATGTCAACCTTCCTAATCATGGATAAAACGGTTGAGCAAAACTTTTTCAAAACAATATCACCTGCCAGGTGCCCGTAAGTGTTGTTAATATCACTAAAATGATCAAGGTCAGCCATTATTATCGAGAAGGGCTGCTTGTAGCGCAAAGCCCTCTCTATCTCCTGAGAAAGGAAGTGGAAGAGCCCTCTTCTGTTATAGACCCCGGTCAGCGGATCCGTGATCATGTTCATCTGAGCCTCATTCAGTTTACGCCTGAGATCCTCAATGGTACTTTGCGCCTCCTTAAGCTTCTGGGAGTATCTGTTTATCTCCTCCTGCATGCTGATTGTGGTATCTTTTATCTTGATAGCTATAGCAATAAGCCTCTTTGAGAGTTCATCCACATCTATCTCTTTGCTACTTATCATATCGTTGATCTCATCGATGTGGTTCTGGAATGTATAAGAAAAACTTGAGGATGACTCGCTAAATGTGCTGATAGTGTAGATCAGTGCCTGTAGAGCTTTGTTCAGTTTTTTATGCAATGACTGGATGTATTCGCTCTCCAGGCGCTCCTTCTTTTCAATAAGCTCCTTTAACCTCTTCCTTATCTCGGGCAGATCCAGATTGTTTGGATTGGATGTGAGTTTCTCTCTTAAGGCTTTGACCTCATCCTGATACTTCTTGGCTTCCTGTGAATCCGTTTCCACATCCATCAATGAAAAGAGTATTCTAACAAGGTCCCTGTAAACCACATCCCTTGTGTCCCTGGAGGATAAACCGAGCTTCAAAAGGATCTCTTTGGTCTGCTGCAACGTTTCAAGGTCAAGCCTCTCTTTTAGCATCTGCTTGACCTTCTCAAGGCTTTCAACCCACTTCTTCGAACCATCTGCACTCTTGGCTATACTTACAAGGATGGCTATATTGGACAGTACCATCCTGTCCAGCTTGCTCTTTTTCTCCGTAACGTAATTGTCATACTCGACGATAAAGTTCATTATCGAGTCTCTCAACCGCTCGAGTTTCTCAGTATTCTCTTCGTACTTTATACTCTTCGCCAGTTTTTTGAACTGATCAATCTTCTCATCGACTACAGGATCGTTGATCTTAAGCAGGTTAAGCAGATGAACGATGACTGCAACGAGGTTTTCGATGTAGGTGGAGCAGGTCACCTTCCCCGTTTTCTTCTTGCCAATTCCAAGCATAACACCCCCGCCTTGAGGCAAAACAATTGACAAAGGACAAAGCAGTAATTAACCTATATTATAAAAGGTGAGGTTGTTTGTCCACCTTTATCAAGGATAGTGATGGAAAAAGCCGAACGTTTTATATCCGTTGAGTACTCAAATCTGCTTATATTAACACTGCGCCTGTTGTGTGTATCCGGTGCTATAGTATGGGTGGTAATACCACAGCTGTACATAATTAACCGCAACATTTTGCATCTGATTTTTGTTTACAACATTATAATTGCTATTTATACCCTGTTTTTTGTGGTTCGCTTTATACTGCCCGAGGAAGAAAACAAATCATCTTTTTTCTGTTTTATAAGCTTTCTATTTGATGAAGTCGTAATAGCCTACTTTATCTACAACACAGGTGGATCAAGCAGCCCCTTCTACAGTGGATATTTTGTTGTCATAACACTTACAGCGTTTGTCCTGGGCATAAAATACGCCGTTTTGGCAGCGCTGTTTGGTATATTGAGTTTCATCGTCGCCCAAACCTATTACGGACTGGGTCTGTATAATGCAATAGAACTTGCATACAGAGCTGTACCACTAATAATCATTGCCTTCCCTACAGGTCTTCTGAGCGATGCACTAAAAAAGCAGATACAGCAGGTTGCCACATTAAACCAGCGCCTGAAGAGCAAAAACGAACAGCTTATGCGTTCCCTGGAAACCATAGAATCGATGCAGGCACAGTTGCTTGAAAGACAAAGAGAAATGGCAATGCTGGAACTAACAGAGAATATAGCACACAGGCTTAGAAACCCGATCATGACGATCGGAGGTATGGCTGAACTTCTTGAAAAAAACATCTGCACCTCTGGCTCCACGGACAGACTCAAACGCTACGCCGATTTCATAAAAAAAGAGAGCAGAAAGCTCGCCATGCTAACAGATAACCTGTTGCAGATGAGCAACACTAAACTCGACTACAAATTCATCTCTCCGGCAAAGCTCATAAAAGAAATCCTGCAACACTACAAAGAGCTTTTCAAGAAGAATGGCATAAGTGTAGAGCTTGAAATTGACGAGCAGGCAGGCCCAATAAGAGCTGACGAAAACAGGCTCTCAATAGCCCTGAAAAATATAGTGGAGAACGCCATATCGAGTATGAAAAATGGAGGCACTCTCAGTATCAGGCTGCAAAAGGGTAAGGGGGAAAACAAAACGGTAGAGATAGAGATATGCGATTCGGGTATCGGTATACCCGAAGAGATGCTAAAAAACCTTTTCAAACCTTTTGAGTCCGGGGGGAGTGTAAAAAAAGGTATTGGATTACCAATTGCCAAACATGCCATTGAGGCAATGGGTGGAACGATAGAGGTTGAAAGCAAAATAGGCAAAGGCACAACGTTCAGAATAATACTACCCGAATAAAAACGAATAAAGGAGTGGGAAGATGAAGGAAGCCTATCTTTATAAAACTCTGCGTGACGGAGAAAGCGTAAGATGTGACCTGTGTTCCTTCAGATGCGTGATCAAACCCGGTGAAAGAGGCAAGTGCGCTGTAAGGGAAAACAGGAATGGGAAACTCTACACTCTTGTTTATCCAAAAGCCATTGCAAAATCGGTTGATCCTATTGAGAAAAAACCGCTATTTCATTTTCTTCCAGGTACACTTTCGTTTTCAATAGCCACGGTTGGATGTAACTTCCGTTGTTTGTACTGCCAAAACCATGACATAAGCCAGTATCCATTCGAACACAACGGCAGGATCATAGGAGAGGAGTACCCACCTGAACGTGTCGTGGAAGACGCCCTTAAAACAGGGTGTAAAACCATAGCCTACACCTACACTGAGCCAACCATTTTCTTCGAGTATGCAATAGATACAGCTCGCATAGCTAAAGAGTATGGCATAAAAAACATCTTTGTAACCAACGGATATATGACTAAAGAGGCTATCGATATGATGGCAGGTGTTATTGATGCTGCGAACGTCGATCTAAAAGCATTCTCAGACGCCTTCTACTTACAGATAGCCGGCGGTGCCAGACTAAAACCTGTGCTAAACTCTATCAGGTACATGAAGGAAAAAGGTCTCTGGGTTGAGGTAACAACACTCATTATACCGTACGCTAACGACGATCCAGGGGAGATTATTGCTATAGCTGACGAGCTGTGTAATATAGATCCAGCAATTCCGTGGCACCTAAGCAGATTCTACCCCAACTACAAGATGGACGATGTGGCTCCTACCGATCCGAATGTGATAAGAAATTTTGCAGAAATGGGAAGGTCTGTTGGACTGAAATACGTCTACGTAGGTAACATGCCTGGCGACAAGAGAGAGAGTACCTATTGCCCATCCTGCGGTGAGTTGTTGATAAAACGCTACGGCTTTGATATACTCTCAAACCGTATTGTTAACGGACGCTGCCCTTCGTGCGGCACAAAGATCGATATAGTGGAGAGTTAGTTAGATGAAGCTGTTATTCGATGAAAAGGAAATAAAAAGGCGAATAGACAAGCTGGCTGAGAAACTCAATCAGGAGTACAAAGACAAGGATGTAGCCATTGTTTACATAGAAAAGGGAGGAAAACCGTTCTTTGATCGTCTGCAGGAGAAACTAAAATTCAAACACACAACCGACAGCATAAGGGTAAAGAGCTACAACGGTTCAAACAGCGGTGAGTTAACCTGGATAAAAAAACCATCCAAGGACTTGAGGGGTAAGGAGTGTATAATCATCGTTGACGATATACTTGATACAGGCCAGACAATGCGCAGGGTGAAAGAGTACTTCAAGAGCTTAGGAGCAAAGGATTGCAAGGTATGCGTGGCTGTAAATAAGCATGAAAGGCGCATGGAGGACATCGAACCTGACTACTACCTTTTTGATCTGGACAGCGGTTTTGTTGTTGGCTTTGGCATGGACTACAATGAAAAGTACCGTGATCTACCCTCCATTTACGAGATGGAATAGCCGTGTATGGGAGAGTTCAACAGAAGGTGCATCGCCCTCTACTCAGGGGGCTTAGACAGTTTGCTTGCTGTAGCAATTATGCATCGCCTCAAGTTCGAGGTAATCCCGCTATTCGTCAGAACACCCTTCTATAAAAAAGACGAACAACAGCTACGTAAAAGCCTTGAGCCGTTCGGTTTGAAACTTGAGATAGACTACAATCCGCAAGCATATATGGAAATGCTTACATCACCAAAATTTGGTTACGGCAAAAACTTCAACCCTTGCATCGATTGCAAGATATTCTTTTTAAAAAGAGCGCGCGCATACATGGAACAAACCGGTGCAACATTCATCGTAACGGGGGATGTACTTGGCCAGAGGCCATTCAGCCAGCGTTCATACCCGGTCCTCAGGAGTATCGAGAAACGTGCTGGATGTAAAGATATTGTCCTGAGGCCACTATCCGCCAAGGTGTTACCGGAAACAGCTATGGAAAAAGCTGGCCTTATAAAAAAGGAAGACCTCTACGGTATTACCGGAAGAAGCAGAAAAGCACAGTTCGAACTGGCAAAGGTTCTCGGTATAGAAAACTACGAGTCACCAGCCGGCGGATGTTTGCTTACCGATAGAACCATTGGTTACCGTGTTAAGGAGATGGTAGAAACCGGATACAAGCCAGTGGAGTTCGAGCTGATAGATGTCGGCAGGCATTTTAGGATCAACGGAAAGCTTTTTATCGTATCGAGAAACAGAAATGAAACACGCATGATCGCTGAACTGTACAGTGGAAAACTGCCAATAATTAGGTGCATCGGCGCCCCGGGAGCTGTTGGCCTGTTTGTTGATAAACCCCGAAAGGAAGAACTTGAAATTGCAGGTGGCATAGTGCTTTTCTACTCCAAGAAAGCAGATAAACTTGAATACTCTTATGGCGATGAGAAAATGGAATTTTCACCGGCAAGACTGGAGGCGGAACACGTAGAGCAACTGCGTATCAAAGCACCTTAAAAAACAGCAGGAGGACAAAAGTGATAGAGGATAAATTGGAAGGGATCAAACAGAAGTATGAAGAGCTCAACAGGCAACTTAGCGATCCGGAAACGATAAACAACAGGGAAAAGTACATAGCCCTATCCGAAGAACTGAAAAAACTCACGCCTATACACGAAAAGGCTATGGAATACGAAAAAACCCTAACAGCCATGAAAGAGGCTGAAGAATTGTTGAAAGACGAAGAGCTCAGGGAGCTTGCCAAGGAAGAGTTAAAAACCACCCAGGATAAACTCAAAAAATTACAGAATGAGTTGAAGCTTCTGTTGCTCCCAAAGGATCCCAACGATGAAAAAAATGTAATACTTGAGATAAGGGCAGGCACCGGTGGTGAGGAGGCAGCTCTGTTTGCAGCTGACCTATTCAGGATGTACACAAGATACGCCGAAAAGAAGGGTTTTCAGGTGGAAATAATGGACAGAAGCATCTCAGACACAGGCGGCATCAAAGAGATTATAGCAAACATCAAAGGTAAAGGTGCTTATTCGAGATTCAAGTATGAAAGCGGCACCCACCGCGTTCAGAGAATACCTGTTACAGAATCACAGGGTAGAATACACACCTCCGCAGCCACGGTTGCTGTTTTACCAGAAGCAGAAGATGTTGACGTGCAAATAAATCCCGACGATTTGAAAATTGACGTATTCAGGGCATCGGGACATGGAGGCCAACATGTAAACACCACAGACTCAGCCGTCAGGATTACGCATATACCCACAGGCATAGTTGTCTCCTGTCAGGACGAGAAATCCCAGTTGAAAAACAAAGCCAAAGCCATGCGCGTGTTGAGAGCACGTCTATATGACTATTACCGACGACAAAAAGAGGAGGAACGTGCCAGGGAGCGCAGACAACAAATAGGCAGTGGAGATAGGTCCGAGCGCATCAGAACATACAACTTCCCGCAGGGCCGCGTTACGGATCACAGAATTAACCTAACCCTATATAAGCTCGACTCAATAATGGAAGGCGATCTGGATGAACTGATCGATGCCCTAACGCTGGATGAGCAAACAAGAAAATTAAAGGAAGAAGGGTTGTAAGGTTACCTTATGGCACAGGCACGTGGTCCAAAGATGGCTGTACCTATCCTAACGATGTTTGCTCCCTCCTCAACAGCAACGCGATATGTGTTGCTCATTCCCATGGAGAGGTAGCGCATCTGTGTGTTCTCAAGATCATCCATGGTGCCAATTCTTTTAAAGAGCTCAGCGGTCAACCTAAAGTAAACCCTTGCATCCTCGGGGTTTTCAACGGCAGGACCCATTGTCATAAGACCCATTAGTCTTACGTGTTCAAAACTATCGATACACCTTACAACATCGATCACATCTTCGGGCATTACACCCGCCTTGTTCTTCTCTGCAGCACTATTCACCTCAAGTAGCACATCCATAACCCTCTTCAGCGCGGCGCATTTTGAATCAAGCGCACGGGCAAATTCGCAGGAATCCACCGTTTCTATCATATCGAGCATGTTTAACACCCTGGGTCTCAAAAGATCGTGTTTCTGTTTGGTAACAGAGCCAATAAAATGCCACCGAGCTTTGAGCTTTACCTCTGCATAGGTCTTTTTCAACTCAGAAACCCTGTTGTGGCCAATTATCCTCACGCCAGCCCTTATTGCTTCCTCGATTTCTGCAGCGCTCCTGGTCTTTGCAGCAGCCTCCAACAGAACATGTGCAGGCAGCTGAGCCAGTATTTTTTCCACATTTTCACGTATAGACATCTCAGCTCTCCTTAATCAGATGACATGCAACGAGGTGAGAAGAACCTGCATCTACAAGCTTCGGCTCTTCCTGAGCACACACAGGCATTGCAAATGGACATCTTGTATGAAACCTGCAGCCAGAAGGTATGTTTGTTGCAGAGGGTATCTCACCCTTTGGCAAAAGCTTTTTGCGATGAAGTGTGGGGTCCGGTATTGGTACAGCGCTCATCAGTATCTTTGTGTACGGATGTAAAGGATGCATAAAGAGCTCCCGGGTTTCGGCAAGCTCCACTATTTTCCCCAGATACATAACACCTATTCTATCGCAGATGTACTTGGCGCTTGCAAGATCGTGCGTAATAAACAGATATGTTAAGCCAAACTCCGATTTTATGTCTATCATCAATTTAAGGATCTGCGACCTTACCGAAACATCCAGCATTGCTGTGGGCTCATCTGCTACAATAAAGCTCGGATTGGTAATCAGGGCACGCGCGATAACAACCCTCTGCCTTTGACCACCCGACAGGTGTCTCGGAAAGCGATTGTAAAATTCTTCAGCAGGAATAAGATTTACCTTCTCAAAGATAGACAGCACCCGCTCTTTGCGTTCAGCCGGAGTAGCGATGTTGTGTATCTCAAGAGGATGTGAAACAATTTTGCCAATCCTCATGTACGGATTCAGCGATGCCATTGGATCTTGAAATATGATCTGAAAGTTTTTCCTTGCTTTTCTCAATTTACCTTTGGAGAAACGCACTATATCTTCGCCATTAAAAATGATCTGACCGGCAGTGGGCTCAACAAGTCTCAAAACGGTTCTTCCCATTGTTGTTTTGCCACTTCCCGATTCACCAACAATACCGAGCGTCTCGGCTTTTCTTATCGTAAACGAAACATTGTCAACAGCCCGAACAAGGGGTTTCTTCTTACCTATAAGCGCCTCGGTCCAGGGTCTTTTTAGTTCGAAGACCTTTTGCAAATTTCTAACATCCAAAAGCAACTCTTCGCTCATCACCCATCACCATATAACCAGCATTTTACCCGTCTATTGTCATCAAGCCTAATATCGGGCGGTTCTCTGTCCTTGCAGACACCTCTGGAGAAAGGACACCTTGGGTAAAATCGACAGCCCTGAGGTGGATTCTTTAGATCCGGCAGACTGCCTGGAATATACTTCAAATCCATATCGTCAAGCTTGATGTTTGGTATAGAGCGCAAAAGCAGACGTGTATAAGGATGCAACGGTTCGGTGTAGAGCTGCCTAACCGGTGCATACTCAACCAGCCTGCCAGCGTACATCACAGCTACCTTTTCAGCAAGCTCAGCAACAATACCCATATCATGTGTAATCAACATTATGGACATGTTACGTTCGCTTTTTAGCTTCTTCAAAAGCTGCATTATCTGCTCCTGAACAACAACGTCCAGCGACGTGGTCGGCTCATCAGCCACCAGTAGCGCTGGCTTCAAGGCTATGGATATAGCTATCATCACGCGCTGTCTCATACCACCGGAAAACTCAAACGGGTAATTATCGAGACGAGAGGGGTCCACACCAACAGAGTGCAGAGCCTCCTTTGCAATCTCTATCATTTCACCCTTCTGCATCCCGGGATTATGAACCCTAAACAGCTCAAAAAAGTGATCTCTTATGCGCATTATAGGATTGAGCGAAGTCATCGGATCCTGAAAAATCATAGAAATTTCGGAGCCTCGCAGCTTGCGCATCTGATCCGGGTGGAGCGAAAGAAGATCGTCTCCCTTAAACAGTATGCTGCCTTTGCAGGTAGCGTTTGGAGGTAGCAGACGAAGCATGGAGACACCAAGTGTGGACTTTCCACAGCCGGACTCACCCACAATACCAAGGCTCTCGTGATAACCTATCTCAAGCGTTACGTTGCCAACAGCCTGAAGGATGCCTGATTTTGTCCTATAGCTGACGCTAAAGTCCTTTATCAATACCTGCGGCTCGTTCACCGTTTTTCTCCAATGTTGGGATTGAAGTACTCATTCAATCCTTCAGCAAACATGCTGAAGCCAAGCACTATAAGAATGATTGCAACACCAGGGAAAAACGCCATCCACCAGTCGTTGGATATAAGAAACTGCTGACCATTTGCAAGGTCATAACCCCAATCCGGTGTTGGGGGTGTGATACCCAATCCAAGGAAGCTTAATCCCGCTTCTGTCATAATAGCATCTGCTATGTTCATCGATAACACAACGATAATCGATGGCAAAACGTTGGGTAGAATATAGCGAAAAATAATTGTGGGCGTTGGTGCGCCTATAGAATAGGCACTCTCCACGTACAGTTCCGATTTTACACTGGCTACCTGGCTCCTGATTACACGGTAATAGGTTGGAATATAAACCACAGCTATGGAAAGAGAGATATTAATAATGCCAGGTCCCAATACAGCCGCTATGGCTATCGCAAGAATCAGCCCAGGAAAGGTATAGATGGAATCCATGATCATGGTGATCACCCTATCAATGGGTCCACCTATGTAACCCACAGCTAAACCTATAGGTATACCCACGGAAGCAGCTATGAATGTTGCAATAAAGGCGATTATCAACGCCATCCTTGAGCCCCATATGAAGCGACTGAAGACATCATAACCCATATTATCGGTCCCCATAAGGTGATGCCAGCTGGGGGGCATAAGCGGATTTCCGGAGGGTTTAACAGGGCTGTAAGGAGCAATCCATGGAGCAAATATAGCCATCAGAATAAAAATAGTCAAAATCACAAAACCGGCGAAAGCCATGGCACCGGAAGCATCACCAAGCAGGTTCTTCAAGAATGCAGAAAAACGGGAGGTTATCATCTGGTTGGTAAATCTCTCGCTCATCTAATACCTCACGCGCGGATCTATCCAGGCATTGATAACATCAACAAGTATACTTATAATGGCGACAAATATGGCAAAGAAAACAACCGTACCCTGTATTGCTGGAAAATCCCTTGCATGGATCCTGCTCACAAGGTAACTACCTATGCCCGGCCAGGAAAATGTTACTTCCGTCAATACAGCACCACCAAGAAGCAGAGCAAACTGAAGTCCCATTATCGTAAGAATTGGTGGCAGGGCATTCTTAAGCGCATGTCTAAAGAGAACCGTCTTCTCCTTAACGCCACGTGCCCTCGCTGCGGTTACAAACTGTGATGAGAGGGCAAGCACGACGTTTGATCTGACCATTCTAACGAATATACTTGAGATAACCACACCCAGCGTAATAGAAGGCAAAATCAGATGCTCAAGTGAGTCTTTGAGTACGTCCCACTGCCCATTCAGTATAGCATCCACAACATACAGGCCGGTATAGGTATGATCGGGTGTCATGAACGGTGAGGATTCACCGGATACTGGTAACCAGTGTAGCCAGACCCCAAAGATAAGCTGCAGCATAAGACCGAACCAGAAAACTGGAAATGAGTAAACAAAGATGGAGTAGATACGCGCCGACACGTCAAGCAGACTGCCCAAATGATATGCAGCGTAGGTACCGTAGAATATGCCGATTAGAACAGCAATAATCATGGAAAAAATGGTCAGCTCAAGCGTTGCTGGAAACCTTTGAAGCAGCTCCTTTATAACGGGTCTGCTGGTAACCGTTGATCTGCCAAAATCACCGCGTGCAATATCCTTAAGGTAGTCCACATACTGAACGATGATTGGCTTATCAAGCCCCATTTGATGCTCCATGGCTTTAACGACAGAGGGCGGAGCTTTGGGTCCAAGCATAGCCAAAACAGGATTTCCAGGCAGCACGCGAAGAACAAAAAAAACTATCGTCAATATTATAAGAACCATTGGAATTGAGAGCAGTACACGTGTCAGAATGTAGGTTTTCACGCTTCATACACCTCTTTTTCGACTGATGGGCAACCGGTGGGAACTCTCAAGAGGGTCCCCACCGGTAAACCCCGGCATACTATATCAATTGATTACTTTTTGTAAAGCAGATAGTACCGGAAGATCTGGACAGGATCAAGCAATAGACCCTTTACGTTGGGCTTCGCAACAACTCGCTGTTTGCCCTGGAAAAGCGGAATGTAAGGCACATCGTGAGCCATAATTTCCTGAACCTTGTAGTAGATCTTTTCTCTTGCTTTCCTATCCTCAACCTTTCTTGCCTGCAACAGCAGCTTGTCAACCTCTTTGTTTTTATAGAAACTACCCATGCCGGCACTTGCAGAGCTTGCCAGGAACGGCCACATGTAATCGTCCGGATCAAAGTAGTCCGGATACCAACCAAGCAGGAACATACCCATAACACCTTTGTTCCAGTAATCTATGTATGTTGCCCACTCTGCAGACTTCAAATCACACTTCACAACACCTGTATTCTCAAGCTGGTTTTTGATTGTCAAAGCAAGCGCAGCCTCTGTGGATCCGTAGTGGCTTGGGCTATACCAGAGTGTTATCTTCAACGGTTTCTCCTTTGAATACCCAAGTGCTTCAAGCATCTTTTTTGCCTTCTCGGGGTTGTATTTCGGCATAACAGGCTTATGACCCCACATACCCTTTGGTATCAACGTGTAAAGCGGCTCAACCTGCCCGTTAAACACATCTTTTGCAATCTGGTTGCGGTTAACAGCATAGGAAAGCGCCTCTCTCAATTTAACATTATCAAACGGCTTATGCTTCACATCGAAAACAATTTCCCTGATAAAGGGGCTCGGGCCCACAAGGGCAACAAACTTTTTGTTCTTTCTGATTTTTGCAAACTGTTGTGGCAGGAGTGTTCTGTAGGCAACATCTATCTCACCGTTCAACAGCGCAATGTAGAGCGTATTTGCGTTCCTATAAAGCTTGACGAGAATGATCGGCGTTTTTGCCTTTTTTCCATAGTAGTGTGGATTCCTCACCAGCTCTATCTGCTGACCCCTGACCCACTTTTTAACCATGTAAGGACCGCTGGATACAGGAATACCGTCGTACACCTTATTCATAGAATACACCTTCGGATCTACCGGGTACGACACAGTAAACGCCATAATGCTGATGAAAGGTGCAAACGGGTACTTCAGATGAACCTTGAACTCGTAGTCGTTAACCACCTCAACACTCTTTACAACATCAGCCAGCAAGAATGATGGATCCTGCTTCAGTTTGATGACCCTGTCGATAGAGAATTTAAAAGCCTGGGCATTGATCGGGTCACCATTGGAGAACCTCAAACCCTTCCTTAAATAAAAGGTGTAGGTGAGACCATCCTTGGAGATGCTCCACTTCTTTGCCATGCCAGGGACAATCTTCGTCGTTCCTGGCACATACCTTACCAAGCCCGCCATGATGTTCTGAAGTATGTTGCAGGATAGGTAATCGTAAGCTTTGGCGGGATCCAGTGAAGAGATCTTGTCGGTTGTGCCGATAATAATGTAGCTCTTCTTTGAAATGGCGAACGCCGGTAAGCTTATCGACACAACAAGCACAAAAACCAGCAACCAACTTAGCCTTTTCACCGTTCTACCTCCTTTTTTTGATTTTACGGATTATACAATCTGTCAATTTCCCTGTCAATTGTTACCATTTTTTAATTGATATGTAAAAAAGTTCAACAATCAACGAACAAACTTGACAAATTTGGCTAACCGGATAATCTTAGCCGAGTAAAAAATGGGGAGGGTAAATCCTTGAGATTCATCGATGAGTTTATTCAGAAGGAGTCATCCGGCGGCATAGTACTAATAGGTGTTACAATCCTTGCTTTGGTCCTTGCAAACTCTCCGCTTTACAGCCTCTATGAGGCCTTTCTGCATGTACCGCTTGAGATAAAAGTAGGTACGCTGAAACTCTCCAAATCTCTATACCACTGGGTCAACGAGGGTTTAATGACCGTTTTCTTTCTACTTGTTGGTCTGGAAGTAAAAAGGGAGGTCCTGGAAGGGCACCTCTCATCCGTAAGGAAGGCAATCCTGCCAGCTATAGCTGCTGTTGGCGGCATGGCAGTGCCAGCACTTGTTTATACACTTTTCAATCATGCAGACCCACAGGCAATGAAAGGCTGGGCAATACCAACAGCCACTGATATTGCCTTTGCTCTTGGTATAATTGCACTACTCGGCAAACGGGTTCCTGTCTCTTTAAAGATGTTCCTCATGGCTTTAGCCATTATTGACGATCTGGGTGCAATAATTATCATCGCCCTCTTCTACACACAGGAACTATCGAGCCTGTCCCTTCTTGTAGCCGGTGCAAGCCTCATTGCTCTGGTGACTCTTAACATATTCGGTGTGTCCAAAAAGGCAGCCTACTTTCTTATCGGCGCTGTGCTCTGGGTCTCGGTTTTGAAGTCGGGTGTTCATGCAACCCTTGCTGGTGTAGCTTTGGCATTCACAATACCACTGAAGGCAAAAGACGAAAATGGCGCTTATATATCGCCATTGAAAGAGATTGAGCATAATCTACATTTCTGGGTGGCATTTCTCATACTCCCGCTTTTTGCATTTGTAAACTCAGGTGTCCATCTAAGTGGCATCTCTATCAAAGAAATGCTGGGTAGCGTATCGATTGGCATAGCAATGGGGCTTTTTTTGGGCAAACAGCTGGGCGTTTTTGGTTTTAGCTGGATGGCTGTAAAGCTTGGTCTTGCAAAATTGCCAGATGACGCCAGCTGGAAGGATTTTTACGGTGTTAGTGTATTAACAGGAATAGGCTTTACAATGAGCCTGTTTATATCGTCCCTTGCTTTTCCCACCGCAGCAGAGATACAGACAGCCAACAAATTTGCCATCCTTGCCGGCTCCCTCCTCTCTGGTGTTGCCGGCTATATCATCCTGAAATTCACATCACCGGGACTGGATCAGTAAACTAAGTGTTAAGTTTTTTTTAATTGATCATTTAACTAATATCTGGTAAAAATTAACCGATAAAAAGAAAAGAAGGGGGGAAGTGGTATGCGATTAAGAAATTTATCCATACAAAAACAGATATTTCTCCCATTCGCAGTAATCGTAATAATAGCAATGGTGATTATTGCTTTAACCTCAAAGATGGAACTATCAAAGACAAAGAGGGATATCCTCGTACTTACCTCCCACAACATAGGAACCTACATAAAAAGGGATATAGCGGGTTTGCTGGATTTCTGTGAATCCCAGGCTCTTATACTCTCAATGGACCCCCGGATCATAATGTCTCTGGACATAAAAGACAGGCAGGAAGCCCTCTCCGTTTTAAAACAAATAGTTAGCAAAGTAAAACAAGAATTAAACATATCCGAAAAGATCCATATTCACACAGCCGACTTGCACAGCTTTCTGAGGGTATGGAAACCAAACAAGTACGGCGACTACCTGGGCACATTCAGACATACGCTTGTCTATGTTCACAACACACATAAGCCCCTCGAAGCTATAGAGGTAGGAAGGGCAGGACCGGTGGCACGAGGCATTGCCCCTATCTTCAAAAACGGTACCTATATTGGCTCTATCGAGGTGATGAGAAGCCTCAATGATATTATCAATGATGCAAGAAAGAGTCTACATGCAGACATACTCGTCCTGCTAAAACCTGAATATGCAAAGATAGCCACATTGCTCAAACGTAACAGACAGCTTGACGGATACTATGTCATGGAGAAAAACGTAAACACCGCCATGCTTGACCAGCTAAAAGGTGCAAAAATCGGCTCCTCAAAATACATTCTTACCGACGACTTCTTTGTCACACCAGTACCGATAAAGGATTTCAAGAAAAACACCATCGGATACATTCTCGTTGTAGAAAGCAGCTTGATGGCTAAAAAAGCAACAAATAAGGTCTCACGGGTACTCTACATCGGTATGCTGATAATGTTTGTTGCCGCTGTGCTCATCGTTATCACCATCTACCTTACAACGCACAGGGTTTCAAATAGCATTAGGGATCTGATTGCAAGGGTTGAGGATCTCTACCAGGGCGAAGGTGACCTTACGAAACGCATACCGGTCGAGTCTACCGATGAGATAGGCATGCTGAGTGAAATATTCAACAAGTTCATCGAGAAGATGCAAACAATGATCAAGGATATCAAAATCAACACAGAGAAACTTGGTATGCACTCCTCCTCCCTCTCCTCTGCCGCCACACAGATGTCATCCACCATCTCTGAGACAACAGCCAATATTGATGAGATAGCTACAGCCATCAACGATGCAACACAGGCTGTGGACGGTGTTGCAAGGTCATCTGAGAATGTG
>CAZIZT010000014.1:0-10740 GCA_964544085.1 uncultured Desulfurellales bacterium
CTGCAATCCCTTTCCCCGATATGGACCACATTTCCATAGTTGTCTGCTATAACCTGAACCTCTATGTGTCTTGGGTGCTCAATAAAGCGTTCAACGTAGATATCTTCCCTGCCAAAGGAGACTTTAGCTTCCGTTTTTGCTGTTCTGTACTCATCAAGGAGTTTCTCCGGATCTCTGACAATTCTCATGCCTTTGCCGCCACCGCCCCAAGCTGCCTTGAGAAGCAGGGGATAACCGACACTATCGGCAACCTTTCTCAACTCTTCTTCTCCTTCAACAGATCCATCGCTGCCGGGTACGGTTGGTACGTCAAATTTTTTCAGGATTGCTTTTACCTGAGATTTGTCTGCGAGTTTTTCCATCGTGGACGCATCGGGACCGATAAAGGTTACTCCCAGCTCAGAGCAGATGCGTGCGAAAGTGGGGTTTTCAGAGAGGAATCCGTATCCTGGATGGACAGCGTCGCAGCCTGAGTGGACTATTGCCTGTGCCACACTGAAAAGATTCAGATAGCTCTCTTTTGCCGGCGCGGGTCCAATACAGATTGCCTCATCTGCAAGCTGCACAGGGATAGACTCCCTGTCTTCGGTTGAGTAGACAACCACGCTTTTTATGCCCATTTCACGGGCTGCACGGATTATTCTTACGGCTATCTCAGATCTGTTGGCAATAAGGATCTTCTTGAACATTTTTAACCAAGCCTCTTTACAAGGAATAGCGGTTGATCGTACTCTACCTTTTGACCGTTTTCCACAAGGATCTTCTCGATCCTGCATGGAAATTCGGCTTCCAGCTCGTTCATAATCTTCATGGCTTCAAGGATGCAGAGGACGTCGCCTTTTTTGACCTCATCTCCCTCTTCAACATAGGGTGGTGATGTAGGAGAGGGCGCTCTATAGAAGGTAGCGACCATTGGCGATCTGATCTCTTCAAGACCTTCTGGTTTCGTCTGCTTTTCTGTCTCCTTCTGCTTTGTCTCGGTGGGTTTTGGAGTTGCCTCTGCCTGCTGCTGCGGCTGTGTCACAACCACTGGAGTTTGAGGGGCTTGAACAGTTTCTTGAACAAATGCATCCTTTTTCTTCAGGATCAGGTGAACCTCGTCGTCTCTGTAATCAAACTCGACAAAATCGCTTTCCTGTACGATTTTTATTATTTTCTCTATGGTTTTAACATCCATATCAACCTCCAAACAGCTCAGTTAGGTTCATAATCTTTAAAAAATACCAAAAAGCGCGGCTCTTTTCAAATTTTACGCACCGGATGATCTTTTTGTTATCTGAATTATGCCTGAGGTGAGTATTGCACATCCTCCAGCAACAGACCAGAGGCTTAAGCCCTCCCCAAATACGAGAATACCAAACAACGTTGCAAAGACCACTTCCATGTATGCAAGCACACCGTATTCCACGGCTTTTAGTTTTGCAATAGCATTAAACATCAGCCCTATACCCAGGAAGCCGCATGTAAAAGCCATTGCAAGTAAACCAACAAACCAGTGAGCCACCTGTTGTAATCTTATGTGCGGGGCTACCAGGGGCATGAGTGCCAGTGAGCCGATCATGAACTGCAAAAAACCCCTTGTTTTTATGGGAATTGACGGCTCTATCATTCTGTTGAAGAGTATTAACAATCCGTAGGATAGTCCCGATAGTATACCGTAAAATATGCCAGCTGAGGCAAGATCTATTCTGAAATGAACAAGGAAGAGTATGCCCACCATGGAGAGCAAAAGACAGCCCAAATCCACAACACCAAATGGTTCTTTAAGAAACAAGAATGCTCCAACAGTTGCAAAGATTGGACCTGTGTAGAGCAAAAATACCGCTGTGGACATGGATGTGAGCTTTATCGACGCAATATAGAATATCACGTTTGCTGCGAGTGCAAGACCACTAAAAATTAGGGGCATGGATGGCTTTACAACAAGTGGCGCACTCTTTGTGACCATTATAAGAACCAACATAAAGAGGGCGGAAAATAGTAGCCTGAAGAAGGTAAGGACACCTGCATCGAGATTTATCTGCTTAACGAATATACCGAGCGAACCCATGAATGCCGTAGCCAGTACAGCACTGATGAAACCCTCTATCCTCTGCTTTTTGCCCATGGCGAGATTGTACGATTATTGGTTTTGAATGGCAAGCCTCTGCTTGTGCTTGTGGAGAAACTGGGTTTCTCTTGATTTTTGATTGTCCTGTGCATTAATATGGTTAAATGTAGGCTTGTGTAGTATCAGGCTCCGATCTGAAAACACCATCAGATTTGGAGGCTGTAGGGTGTTTAGGTTTTTGTTTAATCGTTTTTAAAAAGGAAATGCGAGTGGAAAAATGAAGAGGGTGTACCTTTCTTTTGTCTGGAGTTTGCACCAGCCGTTTTTCACAGATAGCACGGATAAACGCTATTACCTGCCAGATGTGTTTTTGAGCGCGATAGGTCATTACTACGACATACTGTTTACAGCAAGTAAGCACGCTGCAAAGTGCACTTACTGTTTGTCTCCATCCTTGCTTGTCCAGCTTGAAGAACTTTCCGCAGACCCTGCGAAGGATAGACTACTCTATGTGTTGAGCAAAGAGCCAGCATCGCTTACAGAGAGGGAGCGTGTATATCTCGTGAATGCGTTGTTTGATGTAAACTATGAAGCTGTTGTTATGCCTTTTACGCGCTACAGGGAGCTCTTCAATACCCGCCTGGGGGGTGGTGAACTAAGCGATAGGGAGTTATTGGATCTGGAGGTGCTTTTTTTGCTTGCTCATACAGGTGACTACCTGCGAAAGAATGATGATGCTGTAAGATTGCTGCTGGAGAAACAGGCAGGGTACTCTCAAGATGATAAGGAGATGCTGATCTATCACCTTGGGACTTTTCTTAAAGAGACGCTTGATTTTTACAGAAAGATGAAGGAGGAAAATCAGGCCTGCATCATAACCACGGCCTTTTATTATCCCGTGTTGCCGTTACTTGAGAATGTGGAAAATGCAAAAGTGGCGCACGATGGGTTAAAGGTGCCCGCATTGAACACGGACTTTGCTGATGATGGTAAAGCTCAGGTAGATGAGGCTGTGAAGCTTCACAAAAGGGTATTTGGATCACGTCCTCATGGATTTTTGCCCCCAGAGGGTGCTCTTAGCAGACGGGCGCTTGAGTGGATCGACGAAGCAGGATTTGTTTATTCTCTGGCGGATGAGAGTAGCTTGCTTAAGGTAACCGGTTTTGATTTAAGGGAATCGATCTATAAACCCTATGAGTTTAACTCACTAAAGCTTTTATTTGTGGATAGAAAAATCAGTCGGGATGTGGGTTTCAAATATCCGGGTCTGAGTATTGATCTTGCTGTTGACGATTTCGTTTCCCGTCTGAGGCATATCTACGATGCTTCCAGCTTTGATCCGGTGGTAACTGTTGTGGTAGATGCAAAAAGGCTGGGAAACTATCACGGCAATGGCGAAAACGAGTTCTTCGCCAAGCTGTATGATAGGCTTGTGCAACTCGACTGGATCGATATGGTCACTCCGGATGAGGCAATCCACTCATTCAGTGGCAGTACCTATGTGTTGTCGGATCTTGCGCCTGGAAGCTTTTGCAACGGCAATCTCAATAGATGGGTTGGGACTTTGCGAAAAAACAGAGCATGGGAGATGCTTGATAGGGCACATATGGATTGCGATACAAACTCCCAGGATGTTAGAAACGAGCTGATGATCTCTGAATCGTCTTACTGGTTCAACCACTACGACGATGAAACAAAGGCTACACCTGAATGCAGATACGATGCGTTGTTCAGAAAGCATATTATTAATGCATATAGATTCTCTTCTTTAAAGCCACCCTGGAGTGTATTTGAGCCCATATGCAAACCTGCACAGCATGCATTTTTGCTGGAAAGTTCCATTCCTGTGATGCCGAGGATTGATGGAAGGTTAACGGGTGCTTTTGAATGGATGGAGGCACTACTGCTTAAGCCCGTACCTGCCCGTATTTTTCACCTGATGAGAACAACATTCGATGAAAAGTTTACCTATATTGCCCTGTTCGGAGAGTTAGATGAGCTGCCATCCGACGCGCAACTTGAGTTCGATTTTCCGCAAAGGAGAATATTTAACGTACGAGTACCGGCTGAAAATTCCAGCGAAACCTGGTACAGGGTGGCGCGTGACGATTTTATAGAGATTCGTATAACCAGGAAGATCGAGTTTGATTACGTGATTTTACGCATCATTAGCGCCGGAAAACCCAGGGAGGAGCTCTTTTTTATCCGTTCGGGAATGCAGATGCCGGAGCTTGAACTATGATAAGCCTTTATATGGATGTGGGAGGCACCCATACCCGCTACCAGATTGAGGGTTTAGCCTCTCTGATAAAGGGTATTGTTTCGACTGGTGATATTGATCTTGTTTCGTTTATCGAAAGCCTTATTGATAGATACGGTGTTTTCCAGCGGATAGGAATCTCATTTGCAGGTCAGGTGGTTGACAATAGGATTGTGTCCAGTCCCAACGTAAGAGTACCAGAAGAGGATTTGGTTAGGTATTTCGGCTCGAGATACGGTTGTGATGTTAGAATAGAGAACGACCTGAAATGCGCAGCGCTTGCCGAATATAATCAAAGAAGAGATGCGCGTATGCTAACTGCACTATTTATAGGAAGCGGTATAGGTTCTGCATCGGTTTACAACGGCGCTCTTCTGCGTGGTAGCAGGAATCTTGCAGGTGAGATCGGTCATGTTAGGTTCAAAGAGGCACCGTTT
This sequence comes from uncultured Desulfurellales bacterium, assembly GCA_964544085.1. Classification (GTDB taxonomy): domain Bacteria; phylum Campylobacterota_A; class Desulfurellia; order Desulfurellales; family Hippeaceae; genus CAZIZT01. Next base: position 4,748 of record CAZIZT010000014.1, read on the forward strand.
AGATGCGGATGCGGACTTTCAACGTGTGTTGAGCTGTTTAGCTCTGGCACAGCATTGAAAAGATGGTTTGACTTTTACTCGGTGGATGAGAAGCCAACGCTGGAGAACCTTAAACGCATCGAGCGAATGCAACCGGTTTTGAATAACTTTTATGAGGGGCTATCGCTTGTGGCCAGCGTAATATCAAAATTGCTTGATCCTGATGTTGTAGTATTGGGTGGTGGAGTAATCGAAGCGAATCAGCACCTTGTTGACTTTTTACGCGAAGAATTTAACAAGTATTGTTTCTACGGCACAGTTTCAGTGGTGAAGAGCCAGCTGGACGATGCTCCACTGAAGGGAGCGAAACTTCTGTTTGAGTTTCAATAAGCGCTTCGGAGTTTTTAGGGGGTGACTCATGGGGGTTGGCATACTCTGTTCAGGCGGTGATTGTGCTGGCATGAATCCAGCTATCAGGAGATTTGTGGATGAGTGTTATGCCCGGGGAGTGGAGCCTTACTTCATCTACGACGGACTTGAGGGCATGATAGACGGAAGGATCAAAAAAGCCTACCATACGGATGTTGCCGGTATTATCTACCGCGGCGGTACTATTATCAGATCTTCGCGTTCCAAACGTTTCTATGATGAGGGTTTTAGAAAAAGGGCTTATGAGAATTTGAAGGCAAATGGCATAGAGGAGCTTGTAGTGCTTGGCGGTGATGGCTCATTTAGGGCTCTAAAGCGCTTTCACGACGAGTTTGGTGTTCGGTTTGTGGGTGTGCCTTCAACTATAGATAACGATATATTTGCCACCGAATACTGTTTGGGTGTCGATACCGCCCTGAACGTTATCCGTCTTTCTTTAGATAATATTCGAGATACGGCTTCGTCGTTTCGAAGGGCGTTTGTTATCGAGGTTATGGGCAAGGAGTGCGGCTATCTTGCGCTTGTTTCAGCAATAACGAGCGGGGCTGAGGTCTGTATTGTGCCGGAGCTTGATTATAACCTTGAAGCCCTTGGGGGAAAGCTGAAAAAGGAGCTTGCTGAGGGCAGGAACTACATACTGGCCATAGTGGCTGAGGGCACCTCTGCCACTCAGGAGGTTGCAAGCTGGCTTTCCGAAGATGTTGGTATGGATACGCGTGTTACGGTGCTGGGGCACATACAGCGTGGTGGCAATCCAACGGTTTACGACAGGTTGATGGGTTTTGAGTTTATCCAGCATGGCTTGAGTGCGCTTTTTGATGAGGGAATACCGAATGGTGTTGTGGTATTTCGTGAGGGTAGGTTCCACATCGAAACAATCGACTATGTGACCTCTCACAAGTATCAAATAAAAGAGGAATTGCTTAACCTTGGACGCAGGATGACAGGCGTTCAGTAGGGTATCAGTGGAGAAACAAAAAAGAAGGGGGAATGCCCCCCTTGCTACTTTACAGAGACCACTTCCACGTCAAATATCAGATTCTTGCCAGCAAGCGGATGGTTGAAATCGACGACAATGTAGTCTTCCCCTACCTCTGTGATTGTGACGGGTACCTCTGCTGTTTCCGTCTGGGCTATAAGCTGCATGCCTACCTCTGGTGTTATGTCAGCAGGGAGCTCACTTCTTGGCACTTTTTGGAGTGCCTCAGGATTTCTTTCTCCATAGGCATCCTTGGCTTCAACGAATATCTCTTTCTTTTCACCTTCTTCCATGCCTTCTAAGCCTTTTTCAAGGCCAGGTATAAGTCTACCTTCCCCAAACACAAACTCCAGAGGTTCTCTTTCCTTGGACGAGTCGAAGACCGTTCCGTCTTCCAGCCTTCCTTCGTAGTGGATCTGGACCGTTTTTCCGTTCTCAACCTTCATCTAAAAACTCCTTGAAACAAATTGGTTTAACCCTTGTATCATTATTTGAGAATTAGTCAAGCTTTTTATCTTATTTTTGCTCGTGTTTTCTTAAAAAGATTTGAGGTTTCCCTCCTGCGGCGGTTTACCATAAACTTTATATCTTGACACATAACATAATTTTGTTACTCTTTGAATAAAAATAATATGAAGCCGGGAGGTTTGATATCATGTGGCGCAAAGTATCCGTTATTTTGATTGCGTGTTTTCTTGTAGCCTTTAAGGCTGATGCAAGGTTAATCACATACGGCAAGGGTTACCGATTCGATAAGAACGGCTGGATCTACGTGCACATCGAAGGAAAACCGTATCAGCGCGGCTTTCAGTACGGTTATTTAATAGCCGATAGACTTGAAAAGGCTATAAAAACAATGAAGTTTATCTGTTATTTCAACACCGGAAAGCACTGGTCTTTCTTCAGGCACTGGGCGGTTAAGCTCTATGCACACAAGATACCCAGAGAATACCTTCTTGAAATGAAGGGAATAGCTGCTGGTGCAAGGAAGAGAGGGGTTAGAATTACCTGGAAGGATGTGTTGCTGTGGAACGGATATTTTGAATTGGTTTATTACTGGTGGCCACATGAGAAGGAGGGTAGGTTTTTCAATCTCCCTAAAACACGCTGCAGCGCGTTCATTGCAACAGGTGATTATACAAAGGATGGTTCTATTGTTATGGCACACAACTCGTGGTGCGATTTTGTGACATGCCAATTTTTGAATGTTGTTGTGGATTTAAAGCCAGATAGGGGCTATCGTATTCTGATGCAGAGCATGCCCGGCTATATCTACAGCATGAGTGACTTTTTCATAACATCAGCAGGTATAGTCGGCACGGAGACAACCATCGGTGGTTTTGAACCATACAGCGAAAGCGGTATTCCCGAATTTGTCAGAATCAGAAAAGCCATGCAGTATGGTAAGAGCCTTGAGGATTATGTGAGAATACTGCTTAAGGGCAACAATGGTGGTTATGCGAACGATTGGTTGTTTGGTGACATCAGGACAGGTGAGATTATGAGGCTTGAGCTGGGATTGAAGTATCACAGGGTTTGGAGAACGAAAAGTGGTTACTATATAGGTTTTAATGCACCACTCGATCCTCGAATAAGAAACCTTGAGTGCAAGAATACCGGTTTTTCGGATATTCGCAGACATCAAGGTGCACGGCGCGTGAGACTAACCCAGCTGATGCATAAATACAGGGGTAAGATTGACATAAAGATTGCTGAAAAGATTCTTGCCGATCATTACGATGTGTATTTGGGAAAGGTAAATCCCTCCTCAAGAACTATAGACGGCCATTATGAACTTGATAATAGAGCTTATATGTCAGAGCCCGGCAGACCTCTACCGTACCAGCCAAGGGGTGCAGTGGATGGAAAGGTGACGGACAGCAAGCTTGCAAGCAGGATGGAATTCTACGGTAGGTGGGGCAACTCAAGCGGTATGCCATTCAATGCAAAGGCTTTCTTAGAAAAACATATCCAGTGGGATTATCTGAAGGGTTATCTGGAAAGTCGACCCTCTGAGCCATGGACTCTGTTTGGAATTGATCAGAGACCTTGACTTGAGGAGGTGGCAAATGATGAGGAGCATTAGTCTGCTTGAGAGCTTTGTAGTGGTGGTGCTCTTAATTGTACCGGCTTTTGCAAAGACTCCTGAGTATCTGGTAAAGCATTTAAACCGGTCTCCAGAGGGTGTCTATGGTGGTGGTTTTATTGTCAGAGAGGTTATTCATCCGAAAAACGATCCTGTAAATCCTGGTTTCTCTACAGCCTACGTAATTCTTAAACCCCACTCAAAGACAAAACCACACAGGTTGCTTGAAAGTTCACAGGTCTACTTTGTCATAAAGGGCAGGGCAATACTGCATGTTGCCTCCAAAAGCATAGCCGTCACTCCCAATACAGCCATCTATATAGCACCTGGAGTCTGGCAATGGGCTGAAAATCCATATGACAATGATTTTGTATTTCTCTGCATTGTTTCACCGCCATGGAGCAAGAACGAGGAGGTGGTAAAAGGCAAGCATTAAGTATTCTTTGCAGCTGTCTCAACAGTCTTTCTTTTTTGTGCAGGATCGAGTACAATAGATCAGCTCTCATTCAAAAAGAGGGGGGAGGCTGAGTCTAATCTTCCTTTAGTAACCAATGTTTAGTTCACTTGCCATAATCGTTGTTTTGAGCTTTCTTATACCATTTGTTGCCATACGCTTTACCGGTGGTGTGATACCATCGGTTGCCCTTGAGCTCATTGCCGGCATAGTTATTGGTACGAGCGGATTGAACCTTGTCGATGTACATAATCAAACCATGGAGTTTCTCTCCACCTTTGGCTTGATATACCTTATGTTTCTTGGGGGGCTTGAAAGCAGATTTGACTTTTCAGGCTTAAGGAGCAGGGATTTTGTGCATTCGCCGATTTTTATAGCCGTTGTAGTGTTTTTGCTTACCCTGGTTTTTTCCTATCTTTTCTCCTTTTTCCTCATCCGTACCTACGGCTGCGGAAAGAGTGTCTTTTATCTTACACTTGTCTTTTCTACTACATCGGTCGCCATTGTTTTTCCGACCCTTAAATCCAGGCCGGATATAAAAAAGGCATACCGTGAAACTATCATTGCATCGGCACTGATAGCGGATTTTGCCACCCTGTTTATGATTACCGTGTTCACCTTATTACGCGAGCACGGCAACGGCTTTGCCGACTTCACTATAATGCTCTCTATTTTTATCTTTGCCTACCTGTTGAAGAAGGGCATACATATAGCACTTAAAAGACCATGGGTTGTTAGGACCATAGGACTACTTAAACATAAACCACATATACAGATGGGCATCAGGGCTTCTTTTGCCATTCTCTTTATTTTTCTATTTTTGGCTGAGAAGCTTGGCATTGAGATCATTTTGGGTAGCTTCATAGCGGGCATGCTTATATCCCGCATCAATCGCGCCGAATCAGAGGTACTGCTATTTAAACTCGATGCCATTGGTTACGGTTTCTTTATACCGTTTTTTTTCATATACCAGGGTGCCAAATCCGAACTTGGGCTCTTCTCCGGTAGCGGGATTGTGTTTGTGCTTGTCATTATCGTCGGAAGTTACCTGATCAAAATCCTGGCTTCACTCATGTTCAAGATTCGCTTCAGCTGGCGCGAGACTATAGCTGCGGGCGTGCTACTGAGCGGCAGACTGAGCCTGATTATAGCTGCGTCTATTATTGGCGTTAAGCTTGGTATTATTGATGATCAAACAAATTCTGCCATTATCCTTCTTGCTGCTGTTAGCTGCGTTCTTTCACCTTCACTGTTTGGACTTATTGAGAGAAAGAGGTTCGAAAGAGCGCCGGGCAGGATTATTATTGTGGGTGGCGGTTCAGTCGGTTCAAGCATAGCAAAACACCTTGCCGGCAGAAAAAAACCTATTGTGCTCATTGAGAAGGATCCTGAGGTGTGTGATAGGCTTCGTAAGGAGTGCGATGTGGATATACGTTGTTTTGAGGCGCGTTCTGTTGAAGGGTGGGAGTCGGTGAGACCTACACCCAGCGACACAGCGCTGCTTGTCACCGATAGTGATGAGATAAACCTCGAGACGGCGCGCATGCTTAAAGAGCGCTACGGGTTGAATAGAATATTTGCAAGGGATAACAATCCATCAAACAGAAAACGATTTGAAGAGATGGGTGTCACGCCGTTGATCTATACGGAAACCCTCATAAAAAGTATTGAGAATGCGATAGAGAACCCCGCTACGTTTGAGCTTATATCCGGCACCGAGAGACATGTTGTGGAAAAACGGGTAGATAAGTTATCGGGGAGCAAACTTAGAGAGGTATCCGTGGGTTTACCGGCTGATGTTATATTAGTTAAGCGCAACGGGGAGTGGGTGAAGCCCACGGACGATTATATACTCAAACGCGGCGATGTGTTAATCCTGATGGTTGATAAGAAAGATGAAGAACTCTTAGAAAGAGTGGAATTTTAAGCCCCCGCCTCAGGCAGGGGCAATCATCGTTACACCTTGAACCTGTTTACAAGCTGACCCACCTTGTCTGCTATGGCGTTGAGTTCCTCTGAGGCTTTTGCCACATCCTCTACAGCCTTGGTGTTCTCCCTTGATGCAT
>CAZIZT010000015.1:0-9587 GCA_964544085.1 uncultured Desulfurellales bacterium
GCAGGCGCTATAGCGAAAATATCGATATAACTGTTCTGCCTGATTCTATGAAGAGGCTCGTCTCTTCAGGTGATGTAACTTCGGCGCAATACCTAAGCATAGACGATGTGGGCAGTGCTTCACTCGAGGAAGCACTCAACCATTTCAGTGAGGATGTTCTTTCTATATCAGGTGCAATTGAACAAAAAAGAGCGCTCGAAGATATGGCTCTCAGGACTAAAGCCATCACCGTGAAACCGAAAAAGTTAAACGATATAAAAAGTTATTATATAAGTAAATTAATCGAAAATGGCAGTTTTGTGGGTGTTGTTAGTTTTGAAGGGTTCCCAGCTATTTTTTCCTACAGGAAAGGTGATGATAATAGGTGCTTGCTTGAAATCCTTGTCGATGATTATGGAATGGACCTGCATATCAAAAAAGGGGGTTACGTTATAGACGTAAGCACGGAGAAAATGAACAGGACTCCAGAGGCTTTCTTTGGAGGTATAGAGCTGGCATGTGATTTTATCGAAGTCTTGAAGAAAAAACTTGGTAGAAGTTTTGCCAATCCTTTACCCATTTTTTATACGAAAAACAACCGGGCAGTGCTGGTTGTTCCTCGCAGGCAAAGGGGTATTGTCAGCTGGGCAAAGGAGATTGTAGGTGACATCGGCAGTGGAGCCCAGAATGCCTTTGATTTCCTCTCTTCACTGGTTTCGGAAGAGGTTTACAGCGCTTTTTCATCGCTCAAGAATCTGGCGAAAACAATTTCAAACCTCGGTGTTTTTGGTTCAAAAATGTGGGATAGCTTCAAGAGCCTTTGTAGCAATGTAAATGACGACTTTGTCTCTTTATATAATCGGTTTAAGGATGATCCTGCTGGTGTATTGAGCGGAGTTGCAGATCCGGACAAACTGATTATGGATCTAAAGAATTTCTGTGCAGACAATACCGGCCCTTCGGTTAAGAAATTTATCAAGAATATTATGAGCGGTATCAAATCCATCGGTGATGTAATCGGTGTTGTGGATGACTTTTTTGAGGACAAAAAGGAGCAGTTCAGTCAGTTTATTGGGAGCTTTTCCTCCATAAACCGGGATGCTGCTCTTTATGCAAACTACAATAACGGAGTGGCTCAACTGGGATTGCAGGTCGGTTCCAATACTTACAGCGTATCTGCATCAACAATAGAGACCTTTAAAAAGTATTCCTCGGCATTTTTGCAAAAGGTGGGTGATTTTCCGATCGATTACTTTGTTTCAGCTCTCCAATCATTGACATCGGCTATGCCATCAACAACGATTGGCCTTTTCTATGCTTCTTCGGATTCAGAGTTACGCTATCTATTTAAAGTGGGTTCTGTTTCCAATCAGAGGTGCAAGGAGGATGAAAACAGCAAGTTCTGCCTGGGGGAGTATTTCAATCCTATGGACCTTATTGTGAACGAGCTTGCTGTACGTCCGTTTAGTCATTTAGGTGTGGTTGTGTGGTTTGCGCCTTTGGAGCCAGTGCTACCAGATATAGAGGATTCCGGCGCCCTCTACAGCTATCTGAGAATGGCAGGACCGAGATTTCCAGATCTGGGTTTAGAAATTGATACCCGTTACAGGAATAACTACATCACAATTACAGGTTCCACCCTTCCTGCGATAGGGCTTTCAGCAGCGGTGGAATTTGCCGTGGAGTTCGATTACCACCTGCTGTTTGGAGGCAAGGGCAAGGCAGGACTGATACTTTCGGTTGGTGTTGATCCTGGGACTCTGACCGGCGGTGTCGTTAATGCCTTAGAAGGTATTGTAAAGAGCGCTTTTCAGAGCTCCTTGAGCTTCATAAATAGCTCGATTATAAAACAAGAGACACTTCCTAATGGCAAAAAAATAGTGAAATTGACCTTTCCTGACGACTCTGAGTTTATTAGTTTTCTCAAAGATTTCGTATCCAACATAAAAGAAGGCCTTGCCGCTAAGGGTTTATCCGGTATTGCCAATAGCATTACATTTACCGTTGGTATCGAAGGTGAAGGTGGTGTCGGAGTTGGCGCTGGTGGCACCGGTACAGGTGGTGTTGGAGCTGATCTTAAGCTTGGAGCAGAGCTTGATTTTTCCGTGGATCTGAACTTTGTTGTTCGATTTTTGTCGTATATGATCCAATACGATGTTAATGCGTTTATCATAACGCCGCTGAAGGAGATTGCTGAATTCTACAAAAATGCTGGAGACGATACCGATGCCAGCGAGTTTTATTCCGACGATCCTATTATGAATGCTGTGAAGCTTTACAGCAAGGCGTTTAACGATATTTTCAATGCTCCACAGGTTCCTCAGCAGCAGATACTAAATCTCTCTAACTCACTTGCGGAACACATGAGTATTGGTGTCTCGATTAAAACTGAAGCGGAAGGTGAAGCAGAAGAGGGTGGAAGTGGATCGGTTGAGGTCTCGGCGGCACCTAACCTGTCCATCAACGGAGAGGCGTTTTTAAATATGATTTATCCGATCTTCGGTGGTGATAGTAAGTACTTTGACCACGCCGGCATCTTTCCTGTTGTGACGTTTACGATGCCAGTCTCAGCTGAACTGGAGCTGGGAGTGGATGAAGCACTTAAGGCTACACTCAAGACAAGCCTTCAGGCTGATTTCTTTAGCGCTTCTGTGGAGATAAAAAACGACCCATATATCTCCAGCGGCATTCACAAGACCTCGACGGTGTTGAAGTTTCCGCTTAATGTAAGGGTGGATTCATCACTTTCCAGCGCAGCGCATAATGATAGGGTGGTCTTTACATGCAATGCCACTCCCTCAGCAACATCCATAGAGTGGTTCATAAACGGATACAGGGTGAATACTGAGGGCGCGTTTACACATAACGGCAAGGTTGTTACCCATATATCTTTTCCGTCCACAAACAAGATTGCTTTAACGGGTACAGTTTCTGGAGAGATTGTTGCAACATGCGTGGCTAAAAACGGTGATCAGAAAGCATTTGGTAGCTCGTCTGTTACAGTGGAGAGTACACTTCAAGGTACACCCATTCTGGGAATTGACAATGAGACTGTTATGTCGCTGCAGGGCAATAGTATCGAAGTGAGCGGTGTGAGCGATAAGGATAACAGCACAATAAAGTACGAAGTGGAAATAGCTGAGAATGCGGATTTCGTTAACCCTGTAGCGCATTTCATCGCAAGCAACAACAAAATAGCCATACCGGGCGGTTTGAATCCATCAAGAAAATACTACATAAGGGTTAGGGCATTCAATGAATACTACGATTATAGTGCATGGAGCACCCCAAGAAGCTTTTTTACCTCTGTGGCTCTAAAGGGTATAAAGCCGTTAAATAACGCCACATTCGAGGTTGGAAAGGAGATTGAGTTTGGCGCTGAGGTTGTAGCCGAAGGCGGAGATGATCTGTTGCTTGGGCTTGATCCGGTGATTCAAATCAGCTCATCCAGCGATTTCAATTCTTTGGTTACCCAGCTCAGTTACGATGAGATGTCCGGGTTTGAGACGTGGAAGCCGGATGTGCCGGGCAGGTATTACTGGCGTGTGGTCGGTTATTTTAGTGTGGATGAGCATTCAACACCGGAACAGATAACAAGCGATGTATATACGCTTTTAATCAAGCCTGCACCCCCAGAGTTACGCGCTCCCGATAATGCTTCCGAATTTTCCCACAGGAAGGAGATATATTTTGAATCCTATCCGATAACAAACACGGATGAATATCAGCTTCAGATAGCCTACGATTCTGATTTTCATAGTATCTACCGCGAAAGTGAACCATCGGCATCTTATCGGATTAAAGAACGATTACCGACTCTGGACCAGCAACCCTACAAAAAAACACTTTTCTGGAGGATGAGAAGGCGGGAAAACGGCGTATGGAGCGACTGGTCTACGACAAGAATTTTAGACGTTGTTAACCATCCGCCAATAGCCTATTTCCAGGAGATCTCATCGAAAACCTATTGTATCAACGATAATGTTACAGTGGACTTCTATATCAACGATCAGGATGCCGATAACGTTACAATGTATAAGGCTAAGATTATACAGGCTGCTACAGGACAGCTCATAAAACTCTATGTGAAAACGGGCAACTTCAATGCGGACCAGAGCTTCACTGCACCGGCGAGTCAGATTGGCTATGGGCGCTACCTCGGCGTTCAGATTATACCTGCGGACCAATGGGGGAGCAGTATCGAAAATAGCTGGTCAGACGAAGAGATTATGGAGTATTACTTTGCAAACAGATGGCCAGACGCGATCTTCGATATTGTCAATTGTCCGCCAGAAGCGCCTTCGGACATATCGGGTCCGGACGGGAACGTAATGGTGGGCAATGAATGCTACTTTATAGTGGATAGTCAGGCTAAAGACCCGGATGGGGATGAGATTGCCTATTATGAGTTTGTAATAACTGATCCATCCGGGGTTAAGCATACGTTTCAAGCGGAGTTTGGATCCTTGGGTTATGCATCAATTACCTTTACGCCTGAACAGGCGGGTACATACACATGGAAGGTCAGGGCTGTAGCGCGGTATAAAGATGGAGAAAACACGGTTTATCAGCCCGGTGCCTGGAGTGAGCAGAGGAGCTTTTTTGCAGGAGAGACAGTTCCTATAACAGACTTAATACCAGCCGATGGATCGATAATAACGGGCAGTGATGGTGTGGTTCTTCGTGCACGACCATCTGACAATGCCGATAGGGTACAGTTTGAGTGGTCAAACAACGATGAGTTTGAGAACAGCCACAATTCCGGCTGGGTTATCAGCAAGGATAGCGATGGCTATTACGTCTATCAACTGTCGTTCAATGAACAGGCTACTGTATTCTGGCACGCCAGACCCGGCTATTCCAACAATTCAGGTCCCTGGAGCGAGACGTACTGCTTCAGTTACATTCCAAAACTACCCACCCCGGTATTTTACGCATTTAGTGATGTGTTCTATCCAGATGCAGATGGAATTACATCGTTGAGGTTTGATGCGGATGAGGATACAATTCTATCTGATTGTCACAAGGACAATGGTACCTTCTACTATCGTATTTGCACCGACAAGTCGTGTGACAACGTTACATTAATGGGCACATTCAAGCCAGCAAGCTTCTTTGATGTATCACTTCCATCAGGTACATATTACTTTGAAGCATATCAGGATGTAGGAGGTATACAGACCGACTATAGTTCACCGGTTGAGTTCACAATCTCCAAGGAAACAATCAGCGCCGGTTTGGTCGGTTACTGGAGCTTCGATAACTGCTCGGAGGGCTCTACACAGGTTCAGGATGAATCTGGCAACAATAACAATGGGAGCGTTGTGGGCGAAGTCGACTTTACATACGAAGCTGCTAAGAATAAGTCGTTATACCTGACAGGCTCCCAGTATGTGAAAATTGGCAAGTTTTCCCTTAATACATTCACCATAAGCGCCTGGGTAAAGCCGGACAACGTTACGGGTGAGCATACCATAGCCGGCAATCCTGAAAATAGCGGTTTCGGAATAGAGATCTACAACGGAAAGGTGCGAGGTTATGTGTATGTTGGAGATGGTTATCTATACGTTGAAGGTATAGGCATACCGCAGTACGTTTGGAGTTTTGTGACAGTTACATACGATGGCAATACGCTTAAGGTGTACGTTGATGGGAAGCTTGCGGGTGAAGGGACAAAAGAGGGCAGTGTTGTTCAGAGCAATCTTGATTTTCTCATAGGTGCAAATCCGGGTCTTGATCCTGATCAACCTGTCTCGATGCAGTTTCAGGGCTTCATAGATGAAGTCAGACTCTACAACAGGGCTCTTAGCGATGATGAGATAAAGGATGTGATGCAACATGATGGTGTTGCTTTTACATCGGGAGCTTCCGTTATAGATGACTTTGTGGTTTCACCAGCTCAAGGTACACTGCCGCTTGATGTTACACTCACCTGTCAGATGCAGACCGAGGGTGCTGTCTTTAACTGGGATTTTGATGGTGATGGGTATTACGATGAGGAAACGGAAACCCCCAGTGTGAACCATACCTACAAGTATGCCGGTAGCTTCACACCCGTTGTATATGTTGTAAACGAGAACTGGATGCCAACGTGGGAGAGGTCTACAGTGATCGTAAACACCCAGAACTCCCTTGAAATTTACTTTCCCTTTGACGGCAATGTGATCGATGCTTCGGGTAACGAGAGGAATGGAACAGCTCTCAATGCTACGTGGTGTAGTGGTGAAAGTGGAACTGCTGTTGCACTTGAGGGTGAGTTAAGCGGTGTAGACGTGGATATTTCAGAGAATCCGATTACCCTTACCAGTTTTAGAGTTGTTTTCTGGGTTAAACTCAACGCCATTAATGGCAATGGCAATGTCTTTCTGAGTGCTACTAATGAGAGCGAAGAAAAAGAGTTGAGTCTGCGGGTTGTACCAGGGGAGGATGGTGGAGGGGAAATGGAAGTGTGCATCAAGGGAGTGTGTAAGCAGAGTCTGAAGAACGTTAACATTGCCGATGGAAACTGGCATAAGCTTGAATACATCTATTTCAATGGAGATGTCAGCATTACAATCGATGGGGATGCTTATGATTCACTTTCCTTCGGCAGTGGCACGCTATATCTGGACAAGATGATAATAGGCAATGTCCCTAACCCCGAAGAGGTAAAGCCAGAGCCGTTGAATGGATGCATCGATGAGCTCATGCTCTACAGCAGCGCCCCTATTTGAGGCGCTGCTGTCCTTTCCTGAGTTTTTCATTATTCACTCGCAAAAGTTGAACGCAAAGAAATAATCACTTGACTTTTTCTTGCATATCGGGCATCTTTTATCTGGCTTTTTGAAGCCAATTTGTGCTCAGGAGTGAGGTTTGCAGATAAATCCGAATATCTTTCTGATGGTTATACCATTTCTGCTGGCGGTGGTTATCCACGAGGTTGCCCATGGGTATGTTGCCTACAAGCTTGGCGACAACACGGCAAAGTTTATGGGCAGGTTGACTTTAAATCCGATTGCGCACATTGATCCAATAGGTACCCTTTTGCTTCCCCTGATTCTGCTGATTGCACATTCGCCTGTACTTTTCGGATGGGCTAAGCCTGTTCCGGTGAACTTCTTTAATCTCCATAATCCGCGTCGTGATTCCGCCTATGTGGCTATGGCTGGACCTGCATCGAATATTCTTATGGCAATCGGTTTTGCGATAATTTATCACCTGTTTAGCCTTATACCCATCCCCTACGTTCAGCAACCTGTGTTAATAACCTGTATCTACGGTGTGGAGTTGAATTTGATTTTTGCCTTTTTCAATCTGATTCCCATTCTTCCACTTGATGGCGGGAGGATCCTTGCGGCATTTTTGCCGCCAAGTATGGCGTATAAGTTTTCTAAGATTGAACCTTACGGCATGTATATCGTTATAGCTTTGATTTTCCTGGGCGTCTTTAACTTGATCTACTACGCATTTGTTGTGCCTTTAACAAATCTGCTGTTGTAAGGGGTTTTGTGAATATGAAAAAGAACGTCTTAAGCGGCATGAGACCCACAGGCAATCTACATCTTGGTAATCTTTACGGAGCGCTACTCAACTGGATCAAACTACAGGACGAACCATACAACAGATTTTACTTTGTAGCCGACTGGCACGCCCTGACAACCGGGTTTAAGGAGTCCAAGGAGATACCGGACAATACCATAGAAATGGTTGCGGACTGGCTTGCTTTTGGACTGGATCCCGAAAAGAGTGTGATCTTTGTTCAATCACTTGTAAAGGAGCATGCCGAGCTCTTTTTATTGCTCTCGATGGTTACTCCAGTTGGGTGGTTGGAGCGCGTGCCGTCTTACAAGGATCAGATAGCTCAGCTGGGCAAGGACAAGACGTCCAATTATGGTTTTCTTGGTTATCCTGTGCTTATGGCTGCTGATATAATTATCTATAAAGCACACTACGTGCCTGTTGGCATAGATCAGGTTGCCCATCTGGAGTTCACGCGAGAACTCGTGAGACACTTCAACCACAGTGTTGATAGGGAGGTCTTCATTGAACCGCAGCCTTTACTAACTGAAGCCCCCAAGATCCTGGGGTTGGATGGCCGCAAGATGAGTAAGTCCTATAACAACGCCATTTATCTGTCGGATTCGAGCGAAGAGACCCAGAAGAAACTCAAGATCATGTTTACGGATCCACGCAGGAAGAGGCGTACCGATCCGGGTGTTGCAGAAGAGTGCGGTGTGTTTATGCTGCATAAGATTTTCTCACCAAAGGATGTGCAGGATGAGATTAAAAAGGCTTGCTCTGAAGCCAGAATTGGTTGTGTAGAGTGCAAGAGGATGCTTGCAAAAAATATGAATGAGGCGCTTGAACCGGTGAGACAAAAAAGAAGAGAGCTACTCGATAGGCGTGATAGAATCAGGGAAATCCTTGTTGAGGGAAGCAAAAAGGCCAGTAGATTTGCTCACGAAACGATGGAAGAGGTGAGGGATGCTGTCTTTTCCACTGAAAGACTTGCGTAAAAACAGAAGCGATTGCTTCGAAAGCCCGTATTCTGGATTACATAATGCCGTTGGTCTTTATTACCTTGTTGAGAATTTTCTTAAGCAGCACGAAAGGTACGAAGAAAACTGGGCAATTCTCGTTTTCAGCACCGATAGAGATTTTGTTAGTTCCAGTTGTGCAATCGGTCAGGATGAGATAGATGCCGCCGTTGCTTCAACACTTGTGAGGATATGTCGCCGCAGCGATGTCCTTTCATACTGCGATAGTGGACTATTCTGTATTTTGACACGTGTTTTTGAAGGGGACGACATGGTTATGTTCGCCCGTAAGATATTGAGATACCTCGAAGAAATGGAGTATAACGATTGCAAGCTCACCGTGGCAGCCAAGTTTGGCATCACCTTCTCCAAATTCAGCGACACGGCAGAAACATTTATGGAGCGTGCTTTCGAAGCTCTGAAGAAAGCCACAGAGACAAAAGAAGAGATAGTGATAAAAATTTAATCCTTCCTGAGAAAGACCTTGTCTACGTAGTTTGTATCGTAACTGTTGTTGATAAACTCATCCGAATTCAAGATACGTTTAAAGAAAGGTATGCTGGTTTTTACGCCTTCTATGATGAACTCATCAAGGCATCTAAGCATCCTTAAGCGTGCCTCTTCTCTGGTTTCACCTCGTACAATAAGTTTTGCAATCATGGAATCGTAGGTAGGACTAACAACCATGCCGCTGTATATCGCTGTGTCTACCCTGACCCCTGGTCCACCTGGCAGGTAGAGCTTCGTTATTCGACCTGGGGATGGATAGAAACGTTCAGGATCCTCAGCATTAATACGGCACTCTATTGCATGAAACTTACGTTTAATCTGTTCCTGTTGCCACGGTAGTTGCTCCCCTGCTGCTACGGCTATCTGTGCCTTGATCAGATCCACACCGTATGCCATCTCGCTTACAGGATGTTCCACCTGGATCCTTGTGTTTATTTCTATAAAGTAGAAGTTTTCACCATCGAATAGAAACTCCAGCGTTCCAGCATTTTTATAACCAAGTGCCCTTGCGGCAACAACGGCCGTTTCATGGAGCTTTTTTCTCTTTTCCTCATCGAGCACAGGGGATGGTGACTCCTCCAG
>CAZIZT010000016.1:0-37330 GCA_964544085.1 uncultured Desulfurellales bacterium
GTAGACACATCAAAAACAACATCCTTGCCCAGCATATCACCGTCATCGGCAGTGACAGTTGAGGAGACAACAACCTTGTAGCTTGCGGAAGGGCGCAGAAAAGATGAAGGTACAAAAGTAATCGTTCGATCAACAGCTGAGACCACTACATTGCCACTAACAGGGTTGCCCTGTGCATCATACACACGTACCCACTGCAAGACATCGTTTGAATCCCCGCTTTCTGACCTGCCAGATGCTGCCTGAAGTTGCCTGTTAAACTCCAGGGTGATGACACCGTACACAGGCAAATCTCTGTACTTCTGAGTAAGCTGCTCTGGAGTCTCAACAAGGGAGAAAGACTGAACAGACGAACTTTGTGAGGCTGTGGACCCCCCAGAACCCCCACCACAGGAAAACAGAAACAAAGAAAGCAAAATCCCGGCCATTAGCCTTTTTGGAAAATTTTTCATATTCATTAACATTCCCCCTTTTTTAAGTCTTAACTTAAAAAGGTTTCCTGCGATAGTTTCCCTTTAATAGAATCAATAATATAATATCTCACAACTGTCAAGATTTTCTTACCTTTAATCAAAAAATAGCAAGAGAACAAAAAACGCTATTGTGACAGGGATTTAGCTTGCAACAAATTTCCGCTTTTACCGGCAAACAGTGGAATACAACGGTAATTTAAAAAACAAAAAAAACAAATAGGAATGACAAACATTTGAAATGGAAAAAGGAAAAAAGATATGGTATGTTAACGTTCAGTAGCTATGGATTTTATACCCTATGCCAGACAAACCATAGATGAAGAGGACATAAAGAGCGTAGCTGAAGCATTAAAACAGGATTTTATCACCACAGGTCCACTCGTTGAAAGATTCGAGGAGAAAATAGCCAGACGTGTTGGTAGCAGGTTTTGTGTGGCTGTTTCAAGTGGTACAGCCGCTCTGTATCTTGCAGCACTTGCCCTGCTTAAGCCCGGTATGCGTGTGCTTGTAACCCCAAACACATTCCTTGCCACTGTTAATGCTATTACACTTGCACATGCTGAGCCCATATTTGTGGACATCGCACAGGATGGCAATATCGATCTGGATCTCTGCGAAAGGTTATTGAAACAGGACGATTCAATAGGCGCTCTATTCGGTGTTCACTTCTCAGGAAACCCACTGAACCAGGACAAACTTGCGCGCCTCAAGCAAAACTACGGTATTATTGTGGTTGAAGACTGTGCGCACGCACTTGGAGCTGTGTATAACTCCGTAAAATCCGGAAGCTGCAAAAATAGTGAGGCATCCATCTTCTCCTTCCATCCAGTTAAACAAATAACAACCGCAGAGGGTGGAGCCATCACAACAAACAGCAAGGAGCTCAGAGATAGGTTGTATGCAATGAGAAACAGTGGAATTGTGCGGAGCGGTTTCAAGAATCTAAAGCTCGCTTACGATAAAAAGGGAAACCCCAATCCATGGTACTATGAGATGCACAGTTTCGGTTTCAATTTCAGGATCAGCGATATTCAATGTGCTCTGGGTATATCACAGCTTAATAAACTCGACCAGTTTCTAAGAAAAAGACACACTATAGCAAGAAGATACCACAGAGCATTCGACAATGATTCGCTCATAAGACCGCTTTATCCTTACAATGAAGGCTCTGCCTATCACCTTTTTGTTGTTAGAATCGACTTTGACTCGTTGAATATAACAAGAGCTGAATTTTTTGAAGCAGCAAGGAAAAAGGGCATAGGCCTACAGGTCCACTACATCCCCGTGTATGCTCAACCTTTTTATGCCCAGAGAGGGGCAACACCTGCATGTCCCAATATGGAAGAATACTACTCCCAATGTGTGTCTATACCCATGTATCCCGGTCTTCTTGAGGACCAGCAGGAATATGTGATTGAAACACTAAAAAGAATAGTCCAGGATGCAAAAAAATGAATCTACTCTACATGTGGTTACTGGGTGCAATAATCATGTTCATACTCGAAGCATTCTTTCCTATGTTCTACTTTGCCGTGCTTGGCATTTCTTGTTTAATAGGAGCCCTAAGCGCAGTCTTCCTGCCCGTGGAAGTACAGTTGAGTATCTTTGCCATATCGAGCATACTGGTTTTCTTTATCATTAGACCCGTGGTTATCCGTTATCTGTATAAACAATCCGACCTTCGCACCAACTCTGAGGCATTGATAGGCAAAAAAGCACTGGTAATCGAAGATATCGGACCCTATCTAAACCCGGGCAGGGTCAAACTGGGCGACGAAACCTGGATAGCTCTATCCTATGAGGGAAACAAGATAGAGAAGGGAAAATCGGTTACCATCATAAAGGTCGAAGGAATAAAGCTGTTTGTAAAAGAAATCAATCAATAACCAGGAGGTTTTATGTATTCAGCTGTAGCTTCCGGTGGTTATGTAATTCTCGCAGTTGTCGTCTTTGCAGTAGTATTCCTGATCAAAGGCATAAAAATCATTCGCCAGGCAGAAACCATGGTCATCGAAAGGCTTGGCAGGTACCACAAAACCCTCTCCTCGGGTATAAACATCATCATACCGCTCTTTGACAGACCCAGACCAATCGAGTGGAAATATACATTCGAAGGACCAAACAAAAAGATAATCATTCGAAAAGTAAAAACAGATAGAATCGATCTGCGCGAAACGGTGTACGATTTTCCTCGGCAAAACGTCATTACCAGAGACAACGTGGTTCTTGAAATTAACGCCCTGCTCTACTTTCAGGTAATTGACCCCGTAAAGGCCGTTTATGAGATAGCAAGTCTTCCAGACGCCATAGAAAAATTAACCCAAACAACACTAAGAAATGTGATCGGCGAACTGGATCTTGACGAGACACTCTCCTCACGAGATACAATCAACGCAAAACTAAGAACGATACTCGATGAAGCAACGGACAAATGGGGTGTAAAGGTGAACAGGGTTGAGTTACAGGATATTAATCCTCCAAGGGAAATAAAAGAGGCAATGGAAAAACAGATGAGAGCAGAAAGAGACAAGAGAGCAGCAATACTGACAGCAGAGGGTGACAAAAAAGCACGGATCCTTGAAGCCGAAGGCATAAAAGAGGCTCAGATAAACAAGGCTGAAGGAGAGAGAAAGGCGAAGATCCTTATAGCCGAGGGTGAAGCAGAAGCCATCAGAAAGATCACACAAGCCCTAAAGGAAACCTCTGCCGATCCTGTAACATATCTAATAGCCGTGAAATACATCGAAGCACTAAAAACAATGGCTCTTGAAAAGGACACAAAGGTTGTCTTCATGCCTTTTGAGTCAAGTAGTCTGCTTGGCTCTCTTGGCAGCATAAAAGAACTGTTCAAAAACAGCGGTATTCAGTAAGGGAGTTTTGTCTCCTTTGGTTTTTCAATAAAGAAAATTGTTGGCATAAGCAGAACAAACAGAACGCTGCAGAAATAAAACGCGTCATTAAAGGCAAGCATATAAGCCTGCCTCAAAAGTTCCTTGTATATGACACCCATCTGTTGAAGCGGCGCAAGCACCATATTGTGCAACAAAGCCAGAGTCTGGTTGAAGATCTCATTGGTCGGTACCAGATGTTCGACAAGTCGACTCTGATGGAACTGTGCCCTCCTCGTTAGAATGGTTGTCACTACAGCAGTCCCAAAGCTACCGCCGATATTCCTGACAAAGTTAAAGATACCTGATGCATTGCCCATATCCTTGTTCTCCACATTAACAAACGTAGCAGCGGCAAGCGGCACAAAGAACATAGAAATAGCAAAACCCTGCAAAGCACGCGGTTCGATAATGCTAACAAAGTCGGCAGAAAGATTGAAGTGCGCCATCATATCCACAGCCACAGCATTGGTAAGCAGGCTCAAAAGCAACACCTTTCTTGGATCGAAACCCTTTTCGAGTAGTTTTCCGGTAATAGGCATACCAACCAACGTGGTCACAGCACCAGGTCCAAGTACAAGACCTGCAAGATACGCAGTGTAACCCATAAGGTTTTGCAGATATAGTGGCAATAGAACTATTGTCCCAAAGAACCCAAAGAAACCTGCAAACATTATAATGTTACCGAATGTGAAAGATCTATCCTTGAAGATCCTGAGATTGACGATTGGTTCCTTGACCCTCATTTCGCGTATCAGAAACAGGACAAATCCAATAGCTGAAATCACGGCAAGTGATGTAATGAAACGGGACTCAAACCAGTCCTTACGCTGGGCGTTGTCAAGCAGTATCTGCAAGGAGCCAACGGCGATTGCAAGGAATGCAAGCCCCAGATAGTCTACGGATGTTTTCTTTGCATTCTTGATGTACTCAGGATCGAACACGAACAGATTAATCAGCAACAAAGAGAGCAAACCAACAGGCACATTAATGTAGAATATCCAGCGCCAACCCCAGTTGTCCGTTATCCAACCACCCAGCACCGGTCCAAGTATTGGACCAACCACCACACCCATGCCAAACACCGCCATTGCCATTCCACGCTGCTCTTTAGGGAACGACTCAAGCAGTATAGCCTGAGATACCGGCTGCAAACCCCCACCCGCTATACCCTGCAAGAACCTAAGAACCACCAGAAAGAGAAACGAAGGCGCATAACCACACGCAAAGGAAGCAATCGTGAAAAAAAGCACAGAGAACATCAGGTAGCGCTTCCTGCCGAAATAATTGGAGAGCCATCCTGTGATAGGAATAATGATAGCATTGGAAACCATATAGGATGTGAGAATCCAGGTGGATTCATCCAGACTGATGCTCAGATCACCCTGGATGTGCGGCAGGGAGACGTTTACAATTGTGGTATCCACTATTTCCATCAGTGTTGGCAAAACAACCGCTAATGCTATAAACCACTTGTCGCTGCCGGACAATTTCTCCATTGTCTCAATACAAACCAAGAAGCTTCAAAAACTTAAATGCCAGCTCCTGCGGCAAGCCATGTGGCTTCTTTCTTATAAGGACAACCACCCTTGTGGACATACCCACCCTCAGAGGAACAGACGGCGGCTTATCGAACACTATCTTAACCGGTATCCTCTGGGTAACCTTTATCCAGTTACCAGATGCGTTTTCAGGTGGAAACAGCGAGAAAACCTCGCCCGTACCAAATTGAAGGCTTTCCACCCTCCCCTTGAAATGCTTATCAGGATAAGCATCAATTGTTATATCCACCCTTTCGCCGGGGTGTATCTTGTTTATCTGCGACTCTTTGTAATTGGCAACAATCCAGGCGCCACGATCGGGCACTAATGCACACACAGGAGTTTGTGGTGAAACAAAAGATCCTTTTTCAACCTGCTTTTTTGTAACATATCCGGAAGAAGGCGCCCTAACCACCGTATACGATAGATCCAGCCTGGCACCATCATAAGCAGCCTGTGCCTCTTCCAAAGCCCTCTGTGCACTCCTGAAAGCGGCTTCAGCTTGTTTTAACGCTGCCTTTAGCGAGTTAACCTCGGCTTTAGCAACTCGATACTCCGTCAAAAAAAACTCGTACTTATCCCTGGACATTACAGCCTGCCTGTAGAGCTTCTTAGCCCTATTAAAATCCCAGGTGGTTTTGTCAAATTTGGCTTCAGCGAGATTGATTTTGGCTCTAATTGAAGCAATCTGGGCTTTTATCTCGCCCATACGCGCCTTTGCGTATGCCACCCGGGCTTCAGCTGCTTTCAGTTTTATCCTGTAAGGCTTATCATCAATTGCTACCAGCGCATCACCCTTCTTTACAAATGTATTGTTCTTCACAAATACACGCTTCACAGCGCCTGCTATACGTGGATGGACCCAGTAGATGTCATTGGTGATATATGCATCTTCCGTTGATACATGCGTCTGTTTGTACTGTAAAAAGAGATAAACCCCGCATGCAGCAACAACCAAAACCAGCAGCAAAACGATTTTTCTCCCAGCGGAACTAACCTTTGCCATTTCTCCTCTCCATGAACCTATCTGTATTTGCAGCCATCCTTTCCATTACTCTTCTAAGCATTGCACGCTCCGGCTCGGCAATACCCTCCAGCAGTACATTCTCCCATTCCAGCGCTATGTTTCTTATCTTCTTTCTTAGCTCAATAGCACGACCAGACGGAAAAAGCCTGTAAACCCGCCTATCATGTTTACACTGTTTCCTTATTATGTAGCCCTTCTTCTCAAGCGCTTTCACAGCTTTAGCAGTAGTTCCTTTATTAACCTTTAGATAACTCGAAAGCTCATCCTGTCTTATGCCAGCCATATCCACCACCGCTATAAAAAAAGGCAGCTGCCCTGCGGTGATATCTAAACCCCTCAACCTATCCTTCGCATACATCAAGGAGTATCTGTAAATAATCGAGATCCACTTAAGCAGCGGTTCCCTTTTTTGTCCCATCTTGCCCCCTCAGCTTTGTTACTTGGGCACTAATATCAAAAAATAGTTGCATTTGCAACTAAAATATGTAATAGAAAAATAGAGATGAACGATCAGCGAAAACCGCGGGTGGACAGCCATCGAGGCACTGACCGTCCACCCACAACAAAAACGGGCAGGCTAAATGAGGCTTTAATGAGTATAACTCATGGTTCATGCCTTTGTCAAGTAAAAAAAGATACTACTTGACATCTGACTCCTTAGAAGTAATATGTTTCAAAAGGGAAAGGAGGGGTATTATGGAGAAAATCAGAAAGCTCATGGAGCATGCGCCGCTGAAAGCCACACCGCAGCGACTTGCAATACTCAAAGAGATTGAGGAGGCTGGCCACATCGATCTGGACACAATCTACAAGAATATCTCACGCAACTTTCCGTCCATGTCGCTTGCAACGGTGTACAAGAACCTCCATCTACTCAAAGAGCACGGCATCATCAAGGAACTGAGCATCGAGGGCAAAAAGAGCAAGTACGAGATAGCGGCACAGCCCAAGCACCACCATCTTGTCTGCAAGGTCTGCGGTGAAATTACGGACATCTTTATTGACACAGATCAGATCGATGCACAGATCAAGCAGCTTGAGGGTTTCGATGTAGAGCACTGTGAGATTTACTGCTACGGTATTTGCAGTAAGTGCAAGGAAAAGATGGAAAACAACGGTTAGTCTTTGGCTAACCCCAGTTTTTTCTTAAGATAGCGGGCGGTGTGGGTGCTGTAGTTTCGTGCCACCTCAAGCGGTGTTCCTGAAGCTACGACCTTCCCTCCCCTATCTCCGCTTTCAGGACCCATATCAATTAGGTAGTCTGCGGATTTGATAATATCCAAGTTATGCTCTATGACTATAACGCTGTTTCCCTCATCCACCAGCTTTCTCAAAACGGCAATCAGTTTCTTAACATCGTCGGTGTGCAAACCCACAGATGGTTCATCAAGCAGATAGAGGGTGTGTCCCGAGGGAGGTTTAATCAGATACTTGGCAATCTTTATCCTTTGAGCCTCGCCACCCGAAAGCGTAACGGCATTCTGGCCAAGCTGGATATATCCCAGACCAACATCCTTTAAAACTGCAAGTTTTTTTCTTATTTTTGGTATACTCTCAAAGAACTCGTAAGCCTGATTTACGCTCATCTCAAGGACCTCATAGATATTCTTGCCTTTATAGGTAACAGCCAGCGTCGCTTCGTTGTATCGTTTGCCCCCGCACAGGTCACATTTCACATACACATCCGGCAAAAATTGCATTTCAATCTTTATATAGCCCTCACCCTTGCACCGTTCACATCTACCACCCCTGACGTTAAAGCTAAACCTGGACGCGGTAAAACCCTGAATTCGCGCATCCTGTGTCCTGGCAAACACCTCACGAATATCCCCAAACACACCTGTGTAGGTAGCCGGATTGCTTCTGGGCGTTCTTCCAATAGGTGTCTGATCAATACTGATAACCCTGTCTATCAGTTCAGCGTTTTCAACATCCTCACACAGATCATTCCTAACCCCGCCGGAAAGTCGCGTCTTTAAATATTCGTAAAAACAGTCAAAGAGAAGACTACTCTTCCCGCTTCCAGAAACACCGGTTACACATACAAACAAATTCAACGGTATTTCAACATCTATACCTTTCAGGTTGTGCACGCGTGCACCCCTGAGTTTCAACCATTGTTTCGGCTTCCTGTAGCTTCTGGGATTTTCTATGGAAAGTCTTCCGGACAGATACAACCCCGTGAGTGATCTGGGGTCTTTCTTGATTTTTTCAGGAGAACCAGATGCCACAACCTCACCACCATGTCTCCCTGCCCCTGGTCCCATATCGATAATATGATCAGCAGCTTCAATTATATTCTCATCGTGCTCAACAACCACAACTGTATTGTCGTTCTCCTTTAGCTTTTTTAAGGTATTTATCAAACGTGTGGTATCCCTTGGATGTAAACCAATGGAAGGCTCATCAAGTACATAGAGTATGCCGCTTAAATTACTGCCAGCCTGCGTGGCAAGACGTATCCTCTGAGACTCGCCCCCGGAGAGGGTAGCTGAACTCCTGTCAAGGGTCAGGTAATCAAGCCCCACATCGGCAAGAAAACCCAAACGTGTCTCTATTTCTCTCAGCAGCCTTCCAGCTATTCTCAGTTTATACTCAGAGAAACTGTTTCGAACTTCCCTGAAATACTCCAGAGCATCACTAACCTTCAGACGCGTGACCTCAATAATATTTTTGCCTAAAATACGAACGGATAAACTCTCCCTGTTAAGCCTGTCTCCGTTGCATACCGGACAAACCGTCTCTTTCATTAAAGCCATAATTTCCCTTTTTACCTTGATGCTATCCGTCTCTGCAAACTGCTGTGATATCAGATTGATCACGCCGTCCCAGGGCTTCCTCACGGTCGCGCCGGAGCTGTTGAGCCTAAACTCAATCACCTGATCAGGTTTACCGAACAGTATTATATCTCTCTCCCTCTCTGAGAGTTCCTCAAAAGGCGTGTAGATATCAATGCCAAGTTGCCTGCAGGCTTCTATCAGAAAGTGCTCATAGTAGGAGTACCTCATTTTTCGCCAGAGCCTGATAACACCTTCCCTCACCGAGAGACTCTTATCCGGTATAAGCCTGTCAAGATCAAGCTGATGCTTCACACCCAGACCAAAACATTCCGGACAGGCACCAAGCGGCGAATTGAATGAGAAACTCTGTGGCGTCACAGGCCTGTAATTGATGCCACAGTAAGGACAGGCAAAGTGCTCCGAGAAAACCTCCATTTTGCCACTATCCATATCCTGAACATACATGACGCCCTTTCCCATCTTCAAGGCAAGCTCAACAGAGTCGCTAATCCTCTGTCTCTGGTCGGGCCTGACCTTCAAACGGTCCACAACCAGATAGATATCGTGTTTCTTATTCCTGTCCAGCTCTATTTCTTCATCGAGCATTCTCTGCTGACCATCTACAATAACTCGCACAAATCCACCATTGAGAAGTTCCTCAAACTCCCTCTTGAAGGTCCCCTTCTTGTTTACTGCTATAGGCGCAAGGATCAGTAACTTCTTCGACTCCATAGATGAAATTGTGTCTACGATTGCCTGTGGATACTGTTTCTGTATTCTTCTGCCACAGGAGTAGCAGTAAACCTCACCTGCATGGGCAAAGAGCAATCTCATATAATCGTAGATCTCAGTCACGGTGCCAACAGTAGAGCGCGGGTTCCTTGAGACGCTTTTCTGGTCTATGCTTATGGCTGGGGAGAGTCCTTCAATAACATCAACATCCGGTTTATCTATCTTTTCCAAAAATTGCCTGGCGTATGAGCTCAATGACTCAAGGTATCTTCTCTGTCCCTCCGCATAAAGCACATCGAAGGCAAGTGTGGATTTACCACTGCCAGATGGTCCCGTTATGACCACAAGACTTGACTTGGGTATATCTACATCGATATTCTTCAGGTTGTGTACTCTTGCACCCCTGATCCTTATGTATTTCATGTTTATTCTTCTGAATAAGGTATCTCGCTAACCCTGTCCTCCGGGGCAAGATTGTGGAAGGTAGCCGTTCTATCTTCAAACTGAAGTTTTACTGTACCCTGCGGACCATTTCTCTGCTTGCCAATAATAATCTCCGCTTTCCCTTTGTCAGCAGAGTTTCTATTGTATACCTCATCCCTGTAGATGAGCAGAATCACATCTGCATCCTGTTCAATAGATCCGGATTCCCTCAAATCAGCAACCATTGGTCTCTTGTTGTCACGCGACTCAACACCCCTGTTCAACTGTGAGAGGGCAATAATTGGAATATCAAGCTCTTTGGCGAGTATTTTCAGCGAGCGAGAGATCTCAGAAACCTCCTGCACCCTGTTTGGCGCACCTGTGGTAAGCCTGCCATGCATAAGCTGTAGGTAATCGATTATTATCATATCGATATTCTTTTCCATTTTCATTTTGCGTGCCTTGGTGCGAATATCTGCTGATGTCATCATCGATGTATCATCTATGTAGATTTCAGCTTTCTTTAACTTGTCAAGTGCCTTGCCAACCTGCCTTAACTGCTCCTGCGAGAGCATTCCCGTTCTCAAATTAAACACACCAATGCCGGAGATGGAGGCAATCATTCTCAATACAAGTTGTTGCGCTGTCATCTCAAGACTGAAAATACCGATTCTCTTACCATACTGTAGCGCCGCATTTACCGCTATACTCACAACAAACGCCGTCTTACCCATACCCGGTCTTCCAGCAATAATAACCAGATCCCCATTCTGAAAACCACCGGTGAGTTTGTCCAGATCCGTAAAACCGGTGGGAACACCCGTAAGCACGGTCTGTCTTCTGCGCAGAGCCTCGATGTAGTTGAGCGTTTCTGCCATCATGTCACCAACAGCCACATATTGGCTCCTTTTCTTGCTCGAAATCTCGAAGATTCTCTTCTCGGCTTCGTCAATCACCTCCTCTAAATTATCGGGGTCCTCGTAGCACATCTCGGCAATTTCAGAAGAGATATGTATCAACTGACGCAAAACAGATTTCTTATAAATTATCTCAGCGTAGTAACGTGCATTGGCAGGCGCTGGCAGGTAATCGATAATACTTGTCAGATAGGCAACCCCAACCTTCTCAAGGAGCCCCTTCTCCTCAAGAGCATTCTTCACCGTAATAAAATCAAAAGGAACATTATCATCGTAGAGTTCCTTAATGACATTGAACAGTGTAGCATTACGTTCATCATAAAAGTCCGAACTATCGACTATCTCTATTACTTCCGGGAAAAGAGAGTTGTCAAGAAAGAGAGAGCACAGGAGTGCCCTCTCAGCTTCTATCGACTGTGGATAGGCTCTTAGTGTCTCACTGCTCATCGGCAGGCTTTACGATCACCTTAATCGTAGCCTTGATGTCCCTGTAAATCGCTATTTCAACCTGATGTTCTCCAACACTCTTGATGCCACCTTCCGGCAATCTTATCTGCTTTTTATCCAGCCCCTCGGCTTTATCCTTGATTGCCTCATAGATCTCCGTTGCAGTAACGGAACCGAAGAGCTTACCCTCTTTGCCTGCTTTAGCAGATATCTCTATTTCCAGACCATCGAGAGCATCGCGTATCTTTTTGGCTGCTTCAATCTTCTTCTCTATGCGACGCAGGATGGCTCTTCTCTTTTCTTCCACCATCTTGAGATTGCTCTTGGTTGCCATTAGAGCCTTACCCTTGGGGATCAGGTAATTTCTCGCATAGCCGTCTTTGACTTCCTTTATGTCACCGGCATAGCCGAGATTATCAACATCTTCCAAGAGAACTATCTTCATTGCCCTTCCCCCTTAGCCCTTGAGTTTTCTACTAACCGTAAACGGTATAAGTGCCATTACTCTCGCCCGTTTAATGGCTTTGGTTAGCATCCTCTGGTGCTTGGCGCAGGTGGCTGTTGTTTTTCTACCAATTATCTTGTACCTCTCCGTTACATAACGCATTAGAAGATCAACATCCTTATAATCGATCTCCTCCATCTTATTGGAACAAAAGTGACAGAATCGCTTTTTCGGATACCTGAAATATCTTTTTCTTTTATTGTTATTGTTCACCATCGTTTACCTCCATTTTAAAAAGGAATATCCTCTTCCTCGGTTGGAACCTCAACGGGCTCCATCACCTCTTCCTGCTTCCTTGGACCGAGAAACTGAAAGCTGTTCAGGATAATTTCGTGCTTTGCACGTTTGTTACCGCTGGCATCCTCCCATGTTCTGTAGCGCAGTCTGCCTTCCACAAACACAGGTCTTCCCTTTTTCAGATACTCTGCTATAACCTCAGCCTGTCTTCCAAAGGCAACCACATCGATATAAAGCACATCCTTCTTCTGGTTACCAGCATCATCCTTACCAATAGGTGTACTTACTGCCAGGGTGAAAGACGAGATCGCAACACCACCGGGCGTATACCTGAGCTCTGGATCCCTTGTAAGGTTGCCTATGAGAAAAACCCTATTCAGAGTTGCCATCCTGCTTTTCCTGGCCCTTCGTATAGTGGGCTATATCCTTCTTCAGCATATTCGTGATGATGAAACGTAAAACGCTCTCCTTGATTCTGAGTTTTTCCTCCACCTTCTTAGGTACAGGAGGCTCAGCCCTGAAGTGCACAAGGATATAGTAGCCCTGCTTAAACTTTTTAATCGGGTAGGCAAGATTTCTCTTTTGCCACAGCTCATTTTTGAGAATCTCACCACCCTCCCGGGTTATGTAACCAGCCACCTCTTCCATAACACCCTTCAACTCCTCATCGGAAAAGGTGGGTTGCACAACGTAAAGTAACTCGTAATACCGCATACCCAAAAACCTCCTTCTGGACTCTGGCCCTTGGTTGACACAAATGCAACCAAGAGCAAGGAATCAGGCTTCAATACTACAGGAATGGTTAATAAAAATCAACCGTTAACTTTTAGCTACTTCAACACGATCCCTACCTTTCCTTTTAGCCATATAAAGCATATTATCTGCCACCAGAATAGACTCCAAAAGCGTTTTTCGTCTGTACGTAAATGGATCTAAACCCATCGATACCGTGACTTTTATCTGTTTATCCTTAACCCTTACAGGTGTGGAAGATACCTGCTCCTGAACCCTTTTAGCCACAGAGATGATCTTCTTTACCTCCTCAGGATTCTTCTTTGCATGGTAATTGGAGAATACAATCACAAACTCTTCACCACCGTACCGCACAACAATGTCATCCGTACGAGTATAGGTTGTAAGTCTTTTAGCTATAGCCTTCAGAACCATATCACCAAACTCATGACCGTAGGTGTCATTTATGCGCTTAAAATGATCAATATCCACCATAGCCACGGCAACACTATCAAGGTTAATGAGTCGCTCCTTTTCCCTCAGATAGCTTCTGTTGTACAGATGGGTCAGAGTGTCGATTCTGCCAAGCTTTCTCTCCTTCATGAACAGATACAGCTCAAGCGCTGTCACAAAAATAACGAGCAACACAAAGAAGAGCAGATATCGCAAATAGCCCTTTAGAGGAGCGAGCGTTTGTTTCAGCTTCTTATAGGCAATCAT
This sequence comes from uncultured Desulfurellales bacterium, assembly GCA_964544085.1. GTDB lineage: Bacteria > Campylobacterota_A > Desulfurellia > Desulfurellales > Hippeaceae > CAZIZT01. The sequence goes on from CAZIZT010000016.1 coordinate 13,423, forward strand.
AGAAACATCGAGCACCAGAACAGCCTGCATCTTGTGATTCAGATAAATGGGATGAAGATACGTTAGCCACAGTGTGTTTATGTTGCGCTGTATGGCGTATGTATCCTTGCCGCTTTCAAAACAGCGCCTCCACAGGACTGTATTCACAGGTATAAATATCTGATTCAGCTCCCCTCGCTCCTTTGGAGACTTGGAACCATCGAGCAGGTACCTATAGAATCCCTTATTATCGCGATAAATCACGTATACATACTTTATCTCACGACTAACAAACAGCTCAAGGACCCTGTTCAATTTTTTTCTCAAATCTGGATTGTTCTCTATCTCTTCAACCAGATTGTCCGTCGGCTGAAGGTACATCCTCAGTGTACCATCGATTGTCGTAGCGCACCTTCTGATCTGACCAATCTCTATATTCTTGACACCTGTTGAGGTGTGATACATAGCTTTTATGAAACTCAAATATACCCACACCATGGAGAAAAACAGAAGCAGAAGCAGTAAAAAAAGCAGGCGATGGATAGGCAAAAGGTACTTAATCATCCCTAATCAACAACATAATCCTTCAGATTTTTCGGCAGGCTCACATGAAGCCGCTCCAGGTTTCTTTTTCTGAATATCAGCACAGGTCTTCCCTTTTGCCAGAACAGTGCACCCACAGGCAGATTGGACGATCTGTAACCACGGTAGTTGGTCACAAAAATCGGCTTATCCCTGCACAGACCTCTGAGAGAGTCAGGTTTGCTTACAATTATAAGGTCAGCATCCTTGCACTGTTTAACAAACACTACACCATTAACATTCTTGGTCTTGGCAAGAAAACCTTTATCGCCAAGATAAACCTTGACTACCTTCTTCTTTACAATGGCATGAGCAATGATGGAAACCAACTGCAGCTTGATCTGTTCAAGGCTTATGGCAACACACACCGAAGCGATCAGTATGAACAAACCTGCGACACTACAAACAACCCTTTTCAAAACTTGTACTCCACACCCAACCAAACGGTTCTATCAAAAACAGGAACATCTTTCAAAACCGTCAGGTGTCTGTTAATCGGATCAAAACGATAGTAATCCGTTGTGATGGCTCTGTTTAGAAGATCCGTACCCTTTAAGTAAACCACAAGATTTCTCGTTGCCCTGTATGTTAGGGTCGAACTCAAGTTATATGCCGGTCTATGACTTCCGTAAAGCCCCCTGTAGGATAAGCAATTATACAACGTGAACCTGCCGATACGGTTGAAAAGTGCAATGTATCCACCAAACAGGTTTCTTTTCGATCTAAAATCGGTTAATCTGAATGCCCAGAGGTTCAAATAGAGCCGGTTATATGGGTCAAAATCCCGTCTATATCTGAAAGAAACACTCTTAAGCCAGGTAATAGAGGGCGCATTTCTGTAACCAGATGCTGAAAAGTAGATAGCTTTAGAAACACGCGTATCCGAAAGTAGCAAAGAGTAGCTACTACTGTCCTTTCTGTATGTAATCTCTGCAGAAAGCGCAGAGGCAATCTGAGGCGAGACGCGCTTTTTTCCCAAGAGGTTCTGTCTGTAAAGCACATACGGTGTGGGAGCATTGGCGCCCGAGAACAAGAAAGCTTTGAATGTCCAACGGTTAGAGTTGAAGATATAACCCACCCTGCCACCATAGGTGGAAAAATTGGTTATTCCGCCATTTACAAAATGCTTCTCCAGCTTGGCAGAAAACACAACCATGTTCCTCTTGTTGAACATATGATGCGCCTCAAAGATACCAGAAGCCACATACTCCCTGCTAAACTTCGAACCCGGCAAAGTTATATCGTTATCGGTCTGGTTCTTTTTGAAGTTGAAACCCCTGTATCTGCCTCTGACGCCAAACATAAACAAATCATTCTTTATCTTGAAGGTTTTTATCACCTTGACATCGCTCAATTTCTCCTCAAGTTTAGACTCCAGTGTGTTGTATGTTACCGGTATTCCAGGCCAGCCGGGTGAAATCCTTTTGAGATATACACCAAGTGGACCATCGGATTTCTGCGTATTGTCAGAACTTGTGAAGGAGTAGTTGATCGAAGCCTTCCAGGAGTCATCGCTGGAGGTATAATAGATGCCACCGTATAAATAACGAAAATCGGTTCTGTTTTTATCGACCGTCATATACCAGCTTTGCCCGATGAAGTTGTCCATTTTGCCAAAAACAGCCTGAGATTCAAAGCGAAAATTACCCGTGTCAAACTCGCCATAGAAGTTATAGGTATACTTGTTACGTGATAATGTGTAGAGCTTATGGAAATAGGGACTATAAAAATCGACCTTCTTTCTTTTGTTGTCACGTTTATCAAGGTAGAGAAAATAGGAGTTACCATTGCCCAGATCCCTGCCTGAATAGACATAGGTATCGTTCGTGCCCCGGCTGCCAATGGAAGAACTCACCACTGTTGCATTTTCCCTGTAACCTTTCTTGGTGTAAAGCTTTATTACTGTCGCTGCTGTGTCAAAGCCAATCTCATAGGAAGGGATACCAAGATAGACCTCGACATGGTCTATATAAGACATATCAAGCTGACCAAGAAGCTGAAAACCGTTTCCGCTGAAGGGTGCTACCATCTGACGATCGTTTAAATAGACCACTATAGGGTTAAATGTGTTTGTTTGAAAAGAGGTATAATTCACATCGCTCAAACCAGCTGCATTTTCATTGTACCTCAAAAACGGTATCTCGTTAACAAGCTCGCTTAGTGTTTTGATCTTCATTGCATCAAGATCCGCTCGTGTAAATACAATGAGGTAACCTGCGCTCTCCTTCTTTGTACGGGTCGACAGATCAGCTTTTTGAGCGTACTCACCAAGGAGCTGCTCAACCGTATATGCCGATGCGCCAGGAGCAACAAGCATAAAAACAAGCAGCAGTGTGATTATGCGCCGAATACACAGAACACCCCTCATTCATTCCTCCACTTGCTCAAAAAAATACCCTTTATTTTTCAGCCCGGCGAAAGGCAACTTCTGAGTTGCTCACTCCTTATTTTATAAACATGACGTTTAATTTGTAAAGTATTTATTGTTTTTTGGTTATTATTTTTTAACTCACAAAACTCATCCAGAGACAATGCATACATCTCAAACCACCTAAAACGCCGGTGTGGTTGCAACCGTAAAAAAAACAGAGGCGATTTTTGCCCTTGAGAGTACACGTGCACACTCATTAATTGTTGAACCGGTTGTAAACACATCATCCACAATAAGCACCCTTCTTATGTTGCGTTTCGGGCGGCACTCGAACGCATCTTTGAGATTGGTTTTGCGCCTCTTTAAATCCAGTCCCACCTGATGCTGTGTCTGTTTGGTCTTTATCAAAAGATCCCAACAGATCTTGAGGCTGAATCTCCTTGCAAGATACCTTGCTATATATGCACACTGATTATACCCTCGTTTCCTGATGTCATTTTTATGCATCGGTACAGGTACAACACAATCCAGATCTTCAAGCAGCCTATCGGGTAGCTCATCAAGATACCTCTCGATAAAGGATAGCACCCGGGGAAGAGAGTTAAACTTGGCAATCTCTATCAGACGCTTTATAGCTCCCTCTTTGTAGCTAAACAAAGAAAAGCCGTACTCAAAATGGCGCTTCCCTGCAAGGCATGAGGCACACAGCAGGTCACCGCTTTTATAAGCTAAAGGCTTTGAGCAAACCCTGCAACGGTTACCTGCATAGGGCTCCAGCTTCTCCAGACAGCGTTGGCAAATGAAGCCCGAACTCTGAGCGTTGCACAATACACAACGTTGTGGGAAAAAAAGATTCAATAACTCTAAATCAACCCTCAACTTCTATGATTGATCTACACTTAATACAGTATTTCGCGGTAGGTTTAGCCCTCATTCTTTCTATCTCAATATCCCTGCCGCACCGCTTGCATTTACCGTAGGTGCCCTTCTCAATATCGTAAAGGGACTCCTCTATTTCCTTTAGATGAGCCCTATCTTTTTCAAGTAAATCGTACAGTATCTCTCTGGAATAAACGGCACTGGAGAAATCTCCTTCATCACCACCTATTTTAATGCTGTTAACCTTCTGACTATTCTCCTTGATGCGCAAGGTTATTTCCTTTTTCAATGAGAGCAGCCTCTCTTTCAACTCCTGCAGGGTAGCAGCATCCATAATTTTCCTCCGCTTAACCAGGAATAGCTACCCAATAATTCTGATTTTTTAAAATTTGTCAAGTATTTTGTGAACATCATAAAAGCACGATAAGAACGCCATTTTCTCATCCATAAACGATACGCTTGACGTACTCTGGAAGCACAAAGCAGGCCTTATGAATTCTATCGTTATAGTATTTAAGTTGAAGATTAAGTTTATCATATCTATCCTTATAGAAACTCTCCGAGGGCGCTTTTCCCTTATAGCCCACCGAGAAGCACCACATACCTGATGGATAGGTAGGTATATAAGCAAGGTAACACTCAACCTTCTCTCCAAAAGCCTTTCTCATGTTGTTTATTGAGCGCATCATCCAGTGGGGGTCGTAATAGGGATTTTCTGCCTGTGCAACTACGATACCATCATCCCTTAAGATTTTCTTTACGTTAGCGTAAAACTCACCTGTAAAGAGACCCTCTGCTGGCCCGAATGGATCAGTAGAGTCAATTATCACCACATCGTAGGCATCTTCTCTGTTCTTTACAAACTCGATACCGTCTCCTATGATCACATTAACCTTTGGGTCATCATAGCCGCAGCCGACAAAAGGTGTATACTGTTTCGATACCTCGATTACTTTTGCGTCTATCTCTACCTCGGTTATACTATGCAGGTAGGTATGTTTGGCAAGTTCCCTTACCGTACCACCATCACCCCCACCTATTACCAGCACATCCTTTGGATCAGGATGTGAAAACAGTGGTACGTGAGCCATCATTTCATGATAAACAAACTCGTCCCTTTCCGTGAGCATAATCAAACCGTCGAGCAGCATTATCCTGCCAAAATCGTAAGTCTCTATAACATCCACACGCTGAAAATCACTGTAATCGGTCATCAATACCCGCTTAACCTTAAACGTGAAACCGCATGTGTCAGAGTACTTTTCCGTAAACCAGAGCTCCGGATTCATCACCTGAGTCACCTCCTGAAAATAGCATAAAAAAAGGCACGCAAGGTTGCGTGCCCAGCATAAACATCAACAAAACGGGTTGTTTCAAGCCTTGCCCTTTTCCGCCTTGAGCTTCTTGGCGATCTCAACACCCATCTTAAAGGCTTTCTCATTAAGCTCAAGGAATGCCGGTGGCACCCTACGCTTAACGGCCTCGAAGATATTATCAAGAGACATGATCTGGGTCAACTCCCCTGTCATCCCCACGGAAAGTATGTTAGCAGTGATAACGTTACCCACCTCATACTTAGCCGTTCTGACTATAGGATACTCATAGACATCCCATTTCTTCCTATCCTCATCCGGCACATTAACAAGGCCGCTATCCACAAGCACAATCGCACCATCAATTGTGTCGGATTTATAGAGATTATAGGTCCTCTGATCCAGGGCAAGGAAGAAGTTTATATGGGTAGCCTCAGCAAAATAAATAGGCTCATCGGAAATAATAACATCGGATTTCGTGGGTCCACCCCTAACCTGTGAGGTGTAGGTCGGTACCTGGGTTGCATATTTATTCTCAAAGTATATGGCGGCTTCGGCTATGATGGTACCAGCCAACATATTACCCTGGCCGCCGATACCTGCAAATCTCAATTCGTAATGAAATGCCATAACCGCTCTCCTTATTCGTTTTGTGCTTTTTGGACTAATTCTTTGTAAGCCTGCGTGTACTCCTTCTTGTTTTTGTCTTCATAAAGTATGCCAGTAATGTACTTGCCCGCAAGCTCCTCGCTGGACATCTTGGCAGCCTTTGCCTTTGAAACGGTCTTCTCTTTGATCAGTTTAACCAGCTTTACAGGGTCGCCATACTTGTTCCTTCTGCCCCACTGAATATGACAGTTACTCAAAGCATCGATCACACTCATGCCCTTGTGTTGCAGGCCTTTCTTTATGTAGTTTTTCAAAAGGATTGGCTCAGCCACAGAACCCCTTGCCACAAAGGTTGCACCAGCACCCTTTGCCAGCTCAACAACATCGAAATCAGGATCTATGTTGCCACGCGGCATGGTGGATGCCTTTGTGCCGGTGGGTGTAAGTGGCGAATACTGGCCACCTGTCATTCCATAGATCCAGTTGTCTACAAGCACTAGCGTTATATCAATATTCCTCCTGCAGGCATGGATGAAGTGGTTACCGCCTATTGCTGTGGAATCTCCATCACCAGAGAAAACAATCACGTGCATATCAGGATGGCACATCTTTATAGCCGTTGCCACCGGTACTGCCCTACCATGCAGTGTGTGAATAGTATGAAAATCTACATACCCGGTAGCCCTGGATGAACAACCTATACCAGAAACCATTACAATATCGTCATTTTTCCACCCAAGCTCATCTATTGCCGTGATAAGTGCCTTCAGTATGATGCCATTGCCGCAACCGGGGCACCAATACAGAGGCAGCTTATCCATTCTCAAATATTTGGAGTAATCGGTAGCCATTACGATACCTCCTTGATTTTCTCTAAAATCTGCTGAGGCCTTATAGGCACACCTGCGGCTTGAAGCACGGTGTATATCTCGGCATTACCTTTTACAGCTCTGTCTACTTCGTACAGTAGCTGTCCGAGATTGATCTCAGAGACGATTATTTTATCAAACTGTTTACCCAATTCTGCCACCTGCTTCTCAGGGAAGGGCCACAGGGTAATAGGCCTAAACATGCCTACCTTTATCCCCGACTGGCGCGCTTCGTCAATGGCTACCCTTGCAGCTGCTGCATTTGTTCCGTATGCAAACACCACAAGCTCCGCATCATCCATCTTGTAGTATTCAAACTTTTCAATGTCCTTTACATTATCCATTATCTTTTTAATCATTCTCTCTTCGTCTGCTTCGACAAGCTGAGTATCCACAGTCGGGAAGCCTGTCTTATCCTTGTTAAGACCGGTCATGTGGAATCTGTACTTCGGAAAATTCTCAGCGTTTGGCAGAGGAGGAATAATGCCGAATCTCTCCACATCATACGGATAATACTCCTCAGGTGGTACTGTCGGCTGTCTCCTGTTTATAATCTCAATCTCTGATGGATCGGGCAGCTCCACCCTGCCGTTCAGATGGGCAAGAACAGCGTCGGTCATCAAATAGACTGGAGTTCTATACTTCTCAGCCAGATTAAATGCCCTTATGGTTTCAAGATAGGTCTCAAGCAGCGTCTCAGGAGCTATGGTTATAACCATATGATCACCATGTGTGCCCCATCTTGATTGCATTATATCGCCCTGGGATACCCTTGTTGGTAATCCCGTGGAAGGTCCACCTCTCATGACATCAACAATCACAAGTGGCAATTCCATCATACAGGCAAGACCCACACCCTCCTGTTTCAACGAAATACCAGGCCCACTGGAAGCGGTCATTGCTTTATAACCGGCGTAGCTTGCACCCACGCAAGCAAGAATTGATGCTATCTCATCCTCAAACTGCATAAAAACACCGCCAACTTCCGGCATCCTCTTGGACAAATGCTCAGGTATCTCAGACGAGGGTGTAATCGGATAGCCGGCATAAAATCTGCAACCTGCCAGTATAGCAGCTTCCGCCACAAGCTGGTTTCCATTCATTATTTGAGCCTTAGACATCAAACCCTCCTATTTCGACTTTGTAACTTGATTGCCTTTACTGTCCGTAAAGGTTATTTCCACACCTGGATCCACAACCTTAATGGCAAAATGGGGGCATGCGACCTCGCAGAGCTTACATCTGATGCAATCCTCCGGTCTTGCAACCTTACACATGGAACCGGTCCACACATGCAGATCTTCCACCAGCTCAAGCACGTTCTTGGGACAAACATCTATGCACATCCCGCAAGCCGTGCACAGCTTTTCATCAACTACAACAGGTGGTTGATTCAGCGCCATAATCCTCACTCCTTACTTAAAATTTAAGGGGCTAAAAGCCCCTCTTATCCTGTTCAAATGGATTCCACAATCTCATTTAAAATCTTGCTTGGCCTCATGATAGCCGAGGTTTTTTCAGGGTCTGGATAATAGTAACCGCCAATATCCACCGGCTTGCCCTGTGCCTCGAGCAACTCTTTGTTGATCTCATCCTCATTTCTTGAAAGTTTTTCATAGATATCTGCAAAGTGGCTTTTCAGCTGATCGTCCTCATCCTGCTCTGATAGAGCCTTTGCAAGGTACATCAGGAAGTAGTAGTGTTCTCCTCTGTTGTCAAGCTCCCCTACCTTTCTGGAGGGCCATTTCTTGTTTTCAAGCAACATTCCCACAGCTTTATCCATAGCCTGAGCTATGAGTTTCACCTTATTATTGCCGGTTTTCTCATAGATAAACTCCAAAGAAGCCGTAAGGGCGGTAAATTCACCGAGAGAATCCCATCTTAGATGCCCTTCCTCAAGCATCTGCTGCACATGCTTCGGAGCGGAACCACCCGCACCGGTTTCAAAAAGACCACCACCAGCAAGAAGTGGCACAATTGAGAGCATCTTTGCGCTTGTCCCTATCTCAAGAATCGGGAAAAGATCCGTCAGGTAATCCCTCAACACGTTTCCTGTGACAGAAATCGTGTTTTTTCCCTCTCTAATGCGCTTCAGAGAAAACTTCGTCGCTTCAATTGGGTCCATTATTCTGATATCAAGTCCGCTTAAATCGTGTTCTTTCAAATACTTCTCTACCTTTTTAATCATCTGTGCATCATGAGCCCTGTTCTTATCAAGCCAGAAAACTGCCGGATCACCTGTCGCCCTTGCCCTTCTAACGGCAAGCCCTACCCAGTCTTTTATTGCAACATCCTTGGCTTGACAGGCCCTCCAGATGTCCCCGGCTTCTACATTATGCTCCATCAGCACATTTCCGCTTTCATCGACAATCCGCACAGTTCCATCGTGAGGAATGATGAATGTCTTGTCGTGAGAGCCATATTCCTCAGCTTTCATCGCCATCAATCCTACGTTGGAGACGCTGCCCATTGTTGAACGGTCAAACGCCCCATTCGCCTTACAATCATCTATAACAACCTGGTAGAAGCGGGAGTAGCACCTGTCGGGCAAAACCGCCTTTGTATCGTGCAACTGATCATCAGCACCCCACATCTTACCGCCGTCCCTTATGACAACTGGCATAGATGCATCAATGATCACAAGGTTTGGTGCATGCAGATTTGTGATACCCTTTCTGCTGTCAACCATTGCAAGATCGGGATTTTTCTCATAGATCCTCTTGATCTCATCTCTAATAGCCTGCTGTTTATCCTCAGGCAATTTTGAGAGCTTCGCCTCAAGATCTGTAAGTCCGTTGTTTGGATTAAAGCCTATCTCTTCAAGCTCCTTCCCAAACTTTTCAAACAGATCTTTGAAGTATACCTTAACCATATGTCCAAATAGCACAGGGTCGGACACCTTCATCATTGTTGCCTTCAGATGTAGCGACAGCAACAACCCCTGTTTTCTGGCATCTTCTATCTGCTCTTCGTAAAACTTCTTCAGGGCTTTAGCGCTCATGAAGGTTCCATCCAGCACCTCACCATCATCAAGCTTCAGATTCTCCTTCAAAACAGTAACATTACCATCCTTATCAACCAACTCGATTCTGACAGTGGTTGCTTTTTCAATCGTTACAGACTTCTCATTGCCATAGAAGTCGTTGTCCTCCATATGAGCAACGTGACACTTGGAGTCGGAACTCCACGGTTTCAGGGGCAAGCCCATGGCATCCGGATACTTCTTTGCATACTCCTTGACGGCTTTTGGAGCCCTCCTGTCGGAATTACCCTGCCTGATAACAGGGTTAACTGCACTTCCAAGTACCTTGGCGTAGCGTTCCGCAAGCTCCTTCTCTTCCTGCGTTGACGGCTCTTCAGGGTAATCTGGAACATCAAACCCCTTGGATTGAAGCTCCTTTATAGCCGCCTTAAGCTGCACAACGGATGCGCTGATGTTGGGAAGTTTGATAATATTCGCTTCCGGCCTGTTTACAAGCTCACCCAAATAGGCAAGATCATCCGAAACCCTTTGATCCTCCCTTAAACGTTCAGGAAACAGTGCCAAAATCCTGCCCGCAAGAGAGATATCCCTTGTTTCGACCTCAATGTCTCCGTGCTTCAACAACCTTTTCACTATAGGTAAAAAGGAATAGGTTGCAAGAAGCGGAGCCTCGTCAGTCAGCGTCCATACGATCTTGGTAGTCATAAGCCATCTCCTTTTACAAAAATTTTTATCTTTTCCATTCGGATATGGCAGATTTTCTTCTTTTAAAAGCCATTATGATTTCCTCTTTTCGCCTATCGATCAAACCAAAAATTGCCTTTCCTTTTATATTCTTCGTGCAGATATATATAAAACGGACGTTAATGTCAAGGAGTTTGTGGGAAAAAAGAAAAAATCAACGTTTTAGGGCGTTTAGGTACACCCTGCAAATATAAGGATCCTCTGCCAGTTCCTTAACAAATAGAACCAATGCAGCACTGTTAGCCCTGTTGGTTAAAGAGAGAAACTTCAGGGCTGCCCCGGGTGCTTTTTTCACTGCAGCCCAGTATGCATAGCACAGGGAAGCCTTTAAGTCACTACTTTCTGTAATCTTTGCCATTGCAAGCAGATACCTTCCTTTGAGTGTCCTTGCCAGAATACGCAAATTCTTATACCCTACGATTTTGATCTCAGCCCACGATAGCAGATAGCCAAGTTGTGCTGCCTTCATAAGATACTTTCTTGTTTTCTCTTTGTCACCAAGCCTCAAATACGAAAGCGCAAGTAAATGATATGCAATTGGATCGGTATTGTTGTAGGATAGATAGGTCTTGATCATCTTGATTGCCTTTCTTGGGTCACCAATACCTTTCCCACCATAAAGATAAACGCGCGCAAGATAGAGATAGGCTATCTCACATTTCTGATTGAGTGCTTCGGTATAATACTTGAGGGCCTTTTTTATATCCGGCTTTAACAGTCCACTATCATACAGAGAGCCCATCATTACGTACCCGAAACAGTAACCCTTTTTTATCAATGTTTTTAATAGCATCACAGCATCCTGGGTGCGGCCTTTTCTTAAGTAGTAATCGACCATATATTTTGAAGCCTTAACGTTACCAAGCAGGGCTGCTTTTATCATCCAGTCAAGACCTTTCTTTTTTGCTTTTAGAGACAGGTAAATCTCTGCAATTTTCTCCATAGCATCTGCAACACCCTTTTTTGCATAGAAATAGTAGACGCTCGCTGCAAGATCCCTGTTTTTCAAAAATCCCGCCACCTCAATCTCACCAGTCGCACTCCCCAGCTCGCAGGCACGCTTGAAATATTCAAAAGCCTTGCGTCTGTTCTGTTCAACACCGATGCCATTGAGATAAAGTCTGCCCAACAGAACCAGTGCGGCTGTATTGTTATCGGGATGCAATCTCTTTGCAAGTGTACGAATCACATTACCATAAGAACGCATATGTGATGTCTGAAATGTATAGTAAGCCCTTTTGAGCTGTTCAAAACCACCGTAGGATCTTTTGCGCGGCAGGTTAAGAATTGTTGCAAGGCCAGGACACATCTGACCAGAGATTATCCTCTCTATATCCTTTTGAGCATCGCTTGAACCCATGGATGCATACCTTTTTATGTCGCTGTAATGGTCACAAACAGTGTCATTCCACTCGATTCTGGCTATTCTATACTTGGCATTGGGCAAATCACCCGCTTTCCTGTACCAGAAAAGCGCTTTCTCAATCATTGAGGTGTAAAGCTTTCTCTTCTTAGCTTTAAGCCTGTAATACTCAAAGGGTGTCTTTGCCACAAGGGCATCGCATCTACCTATATAAGCTCGCTTAGCGAGTTTTTCGTATATTCTACCGAGCCTGTACGCTGCACGCCTGTAACCTCTGGTGAAAAGTGCTTCAAGAATCTTGATTGCTTCCTTGTATCGCCCTGTTGAAGCATATACAGAGGCAAGCCCAAAACCCGCCTCGTCTATTCCAGCCTTATAGGCGAGCCTATAATACTTCTCAGCAAGCCTGAGGTTAACCTTGCCGAACCATCCATTCTTATAGGCATTTGCTATAACAAGATAAACGGCTGGGTTTTCGTTTGCCAGTTTAAGTAGTGCCGTATAGGCTGTATCAGCTTTAATTCGCACACCGTAGATTCCTGTTGCCGCTTTTAAAAACCAGACACGAGCCTTCTGGGGTTGATTGTGCCGCAAATAGAACATACCTATGTCCCACGCCGCTTTTAGAAATCCAAGACGGTAAGCCTTTTTGAAATACTCCACAGCATCCTGTGGCTTTCTATTTTTAAGCTGACCTGTGGCAATGAGTTTTCCCATAAAGTAAAGTGCTTCAGGGTAGCCCTTATCAGCAAGACCCTCGAAATCCCTGGCTGCTTTTTTAGATTCTCCTGCATAGTAGTACTGCTTGGCTCTGTTTATATCAGCACAAGCCGCAAGCGAAACCACCACAAGGATAAACAACAGATAGCGCATCTCACCAGTAGTATTTCAAATCGAAGTACAGGCTATAGGCGTTCTTAATGCTGTCCACATCATTGAAAGCTGAGCCAGCTCTAAAATAGCTTCCCACCACGTTGTACCTCCACCTGGATGCAGTTTCACGCACCTCACCTTCATATATCAGATCAGCCTCATATCCAAGATCGCGGCTATTGCCGTTTGTGGATGTGAGATACCTTGAGAAATAGGTTCCATAATCCTTGCTGTACTGCATATATTTAAGCAGATTTAGCTCAAGCCAGTCGTTCGTACGTACCCTGTAACCTCCAAATAGACCGGCAATTACAATGTTGGAAAGGTCTGGATTGGCAAGCTGCCCAAAATATCTCACTGTAGTGGGACCAAGCATAATAGCCCTGTTATTGCTCAGGCGTGTTTGAATAAATTTTTTACCAGCAAAACCTATCTGTGCACCGACACCAAAATCACCGCTCCTCAGCAAAGCTCCCAGCTCTCCTCCGATACCGTGAGCCTTCGTGGAAGAAACACCCGTCACGTACCTACAACCCCCACACTCATCGCAAGCAGCCTCGCTTATGTTCTGGGTTCTCCCCCACACGCCAGCTACATCGAGCCAGTAGCGTACATAGTGTTCAAAATCATCGCCAATTGCTCCCCTCAATCGTAAACCGAGCCATGTTAAGTTATTTTTTGGCTTTGCCGGCTCCCAAACACTGTGGTGATCACCCACAGCATTATCTATGTCGCTATACTCCTTGACAAAAAACAGCGCGGCATGATTGGCATACCTGAACTGGTAATCAAGGTTGCCGATGAGATAGTCGTAATCCTTGATGTTATTCTGTTCCTGGGAGTTACTAACCCTGCTGTCATTAAAACGTGTGCCAACAAGCACAAAACCATTGAGTTGTGTGGACAGATACTCAGCTTTAATACTGTCAAGGGAATTATAAAACCAGAAACCCCTAACATCTGCTACGGGTATTCGACCAATCGAGAGATAAACGCCGGGCATATTTGTGCCCATTGGATTTCTTGTGGAGAAGTAAAGCTGCCTTACATCCAACCATAGCTTGTTACGATTATCATCGAGATAGTTCTGATGACCAAGGCCTAATCTTGCATCAAGCCATACACCATAGCTACCAAGAATTTGAAACTTGTATCTTACTCCGATTCTTCCTAAAATCTCATGCCCTTTCCTGCGACAGGTATCAATCGGCTTCAATCCCTCTGCAACGTGACCATTCAGGGTAACATAACGTTCACTCCATACATCCGTTATTACGCCTCCTGTCGCCCCGGACACCTTCTCAGCTAAACTCGATCTGCTCATAGCCGGAGGCGAAACGCTGTTCTCATATTCCTTGTAAGCCCTCTCCCACGGAAAGACCTTCTGAGTGGTGCTCTTAACCCTATTTTTACACGACGGAGCATTGCACTGAAAAGCATAGCCAAGGTAAGCAGAACAAACCACCACAGTTACAACAGCCAAACCAGACAATAATCTTTTCACGCTCATCTCACAAACCCTCGTAAAAGTATCTTGTTTTAAGGTTATTTATGGTTTCCGAAACAGGTAGCTTATCAACCCTGAATACGTTCATTTTCTTAATAATCCTCTCAAGTTGCGGCTCAATGAGCGAGAAATCCTTTTCCCTGCTTTGCGACAGAAGCTCCTTCCACGCCCTGTACGTGCTGAGGCGCTTTATAAAAAATCGAAGTAAAACCGGATTCCTGAACGCAAGCTGAAGTTTGATATCCGTTGAGAGCCTCCTGTACCAGCTGTAAAAGGCCTTTCTTGAGCTATTCTTGACAGGGAGCATCTTTTTAATGGATTCAGCGGCAGCCATAGCGCTCTGTATCCACCGTTTTCTGATTACCTGTGAGAAATAACGTGAATAGGAACCAGCTCTCGAAAGATTGTACCTCCTCGAAAACTTCACAACCCTATCAAAAACCTCTGCCTTTTTGGCATCAACAAATGTGCAACACCTTACGCCCTTTCCGCATTCTATAAATTGTCCCTTTTTAAGCCTGTTCAAGGCAATCGATACAGCCCTATCAATTGTTGTAGCCTCGTAGGGATAAAACAGAGGAAGAAGCTGCATCACCTGCATGGCTGATGTGTTACCCAAAATTGCCGACTCTGCTATAAGGATAAGACCCTCGAAACGCCTTTTAGCATCACCGGACAACAATCTATCAACACCAAGGTACAGTATCGCATAGCTCTCCGCAAAGGGGGCGGCAGAAAGAAACCACTCTTCACCGCAGTTGATATAGGACTCCCTTTCCGACTGAGAGCGAGCATTTAATGCGTTGGTTTTTACAAGCACACCTATAGCCGTCTTGGCTTCAGGATTACCCTTCTTCTCTATATTTTTGAGGGCTTCCTCAACATAACTCGACAGCTCCGGCATGCTCTTTTTTATCCACTTTTTGTTTCCGTAGCCGTATATAATGACCGGTCTTTTGCTTTGATTCCTCAGTATTTCACTTGCAAATCTTTTCAAATCGCCTGAAAAGATCACGCTCTGGGGATAAAAGCTATTTTTGAATATGGCAACAGCAGCCCTGTTGTGCGTTTTCACATCTCCTCCAAGGTTCAATCTGAACCTATTTCCCTCCACCCAGGCAGATGCCTCCATACGATACGGGTCCCTGAACAGATTCCTGTACCTCATATAACTCAATGAAGCTATAGCAATATTCACTCCACTGCCGGCGTTATGTACGATAACATTGCCCTTTATTAGTATATTTACCGAGTTTCTTACATAGATCCCGTAAGCGTTATTTCTGAACACATAATTGCCCAAAACCCCATTATAGTTGCTCTCAACGATAGCTATTCCCCCAAGCAGATTACCGAATGTAGCGTTCTTTTGAACAACCGCATAGGAGGACCTGTCCATCATTATGCCAGCACCAGCATTGCCTGCGCAGATATTGGAATAAACATAGCCCTTAACGTATCTTGAGAATATCAAGCCATGAGCTTTCTTTGTGCCTGTAAAGATGTTATACGCCACAAGCACATTTTCAGACCAATCGTGGGGATCAAAATCATACTGCAGATTATCATGCACATAATTACCAACAAACACCACACCACACGCCCTGTTTGAATAGAAACCCATGTAGTTATCGTAAATATCGTTTCCCACAAACACACCGTATGAGCAGCCTACAGGAATTATCAAACCGAGCGCACTAACTGCAGGGTTTGTTGAATATGCAGAAGATATAGAGATGCCGAATGTACCGTACATCCCCCTGTACCCCAGACCCACAATCTTAGAGTTAACTACAACCATATGACCACCACGCAACGCTAATAAATACGGTCTGGGTGACATCTTTCCGTACAGGTAGTAATCCTCCGCTGTTAGATGTTTCCTTGGCGGAATCTCACCTTTCTGAGAATCCCACGCCTCAACAACGGCGTTACCTATGTATAGCTTTCCCTGAGAAAATATCGGAGCTCCCGGATTAATATCCAGCCTCAACACAACATTTTTCACAACAAGAGAAGCTGTAGGTGTTATGAATATAGGCATGTGTAACGTGTAAACGTTACCATGCCTGGAAAGGATTGATGGATTGTTTATGAATCTGTAAAGCATATCCAGATTGTAAACGCCATCTTTCAGTACAACACAATAAACACCCTTGAAGTCAGCCCTGCTCCATTTCACCAGATACTCACGGAACGGAAGAAAAAAAAGCCACGTAACAGGAACAACGGATATGCCGCTTCCATAAAATTTGGATGGAAAGCCATCCAATACCCTTTCAGGCTTAAAGTAAACAAGTAACGAGTCCACATCTACCACACTCGGTTTAAGTCTCGCAGGTACAATAAGATCACTACCTTTTGGTATTTTAACAAAGAATTTCTTCAAAGCTTTATTCAGAATACGCTGCTCAACCGATTGGGATGCAAACACTGATACAGCTATACCCAGAACAAGAAAGAAAACCGCAAGCGCTTTTCTCATGGCAATAGTTTAAATATTGGTTTCAGTAAAGAAGGAGACACGTCTATCCTCACAACAACCGCACCCCCTATGTCTTTCCAGTTTAAACCAAACGGAACAGCAATGATTACCCTGTTGTAGTTCCATGAGAAGGAGTAATTGGGTGCAACCGTTGTGGAATGCAAAGACTCAAGCGTGGGAGAGGCTTCTATCTTAACTATCCTTCCGACCAGCTCCTCTCCGTTGGGTTTAATAATTGTGGCTTTCTGGCCTATATGCAATCTACTCACATCCTTGTAGAGTACATTGGCTCTAACATAAATACTGGCACCGGCGGGCAGAACACTGATAATAGGATCTCCAAGCCTCAAGAAATCATCGTTCCTGGCATTAACTCGAATGATTCTTCCCTTTACCGGGCAGATAACAACAACACCGCCTGCAAATGGTGCATTATCCACACCCAATACCTGGTTTTCAAAAACAAACTCACCCCTAACAAGCCGCTTTTTGGGCTTGAAGATACCATCCACAGGAGCCCTTATTACCCTTAAATCGGCGTCCACAAAAGCCTCTTGTGGTTCCACAAGATAGACACGCTTGTGGAGTGCTTCAAGGAGAAACACAAGCAGAATGAGCACAATTAACGTAAGAAAACTCACAACAAATATTTTTCTTACTGTCTCCTCAACCGGATCCCTCTCTGGCGGGGTAGGACGACGAGCCTCCAATGCTTCACGCAAATCCTCGCGCTTTATCGTGTTAATAAATCCATCTATAGAGACAATACTGCCCTCAAGATAGGCAGAGATTATATCCTGTAGAAGGGCAACCTGGTCGCTCTTCAAGTTGTTAAATCTGCACCCAACGTTACCAGCTGCATCCCTTCTGACAAACTCCGCCTCAATGTCTTTGATAACAACCTCGAATGTATCGAATGGGCAGATGAAATCCAGTACTACGTATCCTCTTTGGAGAATATCATCGGGTAAATCCACAATAGAACAACCAGCCACAGACCAGTCATTAAGGCGGTAACGCCTCCCCTCAATTTCAACATAAGCTGGAATTCTGTATCTCAAAAACTGTCTTGTGGCTTCCGCTTTGTGCTTCACATTTCCGTTTGAAACATCCGTATTAACAGAATCTTTACCGTTCATAAAAACCACCCTCAAATAAACGTATTAAACAGGTTATAGAAATCCTGAGAGTTAAAGAATCCAACGGAAGCACCCGTGATTATAATAAACAGGAACACCTCGGCGAGTAGTTGCGCATAGGATGTATAGATCACATAAAACCTCGTCCAGCGTGTCTCGTTACCAGACAAAACCGTCTTTTGTCTTGTCCATTTCTGCCTGTACAGATGGTTGAGTATGTATATTTTAACAAGAGAGCCGTATATCTGATTGAAGTAAAGAAAAATCGGCCATGTAATGAACAGCCGCTTCCTCTGCGTTGCATAAAACAGACTGACAAGGAGCCTGGTGAACATTATCCACCACAGGTAAGCAAAGAAAAGACCTCCGCCCCATTTCAGATCCGCAAGCAAGGCAGCAAGCATTCCGTATAGACCAGTCCACATCGTCACACGCTGATCCCTGATGGCATACCAGATAAACGGACCAATTATTCTTCTTGGAACACGCATTGCACGGTAGGTTGCCCTTAGAGAGTTGCCAAACCACCGGTGCATGAGCATTGTAGCACCCTTGAGAAAGTTGGGGTGCGGAGGAGATTCCAGGGTGTACACCATCACATCGGGAACATACGTCATTTCCCATCCATTTTTCAGCAAATAGTACCACGTGGATTTGTCGTCACCCGTTAAAAACCTGAACCAGCCGAGTCTCCAGTGTTCAATATAATCGTGCTGGACGGTCTCAACAAACTCCCTATCCCAGAAGATTTCACCACGATACACAGACATTCTACCAGTAAGTGTGAGCACGCGCTTCGAAAGAGCCAGGGATGACATGTAGGTGTCCCGTTGCGCAAACCTTAGTGTATACCACCTCAAGTAAAGCCTATCACTGAATCTACCAGGAGTGAGCAAACACTCTTCATTAGTGGTTAATGCACCAAGATCAGTATTCAAAGCAAACAGCTGAGCACATTTTTTAATGGATCCGCTGGTTAAAACGGAATCACCATCTACAAGCGCTACAATGGAGTTTTGAAGTTTTGCATAGTCACTGGTCAGGGTTCTGAAAGCCACGGCAAGACCATCTCTTTTGCCAGTCCCAGCAAATCGTGTTATTATAAGCTTTACGCGTGATGGAGGATTTAGCACCTTAAAGACGTTTTTCACAAGATTCTCTTCTATCTTTTCAACAACGGAAGCGATTATGGTTACAGGCAAACCACATTCTATTGCCTCTTTGATGGCAGCCCTATACACCTTGGCTGAAATGTCTACATCTATGCGGTAGGTAGTTATGATAATAAACACCCTTTCGGGCATACTCTCCTCTGCAACTTCTTGAGCTTTTTTCCTGATACGTGGAAAATAGTACTTTTTGTAAAAAACAGATCTAACCATATTGAAAATAGCCCACGAGTAGCGCCATCCAGCAACTGCACCTATTATGAAAATGTATCTCTTTTCCATTGGTGAGAAGTACAAGGGTGGAAGCAGAAGTGCCCAAATTGCCAGAACAAGTAGATAGATAATAAAATAGATTACCTGCATGATTCAAATGCCCTTGAAAACCTTTTGAATAACCCTTTAGGGTAGATTAAACGTTTTTGATCAGGCCCAACAGAGTTTCCACAAATCTTACCTTGTGGAACTCTCATTATCTTAATAGCACAAACGGCATTAGAATCGAAATAATTGCCGATAACACTATTCAATATACCGTATCCGGACGGGTTTCCGCCCAATCTTACACCTGCGCCTCGATTATTAAAAAAGATGTTTCCGGAGACCGTAGAGTTATTTCCCCTTACCGAGACACCACCCACATGAGGAGCCATCTCATCCGAACATACGTTATCTATTATTCGAACATCCGTTGTGGCCTCCTTAACATCTACACATTCAGAACCGTGTGTAGCTATTACGTTGTCATGGATATACACATCCCGAGTCAAATCCCTAACTCCAGCAGGAAGTTGCTTTGGCGAGGTACCCACATAAATACCCTCACCATTCTGCTTGCCTCTACCAAACCTGAAGTCTCTCAAACCGCAGTACGAAATACTATTGCCAGCTATCTCTACATCCCTTGAAAAACGAATGCGAAGACATTCTCCATAAGCATTCTTAAATTGACTGTAGAGTATCTTTATGCCTTTTAAGTACTTTTTTGGTGAGCCAATCACATAGATGAGCTTATCATGATAGCATTTCAACTGATTGCACAAGGTAAAATGACCGTTAATGTTCAAGTGCTTCAACACTATGTAACTTGCCTTTATCTGAATTATTCTCCCACCCGGTCTGGCATCACCAAGAATCAGCGTACCGGGCATACCTTCAAGAACGATAGGTTCTTCTGGCCTACCAGAACGTGTAAAGGAAAAATTCTGCCTATAGATACCTGGTTGAAGAATAATGACATCACCAGCCTTTGCAGTGTCTATAGCATGCTGAATTGTGAATACTGGTTTTTTGGGGTTCAATCCAGTATTGCTATCACTGCCCGAAGGCGAGACGTATATCACCCGACCATGCGCTGCAGTGATTAGCACGAAGCAAAGCAGAACACTTAAGATAAACCTACCAGCATAAACCGTGATATTCACAAATTCCTCTCACAGCGTTTTTGCCATACAAAACTCCGTTTAGATCAAAAACGGTCTTGCCCTTCAAAGAATCCAGCCTGATGCTGTTATAGCTACCAGATAGCACAACATACCTGTTCTGATCAAGAGCCTCCTCAAGATTCTCATAAAAATCACCATCATCAACAGATATAAAACCTTCACCGAAGCTCTTATCTATCTGCTCAGCTCTCACAAATGGATCATAAAACTTAATGGAGTAACCTTTCTCCAAAAGCTTTTTTGCAAGATACACATAAGGAGATTCCCGACAATCATCGGTACCCGGCTTGAATGCAACCCCAACAATCAAAATTCTCTCGCCCGGCGGTGTGTATTCGGATATGAGATCTGCTGCCTTTTCGACGTGTTTCGTGTTAGATTCAGGAACTGACTCAATCAGCGGTACCTCGATTCTACGTCTATTCGCCTCCCATATGAAACCCTTTAGATCTTTCGGGAGGCAGGAACCACCGAATGCAAACCCCGGCTTCAAATAAACAGGAGATATGTTTAATTTCGTATCCTTAACAAACATATCCATTACAAGCCTGCCGTCCGCACCATGTTTTTTGGCAAAGTAACCCACTTCGTTGGCAAAGGAAACCTTTATAGCGTGCCAAATATTATCCACATACTTCGATAGCTCCGCCTCTACAGGCCTAACAACAAACTTCTCACCGGGAAAATCCCTAAAAAGATTCATCACTGTCCTTGCCGATGCGTCATCCAGTACGCCTATGATTGTTTTGGCAGGATTAAAGAAATCTGCAACAGCAGAGCCCTCCCTTAAAAACTCCGGATTAAAGGCATAACCAACCTCTTCACCCACCTTTTTCCCGGATACACCTTCAATAATTGGAATAATGACATCTTCTGAGGTGCCCGGAGGAATGGTACTCCTTACACAAATAGTGTACCTTTCCTCCTGCCGAGTTTTCTTTAGCGAAAGAGCAATATCAGCGGTTACGTCCTTGATGTAATCCAGATTTACACTACCATCCTCGTTGTGGGGGGTACCAACGCAAATGGAGCATACATGCGTCTTCTCGATAAGTTCGTTAAGATCATCCGTAAACTCAAGGTTGCCAAGCTTTTTTGCCTTTTCAAAGTATCTGTCCAGGCCGTTCTCAAAAAGGGGCAACTCGCCGTTAAGCAGCTTCTTGAGTTTGGTCTTATCTGTGTCAAGACCAACAACCTTGTGACCTGCGCTTGCAAAACAAATCGAAGTAACAAGACCAACATAACCCAAACCTATGACACCTATTTCCATCTCCACATCTCCACATGCAAAATTTTATA
Organism: uncultured Desulfurellales bacterium; assembly: GCA_964544085.1. Classification (GTDB taxonomy): domain Bacteria; phylum Campylobacterota_A; class Desulfurellia; order Desulfurellales; family Hippeaceae; genus CAZIZT01. The sequence goes on from CAZIZT010000016.1 coordinate 35,029, forward strand.
ATCCAGCCAGCACCATCCGATACTATCACTAAAAAAGGCTTAAGGATAGCATCGAATGAAAAAGACAAAAATTTTTGCCTAATTAATCCTATACTATGATGTAATAATTTTCAAGTTATTTTCTCTGTTACATTGCCAGAAAACTCAACTGACAATACAATCACACACCTATAAGCTCATCAAAAACAAAACTAATTCATATAAGCATGTATAAAACTCAATATTGAAACTATCGGTAGACCAGAATATGAAAGTTAATTCATATTTGATACAGCAAATAGTCAAACAATAGAGATTGACAATCCACATATTTTTGTTATACCTTTATTTCCTGTGAGAATAGTGGCATGACGCAGCGTGCTCATTGGAAACTAATTCTATATTTTATTGTTGTTACAATAACTATTGTTTTTCTCTTCTCAATAATCCTCTATAAAGAAGAGTCGGATCTTACCTCTGTTACAAAATCATTCTATGCAAAAAAACACAAAAGCGTTGTCATATCCATGCTTGCATCATCACTCCAGCAGTTGTGTCACACCACAAAGGATTGGAGTATCTGGGATGATACCTATAATTTTATTCACCACTACTCTAAATCTTACATAGAAGACAACTTTCCAGGAAACACATTGAAAAATCTCGGCATAGATTATATGCTGTTTTACTCCAAAAAAGGCTTTTACTTCGGTGTAACAGGAAACGACATTATACTAAAAAACAACCCACTTCCGTTCATTCCCAAAAAACCAGAGAAAGGATTTATTAGAATAAACAATAGAGTGTATCTGTTGTGCTCCAATCCGATTTTACCTTCCAACGGAAAAGGTCAAAGCGCTGGTATACTCGTCGTAATGAAGCAGTTAAACCTCAATGCCATTAACAGAGTAATAAGCACAAACTTAGCACCTGTGCCCGAACAATTCAAAATCATACAGACGCATCCATTCAAGATCGGTGAAGAAACCAGGCAAAACAAAATGTATCTTGTTCTATTTGATGTGAAAGAAAGACCTATAGCCAGTATCACCTTCAAAATACAGCCCAACATCATCGGGGTTATCCACACATTTATAGCAACCAATCTTTTTACACTGATGATATTATTTATTGTTTTAAGTAGTTTGACCCTTTATATGACAGTCAGATACATACTTCTTACAAAGATGTCAAAACTCGCTGAGAGCTTGAAAAACCTGCCGGAGAAACTCGAAAGTGGCACCATTAGAATAGAAGAAAAGGAATTTAAGATAATTATAGAAACGGTTCAGAGACTCATCGATCGTATAAAAGAAAGTGAAGAGATGTTTGAACGGGTTGCAGACATTATACCAGCAGGCATAATTATCTGCGGAGAAAAAATTGTCTATGCAAACAAGCATGCTTTAAAGCTTTTCAATATGGACGTAGTGGGTAAAGAGATATCCGATTTCTTAGACGAGCCTGAGCGCAGCGTTTTTAAGAAAAATATAGAAAGAAGAAAAAAGGGAGAACAAATTACAACCTACCATTTATTGAATATTAAACCACCGTTCTCCAAAATCTTCTATGTTGTTTCCACCTATATACGTTACAAGGGTCAGAACTTAAGCCTTTCTGCATTTGTCGATCTTACTGAAATCCTTACAATCAGAGAAAAATATAGAAAGATCGTTGAAAACCTACCATACGGCGTACTGCACAAAGAGGTACTTATAGAAGAGGGCGTTATTCTAAGAGAGAAACTGCTTTACTATTCTGACGAAATCGAGGAGATGACGGGGTTTGATATAAGTGAAGTAGAAACATTCTCAGAGTGGGACAGGCATATTCTGAACCTTCAAAACCACGACAGGTTTGAACAGCTACGGACCAAAGGTATAACCGATGTGGAATATCAGTTTAGAAAAAAAGACAACAAGATCATATGGATAAGAGAGGTATGCATACTGCTTAAGAAAACCGACAAAAAATACGAACTCATATGTCTGCTCGATGACATAACAAAAAGAAAAAAAATCTCAATGTTTTATCAAACGCTTTATAAGATAAATAAACTTAGAAGCGAAGCTGAGAACGAAGAGGATCTGCTGGAGGCGATTTGTAAAACGCTGGCCGTAACATGCGCATTCAAACTCGTCTGGATAGGCAAAATGGAAAAGGGAAAAGTAAAGATGTTTTGCCAGTATTCAGATGGCTACGGTATACAAAAAAACGATACACCCGTGTCCACAACCCTTCTAAAACCCGAGATTATTGACACAATACAAGGGGCGCTAACAAACAGACTCTACTCTACCATGATTCCTGTAACGGTTGATGG
>CAZIZT010000017.1:0-89175 GCA_964544085.1 uncultured Desulfurellales bacterium
GATGGGTATCTTCTGAGAGCCATCAAGACAATGCAGCCGCGTGCATCCACGCTTAAAGAGCTTGCAGAGGGTATGCGCTTCTACTGCGTTGAACCAGAGCACTATGAGCAGAAAGCTGCAAAGAAGTATTTGAAGCCTCAGGTTAAAGAGGCGCTTGAGTACCTTTACGATCTGCTAAAGCAGTGCAACTTTGATGATGAATCTTCGTTGCAGAAAGCATTTGAAGAAACGATAAATCGGTTTAATATAAAAATGGTGAAGATTGCCCAGCCTGTCAGGATCGGTTTGACTGGCAGGGGAGCAGCTCCGGGTATTTATGAGATGCTGATGATACTGGGCAAGGATGAGTCGTTAAGGAGAATTAAGAAAGTTATTGATGCGATCCCTTCTGCACCTGATTAAAGGTTTTGGAAAGGAGTACAAGCGTAATAACGTCATTCTGTGGAGCTCCTTTTTAACCTATTTAACGGTACTGAACGCCGTCCCGTTTTTCTACTTCCTGATTTTTATTGCCTCGCACATACCGTTTGTGCGTTCAAAAATACCCGAAATCAAAAGAAGTGTTGCAGATGTAATACCAGCATATTCTGGCGAACTTTTGCATTACTTCGATCTGTTTTTGAGCAATATCTCACGACTTGAGCTAATAAATACGGTGATCTTTTCTCTTTCTATTTTCTCATTAATTGCAGCTTTTTTTGGTTTTGCAAAGCAGGTGTATCCACGGAAAAAGTCCAATCCCTTTAAAATGTTTTTCTCCCTATTGGCGATGCTGATTCTTACAAGTTTTGTGATATCGGTTATGATTGCCGCCAAGATCGTATTGCCCCTCTTTTTGCCACATATAGCAAATATGATTTACGTCGAGCTGTTTCCGTTATTTGTCTGGTTTGTGGTGGTTTTGTCCGTTTTTTATCTTGTGAAGGACAAAAGTACACCATTTTCCCATACGCTGCTTGCGGCAATATTAACGACACTTTTCATATTCGTACTAAAAGCTGCACTTTCCTACTACTTCAAGCTGTTTACCTACAGCAAGATCTACGGTGCTGTTGCAATAGTACCAACAATTCTGCTCTGGCTTTTCCTTTTCTGGAATATCGTTTTGTCCGGGGTAATGATACCAAAGGTTTTTTCAAACAAGGAGGGATGAGTCTTCTCTCATCCCTCCTTTAAAGCCTGGCTCGAAGGGGGGTAAGTGAAGGGCTTTTTTTAAGAAGGAGGTTTTTTACTACTTCTCTAAATTGCCCTGCCAAAAGACAAAATAAATAAGTTTGCTTTTTGCTAACTTATTGTGCTCCCCCTTTCGGAAGCTTCCTTCTCTACGTTGGATTATACTGCGATACTACGCCAAGTCAAGTGTTTTAAAGCTTTGTTTATTCGTAGCAACTTGGTTGATAATAGCTTCTCCTGATATGTAACCTTGCGGGGTTCTATGAGTTAATATTGGTGAGTTTAAGTAAACTTTTTAGCGAGGTGGTATACCATGCCCCACGTTTCGATTGGCTTTTTGGAGCTTGACTTATTAGTTTTTTTTCTTATATTGTCTTGCGGTATGAGTAGGAAGGTTTTGCTGGTAAAGCGTACCAACATAGTTGGTGCTTTGCTGATCGTTCTTTTTGCATCTGTTTTTCTTGCAGGTATTGCGTTGCTTGCCTTTTCCAGGGGCACCACCGAGGGCTATCTGAGTAGCGATGATGTACTGGCTTCGAAAGGAGGTGTCATATTCTATTCAGCCAGTACAACGAAAGAGCTGGAAAGAAAGCTCCGTTCCTACGGCCTGCTCAATCCTTACACCAACTCCGTTAAACCATATCTCCTTAAGCGCTTTCCAAGGGATTTCAGGCGCCTGCCGGCAAAAAAGAGGAAAAGACTGTTTATTGCAGTGATGTTACCCATAGCCCTTACAGTGAATGAACAGTTTGAACAGGAGAGGCAGATTCTCCTTCAAATCAAGCAGAAGATGGACGCGGGTGAACCACTTACGCCTGAAGAGAAAAGCTTCCTGGAAAAGGAGCTTAAGAGTTACAAGGCGAAAAACATAAAAGAGCTGCTGGTTAAGGTGGATGTGGTACCTGTCAGTCTGCTTATAGCCCAGGCTGCGATAGAATCAGGCTGGGGAAAATCCCGTTTCACAGTGCTTTACAACAACATCTACGGTATACACAGAAGACACAGAAAACCGTGGCAGCCCATTGTTCGCTCTTTTAACAATCTCTACGATGCCACAGTGGCTTATGTACATAACCTTGACACATCAGCTGCCTACAGGCGTTTCAGGAAAGCAAGGGCGCGAATGGGAGATAACCTCGATCCGTACAAACTCTCTGAATATTTAACCATGTACTCCATAAAACGCAATCGCTACATCAGGCTTATTCAGAGTATTCTTACAACCAACACCCTTGTGCAGTACGATGGCTACGCCATCGAGCAGATTATGGTCTCAAACTACACACCAGAAGAGAATATTCAGTAGCTGGAAGCGGTGTTTACAGCGCTTCCAGCAGTGCAGCAAGAAAACTGTATAAGCGCACCACCGAGGGAATATTCAGCCTCTCCTGAGGTGTGTGCGCATTTTCTATTGTCGGCCCTACGGAGATCATGTCAATCTCGCCAATTCTATCCTTAATAACGCCGCACTCGAGGCCTGCGTGGATGACCTTTACCTGTGGCTCTTTTGAGTGCACCTTCCTGTAGATTTCAGTAGCCTTTTTAACAAGCTCTGAGTCGTAGTTTGGCTCCCAGGATGGATACCTGTTATGGCTTTTAACAGAGCACCCGAATTTAGTGGCTATATTCTCCACCTGTTGCGTGATTCTGTCCAGGTCATCATCGTTTAAGCTTCTATGGTTAGTAAAGATAGAGACGCTATTGCTTGATGTAGTTATTTTAGCGAGATTTGAGGATGTTTTTGGTGTTTCTTGATCGAACATCTCGATAACGCCATGAGGCAGAGCCTTTAGAAGAGCAACGAGTTGTTCCGTGTTTGAAATGGAGCTGTACTTATCTGGCATCTCGTCTATGTTCAGTCGTACATTTTTCTCCTCCGGGTAATTTTCCAGCACATGTTTGTAGAAGGCAACGACAGGCTGAGGCGTTAGTTTTTCTGATGTTCTAATAACAGCCTTAAGGTTGGAGGCTATGGCATTTCTCGCGCTGCCCCCTTCTATAGAAACGATGTCCACATCCATCTCCTTCAGGGTGTCCATAAACTCTGCGAAGAGCTTTATTGCGTTTGCGCGTTTTTTGGCTATCTCAATGCCTGAGTGGCCTCCAAGCAGCCCACTTATGGTAACCTTGTAGAAGTTCCCCTCCTTGGCATGGCGTTCAATCAGCATCGTTATATCCGTATCTTGTCCTCCAGCAGATCCAATTGTGATAACGCCCTCGGTTTCCGAGTCGATATTGATCAATCTTCTGCTTGAGAAAAAGCCTTTCTGGAGTTTGCTTGCCCCTACCATACCGCGTTCTTCATCGGCGGTAAACAACAGTTCCAGTGCAGGTCGCTTCAGATCCTTTTGTGTTGCCAGTGCCATTGCTATGGCCATGCCGATGCCGTCGTCAGCACCAAGGGTGGTTTTGTTGGCTTTGACCCACTCGCTTCCCACGATCACATCTATTGGGTCCTTGTCAAAATCGTGTTTTGAGTCGGAGCTTTTTTCGCACACCATATCGGTGTGTGCCTGCAGCACAACTGAGGGTGTGTTTTTGTGCTCTTCAGATGCGGGTACTGTAATGAGCACATTGTTTGCATCATCTTTTTTGTAATCGAAATTGTGTTTCTTGGCCCAGTAGGAGAGAAACTCAGCCACCCTGTGCTCACTGCCGGAACATCTGGGTATTTTGCTTATCTGCTTAAAATAATCCATCACCGTGTTCAGAGACATCTTTACCCTCCAGTAGTCGTTTTATCTCGCGTTTTCTACGCTGACACTCAAACATCATATCCTCGGGAGTTTTGCCGGGTGTGTATTCTGAAAAGGATACGTAAAAGTCTATCGTCTGATTCCAGCTATTAAGGCCCATTTCTACCTCTTTCAACCGGCTAACCACATACTCTTTGACATGCTTCTGTAGTGCCACGGCGAGCTCTTCGGGTTGTTCGCGTTGAGTATAAACGAAGCAGAACACATCAGGTTCCGTTCTGGAAAGATGCTCCGCAAAGCCGGTAGCCTTGAGTGCCTCTGCAGTAAAGAGAATTACCCTGTCGCCCACCTCCATCGAGTATCTGTAGTTTATAAGAGATAAGTTCATTATGTCAACATAGAAGACAACAAACCTAACCGACTCATTGATGAGTTTTTTAATTTGCTGAAGGAAAGCTGCTCTATTTAAGAGACCTGTCATGAAGTCGCATCTGAACATCTCCGTGCGTATTTCATCAATAATGCTCGGCATGAAGTCTCTAAAGGGTGTGGTTCTATTCTGTTTGTGGTAGGCTCTCTCCAGCGACTTGAACGCTCTTTTTAATATCTCCATATCAAACTTTCCTTCACTTTGCATAAAGAACTGGTGCGCCTCCTGTAGTGAGAGCGCGCTACGATAGGGCCTTTGTGTTGTGATGGCGTCGAACACATCAGCTATAGCAAGAATACGTGCACCCAATGGTATCTGTTTACAGGTGAGGCCCTTTGGATAGCCGCTACCGTCGCAACGTTCATGATGGTAAAGAACATACTCGGAAATTGCGCGAAACCTGCCTATGTTTTTGATTATCTGATAGGAAAACTCCGGGTGATGTCGCATGATCTTGAACTCTTCTTCGGTTAGTTTGCCTGGTTTTAACAGCACTGCATCGGGAATGCCCATTTTGCCTACGTCGTGCAGGATGCCGGCAATGTAGAGCATGGAGCATTCTTTTTGGTCCATGTTCAAAGCCTCGCCGATACATTTTGCATAGGCAGCTACTCGCTGGGAATGACCCTTTGTATAGAAGTCTCTTGCCTCCATCATCAGGACAAAGGATTCTATAAAGCGCTCCTCTGTCTCGGTTAGCATGGAATTGAACTTGTGTAGATTTCTGGATGTTTCTATGGCCAATATCAGATGCATAGCAATACTCTGAAGCAGGATTCTGTGGCCACGGGTGGGTTTTTCCGGGAAGCTGAAACCAAAAGCGAATATACCCATCAGTTGATTGTTTATGGTGATCGGGAGGAAGAGGGCGCTTTGAATGCGATTATCGTTTGCAAAGTCGGCTGAAAGATCTTTGTGTGTGCCATTTGACTGTACTATTGTTACATCCTTGCTCTTTTGTTTCCACAGTTTAAGGGCAATCAGACTTTCAGGAAGGTTTTTGAAGTTATAAACGATAACTGGATCGGTTTCTTTGGCGCTGGATTGAGCAATGTATATTTCGTACTCGGGCAAAAGAAAGCTTATGGCATCCGCAGAGGTTGTTCTCAGGATTTTTCTGATATAACCCTTTATCCACTGCTCAAAGCGACGATCCTTGTAGCCTTTTGGCAGACTGTTTTGGTGAATAAACTCCATCTGCTTGAGTATTACAGCTATACCTTTACCGTATTTTTCCCTTTCAAGATCTTCTTGAAACTTTAAGGAGAGTATTCGCGCTATTCGCGTAAGCAGCTCAAAAGATATCCTGTCAGAGTCGAGTTTTCTGTTGAAGCTTGTCACCTGAAGTGCGCCATAGATCTCTCCGTTGTGGCCTACCGGTATGCTAATTATGGAGCCCAACCCCAGTTTTATCCAGCTATCATGGGCAAGCTCCGAATCAGGATAATTCTCTATGTTCAATGGCATTGCATTTTCTATTGTTTTTAAGGCCACCGTATCACTTTTTAGGGTTCTACAGATGCTTAACAGTTTGGAGGAGGATGCATGGCACAGGAGATGGTTTCCTTCCTTCTGGATCAGAAACGCCTCGTCAGCTTTAGCAATCTTTGCAATTCGTTTCAATACTGCCCGCCATTTGCGCCTGCCGGGCGTATGTATAAGCTCCACCAGATCCAGCAGTTCGCCGCAGCCGTTCTCGGTCACACCATATTCCTTTTTTCTTTAGAATTGCCGCCTCCTGTCCTTATTGGGAAGGCGGGGGCGGGGATGCATGATTCCTGCCCGGATTCGCTGATAGCTTATAGCACAAGGAGTGCCAAACTATTTTTTGTGACGCACTTTTTCCCTGTCGGGGGTATAGATAATGGAAAGTGTTCGAAGCAGCACCAGCGCTGCAATGATGAGGGAGTAGGCAAGGGATAGTTTCAGATCCAGCCTGTGATAGAAAGCCGCCATCATCACCTCTCTGATGATGAAGACCAGTACAGCATCAGTAATGTATGAGAGTTTCAATCTATCAAACTCGAAGTAGGAGAGTATGCCACGAAAAAACTCGATCAGGATGAAGAGATTCAGCACAGAAACAATAGCGTTTTTGGAGGATTCCTCGGTTTTTGCAAGAAAGATAAGGGATTTGAGAACAACAATGAGCTTGAGCAACTGAAATATAATCACAACCACAATGATGCTTGCCAGGATGTAGAGTATGACCTTCATCACTCCGTCTATTGCTCGACGGAAATGCTTCTCAAATCCCTTATCAAACGCGCTCATTTTGATTCAAAGAACGCTTGATAGGCTCTGTAGGTTTCGTATAGATCGAGCTTTGATGCAATCTCATAGGGCGAGTGCATAGATAGGAGCGCCGGGCCACAATCCACAACGTCCATATTCCAGCTGGCCAGATACTTTGCTATTGTGCCTCCACCGCCCTCGTCCACCTTGCCGAGCTCTCCAGTTTGCCATTTGACGCCTGAATTGTTGAATATTGCACTGATCTTTCCAACATACTCTGCCGATGCGTCATTTGCCATATACTTACCACCGTGTCCGGTAAACTTGGTCAGCACAACGCCGTGGTTGATATAACTTGCATTGTCCTTTTCGTGAACTTCCTTATACATGGGGTTTACGGCGCCATTGACGTCGGCTGAGAGGGCTTCAGATGAGTCGAAGAAGCGATGTAGATTCTCCATGGTAGGCTCAATGTTTAGTCTCTTTAGGATCTGTATTGCAACATCCAATAGAAAGTGGGATTTGGCGGATGTATTGCCATCTGAGCCTATTTCTTCCTTATCTATAAGCAGTGCAACAATGGTTTTATCGTTGCTTGATGCATTAAAAAACGCCTCCACGCTGCAGAAGGCACATATCCTATCATCATGTCCATATGCCGCTATTAAAGCTCTGTCTAAGCCCACATCGGCAGGCTTAAATGCCGGTACAATTTCAAGCTCTGCCGAGATGAAGTCCTCTTCTGTTATGCCGTATTTATCGTTTAAGAGTTTAAGCACATTAAGTTTTACACCCTCTTTTTCTATACCTTTTAGTGGCATTGATCCCACAATTAGATTCATCCTCTCTGCTTCGAATGCCTCTCTTACCTTTTTATCATCGATGATTTTCTTCGATAGGTGGGGTAACAGGTCGGGTATTACGAAGACAGGATCGTCTGGATCCTCCCCGATGGTTATGTTCAGTTTTTCAAGTTTTGACGTTACGATCACGCCGTGGATTGCAAGTGGAATATTGAACCACTGGTACTTCTTTATGCCACCGTAGTAATGCGTGTGGAATAGGGCTATCTCGGTTTCCTCAAAGAGTGGGTTCTGCTTGATATCGATTCTTGGTGCATCTATATGTGAAGCTATCAGTCGCATGCCAAAGGTCTTGCCGGTCCTTATCAGAGCTATATTTTTGTTGCGGTTTACAATGTAGAAATCTTCCCTCTTAGACCTGCGCTTGAATTGTTCGAGCGTGCTTTCCACGGTTTCTCGTTCGGTTTTGTTTGTGCCTATAAACTCTTTGTAGGTTTCGGCAAACCCAAAGACGTCTCTTTTTTGCTTCTGTGTTAGCTGCAACCATCCGTTTTTGTTCTCGTATTTCAGCTGTTTTTCTATGTCCTTTTTGCTCGATGCCATTTCACTCCTCCTTTATATTCTGTAACTCCTCATACAGCTTCTCTTTAAGGCCGATAACATGGCTCAGTACCTCTGCCAGCGGCACCAGGGTCCGTTTGGAGGGTTCTCTTCTGAGGGAGACCTCACATTTTCCCTCTGAGAAGCTCTTTTTGCCTATAACGACACGGATAGGTATGCCTATGAGGTCCATATCGTTTAGTTTGACTCCAGCTCTCTCTTTTCTGTCGTCGTAGAGAACGTCAAGCGATCTTTTTGTCATCTCCTCATAGAGCTTATCTGCAAAGGCATTAAGCTGATCGTTTCCTGTATCCAGCGGCACTATCTCTATCTCAAACGGTGCAATTGAAATAGGCCAGATTATGCCTTTTTCGTCGTGGTTTTGTTCTATGGCTGCCTGAGCTGTTCTACCTATGCCTATGCCGTAGCAACCCATGAAGAAGGGTTTGGTTTTTCCTCTTGCATCAAGGAAGACAGCGTTCATCGATTCTGAGTATTTTGTGCCCAGTTTGAATATATGCCCAACCTCAATACCGCGTATCTTTTTGAGTTTGCCGTGTTTACAGCGTGGACAGAGCTCACCTTCCTTAACGCTCCTTAGGTCTGCATAGTTGCATACAAAATCCCTTTGAGGCTTTGCGCCTGTATAGTGATAGCCCTCTTCGTTTGCGCCCACAACGAGCCTGTTTCTATGTTTTAGTCTGAGGTCGCAGATGATTTTCACGCTGTTGTTTGGAAAGTTGATAGGACCTATATAACCCTTATGCAACCCCAGGGATTGGAGTTCGTCATCACTCAGCATGCTAAGCTCCACACTTCCCGTTGCACGCATTGCCTTTACAGGGTTGAGCTCATCATCTCCCTCAACAAAGAAGCAGAAAATTTCACCCTTTTCGTTTTTGTAAAGTAGAGCCTTTGCAGAATAGCGCTCATCCACACCAAGGTACTCGCATACGTCTTTGATGGTCTGTTTACCCGGCGTTGGAACCTTTTTGAGCTCTTCTTCTGTGCCTGGATCGTCCACTGTGATGCTTTCCGCTCTCTCAAGGTTGGCGCTGTAGGAGCAGCTATCGCATGCAACAATTTCGTCCTCCCCGGTTGTGCTCAACACCATGAACTCTTCTGAATCCTTGCCGCCTATGGATCCTGTGTCAGCCTCAACACACCTGAAACGCAAACCGCAACGCCTGAAAATATTGAAGTAGGCTTCTCTCATCTTCTGATAGCTCACATCCATACCGGTTTCGTCTGCATCGAAGCTGTATGCATCTTTCATGATGAATTCTCTTGCCCTCATTAGACCGAAACGTGGTCTTATCTCATCTCTGAACTTTGTTTGAATCTGATAGAGATTTACAGGTAGATCACGGTAGCTTTTCACATAGTGCCTTACGATGTCGGTAACCACCTCTTCGTGTGTTGGTCCAAAGACAAAGTCTCTGTTGCCTCTATCCTTTATCCTGAGCAACTCTTTGCCGTAGTCGTTCCATCTGCCGGACTCCTTCCATAACTCAGCAGGCTGTATTGCTGCCATTAGTATCTCCAGCGCGCCTGCTGCATTCATCTCCTCTCTAACAATCTGCGATACCTTTCTGATGACCCTAAGCCCCAGCGGCAGATAGTTGTAGATGCCGCTTGCCAGCTTGTGAATAAAGCCTCCCCTTAAGAGAAGGTTGTGACTGATAGTTGCAGCCTCTTTTTGATCTTCCTTTAACGTGTATATGAACGCCTGTGAGTACCTCATTTTTCAAACCTCAAGAAAAAATTTTGCCTATTATAGGCTGATTTTTTCCTTTTTGCAATTGTAAGCAGGAGTTTTCTTAAATGGACAACCCCGAGCCCTATTGCGGGTGGGTTGGGGGAGCAGGCTCAGGGTCGTCCATTAAGGGTTGAGTGTTCCTATTATGTTATGAGGGAGGTTTGTTGGCTAATGAATTCCAGCTTTCCTGTAAACCCATCCGTTCCATTTTTATGGTAAAAAGGCCCATTGTATATTCGTTTGTTTGAGGCCTCTTGTCGTCGATACAAGCTTTCATGCCAGGCTATCCTTTTGTAGACAATACTTAACCTTTTTGCCCGTCAAACTTTATTACTTAAACAAGGTTACTCTCCTGAAGGTGCTTGTCAATAGATTAGTTTGTAATCTGTATTGGTGACTAACAATATTCAAAACCAGTAGCAGTTTAACTTGAGTGTACCTAACGAATATGCTATTTTAAACCAAGCGACAGGCTATAAGGAGGATTGCCATGTTTGAAAAAAGTGCCTATCTGTTTGATGAGGCAAAAAAATTCATAGCTGGCGGTGTCAATAGTCCGGTAAGGGCATTCAAAAGTGTTGGCGTTCATCCGCTGTTTATAAAATCCGGTAAGGGATCCAGGCTATACGATGTGGACGGCAATGAGCTGATCGATTATGTCAATAGCTGGGGGCCTGCCATATTGGGTCATGCACATCCCGAGGTAGTGAGAAAAGTGAGAGCCGTTGCAGAAAACGGCTTCGGTTTTGGTGCACCCACTACCCTGGAAACTGAGCTGGCAAAGCGCATAGTTGAGGCATTCGATTCAATAGAAAAGGTTAGATTTGTAAATTCCGGTACAGAGGCTGCCATGAGTGCCATCAGGCTGGCAAGAGGCGTGACAGGCAGGGATTATATTGTCAAGTTTACAGGTTGCTACCACGGGCACTCCGACGGTTTGCTTGTGGGCGCTGGAAGCGGTGCAAGCACGTTTGGTGTGCCATCGAGTAAGGGCGTTCCGGCTGACTTTGCCAGCCATACGATTCTTTGTGACTACAATAATGCAGAGCAACTAAAAGAGATATTTTCAAGATACGGAGAGAGGATAGCCTGTGTAATAGTGGAGCCGGTTGCGGGCAATATGGGTGTAATTAAGCCCGTGGAGGGTTTTTTAAAAACGGCTCGTGAGGTGTGCGATCAATACGGAAGTCTGTTGATTTTTGATGAAGTTATGACAGGTTTCAGGCTCACGTACGGTGGTGCCCAACATCTGTTTGGTATTAAGCCCGATATAACGGTGCTTGGCAAGGTTATAGGTGGAGGATTCCCTGCTGCATGTTTTGGATCAAGCGCAGAGATTATGGAGAGGCTCGCTCCAGAGGGCGATGTGTATCAGGCAGGCACACTTAGCGGCAATCCGGTTGCTATGGCTGCTGGTATAGCAACGCTGGACATCCTGAAGAGAACCGATCCCTACAAGGACCTTGATATGAACACAACAAAGATAGTCTCAAGAGCCATTGGTCTTGCCAATCAGTATGGTATCCCCCTTTCGGGAGAGTCTATCGGTTCAATGTTCTGTCTGTTTTTTAACGATGTGAAGCCGGCTAACTATACGGATGTAACAAGGTGCGATATGAGGCTGTTTGCCTCTTACTTTGTGGGTATGCTCTCTCGCGGAATCTATCTACCACCGTCACAGTATGAAGCGAACTTTATCAGCACAGCTCATACTCTTGAGGATATAGAAAATACCCTCGTGGCTATGGAAGAGGTATTTAAAGAGCTATCAGAAGGCAAGCTTTACGTGTGATATGGGAAAGAAAAAGCGTCTTTTTGGCGATCTTTATGATGCCACAACCATCGGTTTAAGTGTGGTTTTTTCCATTTTGATAGGTGGAGGTATAGGATTGTGGCTTGATACCAGATACCACACTCCCTACCACTGGGTCTTTTTTCTCTTTCTTTTCTTCGGCATCGTGGCGGGTTTCAGGAATATGTACCGCGGCATGAAAAGGATAGAGAGGAATGAGGATAACAACCAAAAGACTTGAAATAATATTTGTTATAGTGTACTTTGTTGTAGCCGCGCTGTGTTTGCTTTTTGCCGGCAAGCGTGTTTTTTTAGCCTTTTCTGCCGGTTTTGCTCTGGCGCTTGGCGATTGGTACATATTGAAATTTATGTCCAGACGCTGGCTTAAGAGAAAGCGTTTCTCTCTTATGGAGAATTTCGTGCGGTACCTGGTTGTTGGAGCCGGTATCTGGATGCTGTTTAAAGCCGGATTGAACATTATTGGTATTGTACTTGGAGTATCGGTTATTCCGGTTTCGCTTATGGCCGTATCCGGTTATGGCCTTGTTGATAAGAACTTATCGGTTGATGAGTAGGAGGGCTTTATGGAGGCACCAACCTTTCTGGACTTCATAATCCATGCAACAGGTTTGCCGGGTTTTCTTGTTTTCACATGGTTTATTATGCTTGTTATCGTGGTGCTTGCGTTCATAGCCAGAGCAACACTAAAGATGATGCCTGAAGGATATCAAAATGTTGTTGAGGCTGTTGTCGAGGGCTGGTACAGGTTCGTCGAGGATATACTGGGTCCCGAGGAGGCGCCGAAACACTTTCCACTTATAGCTACCCTGGGCATTTTTATCTTTTTTGCGAATATTGTAGAGCTCGTGCCAGGATTTATACCGCCTACCTCATCCTGGAATACAACCATAGCAATGGCGATCATCGTTTTTGTTTATTATCAGTATCTGGGAATAAGAAAACACGGGTTTAAGTATATAAAACACTTCATGGGACCGGTCTGGTGGCTTGTGCCCATCATGATGCCGGTTGAAATTATAGGCCACTTTGCAAGAATCCTCTCACTGTCCGTCAGGTTGATGGGCAATATAGGTGGGGACGATATTCTGCTTGCCGTGCTGTTTTTTCTCGTTCCCTGGATAGTGCCTTTGCCCATAATGGGAATCGTTCTGCTTGCTGCAACACTGCAGGCGTTTATATTTCCACTGTTGTCAACTCTGTACATAGCAGATGCCATTAGTGAACCAGAAGCATAGAATGTTTGTTTTTGATTTTTTGTGAGGAGGTGGACCGATGAGAAGATTTTCTACCGTTCTTATTGCACTGTTCGGTGTGCTTATTGCACTGCCTGCGCTTGCAGCCGGTGAACCTGCGAGTGCAACACTTGTTCTGAAAAAGTACTACATGTTTGTTGCTATGGGCGGTGCAATCGGACTTGGACTTGCGGCTGGTGGTGGCGGCATTGGTCAGGGCCATGCCGTGAACGGCACTGTGCTTGCAACAGCAAGAAATCCAGGACTTTCTGGTAAGCTGCTTACCCTCATGATGATCGGCCTTGCTATGATCGAGTCTCTTGTTATCTACATGCTGGTTATCGTGCTGATCATCTTCTACACCAATCCGTTTCATATCTGATCAGGGAAACAAGACGGTTGTCGAAAGGGGGTATGAGTATTCATGCCCCCTTTTTATTTTTCCAGATCAACGAATAGGTCGTAATAGGAAAGGGCATATTTTGCGTCGGTTGGCGTTGCTGGTGTCAGGGCGTTTACCTTCAGCGATCTGTTTTTGTAGCTGAAAGCTGTGTTACCCCTTGTCTTGTCCGTGACGATACACTCGAACAGCTCATGTGCAATAGGGCTTCTGACCATAACCCTATCTTTGTTTTTTATGCCCCTGGATTCTGCTGCCTGTGGTGATATGTATATCTTTTCATTTTCTGATATGTGCGTTTGGGAATTCAGGTACGCACCGGATGATAAGCTTACAAGCCTGAGCCCCTTGGATTTGAGCGGTAAGCTCAAACCTATAGTGTCGATATGGGGCTCTCTTTGTGCCGGTTTATCGTCTGTTGTAATACTATCAAGCAAGGGCGGTGATATGTTTATATCGAGTTTGTCAGCCAGCTCTCTTACCAGCTGAATGTCTGTTAGATAGTCTTCAATAAGCCTTTCTCTTTTGTGGGTCTTGTTGAAAAAGTAGCTTCCCTGCACATCTTCCTGTGCGAACATTCCGCCTACCCTGATAAACAGATCGGCAAACCTGGCGGTTTCTGTTATGTTTGTGTCAACCACAACCAGTTTTTTCTCCTCAAAGGCATGCATCAGCGCGCCGTTTTCAGGTAATGTTACAGCTGGATTTGCCGCAACTATTACTATGAGGTCAAATAATCCTGCTGAAAGCACGAAGGGAAGCGAGGCGATCTGGACATGTCGTTTTTTTGGTGCCGCCACAGGTGGCGATATACCGTATTTTGATGGCCTTGAGAAGTAGAGTGTGTCTAAATTCTTTGTGTAGAAAGCAAGTCTGTTTACCCACTGAATAGAGTTTTTGCCGTTTGAGTAACGTTGCATACCTATTCCCTCGATGATACCTGTGGAACCTGGCTTTATGAAATCAAGGAGCATGTCCAGATCAGCTTTTGTAATGCCTATAAGTTCAAGCATGGTTTTGGTGGCTGTTGATGACGAAACGTAACCCAGGCGCTCCAGTATGAGATGAGCAAGGATACCGTCGGTTGCAGGTTCAATCTGAAGGTACTCATCGGCAATTGCAGCCGTTTCTGAGCGTATAGGATCTATATACACGATTTTCTTGCCGCTCTTTTTCAATTTTAACAGATAGGCAAAGAGATGCGGTGAAGTGACAAGGGCGTTTTTGCCAAACAGTACGATGCTGTCAACGCTGTTTAGGTTCTCAATGGGTGGATTTGAGCAGACACCAAAGTCTTCAATGTGAGCGATTATGCCGGTCTCGTCGCATGGGCTGCCCTTTACAAAGTAGACATTGTCCAATCCTGAAAAGAGCTTATCCCAGTATCCCATGTAGTAGCCCAGGCTACCAGAACCCCTGTAGAAGAGTATTCTGCCATTTTTATGTTTTTTGATAAGGTTTGCAAACTCGTCAATTACGTCCGGGTTTTCAATCCTCTTGCCGTTTTTTACCACAAAGGATGCATCGCTGTTGTCAGCTACCTCTCTTTTGTAGAATTTCTTTAGTTTGGAGCAGACAAAACCCTTATCCAAAAACTGTTCTTTGATGGGTTCAACTTTTAACCCTTTACCTGAGACTGAGGCAAAAAATGGACACGTATCAGGGCAATCCTTTGAGCAGAACATCCGCTTTATTTCATCCATGGCGGTTTTTCTATCTCCTTTCTGTAGATTAGAGAATGCACGAACTCCTGTTCAACACTTATGTTGTCTTCCAGCAGATCAACGATCTCCTTGGAGTTTTGAAAACTGCATCCATCGGGTTTCTGGTTGTTTTTTGGTAATCTATCTCTATAGCGCGACAGAATGAACCGCAACGTCTCAACATCCGGATAGAATTCCATATCCGGCAGCCGTTTTTTAAAGGCTTCGAATATGGCAAGACCCTCAAGATCGGCATCGCCAAAGTGAATCAGACGAAGTGGATCTAAGCGCTCTATGAATTTGATAAGGGAGTTTATCAGGTGGAAGCCTTTGCTGTAGAGGAATATTGCGTTATTTGGTTTGGCGCTCATGAAGAATGAAAGGTTTTCTGAGACAACCACTGTTGCCCTGGTGTGTTGCAGGCTTTTGATGTCACCACCAAAGAAGGCGCACAGGTGCAGCTTTTCTGTTAGTTCTCTCATGCTGACTCCGTTTATCTGAAGACCCGTGTCGGTTCGTATGTATATAATGTTAGGTCTTTCTACCGTAGCGAACCTATTGAACAGTGCCCTGAGTTTGCTGTTTCTATCTATTATTTTTGAGCTGCCAAACAGGTAGGCTGACACGAAGCGCAGATCTTCTCCTGCGTAGGTATGTTTCATAAAATCGATAATACGGAGGGCCTTTTCGTATAGTTGCTTGTCGTTTCGGCTAATATTCAGCTCATCAAGCAACTTTTCTGCGTTCATGGCACAAAGAGAAGCGCCGTTTTTGCTCCTTTGTCCTGAGCCCTGAAAAGAATCCTGTAGTGAACCTTAAGCTCTTTTAAGTGCTTTGTCTTTGTGTAGATGTAGAAGGGTGCTGCCAGCGAGTCAAAGTAGTTTGGATCCTTTATCTCTGTAAGGCACCTGCGTGTGTAGGCTACAATGGATTGGTTGTTGATCCTATACTCGTAAAGTGGATATGGCCTGTTGAGAAGTGTGTGCCATATTCGTTTTTCCGGTCTTATTGCGTCAAATTCTGTTAAGAGAACCGCTGCTGCAATACTCAGCACGACTACCTTCATCACAAGTGTCTGATAGGGCCGCTTGAAAAAATTTGTGGCTGCAGCTGCTATAAGTCCGAACAGAGCGATCGTGCTTAATGTTGCCAGGCCGTCTGAGTAAAGGTATATAGCTATGCCGATAGCTGCAACAAGTTCAATTATGCACATGATCACAGCGCCGGTTTTTCCGTTCTTTAATTCGCTTAGATATCTACCAAACAGTATGGCGATGGGTATGAAAGCCGGGGAGATATAATGTGCAAGCTTGTTGCGTGATATAGAGAAGAACAGAACGATCCAGAGAAACCAGAGGAAGAGAAACAGGTTTTTGTTGTCCTTAAATGTGATACGTTTAATCAAATCTCCTGCATAGGGATACCACATGTAGAAACATGCAGCAATAATCGGCAAATAGTAGAAGAACGAGTGAGGATGCTGATGTGCTGCACCGGTAAAGCGTTCGATATTGTGGTAGATCAGAAACCGATTGACAAACTCATAGCCGTATATATGGTACATTGCTACGTACCATGGTGCAGATACAGCTATGAACAACAAAAAACCCAGTAGGTTGGGTAGTGAGAAAAACTCCTTCAGTCCACTTTTCCTTTCCACAACCCATAAATAAATGAAATAGGTGAAGCCAGGCGTCACTATGCCTATTGGACCCTTTGTCAAAAAAGCCAGCGCAACAAACAACCATGCCACAATATACCTGCGTCGTATGAACAGGTAAATAGCAACCAGCTCGAATAGAATCAAACTTGCATCGGGATAGACGGCGCGCGTCAGGTAGAAATAGAAGAAAAAGGTAAGAAGTGCAATAGCGCTATCGGCTGCAGCTTTCCTGTTTTTGAACAGCTCAAACGATGTTAGATACGTAAACAGTACGATCAGGCTTCCTGCTATTATCGAGGGTAGTCTGGCAGCATACTCTATTATACCCAGCGGGTCATGTCCGGTTTTCAGCAACTGGTCTACCCCAAAAAGCTTAAAGAAGACTACAAGCTCCCAGTAGTAGAGAATGGGTTTGTCGAAGCGTACGTGGCAGTTGAAGAACGGGACGATATAGTTTGAGTGCTCTATCATTCTCAGTGCAGCATCCACGTACTTGGGCTCATCTGGTGGAAAGAAGCTAACGTAGAAGCTACCTATAGAAAAGAGAACAAATGAGAATATGGTTAGCAAATATGGATTTTCGAATATCTCCCGCTTCAACTTAAGCCTTTTTAAGCCTTACCCAGAATGATCTTTTGTAGCTTTTTGAAGCTCGGTGTACCGGCAAACTCAAGCCAGTAGAAAACAAGCGTTTCTGATGGAACCACAGCTACTCCATGGGTGTTGAAGAAATCCATAGCCGTGGTATAGAAGCTCTCCTGTCGGGATGTTGTGGCATCCTTTGCTATATAAACCTCGTAGCCTGCCGCTTTTAGATCAACAGCTGAAGAGAGAACGCAGATATGGGATTCTATGCCGCAAATCACAACACCCTTTTTAGCTGAGCTTTCGATAGCCTGTTTGATCTCTTCTGTAAGCATCGCGGAAAACGACATCTTATCAAAACGCTGCGCGTTGTACTCCTTAAGCAGCGATATCAGAGGCTCAATCGTCTCCCCAAGACCCTTTGGATACTGTTCGGTATAAAGGATGGGCATGGAGAACTCGTGGGCTGCTTCTATGAGCAGGCGGATATTCTTTGTTGTTTCTTCCATGTTGAACATAACATTTGCCAGTTTCTCCTGAACATCAATCACGAGCAACAGTAGATCGTCTCTTTTAAGCATGGCATCCCTCCATTTGTGAAACCTTTTAACCGCTATGATGCGAATACTTGGAGATCTTGTTTGCCTCTTGAACCTTCTTGTTTAGCGCAGACTCCATCTCTTTTTTCTTTTCTTCTATGCGTTGCAGTATTGCATAGTTATCACTTATCATGCCTTGCATGAGTGTTTCTTCTTCAGCGTCAACAGAGTCTTTGTTCAGCACATCCTTGAGTTTCAAAAAGGTAGCGTTTCTTTCTCGGAGCAATCTGTCCAGAACGGCAAGCTCAAATTTTTCTGTATCCAGGGCGTCAAGTATCTCCTTTGCATTCTTCTGCAGCTCAAGATAAGCTTTCTTTCTGCTTTCGTCCATCACAGACCCTTTCAATTAGTAGTCCTTCACGAAGACTACCGTTTGTGGTGATCAAATATTGCGCACCAAATGCCTCAAGTATGGTTAACACTACGTATGCTCCAACTACAATAACATCTTCTCTGCCTTTTTCAAGTACTTTGTATCTGTTTAGTCGATCGTCTGCACTCATCTGACTCATCTGTCTGGCTATTCTTTCGATTCTCTCCTTTTTTAAGCAGTATCCTTCCGTTGCACTGTGGCTGTAGCGTGTAAGCCCCTGGTCAATTGCCGCCAGGGACGTAACGGTACCTGCGTTGCCGACGATTAACTCGGGATCAAAATGCGGCAGTTCCTTCTCGAGCGCTTCCCTGAACTCCAATGTGAGATTTTCTATCTCCTCTGGTAGGGGTGGATCATGCTTTACGTGACGTTCGAGTAGCTTAACGCCGCCAAGTGGCAAACTTGTTGTAAAGATTAGCTTTCTGCCCTCTGAGAATATGAATTCCGTGCTTCCTCCCCCAAGATCAAATGCAAGCCACCGTTTTGAATCAAGCTTATCTGACTGGAAGTATAGAATGCCCAGGTGTGTCAGATATGCCTCCCTTTCAGGCGAGATTATTTCGATGTGAAAACCAAAATCTGACAGGCTGTCAACAAACCAATCGCCGTTTTCCGCTTCTCTGATAGCGCTTGTTGCAGCTACAAACACATCCTTGACACCGTGAATATCTATCAGATGTTTATATTCACTGAGGACCTTGCGTGTGCGCTGAAGGGCTGCTTCTGTTATCAGTCTTCTGTGACCGAAACCCTCTCCAATTCTTGCTATCATGCTCTTTTGCACGAGAAAATCAAAGACGCAGTGACGACGCAAACGTGCAATGAGCAACCGTATGGTGTTGGTGCCCATATCGATGGTTGCGTATTTCATAGGGAGGCAAAACCGGATAATGCAAGGAAAATGCCGGCAGATAGTGCCGCAGCTATAGGAATGGTTAATAGCCAGGAGACCATAACGTCCTTTAGCACTTTGGCATTGAGCGCACCAAGGCCCCTTGCAAGTCCTACCCCGATAACGGCTCCTACGAGTGTATGTGTTGTGGAGATAGGTAATCCCAGCTTGGAACAGACAAGTACTGTGGTGGCTGCACCAAACTCAGCAGCAAAACCCCTTGAGGGTGTCATATCGGTTATTTTCCTTCCTACAACCAGTATAACCTTGTAGCCATACATTGAGAGTCCTACAACTATACCCACGGCGCCTACGCTTAAGACCCACAGTGGCATAGAAATGCTTGCTTTGTGGGTTAATGCAGAGGCATAGACAGCTCCCATCAGTGGCCCAACGGCATTTGCAACGTCATTTGCACCGTGAGAGAAAGCCATGTAAGAGGCTGTAATAACCTGCAATATTGCAAAAACCCGCTCGACCTGCGGGTATCTGCGTTTGTACGGTAATTTCGAGTCGGTTGGTATTCGTGCTACGATAAGGAAAATGAAAAAGGCAAACACAACGCCAACAAGGATGGCAAGCCCCAGAGCCTGCATAAAGGGCAGGTTCAGATGCAGGTTTTTCAGTCCTTTGTAAAGCATGGAAAAGACAAGCACAATTGCAACAAGGAAGGCAAGGAACGGTGCATACCTTTTTGCCGCAACTACGGGTTTCTCGTTTGCCAATATCAGACGCGCAATGAGCATAAATATAACAAACGAGATAATACCACCGCTTATGGGCGATACCACCCAGCTTGCCACTATGGTTACCAGCTTGCCCCACTTGATTGAGGAGAAGCCGTGACTAACGATGCCAAAGCCTATAACGCCACCAACGATTGAATGCGTTGTTGAGACAGGCATACCTAACTTTGTGGCGAGATTCACCCACAGGGCAGCAGACAGCAGCGTTGCGAGCATGCCGTATGCAAACGTAGCCGCGTGGCTTGCATAATCATGCGGGTTAACAATGCCTTTGGCTATTGTCAGACTCACATGGTTGCCAACAAGCATTGCGCCAAGAAATTCAAATATGGCAGCAACGATGATGGCTTCTTTAAAGGAGAGACTCCTTGCTCCGACACTTGTACCCATGGCATTGGCAACATCGTTTGCACCGATGTTCCAAGCCATGTAGAAGCCGAAGATGGCGGCAAGTATAAGTATAACGGTTGGTTCCATGGCTACTGCGAAATTATCAGCCTGATCCTGTTGGCCATTTTTTCGGCGGCGTTAGCTATACCGCCTGTTGTCTCAATGATTTTAAGCCAGAGCACAAGGGATGCACAATCCATTTCTTCTGTAGAATTGAGTATCTGCTTTGTGATTTTGTACTGAAAACGATCTGTCTGATGCTCTGACTGGTTTATCTTATCAAGGAGCTCTGATATAAGTCTTGCCTCAGGTCCTGTGAAACTTGCAGCCTTAAGGGTTTCAAGCTCCTCTATTACATCCTTGGATAGCTTGACAACCTCTATAACGCTCTCGGCAAACTCCATCATCTCCTTTTTGATACTCTCCGGTACCTTAATATCCTTGAAGCTCATCAAAACGCCAAGGTCTTCCGTTTTGTCTGCTATTGCATCCATGGCAGCTATGATTTGCAACAGATCGCCTCTTGCTACAGGCATGAATATGCTGTTTGGAAGGCTCTGTCTGATCTGATTCTTTATCATATCGGTCTGATACTCATGGTCTGAGATTTCTTTGGAGAGTCTATCCACATTTTCTCTATCGTGGTTCAAAAAGGCTTCATAGAGAGCCGGAACGCGTTCTGTACACTCCATTACCTCGCGCATCATCTCATTAAGAGCCGCAAATGGCGATTTCCTGAACAAATCAAAAATGCTCATAGAGCCCTCCGGTTAATCGTTAAGCAGCTTCACCCTCTCTACGATGTTCCTTGCAGCATCGATAAAGGCCTTGGCAACGGGTGAATCGGGATTAGCGATAACTGTGGGTTTGCCGGTATCGCCGCCTTCCCTTACCCCAAGATCTATAGGGATCTCGCCCAAAAACGGTAGGGAATTCTCAGCGGCGAATTTTTTACCACCACCATGTGCAAAAATGTCTGTACGCGCTCCACAGTGTGGACAGACAAAGTAACTCATGTTTTCAATTACACCCACGACAGGTATATTGAGCTTTTTGAAGAAATCGTTGGCTTTCATTGCGTCGCTCATAGCTACCTTTTGTGGGGTTATCACGATAATGCCGCCGGATACCTTGGTTTCCTGCGCAAGGCTTATCTGGGCATCACCGGTGCCGGGTGGGAGGTCCACAATGAGGAAATCCAGATCTCCCCAGGTTACATCCTGCATAAATTGCTTTATAGCCGAGTGTATTAATGGTCCACGCCAGATTACGGCGGCATCCTTTGGAATCATGTTACCTATGGAAAGCACCTTTACGCCATATTTCTCGATAGGCAGTATTTTATCTTTGTGTTTTGTGTCCACCGTGATAGGTACACCTTCGATACCCATCATGGTTGGCACGTTTGGACCATAAATGTCTGCATCGAGCAGACCTACCCTGAAACCCAGCTTTGCAAGGGCTACAGCCGTGTTGACACTTACGGTTGTTTTACCTACGCCACCTTTGCCACTGGTTGTGGCAATGATGTACTTTATGTTGGCAACCTTTTCGTCTTCTGCCTCAGATGCCTTTTGGGGCGTCCTTTCAATTATAAGCTCAACATCTTCAACGCCCTCGACTTCCTTTGCCGCCTGCGGTATGCTTTTTTTGAGAATATTGATCACATTCTGGTTTTCTTCGGATGTTTTTATCTTTATTACCGCCTTTTTCCCTTCCATTTGCACGTCTTCGATTATCCCCTCACTCACAACACTGTGAGTTTTACCGGGGTAGAAGACCTGCTTTAAGGCTTCGAGTATCTTTTCCTTCATTTAATAGCCTCCATCCTTTTTATGTGCCTATTGTCCAGCTTGCAAGGTACTCTTTCTGCTCCTCTGTGAGCTGGTCGTGTTCTACTCCAAGGGTTTGTAGTTTCAGTGCAGCAATCATGTTGTCTATCTCTTCCGGAACCCTGTATACCTTTCTTTGCAGCTTGCCATGATTCTTGATCAGGTACTCACAGGACAGAGCCTGATTGGCAAAAGACATATCCATAACGCTCGATGGATGTCCCTCAGCTGCCGAAAGGTTAACCAGCCTACCTTCGGCGAGCAGATAGATCTTGTTGCCATTCGGGAGGCGATACTCCTTCACAAAATCGCGTATCTCTCTGCTTGAAACTGCCATTGCTCTGAGCGCTTTCACATCTATCTCCACGTCGAAGTGGCCTGCATTCGCCACGATTGCTCCATCCTTCATGAGCTCAAAGTGTTCCTTTCTAATCACATGTATATCCCCGGTGACCGTACAGAAAAAGTCACCGACCTTAGCTGCTTCTACCATGGGCATAACCCTGAAGCCATCCATAACAGCTTCGAGGGCCTTGAGCGGATCCACTTCTGTAACTATCACATTTGCTCCCATGCCCCTTGCGCGTTCTGCTAATCCTTTACCGCAGAAACCGTATCCGGCAACCACAAAAACGCTACCGGCGATCAATCTGTTTGTTGCTCTTATGATGCCATCAAGCGTGGATTGACCCGTTCCATAGCGGTTGTCAAACATGTGCTTGGTGTTTGCATCGTTTACGGCAATTACCGGAAATGCCAGCACACCGTTTTTTTCCATGCTTTTCAGGCGTATTACACCTGTTGTGGTCTCCTCTGTTGAGCCTATAATATTCTCAGCCAGCTCCTTCCTTCGCGAGTGAAGCAGGGAAACCAGATCCGCGCCATCATCCATTGTCACCTGTGGAGCCCTATCTAAAACGGCGTTTAAATGCTTGTAGTAGGTATCCCTATCCTCACCTTTAATCGCAAAAACCGGTATGCCGTAATGCTTAACCAGCGCTGCTGCCACGTCATCCTGCGTGGAGAGTGGATTGGATGCGCACAGGTATACATCAGCGCCACCCTTTTTGAGAGTAATCATGAGATTTGCTGTTTCTGTTGTTACATGTAGACATGCCCCTATGCGCTTCCCAGCAAGAGGGTGCTCCTTTTCAAATCGTTCCTGTATAGACTCCAGGACCTTCATTGTTTGAAAGGCCCATTCTATTCTGTCCTTACCCTTGTCGGCCAGTGATATATCCTTCACATCGTAATCCATATTAGATCCCCGCCTGTTTCTTTAGTATCTCTGCTTTGTCGGTCTTTTCCCATGTAAACTCCGGCTCGTTTCTTCCGAAGTGCCCGTATGCCGCTGTTTTTTTGTAGATGGGCCTTAGTAGGTCCAGCGTTTCTATCATGCCCTTGGGTGTCAGGTCGAAGTTCTCTACAATCAATCTTTTCAGATCCTCCTTGGGGAGTTTACCCGTTCCATAGGTGTGAAGCATGATGCTTACAGGTTCCTGGACGCCTATTGCATAGGCAAGCTGCACCTCGCAACGTTTAGCCAGCCCTGCAGCAACGATGTTTTTCGCTATGTACCTCGCCATGTAGGCACCCGAGCGATCCACCTTGGTCGGATCCTTGCCGGAGAAAGCACCACCACCGTGCGCCGCAACGCCTCCGTATGTATCAACAATAATTTTTCTGCCCGTTAGTCCTGTATCCGCGTGTGGTCCACCGAGCACAAACCTGCCCGTTGGATTGATATAAAAACTGATATTTTCATCCCAGAGCTCCTGTGGGATAACGTAGCGAATCACGTACTGAACAATATCCTTGCGTAGCTGCTCAAGCTCTATATTTGGATCGTGCTGGGCAGAAACAACGACAGCAGTAACCTTGTCCGGTTCAAAACCGTGATAACGTATTGTGACCTGTGTTTTTCCATCGGGCCTCAGATAGGGCAGGAGGCCCTGCTTTCTAACGTCGGCAAGCCTTTTGGCAAGCTTATGGGCAAGTACAATTGTTAACGGCATATACTCATCTGTGTCATCGGAAGCATAACCAAACATCATACCCTGGTCACCGGCTCCCAGCTCCTTGCCCCTGTTTACGCCCATTGCAATATCCGGCGACTGTCTGTCTATGGATGTAAGCACGGCACAGGATTTGTAATCGAGTCCGTAGCTTGCGTTTGTATATCCGATTTCCTTGATTGTTTCCCTGACAATGTCTGGAATGTCGGCGTACGTATGCGTTGTTATCTCACCGGCAACGAATACCACGCCGGTTGTTAACAGTGTTTCACACGCTACCCTGCATTCCTTGTCATCAGCAATTATGGCGTCGAGAATTGCATCGGAGATCTGATCTGCCACCTTGTCGGGGTGACCTTCTGTAACGGATTCGGATGTAAAAAGGAAAGTCTCGTTTGAGGCCATGGAAGGATTCCTCCTTAATGCTACTGGTGCCGAAGGGGGGACTCGAACCCCCACGGGCTTAGAGCCCACTAGACCCTGAATCTAGCGCGTCTACCAATTCCGCCACTTCGGCTTGTAAACATCAGCGATTATATACATAAAACCCGCCTTGTCAATCTCTGGATGCGCTTTTTTGAGCTTCTTGATCGGTTGCAGGCGAGCATTGATAACGCCGTTTTTTACACCTAAAGCTTGACAAAACAGGTGCAATTTTGTAGAAGCATAGGGCTTGAATAAGTGCAAGGAGAGGAGTGTCATGTTTGCTGTAATAGAAACTGGCGGTAAACAGTACATAGTTAAAGAAGGCGACGTGATCAGGGTTGAGAAGCTGCCGGAAAGCGAAGGCGAAGTAGTTTTCGATAAGGTGCTCATGGCTGGCGACAAGATAGGCACACCTTATGTGGAAGGTGCAACGGTTAAAGGCGAGCTGATCAGGACTGCAAAGGCAAAAAAGATCATCGTCTTCAAGTTTAAAAGGAGAAAGGGCTACAAGAGGAAGAAGGGCCACAGACAGTGGTTCAGCGAGGTCAGGATTAAAAAGATAGAAGCCTGAACACAAAAAGAAGATTCAGGAGGCGTGAATGGCTCATAAAAAAGGATTGGGAAGCACCAAAAACGGAAGAGATAGCATAGGTAAACGGCTCGGTGTCAAAAGGGGCGATGGCCAGTTTGTCAAAGCCGGCGAAATTCTTGTGCGACAGAGAGGCACCAAGTGGCACCCGGGAAAGAACACCGGTAAAGGCAAGGACGATACGCTGTTTGCCCTCGTTGCTGGCAGGGTGAAGTTCGAGAATAAGTTTGGCAAAAAGGTTGTCAGCGTCTATCCGTAGATGTTTATCGATCATGCCAGAATATCGGTTAAGGCGGGTGACGGTGGATCAGGTATAGTTAGCTTCAGGCGGGAAAAGTACGTGCCTAAGGGCGGTCCCGACGGTGGTGATGGCGGTAAGGGTGGTGATGTTATCCTTGAAGCTACCACCGACGAGAACACCCTTAGGCTTTTTCGTTTTAAGCGTCATTTTAGCGCCGAAAATGGAGCAAGCGGATCTTCCAACAACAAAACAGGTAAAAGTGGCAGGGACCTGATAATTAAGGTGCCTGTTGGCACCATTGTGAAGGATGCAGAGGGCAATGTTATAGCCGATTTGAGTAAAAATGGCCAGCGTGTGGTTGTAGCAAAGGGCGGCAAAGGGGGTAAGGGTAATGCTGCTTTTGCTACAGCCACAAACAGGGCTCCTCGAATAGCCACAAAAGGCAAGAAGGGCCAGGCGAAAGAGCTGATACTGGAATTAAAACTGATAGCCGATGTTGGTCTTGTTGGTTTTCCCAATGCAGGCAAATCATCTCTTATAAGGGCGATCTCCAATGCTACGCCGGAGGTTGCCGACTATCCCTTCACCACCCTGACACCGCACCTGGGTTATGTAGCCTACGGTGACAAGGATTTTATCGTCGCTGATATTCCTGGAATCATTGAAGGTGCGAGCAAGGGTAAGGGTCTGGGCTTGAGATTCTTAAGGCACATAGAGAGAACACGTATTCTGCTTTTCGTGCTTGATATAACACAAAGTCCTAAGGAACAGTTCGAACAGCTGCTAAAGGAGTTAAAGGAATACGATCGCTCGCTCCTTGAAAGAAAGAGGGCTGTTGTGCTCAACAAGATTGACCTTGTTGAGGAGCCTGAACAGTTTAGTAAGCTTTTCGAAAACGAAACGGTTTTCCTGGTGAGCGCCCTCAAAAAACGTGGTCTTGAGAAGTTGTTGGGATGGATCAGTTCTCTGTTATAGAGCGGCTTGAAAAAGCCCGGCGTATTGTAATCAAAATTGGTAGCGCTGTTATAGTGAACAGGTCGAGGGATATAGACACAGGACTGCTTGAGTCTATCACGAATGACATCGCCTATCTGATAGGTGACCTGAACAAAGAGATTGTCGTTGTTTCAAGTGGTGCCGTTGCAAGTGGTATGGCTGCTATGGGTTTAAGAAAAAAGCCGGACAACATTATCCACCAGCAGGCGCTTGCAGCCATTGGTCAACCAGAACTTATGCAGTTGTACAAGCGACTGTTTCAGCGGTTCGGCATTACCGTCTCTCAGGTGCTAATAGCCATCGATGATATCCAGAACAGACGACGATTTATAAATGCAAAAAATGCCCTGTTGACACTTATAAAATGGAAAAGCTTGCCTGTTGTGAACGAAAATGATACCGTTGTTGTAAAAGAGCTCTGTTTTGGCGATAATGACAATCTATCCTCCCATGTGGTGAATCTGACGGAAGCGGATGTATTGCTGATGTTGAGCAATGTGGATGGTGTTTATGATAAGGATCCATCCGAGGAAGGTGCACGGCTTCTGCGGGTTGTGCCTTCCGATTTCGATGCTGCCTCACTGAAGGGCTCTGGGGAACTTGGAGCGGGAGGTATCAGGAGCAAGGTTGAGGCGGGCAGGCGCGTGGCTGCACTGGGCAAGATTGCAATTGTACTAAACGGCACACGAAGGGGGATCTTGAGGGACCTATTCAACGGCAGGGAGGTTCTCTATAGTCTGTTTGAACCGGCAAGTCATCCTATCAGTTCGAAAGAGTCGTGGATTTCAAGCGGTGTGGTAGCGGGTGCTATTGTGGTGGACGATGGTGCAAAGAGGAGTCTGCTTAAGCACAAGAGCTTGCTTGCAAGTGGCATAGTTAAGGTATATGGGAGCTTCGAACGTGGGGATATCGTCAGCATCGAAAGTGTTGACGGCAGGGTCATTGCAAGGGGCATAACCAACTATGACTCTCTCGAAATAGAGCGGATAAAGGGTTTACATTCTTCTCGCATTGCTGAGGTGCTTGGATATAAGTACTCAAACGACGTTGTTCATATCGACAACATGGTCCTTTTCGAAGAGACAGGGAGGGACAATGCTTGAGGCGTACATAGAATCCGTTGCAGAGAAGGCAAAAAGGGCTTGGTACGAACTTTCCTCAACAGACGAGGCTACCATTAACGCTGTTTTGCTCAGGCTGGCAGAATTGCTCGATGAGAATCGTGAGAAAATAAAAAAGACAAATGAGCAGGATGTGGATAGCGCAAAAAGAGCCAATCTCTCCTCTGCGCTTATAGATAGGTTGCTTCTGAACGATAGACGTATAGATGGCATGATAGAATCCGTAAGAACTGTTGCGGCTCTTAAGTGTCCGGTTGGAGAGGTTATAGAAGGTTACAGGCTGCCAAATGGTTTGCACATTGAGCGCGTACGTGTTCCCATAGGAGTTGTGGGTATTATATACGAATCCAGGCCCAATGTAACAATAGATGCTGCCTCCCTCTGCCTGAAATCCATGAATAGCTGTGTGTTGAGGGGTGGAAAGGAAGCTTTCTCTTCCAATGCCCTGCTTGTCGAGCTGGTCAGGAAGGCACTGGAAGAAGGAAACATTAATCCAGATTGTGTCATGTTTGTTGAGAAAACCGACAGGGAAGGCGTTTTACACATGTGCAGAATGGATAGATACATCGACCTGATCGTTCCGCGTGGTGGCGAAGGATTGATACGCTTTGTATCCCAAAACGCCACGATGAGTGTGTTAAAGCACGATAAGGGTCTCTGCCACACCTATATCGATGCAGATGCAGAGCTCCAAATGGCGCTGAGGATAGCCTACAATGCGAAGGTTAATAGACCCGGTGTTTGTAATGCAATGGAAACACTGCTTGTACATGCAGATATTGCAGAGGCTTTTCTGCCGCCTTTCAAGAAAATGATGGATGAAGCTGGTGTCGAGCTGCGCGGGTGTGAGAGAACAAGGGCCATAATCGACGTAAAACCAGCTACAGAAGAGGATTTTCATACAGAATATCTTGACCTAATACTCTCCATAGCCGTTGTTGATTCACTTGAGGATGCAGTAAAACACATAAATCGCTACGGTTCGGGACATTCCGAGGCAATAGTGACCGAGAATTACACCTCAGCCGAACGCTTCTTAAATGCTGTTGATGCAGCCTGTGTATACGTCAATGCATCCACCCGTTTTACGGATGGTGGCGTATTTGGAATGGGTGCAGAGATAGGTATTAGCACAAACAAGCTGCATGCGCGCGGTCCCGTGGGTTTAAGGGAACTGACCACCTACAAATACAAGATCAGGGGCAGTGGACAGACAAGGGAATGAGAATAGGGATCTTCGGCGGCACGTTTAATCCTGTTCACATAGGTCATCTACGTGGCGCCATCAGCACCTACGAGGCTTTTGCACTCGATAAGGTTGTATTTCTGCCCATAGGTATACCACCGCACAAGAAAGACGATGTTGCCGCTGCTGAATATCGCTATAGAATGATTGAGATAGCCATAGAGGGGCTTGAGGGTTTTGAAATATCGCGGCTTGAGATAGACAGCGACAGGGTAAATTACACCATAGATACGGTGGAATCGCTGAAGGACATCTATCCTGACGATGATCTCTTCTTCATGGTGGGCACAGACGCCTTCTTCTATCTGGATCTATGGAAGGATTACAGAAGGCTTGTGGATCTAATACCTTTCATACTCATATGCAGGCCGGAATACGACACGACGCCTGTAGAGGAGAGGTATGCAGATGTGGTCACATTCATAGAGGTGAAGGATGGATTTACGAGGAAGCCACAAACAGGAACGGTTTACATATTCAAACCACCGGCGTTCGACATATCTTCCAGTATGGTAAGACACAAGATTAGAAAAGGTGAGATTATACGCTACCTGGTGCCGGAGGGTGTCGAGCAATTTATTAAAGAGAAGGGGTTGTACAGGCTATGAAGGAGAGAATTGTGGAGATTCTGGAGGATAAGAAGGTTGAGGATGTCTCTATAATAGATGTAAGACACAGATCTGCGCTGTTTGATTACTTCATCATAGGTACCGTGGAAAGCTCCCGTCAGGTGGATGCTGTAATTGATGAGCTTGAAAAGGCAAATGTACCCATTCACCACCTTGAGGGGAGCAGCGACAGTGAATGGGTACTGATAGACAGCTACGATATCGTTATCCACCTCTTCTCCGCACGGAAAAGGGCAGAGTACGACATAGAATCCCTCTGGAAGGACACCAGTAACGTCCTCAGCGGCTGAACCGCTGTTTAATTTTTCCATAAAACATGTACCCGAAAAACAGAGACGCCGCCGCAGCTAAACCTATTATGTTTGTTTCTTCGTTCGGGTAAAAGCTCAACAAACCGGCCGCAAGGAACAACAGCCTTTCCACTATTGAGAGTTTTCTGTTGAAATAGCCTTCAATGGCTATTGTAAAACTGAATAAGCCAAACAACAGATACAAGGCGGGCATCAGGCTTGTTGTCGTCAGGCCACTTAAGATCTTTGTGTACAGGAAAAAGATAGGAATGAGCAGAAGACCCTTGGCAAGCTTGAACGCCTCTATAGCCGTATCCAGCGGTCGGGAGCCGGCTATGCCGCTTGCCGCAAACGCTGCAAGTGCAATGGGCGGGGTAACGTTCGCCGTTTCAGCCAGCCAGAAGACCGTCATGTTTGCTGCAAGCAACGACACTCCAAGCATCTTGAAAGCCGGTGCTATCAGTACAGCCAGCACAATATAGGATGCGGTAACCGGCAGGCCCATACCGAGAAACAAAGCGGCAAGTGCAGTCAATACGTACAACCAGAAGATGCTGTTGGATGTGATTGATGTGACAAGTACAGAGAAAGCAAGACCCAAGCCTGTTAGCGTGATAACACCAACAATAATACCGGCTGCTATCAGTAGAACACCTGTAGCCACCATGTTTCTGACGCCAAAGACACAGGCTTCGTAGATCTTTTTCGGTCCCATGCGGGACTCCTTCTTGAACCAGCTTACAACAACCACCGAGACAAGGCTGATAATGGCAGCATACGTTGGTGTGAAGCTCTCGGCAAGCAGAAATACCAGCACTCCCAGCGGAATCAAGAAATGCCAGCCTTTTTTCAGTACCTCTTTGACGTCGGGTATCTCTTCGTCTTCCAGCGGTTTGATACCACTCTTTTTGGCTCTTATATGGACGTTAAGCAAGACGCCCAGGTAGTAGATAATGGCAGGTATTAGAGCAACACCGATTATGGTGGTATAGGGTATCTGTGTCCACTGGGACATAACGAAAGCGCCAGCGCCCATTATCGGTGGCATCATCTGTCCACCCACCGAAGCTGCGGTTTCAACACCCCCTGCAAATTCCGGGGCGAAACCGATCTTCTTCATGAGTGGTATTGTAATGGAACCTGTGCCTACGACATTTGCTACAGAGCTACCCGTGATAGATCCCATGATGCCGCTTGCAACCACCGCTACCTTTGCTGGGCCACCGACAGTTTTGCCCATTACTGCTTTTGCGAAATCAATAATGAAATCACCGGCACCGCTTTTTAAGAAGAACGCTGCAAAGAGTATAAATAAAAAGACGTAGGTAGATGCAATGGTCGTTATATAGCCGAAGATACCATCGGTTGTAAAGTACATCCTGTAGAGGTATGTGGATAGATGAATGCCGCGGAAGTTGAACATACCGGCTGGCATGTACCTGCCCAGAAATAGCGCATAGGCGCTGAACAGAAGGGCAAGGAAAGGTATGACAACTCCGGCAACCCTTCGTGATAGTTCAATGGTCAACAATACGGCTATTCCTGCCACTATCATGTCGCGCAGAATCAGCACCTCATTCCTTGCATGGATGGTATTTTCAAAGAAGACTATATAAAGGCCACTGAGAAAAGCCAGTACAGCGAGTATCGTATCCAGAGTAAGGGTCTTTTTGGGGTATTTCTTTGATGTGGGGTACAGGATAAAACCGGCAAAGCAGATGAAAGAAAAGAAAATGGCGTTCTGATGCAACTCGGATATGACACCGAAGCTATTGAACCAAAGGGCGAAGACCGTCAAAATGACGCTTGCCACCTTGACGGCCTTGCCAGGTATTCCTATTTTGTCCAGGTTTCTTACGAGTATCTTGGAGCCGGCTTCTTCCTGCTGGAGTACATCTTTGTTGTTTTCCATGGCCGAATCCCTGAATATTCTATTTTGCTATCAATTTCGCCGGTATCTTCAAACCCTGTTCCTCATAGTATTTTGCTGCTCCTGGCGCAAGTGGAACAGGCAGCCCTTTAATTGCGTTCTGTAGCTTGATGGCGTATGTGGCTTTGTGGATATTGTGCAAAAACGGCAGATTCTCATAGATGGTTTTTACAATAAGATACACATCCTTCTGGGGCACGCCCTTCCTTACGGCAAGGAAATTGGGCTGAGCTATTGTATAAACAGGCTTTTTGAGTCCTGGGTATGTGCCGGGTTTAATTACATACCTGAACCAGACATCGTAATGTGAGTCTATTTTCTTAAGCTGATCGTCTGTGAAGTTAAGCAGAGCTACCTTCTTGGGACCCAGCCTTGCAAAGAGCCTTGTAATTGCTGCCACAGGTGGTCCTGCTGGTGTATTTGCTCCGGCAATCCTGCCGTCGATCATAGCGTCGATACTCTGGTTATAACCAAGGTAAACGGGTGTGAAATCCTTTCCAATTTTGATGCCAAGAGCAGAGAGTATCACCTTACCACTACCTTCTGTGCCACTGCCCCTTTTGCCAATAGAGAAGCGCTCATGAAGGCCTTTTAGGTCCATTATGTTGCCGGTTTTCACGTATTTTCTCAAAAGCGAGAAGTGCTCCACGTTTTGCCACAGGGCTGTAACAGCATAGAAGAATCTTTGTGGTTTCTTGTAAACGCCTGTGCCGTTGTATGCCATAGCACCAAAGAGACCCTGAAGAATGGCAAAATCGGCTTCTCCTCTTTTGAGGAGTTTTATGTTCTCTCCGCTACCAGCTGATGTAATTGCCGTTGCTGTTATGCCTTTCTTTGCCAATTTCATGTTAATCAGTGTTGCTATAGCTACACCAACCGGATAGTAGGTTCCACCGGGCGTTGCTGTTGCAATGATGTAGTTTTTAACCTTTTTGGCAAAGCTCTGCTGTACACCTGCAACACCAAACAACAGTAATACACTCAAGACAATCGAGACAACCCTTCTCATATACTCACCTCCCTTAATTAATTTTTAACATTATGCACAATTAACACGTTTTATCAAGATAAAATTAATATGAAAAAGTTTTAACATAACAAGCAAAGTAAACAAAGTTGTGTCTTAACTATAATTTAAATTTTAGTCACTGTATGGTTGTTAAAGTATGGTTGTTAAAGCATGGCAACGAGCTGAGGCAGTATCTCTTCAGCGCCTCCCAGAAGCATTTCATCCGCATAGATGGAGATGCCTGAATAGTCGATATTTATCTCGATAACAAAGGCCCCTCTGTCGTGAGCTATCTTGGGCATGCTTGCTGCGGGTTGGACTACTCCACTTGTGCCTATGGCAAGAAAACAATCACAGGTTGCGGAAGCTTTCATCGCGGCATCGAGAATTTCCCTGTTTAGATTCTCGCCAAACCATACCACGTTGGGCCTGACCCTTCCTGAGCAGAATCTACATGAAGGCGGTAGCTGGGTGTCTTCGTAGACAGTATCATCGTAATAGACCTTACCGCAGTTTAAGCACCGGTTCTCAAATATGTTGCCGTGTAGTTCAAGTACATTTTCCGAACCGGCTTGTCTGTGGAGAGAATCAACATTCTGTGTTATAAGTGTAAAGTTGCTCTTGAAGTGTTTCTCCAGGGTCACAAGCGCATGATGGGCGGCGTTCGGCTTTGCCTGCTTGACGATTTTTCTTCTATAATTGTACCATTCCCATACCAGTTTGGGGTTTCTCATAAAGGCATCGAGTGTAGCCAGTTCGGTGGGTGAATATCTCTTCCAGAGCCCATCTTTTCCCCTGAATGTGGGTATACCACTTGCTTTGGATATCCCAGCGCCGGTTAAAACTGCTATTTTTTGGGCTTTTTTCAACTCCTGGGCGCATTTAAAGAGCTTTTCGTTCATAACAGAACCCCTTTAGTGCCTTTAATATACACTCTAACCATGGGACGGTCATCTGTCAAGCCTACATTTCTTAAGTTACAGTTAAGTATAATTATTTACATCAGGATAAAAAAGTAATATAATTAGTAAAATTAAAAACAAAAAACCAGTGCCTGCTTGATATTTATAAATTTCTATGATATTATTCACCGTCAGGATAATGGGCTCTTTTAATTAATCATTAATCAGACAAGCAGATAGGACATAAGCTGAAGAATGCAAACAGAGTTTTTAAGGGAGCTTTCGTCTTCAACGCTTGTAGGCGTTTACATATACTCAAAGAGTGGTAGGGTTGAGTTTGCCAACAGGACGTTTGCCTCGATGTTAGGCTACAAACCCGAAGAGCTCGTTGGAACCTCCTTGCTCACATTTGCCTCAGAGCACGAAAAAATGCTACTTGATAACCTCCTAAGGAAAAAGGCTAACAATGAAGATTTTGCATACGATAGACATGCCAACACCTACAGGGCTCACGATGGTTCCCCCGTGCATGTTAAGCTTTTTGGGCAGACCATAAGCTATAACGGAGAAAACGCAGTACTGGTGCTGGTTTTTGATGCAAGGAAGGAAAAATCGTTCGAAAGGCTATTCTACGCCCTCAGTCAGGTTACACGTCTCGTGATACACGCTTCTTCTCAACAAAGCATGTTTGAGGAGATTTGCGATTTACTTGTGGATGATATAGGGTACGCCTCAGCATGTATCGGGAGGATAGAGAACGGTCATTTCAGGGTTTTTTATGTCAAGAGCAGATTGAAGGGTGTGGAAGCTCTCCTCAAAACGCTGACAATTAAAAGCGACGGTACCCTCCCTTACGGTAGAGGCACTGTTTTCAGGGCTTGCCAGTCTGGCAACGTGACAATTATATCAGACGTTCTGTCGCATAAGGATATGAGTGCCTGGTGGGAATATCACAGACACTACGGTATCTACTCTGCGTGCTCCATACCAATAGACAGAAACGGTAAGGTGGCTTATGTGCTCCTCATTCACGATGATACGAAGGGCTCATTTAGCATGCAGCATGTTCACCTTTTGAAGCAGATCCAGAGTAGCATTGCCTACGCCTTGAGAAGGCTTGAGGCTGAAAGATTCATACGCATGTTTGGTTCTGCCATAGACCTTGCACACGAGCTTGTTGTGCTCCTTGATGACGATAATCGGGTTGTCTATGTAAATGAGGCTGTCAGTGAGCTGTTTGGTTATCCCAAAGAGAGACTTATAGGTAAGGATGTGTTCAGATTTGCAGATCCCACAAAGGGAGAGGGTCTGCACGAACTTCTAAAGGGCGATAATGAAAGAAAAACCATAGCCTGCCGCACAAAAAGTGGCAGGACCCTGTATCTTGATGCAACTGTTGCGCGCCTTACGGGCGAAGATGAGAACTACAGAATTATACTTGCACGTGATGTAACAGATGCATACAACAAGAGCCTCCAGCTGGCTTTTACTACCAGAATCTACAATACACTGTACCAGATCAATCATTTGTATATTTCCCTGAAAAACAAGGACGAAATCATCAAGAGGCTCCCCCGGATATTCGTGGAGTATATGGGTATAGATATATCGTTCATAGTAAATCTTCAGGGCGGCAAGATACATGTTGAGAGCAGCGCGGTAAGTAGCGAAGAGCTTGGTGGCTTTGCAGAGAGATTGACAGAGGTCTCCTCCAGCAAGAAAAACCTTACCTTTTTTGAGAAAACACCCATATACAAAGCTTACACAAGGAACAGTATCTACATCGTAAACGACATAAATCGCAGATCTATAGGTCCCCTGGGTGAAGTGGCAAGATCCTACGGTATCTATTCCGGATGTGCCATACCTATAACAGGCGGCAAGAAGAGGCGTGTCCTTGTGCTTGCTTCCAGGCAAAGCGGTGTGTTCAAAAAAGAGGTCTATTTCCTTTTAAAAAACATTCGGGAAAGCCTGACATTTATACTGGATAAAATTAGCTCCAATAGGTTCTCCACACTTGCCTTTTCCGCTATGGATTCCAGCTTCGATTTTATATTCATCACCGATAGCAACTTCAGAATCGTCTGGTCAAACCAGTCGGCGAAACACTTTTTTGGATTTGATCAGAAAAGTCTTGATGATGTGAATTTTCTTGAATTGCTTGCGGATGAGCATTCAAAGAGACAGGTGATCAGCTCCATGGATCTGCTTGGAAACCATGGCAATACTTCCACCCTTTTGAGGTATTCGGTAAGCGGTGGAAAGGTTGCTGTTGCGCCAACCGTTATAACGAGGGTGGAGGTCGAAGAGGATCTTGTCTACCACATTATTTCTGGCAAAAACATCTCTAACGAGGTGCGGCTTCAGGAGCAGATTAGCAGGTTGACGATGTTTGATGAAACCACCCACCTTCAGAATAGAAAACTGTTTGTAAGAAAGCTAAGGGGATTTATCAGTACATTGAGGGCACAGAAAGAGAGTGGCATTGTTGGCTGTGTTGCCGTGATAAATCCCCTTGAGTTTCGTCAGGTCAACCGCGCCCTTGGATATGAAAACGGCAACCTTGTACTTGCAATGATAGCCTCACGAATAAAGGGCGCTTTAAGGGACTACGATGAGGTGGCAAGGCTTGAGTCAGACAAGTTTGGTGTCCTGCTTAAGGGTTTAAAGAGTGAAGAGGACGCTCTGATTGTTCTGGAAAAGGTGATGAATGAGCTAAAAAGGCCCTACGTAGTCGGGGATCAGCATATAGATATCTCGTTTGCTGCTGGTTTGAGTCTGATTCCTAAGGATGGAACTGATCCAAACAAGCTTATAAACAGAGCTCACGCTGCATTGACAGATGCAAAATCAAGAGGGGAAAACACAAGCGCGTTCTTTAGAAAAGAGGTCGAAATCAACGCCTTTGAAAAACTGAGACTGAAGAAGGAGATGAACAGAGCAATCAGGAGGGACGAATTTGTACTCTTCTATCAGCCCTACTTCGATGCGAATGGTGGAATTGTTGGCGCCGAAGCTCTTCTGAGATGGCGCACAACGGATGGTTTCGTGTCGCCTGCAGCCTTTGTGCCTTATTTAGAGGAGACCGGTGCCATTGTGTCGGTAGAGCGGATTGTTTTGAAAAAGGTGCTCTCTTACCTGAAGAGTCTGGAAGAGAAACGGGCGGTTATTGTTCCAGTCTCCTTGAACGTCTCGCCAGAGCATTTAAAGAAGGGTGACTTCATGGACGTGTTTACCGGGAGGGTTAAGCAAAGTGGTGTAAACCCCTCTTATGTGAATATAGAGATTGTGGAACGTTCTTTTCTGGACGATATAGAACAGGCTCGTAGACTTATTGATTCCATAAAGAATTTTGGTTTTCGTTTTCTTATTGATGATTTCGGTACAGGCTATTCGTCGCTTTCGTATCTATCGCGGCTCAATGTGGACTATGTCAAGATAGATATCTCTTTTGTTCGCAAGATACCTGATGATGAGAGGGTTGTCTCGGTGGTACGCACAATTGTGAATCTGGCGCACGATCTGGGGATGCGTTGCATAGCGGAGGGCGTTGAAACAACGAGGCAGTTTGATGCACTTGTGGAAATGGGGTGTGATTACTTCCAGGGTTACCTCTTTGCGCGACCCTTGCCGCAAGACGAGTTTGAAAAAATACTTATCCGCCCTGACCGGCAAGTAGAATAATCTTCGATGAATTCTCCAATGCAGAGATAATTCTACAGGCATCAAACAGGGTCTCGGCATAGGCAAAGACGCCATGAGCACGTGCCACTACTATCCTGTTTGGGCTGTTTTTAAAGTAATCGGGTATGATCTGGCTTGCTATGCTGCCCCACGCATTCAACGGTATATCGATAATTTCAACCTCCTTTAGAAAAAGCCTGCCTTCGTAGTCGCGTGGAACTATGCGTTTTTCATTTAAAGAGAGCGCAACTGTAGCTGGGCAGTGGGCATGGATTATCGCTTTTGCCTCTTCT
The DNA here is from genome assembly GCA_964544085.1 of uncultured Desulfurellales bacterium. Classification (GTDB taxonomy): domain Bacteria; phylum Campylobacterota_A; class Desulfurellia; order Desulfurellales; family Hippeaceae; genus CAZIZT01. The sequence goes on from CAZIZT010000017.1 coordinate 37,296, forward strand.
ACTTGTTTGTAGATGCCCACGTGCAGCTCGACCTCACTGGATGCTGCGTTCCATCGCACGTCTCGCTCAAAGCCAATCTTTACGATGTCCTTCATGCGCAGCCCGAACAGGCTCCGCCCGGTTTTTGTTATCCACAACCCGTCTTTTGTTCTTGCACTCATATTGCCACTTGAAGCGTCTACAAGACCCGAGAGGAATAGAATATCCCCTACGCGCCTAAATTCACCTATCATTTTGTTTAGTCCTCCTGTAAAAATAGACGTATAGTGCAACTGTTATCGCCGAGAATGCAACGATGTAAATATAACTTTTGTGTAACATGCGACTGACAAGCTCTGGGTTGTTGCCCACGCTGTAGCCGATGAAGGCAAGCACACTTACCCAGATACCAGCTCCAAGTGCTGTGAATATGGCGAACAACAGGGGATCCATACGCGCAAGCCCTGCAGGGAGGGAGATGTACTGGCGAATACCGGGAAGCAGCCTGCCGATAAAGGTGCTGATTGCCCCGTGTTTATCAAAGAAATCACACGCTCTTTTTAGTGTTTTTTCGCTGAGGCCGACATATTTGCCGTATTTTTGCAGAAAAGGATAACCCAATTTTAGCGAGAGGTAGTAATTTAGAAAAGCACCCGCGAGACTACCGGCAGTGGCGCAACCGATAACCATAAGCAGATCCATTTTCCCTTTGGCTGCAAGGTACGCAGCTGGCGGTACAACAATCTCGCTTGGAAAAGGAAAAAAGGAGCTTTCAAGCAGCATGAGGAGAAAAACGCCCGTGTACCCGCCGTAGCCTATGGCGTTGACAAGCATTACCGCTATTGCTTTCACAACATCTCCTTCAGCTTGAGGAACAGTTCGTTGTACTCGTTGAGCAACTCTTCGTTTGCCGGGTCCTGCTTGAGTTTCGCCTTTATCTGTTTAAGCCGTTTTTCGATGTGTTCCCTTTCCAATCTGTTTATCAGCCCTAAAAATATGTTCCTACTCTGGCTGGTTCTTTCTATCTCCGTCTGCTGCAAAGCAAGCAGTTCGTAGGCCACCCTTTTTTGATCGTCCGGTAGTTTCTCCGCAAAGGAAACCCCATCAAACTTCTCACCACTCAGAAAGGAGCTGTAAAGCTCTAAGAATATGGATCTATACGGCTCGCTAAGATAGCGGCTAAAATGTTCATGATCCTCTATCCACATCATCAGTTCTATCTTTTTGAGCAGGAAACTCAGTAGCGCCTCCTGAGTTGTTATGTTTTTGAAAAATTCTCCAACAACAGGCTTTCTTTCTATGAGTGCCTGTTCTGAGACACCAAGTGCTGTGGCGGCTTTGGATATGTATAGGCTCCTGATGGTGGCATCCTTTATGCCCAGTAGCACCGGTTTTATCTCTTCTATAGCCTTAAGCTTGTCCTGTGGTTTGGTTAAATCGTATTTTCTCTCAAGGTATTCGATAAGGTAATCGAAGTACTCCTTTGCGCTCTCAAGGAGCTTCAAGTACTCCTCTGCACCAAATGACGATACAAAACTATCCGGATCTTCGCCTCCGGGCAGGGTTACAACATAAGAAGAGACCCCGGCTGAGAGTATAGTTCTTGCGCTCCGAGCCATCGCTCTGAAACCGGCTTCGTCAGCATCGTAGTTGAAGTAAATTCTGTCTGCGTAACGTTTTATTCGCGCCATGTGATAGGTTGTAAGGGCTGTTCCCAGTGTTGCAACCGCGTTTTCAATGCCGCTTTCGTGTAGCCTTATACAATCCATGTAACCTTCTGTGACTATGACGGATCCACTCTCTTTTGCTGCTGTCTGGGCTTCGTATAAACCGAAAAGTGTTCTCTGTTTGGAGAATATGGGTGTTTCTGGCGAATTAATATACTTTGCCTTTTGTGCATGTTTGTCGTTTAGTATTCTTCCTCCGAAGGCTATAGTTTTGCCCTTGGTGTTACGTATAGGAAAGATTATGCGCTCGGAGAATCTATTGTAGAGACCGGCTCTGCCCCTCACAAATATACCACTTAGCAACAGTTCTTCCGTTGAGAAGCTCCGTTTGAGTAGCTGAAGCAGCTCTCCGCTTTGAGGTGCATATCCAATCTTGAAATGCTCGATCGTTTTGTCTGCTATATTGCGCGATTTGAGATAATCCAGCGCTGATCTGTTGTTGAAAAGCTTTTTGTGGAAGTATTCGGTTGCTGTTTCGTGGATCTGGATCAGTCTGTCCGATTTTGAGTCTGCCTTTAGATCTATCGGTATATTGTATCGTTCTGCCAGTTCCCTAACAGCCTCATGGAAATCCAGATTTTCTATCTTCATGAAAAATGTTATTACATCACCACTTTCTCCACATCCAAAGCAGTGGAAGAATTGGCCTTTGGGGTTTACAGAAAATGAGGGTGTCTTTTCTGAGTGAAACGGACACAGTCCAAAGTAATTGGAACCACGCTTTTTGAGTTGCACGTATTGGGATACGAGTTCTACTATGTCCACCCTCTCCTTTATCTGCTCGACTATGCTCATCATTTGAGCTCCGCTATTGTTGCACCATCTCCGCCTTCGGCTGGCGGCGCCGGTCTGAAGCTTTTGATCATCGGATGTTCCTTTAGTGTTTCATGCACCATCTGGCGTAGTATGCCGCTTCCCAATCCATGGACAATACGTATACTTGTGGCAGCATCGGCAATGGCGGAATCGATGAAGCGCAACAGTTCAAGCTGGGCTTCGTCTCGTCGCTTGCCTATGAGGTTTATCTGGAGCCCCGAGGCAGGTTTTTTGGCGATGACCGTTACCCTTTTTTCAGGCTTCTCGTCCTTTGACGAGGGTTTTAGTCTGGAGAGTTCCACTTCGAGTAGCATGCCGTCTGTTTCAACCCATGCTTTGTTGCCTTTAATCTTTGCAATTCTTCCCTTTTTATCCATGAATGTGACAATATCACCACTCTTAAAGCTGGTACTTTCTTCGCTCTGAGTATTGCTTTGGAGCAGCCTGCTCTCCTGGGTGCGTATTCTGTTGAGAGCTCTGTGAGCCTCTGAGACATTTCCTGTTTTCATTAATTTGTTTATCTGTTCCCTGAGCTGCCGGGTCAGTCTCTCATACTCAGTGCGCTGCTTGGTTATCTGTCTTCTGAGTGCAAGCTGCTGTGACGCTATTTCGTCTTTGCCCTTACGCATCATCTCTTCGTAGCGCGCCTTTAGTTCGTTGAGTTTTTTGTTTTCCTGTTCGAGCTGTTTTAGCTTCTCTTCAAGTAACTGCTCAAGGCGCGAGAAATCGGTCTGGTGGTGACGATAGAACTCTTTTGCTATCTCCAGCACCTCTTTTGGCAGTTTCAACGTTTCCATTATCTCCAGGGCATAGCTTGCCCCCACCCTGTTGTAAATGAGCCTGTAGGTGGGTTTTAGCGTTTTTTCGTCGAACTCGAAGGCTGCAACAGGATAACCCTCTGAGGCAAGAATATGTGCAAGACGCTTGTAGTGCGTTGTTGCCACAAACAGACATTTGCCACTGAGGCTTTTTATTGCTGCGTATGCCACAGCTTCGCCTTCATCCGGGGATGTGCCGCTTCCTATCTCATCTGCAAGCACAAGCGATGATGCGGTGAGCTGCTCGTAAGCCTTTTTAAAAGCTGCAATCTTTGCAGAGAAACTGCTTAAGGATTCAAATATGTCCTGCTCATCACCTATTATGGCAAAGATCCTGTCTATTGGGCCAATCTCCACTCTTTGTGCTATGGGCGGAATGCCGCTGAAGATGGAAGCAACGGTTAAACCCACTGTCTTTAGAAACACCGTTTTTCCACCCGTGTTTGGTCCGGTTATTATCAGGTGCGGTTGTTGTTTTAAGTCTATATCAACGCTTTTTGTGTCGCTTTTGATATGAGCCAGAATTGGATGTTTGGCTCCTTTTGCATAGAGGATGGTGCGCTTTTTGAACTCTACCTGTGGCTCGCCAAATCTCTTTATAAAGCTGTACTTTGCCATCTGAAGATCAAAGTAACCGATTCTACGCTCGTTATGCGTAAGCTCACGGATACTTTTGCGAACGAGCTGCGTCAGTCGCGAAAGGATTCTGCGCCTTTCGGCCTCTTCCTTAAGGATTAGCTCTTCCAATCTGTTGTTTTTTTCGTAGATACTCTCGGGTTCGACAAAGAGCGAACCGGATTTTGAGACATCCACCACTCTACCCTGGATGTACTCTTTGTAGTTTGGCTTTACGAGCACTGTGTATCTGGAGCGCTTCAGGAATACAGCCGTATCCTGAATGATCTCTTTCAATCTTGAGTGCATGGATGACTTTAAGCTTCTAACTATCTCCTCCTTCAGTGATCGGATGCTGTTTCGTATATCGAAAAGGTAGTTGCTTGCGGTGTCTTTGAGTAATCCATGTTCATCTATTGCGCTGTAGATGTTCTCAAGCAGATGCTGTGGCACCTGAAGGTTTAACAATCTGTCGGCAATATCTGAGTTCTGCTCACGGAAGTACTCCTCCACCTCTCTTACCATACCAAGGAAGCTACCGATCTTCAGTAGTTCTTTCTCTGTGAGGATGCCACTTAGCGCTTCCTGAAGAATGTCGGATATATAGACATCATCGAGCGTGAAGAGTCCCCATCTGGTAAAAAATTCGAAGAATTCTTCCATTTGAGCAAAGGCTTTGCGGGCATACTCGATATCAAAATTGGGTTTTAGCTCCCTTAGCGTCTTTTTGCCGTATTCCGTCTGAATGTATTTCTCTATTATCGATTTGAGTCTGTCAAACTCCAACGTTTCGAGGTAGTCTCTCATCTTGCAGATAAATATATTTGTTTTGGCTTGCTTTACAAGCCTGTTGAGGTGTGTGAAAGATCATCTGTGCAGTACGGTGAAGAAAAAAACAGCAGCCGCTAATATTCGATAGAAGCCGAACCCGATAAGTGTAAATCGGCTGACAAAGGCGATAAAAGCTTTGATAGCAAGAACCGCGGAGAAGAAGGAGACCACAAAGCCGGTGCCAATCAATGCCCACTGATGAGCGGTAAGACTAAAGCCGGTTTTCAACATATCATAGCCGGTTGCTGCGAACATTGTAGGTATGGCAAGCAGAAAAGAAAATTCCACAGCGCTTTTTCTATCCATGCCGGCGAGCATCCCGCCGATTATGGTGGATGCTGAGCGGGAGGTGCCCGGAATAACGGCAAGAGACTGAACGAGGCCTATGAAGAGCGCCTGTTTGTAGCCAAGCTGTGCCGGATCCAGAATAGTTGCCTTACGCCTTTTGAAGTAAAGCTCAAGCAGAATGATAACAACACCGCCAATGGCAAGGGAAACGACCACCACATACGGACTGAACAGGTAATGTTTGATGATTTTATACAGCACAAAACCAACCACACCAGTAGGTATAAAGGCTGTCACGATACGTATCCACAATGCTCCGTCGCGTTTTAAGCGCTCGAAATACAAAAAGATCACGCTCAGGATTGCACCGAGCTGTATCACGATCTCAAAGGTTTTTTGAAAGCCACCCTGTTTCAGGCCAAGCAGGGTTGATGCAAGTATCAAATGCCCCGTTGAGGATATAGGCAGAAACTCCGTTAAACCTTCCACTATGCCGAGTATAATGGCATCGATAAAGCTCATCCGTTACTCCTTTTATGGGAGGTTTTCAGCCCTAAACATTTGACAAAGGCTTCGTAGTATTCCTTGCCAAACTCGTTAATGAAAAACTCCTTCTCTTCCTTTAAAGCCTCAAAGGTTGTTTTGGGCATCTCTTTTCTATAGTCACGTTTCGATGTTAGGGCATCAAACACGTCACACATGGCACAGATGCGTGCGAATCGATTGATATCGGTTTTTCCGTAAGGATAACCACTGCCGTCTTTCCTTTCGTGATGTTCCAGCACTATCTTCAGAACCACCTGATCAAGTATCTTCATCTCGTTTTTCAGGATCTCAACGCCCAGCAGCGGATGCTTTTTGATCTCTTCGAATTCCTCGGGTGTGAGCTTGCCCTTCTTGTTGACTATGTTCTTGTCGATGCGAATCATGCCGATATCATGTAGAAAGTAGCCTCTGGCTATCTTTTCGAGCTGTGCTCTGCTAATATCGGGAAAAAGTATGTGTGTTAACGTGGTGGCATAGGTACCAACATTGAACATGTGTATGGCAAGGTTGTGTGTCTCACTTTTTATCATGGAGAGAAAGGCACCAAGTGCTTCGGTGTCGTTAAGTGTATGGGCAATGAAAAGTGATATATCCCTATCTACATCTTCTATATCAGCTATCTTTCCCTCGCTTATAAGTCTTTCAAGCTGGTTTGTTAGCGAGACATAAACAGCGTACATTTTGTTTCTTTTTGAGATGGTTGGGTCATTGATTATCTGTTCCAGTGTACCTGTTATCTGTTGTCTGTATGATTTTAACTGGTGTGCCGGTATGTATATGAGCCTATCGGCGTTGTTTTTAAAGACACTGCTGTCCTTGCTTAAGGGCGCATCTTTCGATAGCAATAGCACAGGTTGCGTTTCGTTCATCACATATATATCGAACCCCCTTCTGGCAGAGGGTTGGAGTATGCTCATTCGAACCGGTACGAGTTTCATCTATTTTTCTATGCCTGTGCGTGCCGTTACCCCTTTTCTAAAATAGTGCTTTAATTCACGCATCTCGGTTACCAGATCTGCGGCGTTTTTTATGCGCTGCGTTGCGTATCTGCCGGTTATCACAAGCTCTGTGTTATGGGCTTTTGTGCGCATCAGCTCAAGGAGTTCATCTTCGCTGAAGAGATTGAAGAAGACCGCAATATTTGCCTCATCCAGCACCACAAGGTCCCACCTGCCGCTTTTCAATTCTTTCCTGGCATATTCGTAACCCTCTCTGGCAACGCGTATGTCTTCGTCAGAGGGTTTTGAGTGTATGAAGCCCTCTCTTCCGAACTGTTTCAGTGTGAGGTTTTCAAATTGCGCTAGGATTTTGTGCTCACTGTAGGATTGCCCTTTTACGAATTGAATAAAAAGCACTTTGAATCCGGCGCCAAGCGCGCGGACGGCAAGACCTATGGCAGCTGTGGTCTTTCCCTTGCCGTTGCCGGTATAGACATGGATAAAGCCGGTGCTATCCATCTACAAACTCCTTTAGCAGCCTTTTTTCCTTCTCAAGGAAACGTTGACCTATACTTGCCATGCCCTTGTAAAAAATATGCGCATATTCATACTTCTGCGTATCTTCGAAGAAGCGTGGTACCCACTGGAAGAGATGGTCGAAGAAGAAACGTTTAAAAACGGGTTTGCACCCTTCACTGTTTTCAATTAGAAAGGCTGCAAATTCGAGTTCGAAGCTTACCAGATCGGGAAACTCCTTGTCGCTAAAAACCTTTAGGCCGCAATCGGCGTAGATTTGCGCAACCTCTTGACTTGCGTTACCGTAAATGGTGCCCTCGGTGTAGTAGGATTCGTAGGGATGCAGTGGTGTGGTGGGGTAGTTGGAGATGAACATGGATGTATAGATGGCCTGCCACTGATAGAGCTGGAGGGTTTGAAGCTGTTTTAAACCCTTTTTCAACAGACGCAAGCCGCTAAGTCTGTAGCCATGTTTGTTCAAGTTTCTGTAATGGTCACTTACAAGCTGCAGGCTCTTTTTGATTATCTGCCCGAACCCCTCCTGAGGATAGGTGAAGCCTATGCTTAAGAATTTGTATAGCGCTATTCTGTCCTGTTCCATAAGCGTTCCTTTCGAAACTTACTTGGACAAAAAGTATAGCATGAAAAACCACCCTGTCAAATAGTTGAGATAAAATTACTGTAGAGCTTGTATGTGGGGCGCTTGTGTTGTACAATTTAAATGATGATTAGAATTCTTTTTCTTGTTTTCATTGTCGTTCCGCTTACGGCACACGCATTTACACGCGAATATATTCTGCATTACCTGACAAGCGACAAAAGGCTGGATAAGCCCTACGTTGAGAATTTCCTGAAGCGCGTAAAGCTCCTTAAGCCTGTGATCAGGTTGCAGAAAGCAAAGCCGGTAAAGTGGTATCAGTACAAACGCTTTTTTGTAAACAAAAAACATATCAAACTGGGCGAAGAGTTTTTAAGGAAACATCACCGTCTACTTGGTGCGGTGGAGAGGAAATATGGGGTGAGCAGGTATATCATCGTTGCGATACTTGGCATTGAAAGCTACTACGGTAGGTATCACCCTAAATTTACGATAGCCAATACCCTATACACGCTGAGTGTAACCTCACGCAGAGCACGCTACTTCCTGGAAGAGTTGAAGTACTTTCTTATTTTTGCAAAGAAAAACAACCTTGATCCTTTTAGTATAAAGGGGTCCTACGCAGGAGCAGTTGGCATGGCTCAATTCATGCCCGACAATATCTTTAAATACGGTGTGGACTTTGACGGTGATAAAAAGGTGGATCTAATCAACAGTGTGAAGGATGCGGTGGCAAGCATAGCAAACTTTTTACACAAACACGGATGGAATGCATCGGAACCTGTTGTCATACAGATCAAGCCTTATTGTTACATCACAACGAGGAGTATTCTTGTTAGACGTATTGCATGCTGCATGTCCATATGGCCCAAGAGGAGATTTTACAACATGAAGGTCAGGTTGCTGGAATTTGAGGAGAGGCATGGGAAATCGCAGTGGGCTTGTTTTAAGAATTTCTTTGTATTGATGCGTTACAATCCCAGCCGCATGTATGCCCTCTCTGTAGCGCTTCTTGCTGAGAAACTCAGGCGTTTTCATGGCCGGATATAATTTACCTTTACGTTAACAGGTTGATTTTGCTTATCATAAGCGGTATAATCCGCCAAAAACCAGACAGCAGGAGGCGGTCATGGATGAAGCCATCAAATTTCTGTTTACACCCATAAAGGTCAACTCTATGGAACTTTCAAATCGTATTGCCATGCCTTCGATGCATCTGAACTTTACAAAAAATGGTGAGGTTACAGACAGGTTCATCGCCTTTTACAGGGAAAGGGCAAAGGGCGGTGTTGGCCTGATTGTTGTTGGTGGATGTGCAGTCAACACGACTGCTGGTGGGGACATGCTCATCGGCATTTACGATGACAGATTTCTTTCAGGATTAAAGAGGCTCACCGAGACACTACATCGGGCTGGTGATACAAGGATAGCTGCCCAGCTCTATCATGCCGGGCGTTATGCAATGTCTGCATTTATTGGCACAAAACCGGTTGCACCCTCTCCGGTAGCATCGAGGCTAACGGGCGAGGTGCCACACGAGTTGACCGTTGAGGAGATAACACGCATAGAGGATGATTTTGCTGAGGCTGCAGCAAGAGCCAAAAAGGCTGGCTTTGATGCTGTTGAGCTGCTCTTCTCAGCAGGGTATCTGGTTTCTCAGTTCCTTTCGCCACTCACCAACAGACGTACCGATCAGTACGGTGGGAGCCTGGAAAATAGGGCGCGTTTTGGGGTTGAGGTGATAAGGAAGGTTCGTGAAGCTGTTGGTGGCCGGTTTCCTGTGATAATAAGGCAGGGCGGAAGCGATTTTGTAAAGGGATCCAATGATTCAGCTACGATACTTGAAGCGGTTAAGCTTTTTGCCGAAGCCGGTGTTGATATGATCAACGTGACGGGGGGCTGGCACGAGACACGTGTGCCACAGATAGCCGGCGCTGTACCCCATGCAGCTTTCGCTTATCTGGCTTATGGCATAAAAAAGGTAACAGGAAAGCCAACAATAATTTCAAACAGGATACCTACACCGCACTTAGCCGGTGCTTTGATTCGTGATGGATGGGGTGATCTTGTCAATATGGGCAGACCGCTTATAGCCGATCCCTATTTGCCGCAAAAGGCAAGAGAAGGTCAACCCATAAGACCCTGTATTGCGTGTAACCAGATGTGCTTTGACGCTGTTTTTACGGGCAAGCCGGTTAGCTGTACGGTTAATCCTTTCGCGTCAAGGGAATTGGAGTTTGGCTCGGAGGAACTGAGCAAGGCAAAGGATAGATTGAAGGTGGTCATTGTTGGGGGTGGTGCTGCTGGTATGAGTGCGGCTATTACCCTGGCAGAAAGAGGGCATCATGTTGTCGTTTACGAGAAGGATGCGGTAGGGGGAAAGTTGCAGGCTGCAGCAGCACCTTACGATAAGAGGGATTTTTTGCGTCTGAAGGAGTATTACACAAGAATGGCTGAAAGGCTTGGAGTTGAGATTATTGGCAGGGAAGCTACCGTTGATGCGATAAAAAAAGAAGAGCCTGACAGGGTTGTAGTGGCCACAGGGTCTAAACCTGTGGTACCGCCGATCGATATAGAGTGCGAGCCCCTGTTTGCCGAAGATGTATTGCTCGGGAGGGTTGCCGTAGGTGATAGCGTTGTGATTGTGGGTGGAGGGGCTGTAGGTGTTGATGTTGCCCTATACTTGCTTGAACACTCGACGATAAACGGTGAGCAGACAAAGTTTCTGCTGAAATGGGATGCGGAAGGAGTGGAGAGAATAAGGCACCTTGCCGTGGAAGGTTTTAAGGACATAACAATCGTTGAAATGCTACCCGATATAGGTAAAGACATTGGCAAAACAACACGCTGGATAGCTTTGAAGGAATTAAAGGACGCAGGTGTGAGGATGCTAACCAACACAAAAGTTATAGCTATAAGACAAGGCTGCGTTGTTGTTGAAACTCCATCGGGAAAAGCGGAACTCCAGGCCGATACGATTATTCTTGCAGCTGGCTACCGTTCGGAGAATGCGCTCGCCGATAAATTGAAGGATGTTTTTGGTGGGGCTGTGTATGTAATTGGCGATGCTGAAAGGGTGGGAAAGTTGCCAGATGCTATACGAGCAGGATTCGAGCTTGGTTTGAGATTGTAAGATAGCCAAGGAGGGCGTATGGCGCTTAAGGACTTGATAAAAAAGGCTCGTTCCTATAGACGTTTTGACGAAAGCGTCAAGGTTGGTATGGATACGCTGGAGGATATCGTCTCCTGTCTACGATACATATCCAGCGCAAAAAACCTGCAGCCGTTGAAGTATGTGCTCTGCTCGAATAGAGAGGTTGGTCTGCGCATTTTTTCTACGCTTCAGTGGGCCGGTTATTTGAGTGACTGGAAGGGACCAGCAGAGGGTGAGCGTCCGGTTGCTTACATAGTGATACTGAAGGATAGGAATATCTCGAACGAAAACTACGTCTGTTACGATGCTGGTATTGCTATTCAAACGATAATGCTCCTGCTTGTGGAAAGAGGACTTGGTGGGTGCACAATTGCAGCCATTGACAGAGAGAGGCTTTCCGAAATCCTTGAGCTTGAAAAGCATCTTGAGATTCTTTGTGTCGTAGCCATTGGAAAACCCTCTGAGAATGTGGTAGTGGTGGATGCCAAAGATGGTGAAATCCGCTACTATCGTGACGAAAAGGGCACTCACTATGTGCCCAAACGCCCGGTTGGGGAGCTAATCTACAAAAAAATCCCTGAGTAAGCGGGACTCTGCCGGCACTACCCGTGCCGGCAGGTGATTAATCGAGCAGAAGATTGGAGCCTCCGCTGCTGCTGTTGTTTGTATTAGATGTTGGTGTGGTTGAAGGTGTCGGGTTCACATACGGGTCACACTTTGTCTGGATAATGTAGGATGGCGTTGAAGTAAGACTCCTTTCGCTTAAAGAGTAGAGCATCTCACACAGATTCTTCTTTTGCGTTATGTCGAGTTTATCGAAACCATTTTTAAGTGCTGTCTCGAGCGTGTAAACCACCTTCATGTTAAGCGTTTCATTGTCAAAGTTCGACAGCGTCACAGGAACTGTCTTGTCAAGTTTTTTACCATCGAAGAGAGCTCTATAGAAGTAGACAAATGTGCCAATCTGCGATGAAGACATACCGTTGCTCTTTAGCATAATAGGCAGAATTGCACCTATAGGCAGTTGATAGCTACCCGCCGCTGTCTCTTTGAGGAAGCTTTTGTTTTCGTTTATGAATGTCTCGGCATAACCTGAATCTCCAAAGTGTACCCATATTTTAAGTTCGGAAGCGTTATCGGGCCAGTTGGTGTAGATTGAGCTAAGCGTGTTTTCGCTTGCATTGACCAACAACTTGTCAATCTCTATGGAGTAATTGAATTCACCTGTTACGTTGTCTGATGCTGGCGAGATTGGTGTAGACTTACCTATAGAGTTACACCAGTTTTCAACATTTTCGTAAAATTGCGCAGCGTATTGAGTTTTTACATCGAGTTTTACGCTCTTTAGCGGTTTTCCCCCAGCAAGTAGATAGATCACTTTGGTTATCTGGGCACGTGTAAGCGGGTCTTCATCCCTGAAGGTTCCGTCGGGAAAACCATTCACGTAACCAAAAAGAGCAGCCGTCTTTATGTAGGGGCAGTCCCACTTATCAACAGGTATGTCTTTAAATGGTGAAGTATCACATGATGATGGTTTGATGCCGAGAGCGCTGATCAGAAGATACACGAAAAAACCACGTCTCATTATCCAGTTAGGGTGAAATTCTCCATCAGGTTGAGCGAGATTCAACCCGATGTTTTTCAATGCCTCAACGTAGGGTGCATACCATGCGTCGGTTGGTACGTCTGGATAGGGATTCTTTTCTATGCTTCCCTGTGGTGGGATCTCTATCATGTGCTCCCCGTAGATTTCATCCAGACGTTTTAGGGCACGCGCTATAAGCGTAACCGTTTCTGCGTTTGTTACATTCTTGTCGGGCTTGAATGTTCCGTCGGGATAGCCTGTTATCAGCCCGTCATTGTAAGCTGATTCCACATAATAGTATGCCCAGTGTGTAGAAGGTAGATCTGAAAAACGGGATTGCGAAAAAGAAAGTGTGGGATACAATAAGAGCGTCAGAACTATAAAACCTACCACTAAGCCCCAGTTTCGGCGCGAGGGAGATACGACAGCCATCGCGTCAACCTCCTTCTGTTTTTTAGTATTTGTTTATCGGAAGTGTTTTCATTTAAACCAATGATGCTGATACAATGGAATGTTCATAAAAAAATAGGTACGAAAACAAATTATGTCAAGGGTGAATATTGGATTGTTTGCGCTTTTTTATTCTCCTAATTGAGAATTTTTCACTTGCAATTCGTTTGGCCGTGTGATAGTATGCGTGCGTTATGAAGGAAGTAGTCGTTAATTATTTTAGCTATTTTACATATTTCTGGTTTTACTATGAGAGGTGGCGGTCTACCTGATTAACGTGCCGTGAATCGTTTTCGAGCCGTTTGGGTAGGCGCCACAAGGCCCAACCCAAACGGCTTTTTTATTTGTTTTTAAAAAAATTGAGGGGGTGCATGATGATTGTTGTGATGAAGAAAGGCTCAAGCGATGAAGATGTGGAAAGGGTTAAACAGCGGGTAGAGAGTCTTGGTTTTAAAGCTCATATCTCCAGAGGTAGCGAAAGAACGGTTATAGGTGTGATTGGTAATCTTGATTCTGAAAAACTCAGCGTGGATCCTGTTGCGTATATTGCCATGGATAAAGCCGTTGAGGGGGTACACAGGGTGAGCAAACCGTACAAGCTTGCCTCCAGAGAGAACCGTAAAGAGGGCACCGTTGTTGATGTAAATGGTGTTAAGGTCGGTGGTGAGTACTTCACCATCATAGCAGGTCCATGCTCTGTGGAGAACAGAGAGCAGATGATGACTACGGCTAAAGGTGTTAAACGCTGTGGCGCAAAGATGCTCAGGGGAGGGGCATTCAAGCCAAGAACGTCACCATACAGCTTCCAGGGCTTGGGCGAGGAGGGTCTCAAGTTGATGAAGGAGGCGAGTCTGGAAACCGGCCTGCCTATAGTCACGGAAGTGCTCAACCCCAAGGATCTCGATGTAGTGCTCAAGTATGCTGATGTGTTGCAGATAGGAGCAAGGAACGTGCAGAATTTCTCCCTGCTTAAGCTTGTGGGTCAGACGGATAAGCCTGTGCTATTAAAACGCGGCATGGCTACCACCATTCAGGAATTCCTTATGAGCGCAGAGTATGTTATGAGTGAGGGCAATGCGGATGTTATACTCTGCGAGAGGGGTATAAGAACGTTTGAAACGGCAACAAGGAATACGCTTGATATCTCTGCTGTGCCGGTGCTCAAAAAAGAGACCCACCTGCCTGTTTTGATAGATCCTTCCCATGCGGCTGGTAAAAGGGAATATGTTCCAGCTCTTGCAAGGGCGGCTGTTGCAGCCGGAGCTGATGGCCTTCTGATAGAGGTCCACTACAGACCTGAAATAGCTGTCTCTGATGCAGCTCAGCAGCTTACAATCGAAGAGTTCTGTGACCTTACAAAGGAGCTTAAGCAGATAGCTGATGTTGTTGGCAAGGTGATGGATTGACGAACTGATGCTATAGGTAACTTTGATATGGATTGACAACACCACCCTTACGTTATATATTGCCAACAGATTCTTAGGGGTGGGAGAATGGTATTATGAATCAGGTGAACATAGGATTGCTGGGAGCCGGTACCGTAGGTAGTGGCGTTATCAAGATCTTAACGAACAATGCAGATGTTATCAGAAAGCGACTTGGATTCGATCTGAAACTCAAAAAGGTTTGCGCAAAGAGCATTAAGGAGGATGTAAAGCATCTGGTAGAGGGCCTTGTTGTTGACTCCTACAAAGAGCTCTTTACGGATGATATCGACATTGTGGTAGAGCTCGCGGGTGGTTACGACTTTGCGCGTCAGTTTGTCCTTGAAGCGATAGAGCACAACAAGAGTGTGGTCACTGCAAACAAGGCAATGTTAGCCCGATACGGGTACGAAATATTCTCCAAAGCTTTCCAGCACAAAGTAGATGTAGGTTACGAAGCCGCTGTTGCGGGTGGCATTCCTATTATCAAGGCTATAAAAGAGTCCTTATCTGCAAACAACATTCGATCCATAAAGGCTATTGTTAATGGTACATGCAATTATATACTGACCGAAATGTTCAAAAGGCGTGTTTCGTTTCAGGACGCGCTCAGAGATGCGCAGGAGAAGGGTTTTGCTGAAGCAGACCCTACATTTGATATAGATGGCATAGATTCAGCACACAAGATGGCTATTTTGAGTTCCATCTCGTTTGGAGACAATGTTACCGAGAGCGATGTCTACACGGAGGGTATAAGGGATATAACCCTTCTCGATATAGAGCTTGCCCATGAGTTTGGTTATGCAATAAAGCTGTTGGGCGTTACAAGGTTGCTTGGTGATAAGGTGGATGTGAGGGTGCACCCGACAATGGTTAAGAAAGACGATGTGCTTGCAAAAACAGACGGGGAATATAACGCGATAAAGATACAGTGCGATATGGCTGATGATACGGTCTATATTGGCAAGGGTGCAGGTAGCTTGCCCACCGCCAGCTCTGTTGTGGCTGACATAATGGACATAGCAAGGAATATCAAGCACAGATCCCCCCTCAGAATACCGTTGATGGCGTTTCCGTTCAACTACGTAAAGAAGCGTGGGGTGGTTGATATAAACGAGCTTGAGATGGATTACTACCTGCGATTTAGTGTAGAGGACACTGTTGGTGTGTTAGCCAAGATTTCCGGCATCTTGGGTGAGCACAATATAAGCATAAAGAGCATGGTTCAGATAAGCCGTGGCAAGGAGTGGGTGCCGCTTGTGATAGTTACGCATAGAGCTAAAGAGAGGAATATACAGCAGGCTCTTGAGCGCATTCACAAGCTTGATGTGGTTAAGGATAAGACCCTCCTTGTGAGGATTGACGATGAGTGAAAAGCTCTGGGGCGGTAGGTTTTCCGTATCTACAGATAGCCTGATGGAATCCTTTTCTGAATCGATAAGCTTCGACAGGAAACTCTATGAATACGATATAATGGGCTCCATTGCCCATGCACAGATGCTTGCAAGGTGCAATATAATCAGCGACGAAGATGCCGATAAGATAATTACAGCATTGAGAAAGATAAAACAGATGATAGATGCCGGCGAGTTTGACTTTCGCATAGAAGACGAAGACATCCACATGAACATAGAAAGAAAACTTATAGAGCTGATAGGAAAAGCCGGCGCTAAGCTGCATACTGCCCGCAGCAGAAATGATCAGATTGCGCTTGATATTAGGCTGCTTTTAAGGGATGCAACGCTGGGCATCATAGATAGACTCGATAAGCTCTTGGGTGTAATCCTTTCTGTTGCTGAGAAGTTTATCGATGTGGCTATGCCGGGTTTTACGCATCTGCAGCACGCTCAACCTGTTCTGTTTTCTCATTATCTGCTTGCCTACTATGAAAAGTTCAAACGGGACAGGGATAGATTCAGGGATACCCTAAAAAGAATCGATGTAATGCCCCTTGGAAGCGGTGCGCTTGCTGGTACCAGCTTTCCTATCGATAGGTTCTACGTGGCGGAGAAGTTAAGGTTTTCTGCGGTCTCCAGAAACTCAATGGATGCTGTCTCAGACAGGGATTTTGCCATAGAATTCCTTGCTGATGTGGCAATTGTTGCCATGCACGCATCCAGATTTGCTGAGGAGATGGTTATCTTCTCCTCCCAGGAATTCAACTTCGTGCGCCTTCCAGATGAGTTCTGTACAGGATCAAGCATTATGCCCCAGAAAAAGAATCCAGACGCTATGGAACTGATACGGGGCAAATCGGCACGCACCTTTGGCAATCTTGTTCAGATGCTTTCACTGATGAAGGCTTTACCGTTGACCTACAATCGCGACATGCAGGAGGATAAAGAGTCGCTGTTTGATTCGATAGATACAATAACAGGCGTTCTCGATGTGATGATCAGGGTTGTTTCTGGTTTAGAACCCAACAGGCAGCGCATGGAGGAGGCGCTGAAGCAGGGCTACATTACCGCTACGGATCTTGCCGATTACCTAACGCGTAAGGGGCTTGCGTTCCGTGAGGCGCACAGAATAGTGGGAAAAATTGTTGCCTATGCCGAGGAGCACAACAAAAGGCTTGACGAGCTTTCTATAGATGAGTTGAAGCAGTTTTCTGAGCTTATAACAAGCGATGTGCTGAACGTGTTGCACTATAGAAAAGCTATAGATTCACGCACAAGCTACGGTGGTACGGCAACAAAGAATGTGAAGGCAATGATAGAGCACCTAAAAAAGGAGCTAAAGGAGCCTGAAGGATCGAATGTAATAGAGTGCCCAAGATGCGCCTATCCGGTCAAGGTTTACAAAAACCCGATTCCGACTGTAGATGTTATTATTACCATTGACAACAAGGTATTGCTTATACGGAGGAAAAATGCGCCACTTGGTTGGGCACTGCCGGGTGGTTTTGTAGATTTCGGTGAATCTGTTGAGGAGGCAGCAAGAAGAGAAGCCAAGGAAGAAACAGGTCTTGATGTAGAGCTTATCAGACTTGTTGGGGTTTATTCGGATCCATCCCGGGATCCACGAACCCATACAATCACGACGGTATTCTGGGCAAAGCCGCTGAGTGATAAGATAGTTGCCGGCGACGATGCAAAGGAGGCACAGCTTTTTGCCTTCGATGAACTGCCGGATCCCATCGTATTTGATCATCGCAGGATTCTCACCGATTTCTTCGAAAGCTTGTCGAGATGACAGAGGTTTTGGAAGTAGAGAGCATAAAAGGATTCAAAAAAAAACTGAATATTCGTCAGCGGTGCTTTGACAACAGGCTGGTTTCGATCGGTGATCTGAGACTCCACGAAGCGACGCTAAAAATACTGAAGAATCGTGGAATATCCGGTTCAAAGCAGATAAAACAGTTCCTTCAGCCCTCACTACAGGATCTTTACGATCCATTCCTGTTAAAGGATATGGATGTTGCCGTTGAGAGAATAATCAGGGCCATAGAAAGCAGAGAACGTATATTTGTTGTGGGTGATTACGATACAGATGGTGTTACAGCCACAAGCGTAATGTTAAAATTTTTTAGAGAGATAGGTGCAAGCGCTGAGTTTTTCATACCAACAAGGGATGATGGATACGGTTTGAGCCTTGATGCAATAAAGAGAGCCACTGAATCCAGAGCAGGGCTTATAATCACCGTTGACAATGGCATAACCAGTCTTGACGAGGTGGATTTCGCCAGGGCTGTTGGTGTGGATGTTATCGTAACGGATCATCACGAGCCACAGGAGGAGCTGCCCAGAGCATACGCCGTTATCAATCCAAAAAGGAAGGACTCCCGTTTTCCTTTCAAAGAGTTATCCGGTGTAGGTGTGGCATTCAACCTGCTTATGGCTCTAAGAAAAAAGCTCAGAGAAAGGGGCTACTTTGATACCCGTGCAGAACCGAATCTCAAAAGATACCTGGATCTTGTGGCGCTTGGCACACTTGCGGATATCGTGCCGTTAGTGGATGAGAACAGGATCTGTGTGAAGTATGGATTGTCTGTTGTGGAATCCTCCTGCATAGGGCTCGATTTGCTGAAACAGACATCTGGAATAAGCGGGGAACTTACCACAAGGGCTGTTAGCTTTTCCATAGCCCCAAGGATTAATGCGGCAGGCAGACTCTACGATGCATCGATCGTTGTTGAAATGCTGCTTGAGGAGAGCGAAACAAAAGCACAGCAAATAGTGGATCGCCTCCACGAGATAAACAACGAAAGAAGAAGGCTTCAGTCTCAGATTATAGCCGAGATAGAGCAGCGCATTGATACGCTTGAAAGTCCAGTTATTGTCGCTTCCGGACGTGGCTGGCATAGAGGGGTCATCGGCATTGCAGCCAATGTGATCTCCTATAAATATTCCCGTCCTGCAATTATAATAAGCGAAATGAGCGACCTCAGCGTGGGAAGCGGCAGAAGCTCTGTCGACATTGACCTGTTTGCTGTTATTAAAAAGACCGAGGATCTACTCGAACGCTTTGGTGGTCACAGGCTCGCAGTTGGTATAACAATAAAAAGCGGCATGATTGACGCCTTCAAGGATAGGATCAACGAGGTGGTGGTTGAACACTATGGCCAGGAGAGGATGCTTAAGCTTCAGGATGTGGACTGCGAGGTTTCCCTCAATATATTCAACAGGAATTTTCTGTCAGAGATTGCACAGCTTGAGCCCTTTGGTGCTGGCAACGAGGAGCCGCTTTTCCTGGTGAGGCACGCTCTTGTGAAGGCTGTCAGAATGGTGCTTTCGAAATACCCGAAGTACCTGATTAGTGACGGCGAAAGTGATCTGTGGATGATCAGCTTCGATCCTATGATTAATCTGCGAATCGGCTACATGTACGATATTCTCTTTACGGCTGGTGTGAATAATGGTTATGTCTCATTTTCGATCAAAGATGCGTTTTTATCCAATATCAGGGGGTAAGTTGTGAAGCTATCCGAGAATGCGCTTGTTGTACTAAAAAGCAGATACCTGCAGAAGGACAAGAACGGCAAGATCATAGAGACGCCAGAACAGATGATAGAACGAGTGGCACGTTTCATAGCTAAGGCGGACAGGAATTATGGTGCCACAGAAGATGAGGTAAAAAAGACAGCTGATCGGTTCATGGAGATGATGGAAAGCCTTGAGTTTTTGCCTAATACGCCTACTCTTGTGAATGCAGGAAGGCCACTGGGACAGCTCGCAGCATGTTTTGTGTTGCCCGTAGAGGATTCCATTGAGAGCATATTTGATGCGGTCAAGTACACGGCTATGATACACAAGTCGGGTGGTGGTACGGGTTTTTCTTTCTCTCGTCTGAGACCAAAAAACGATATAGTCCGAACCACCATGGGTGTTTCAAGCGGGCCAGTCTCGTTTATGCGCGTCTTTGACTGTGCCACAGAGGCAATAAAACAGGGTGGAGTCAGGCGTGGTGCGAACATGGGCATCCTGCGTATTGATCACCCTGATATTCTCCAGTTCATACACTGCAAGGAAAAAGAGGGCGAAATCAATAACTTCAATATCTCCGTTGCGGTAACTGAGGAGTTTTTAAAAGCACTTGAAAACGACGAAGAGTATGAACTGATAAACCCGCGCAATGGCGATGTGGTAGATAAACTCAAGGCAAGCTTCGTTTGGGATGAGATAGCAAAGGGAGCGCACAAGAACGGTGAGCCGGGCATTGTCTTCATCGATAGGATAAACAAGTTGCATCCACTTTCGGAGAAAGTGGGAAAAATAGAGGCTACCAATCCCTGCGGAGAGCAGCCACTTCTGCCTTATGAGTCATGCAATCTGGGCTCGATCAACCTTGGTAAGTTTGTAAAAGATGGCTCGATCGATTACGATGAACTTGGAAGGGTGGTCGATACGGCTGTACACTTTCTGGACAATGTAATAGATATGAACAAATATCCCCTTTCCATGATAGAAAAGCAGACCAAGAAAAACAGGAAGATAGGCTTGGGCGTGATGGGTTTTGCGGATATGCTGATAGATCTTGGTATTCCCTATGATTCTGAGGATGCGGTTCAAAAAGCCGAAGAGGTTATGGGATTCATTCAGAAACGCTCCAAGGAAGCATCTTCAAATCTTGCCAGGAAACGTGGCAACTTCCCCAATTACCGTTACAGTGTCTATTCAAAGGATGATGTGCCCATGAGAAATGCTACCACCACAACAATAGCACCAACAGGTTCCATCTCAATGATCGCTGATGCGTCAAGTGGAATAGAGCCCGTTTTTGCCCTTGCCTATTACAAGCAGGTGCTTGACGGAAAGAGGTTTCCATACACATACGAGAGGCTCTTCAGGGTACTTGAGAAGGAGGGTATATACTCCGATGAGCTTGCCGAGAAGATTATCGAGCACCGCGGCAGTATACAGCGGATAGAGACAATCCCCGAACACATAAGGCGTCTCTTTGTGACGGCTCTGGATATCTCTTACAGGGCGCATATCGATATACAGGCAGCTTTTCAGAAGTACACAGATAATGCCGTTTCGAAAACCATAAATATGCCTAATAGTGCAACAGTTGATGATGTAAAGGATGCCTACGATTACGCGTATAGGAAAGGTTTGAAGGGAGTAACGGTTTATAGAGATGGCTCCAGAGAGGTACAGGTGCTTGTTACAGCCTCCAAAAAAGAAGAGCCAGGCAAGCAGGCTGTCAGGTTTGTGCGTGGTAAACTC
This sequence comes from uncultured Desulfurellales bacterium, assembly GCA_964544085.1. Classification (GTDB taxonomy): domain Bacteria; phylum Campylobacterota_A; class Desulfurellia; order Desulfurellales; family Hippeaceae; genus CAZIZT01. Next base: position 58,249 of record CAZIZT010000017.1, read on the forward strand.
CTGCACGGTTTCACCGAGAAGATCAAGACATCCCGGGGCTCGCTGTATGTAACCGTGAATACCGTTGATGGTAAGCCGATAGAGGTTTTCGCCAACATAGGTAAAAGTGGTGGTGATGTCTCAGCCCTCTCTGAGGCGATAGGCAGGCTCATATCCATTGCCCTGCAAAACGGCGTGGACGTGAAAAACATCATAAACACGTTGATTAACATAACTGGCGCTCAACCTATCTGGAGCGACGGTAAGCTGATAAAATCGGTGCCTGATGCGATTGCGCAGGTACTTAAGGAACACTTTCAACAGGTGAACAATAATGGCGCATCAGCAAAGCAGCAGCCACAGACGATCTCAACAGAAGAATGTCCGGAATGTGGCTCACCGCTGGAGATAGTGGAAGGGTGTGCCGTATGCAGAAACTGCGGATTTTCGAGGTGTGGATAGATGAGTGTGGAAATTGAAAAGGAAGCAAAGAGGCAGCTTGAAGTGATAAAGAGGGGTGCTGCCGAGATAATTGATGAGGATGAGTTGTTTGAGAAACTGAAGGAATCAATAGGTCAGGGGAAGCCCCTCAAGATCAAGGCAGGTTTTGATCCTACCGCCCCTGATCTTCATCTGGGGCACACTGTTCTGATTCAGAAATTGAAGCAGTTTCAGGATCTCGGCCATGAGGTTTATTTCCTGATAGGCGACTTTACCGGTATGATTGGTGATCCTACTGGAAAGAGTGAAACAAGAAAAGCACTGTCACGCGAGGAAGTAGAAAGAAACGCCGAGACCTACAAACAGCAGATATTTAAGATACTTGATAGCAAAAAAACAAGGGTGGTCTATAATTCGCAGTGGTGTTCAAAGCTCACAGCTGAGGATCTAATAAAGCTTGCAGCCAGCATGACGGTTGCTCGTATGTTGGAAAGGGACGACTTTGCGAAGAGATTCCATGCAAATAAGCCCATATCGATTCATGAGTTTCTATACCCGCTGCTACAGGGTTACGACTCGGTCGCCCTGCATGCGGATGTTGAGCTGGGCGGTACCGATCAGAAGTTTAACCTCCTTGTCGGAAGGGAGCTGCAGAAGCGAGCAGGGCAGAGACCACAAACCGTACTGATGATGCCCATACTGGAAGGATTAGATGGCGTCAACAAGATGAGCAAATCCCTGGGTAACTACGTAGGCATAACGGATGAGCCCAATGATATGTTTGGCAAGCTTATGTCCATATCCGATGAGCTTATGTGGCGCTACTACGAGTTGCTAAGCGACAGGAGCACCGAAGAGATAGAAGAAATGAAGAAAGCGGTTTTTGAGGGTACTTTACATCCAAAGAAAGCCAAGGAGATGCTTGCCTTTGAGATCACGGCGCGTTTCCATGGGACGGAAGCTGCAAAAAAGGCGCAGGAGTACTTTGATGAGATGTTCTCCAAAAGGGTTGTGCCCGACGAGATAGAGACCATCGAGTATCCTCTTTCAGAGCCTCAGGTCTGGATTTGCAGGTTGCTTAAAGATATAGGTTTTGTTAAGAGCACATCCGAAGCAAGGAGGATGATCGCCTCAAACGCTGTGTCCGTGGATGGTGGTAAGGTTACAGACCAATCGTTTAAACTCTCGAAGGGTGATTACGTTGTGAAGGTTGGCAAAAAGAGGATTGCGAGGGTAAAACTGAGGTAGCCATGCTGCTTGCCATAGATATTGGAAACACGAATATTGTGATAGGCGTATTTGCAAGCAACCGTTTCCTTCACTTTCGTTTGAGCACCAACCTGCACACCACCGAGGATGAGTACTGCATAAACCTATCGAACCTGTTCCACCTCTACAGGATCGAGGAAAAGCCCGAGGGGGCAATAATTTCATCCGTCGTTCCACAGATAACGCCGCGTATTCACAGGGCGGTTAAGGTTGTTTTCGATGTGAGAGCCCTGGAGGTTGGTCCTGGCATTAAAACCGGTATGCCTATACTCTACGATAACCCAAAAGAGGTGGGCGCAGACAGGATTGTAAACGCTGTAGGTGCTTATGAGGAGTTCAAGGACGCACTGATTGTTATTGATTCGGGGACGGCAGTTACGTTCGATGTAATAAGCAAGCGTGGTGAGTACATAGGCGGCGCAATAGCTCCGGGTATTCAGATCTCAGCAGATGCGCTCTCTGAAAAAACGGCCAAGCTGCCACGTGTACCAATACAACAGCCACCTGGTGTCATAGGCAAAACGACCGTTCATAGTATACAGTCGGGCATATTTTACGGTTACCTATCGATGATAGAGGGTATGATAAGACGCATAAAACACCAGATGGAGTGCGAGCCTACCGTGGTTGCCACCGGTGGCGATTGTGCCCTGTTTTACAGAAACCTGGAGTGCATAGATCACTACAGGCCTCACCTGACACTGTTCGGCTTGAAAACGATATACGAGAAGAATGTCAAGGGTTAGCGTCATAGGAGCCGGGAGCTGGGGATGTGCCTTTGCCAGCCTCCTTGCGCAAAATGGTGTAGATACCTGTTTGTTTGTAAGAAAAAATGAGGTGTTGGAGAGCCTGAAGAGGCAGCGCATCCATCCGCACTACTTACCCGGTGTTAAGCTTTCAGAGTCGATTGTTTTTACAGGGAGTATTGCCGAAGCAATGGAGCGGGCTGATGTGGTGGTGGTGGCAGTACCTGTGAAATATATGCGGACGGTTCTGCACGGATTGCTGAATTTTGTGCAAAACAGGCATGTTTTCTTGAGTCTATCCAAAGGAATAGAGAATGAGACGTTCTTGAGGCCCACGGGAATAATCACCGACGTACTTGGTGTGGACGAGAGCAGAACAGCAGCCTTAAGTGGTCCCAACTTTGCACTGGAGGTTGCAAAGGGCTTGCCTACCGCTACGGTCATAGCCTCAACCAACCAGAGGTTGGCTAAAGCATTACAGCGGCTTGTTAGTTGCTCAAATTTTAGGGCATACACCAGTGATGATGTGATCGGTGTAGAGGTGGCGGGAGCCATGAAAAATGTTATAGCCATAGCTTCAGGCATATCGGATGGGCTGGGTTTGGGCTATAATGCGAAAGCGAGCTTGATAACCCGCGGTCTTGCCGAGATATCGCGCCTTGGGCTGATGTTTGGAGCAAGACGCGATACCTTCATGGGACTTGCGGGTATAGGTGATCTGGTTTTGACCTGCACCGGTGATTTGAGCAGAAATAGAAGGGTTGGGCTTGTAATAGCAAAAGAAGGCAGGCCGGAGGATTTTTTGGGGCCTTCGGGTATGGTTGCAGAGGGCATAAACACGGTTAGATCGGCTTACGAAATCTCGTTGAAGAAGGGCATAGAGATGCCAATCACCACTGAGGTTTACAGGATTATCTACCAGAAGAAAGATCCGCAGCAGGCCGTGTTTGAGCTTATGAGCCGGCCGTTGAAAAGTGAGAATCTTTAGGTAATTGTTGTTTAGAAATGTGTATTTGAGATGCTTTTGCTGTTGACATGGAAAAGGCTATTCTTAAAATACGCTTCGTATCATGAACCTTTGGTAAGGAGAGATTATGATTGGCGGCATACTTAAAAAGATATTTGGCACCCAGAACGACAGGATCCTAAAATCAATACAGCCCTATGTGGCGAAGATAAACGAAAAAGAACCTGAGATGAAGGCGCTTTCCAACGAACAGCTAAAGGAGCGCATGAATGATTTAAGAAAGAAATACGAGGATGAAGGCGATCTTGATGCTATACTTGTTGACTCCTTCGCAATCACAAGGGAGGTTGCGCGCAGGACTCTCAACATGCGCCACTTTGACGTACAGTTGATAGGTGGCTACGTGTTGCACAAAGGTATGGTTGCTGAGATGAAAACCGGTGAGGGTAAGACACTTGTTGCTACCCTACCACTGGTACTGAATGCACTGACAAAAAGAGGCGTTCATCTGGTTACTGTAAACGACTACCTTGCCAAGAGGGATGCCCTCTGGATGGGACCCATCTATCGATTCCTGGGCCTCACAGTGGGTGTAATACAGCAGCAGAACAAATCCTTCCTTGTAGAATGGGATGATGAGAAGCGCTTCACAACGAAGCTTGTTGGATGTACGCGTAAAGAGGCTTATCAGGCGGATATAACCTACGGTACAAATAGTGAATTTGGTTTTGATTACTTAAGAGATAATATGAGCTTCTCGCTGGATGATTATGTCCAGAGGGGTTTCTATTACGCCATTGTCGATGAGGTCGATTCTATCCTTATAGACGAAGCCAGAACGCCGCTGATTATATCGGGTGCTTCCGATAGACCCTCTTCGCTCTACTACAAAATAGACCGGGCGGTGAGACAACTTGGCAAGGGTGACTATGAGGTGGACGAGAAGGTCAAGAACGCAACGCTTACAGACAGCGGCATCGAGAAGCTGCAAAAGATTCTGAAAATAGATAACCTGTACGATCCTGAGAATATGGAAATACTGCACATGATCAACCAGGCATTGAAGGCTCATACGGTTTATGTGCGGGATAAGGATTACATTGTAAAAGATGGCAAGGCGATCATTGTTGATGAGTTTACCGGAAGGCTGATGCCAGACAGACGGTACTCGGATGGTCTGCATCAGGCTATAGAAGCCAAAGAGCACTTGCGCATCCAGAGAGAGTCCCAGACGCTTGCCTCAATAACATTCCAGAATTATTTCAGGATGTACGAAAAGCTTGCGGGTATGACTGGAACGGCAGCCACAGAGGCACGCGAGTTCAAGGAGATCTACAATCTGGATGTTGTTGTTATACCAACAAACAAACCCGTGATCAGGGTGGATCACAATGACCTTGTTTTTAAGACGCACAAAGAAAAACTGAACGCTATCGTAAATGAGATTGAGAAGCGCTACAAGAAGGGGCAGCCTGTGCTTGTTGGAACGACGAGTGTGGAGAAATCCGAAGAGTTACACAGGTTGCTTGTGAAAAAGCGCATACCTCATGCCGTTTTAAATGCAAAACACCATGAGAAAGAGGCCGAGATCATTGCCCACGCTGGCGAGAAGGGCAGAGTCACCATAGCCACCAATATGGCTGGAAGAGGTGTTGATATAAAGCTTACCGATGAGACAAGAAAGCTCGGCGGGCTGTTTATCCTTGGAACCGAACGCCATGAATCCAGAAGGATAGATAATCAGCTGCGCGGACGCTCCGGCAGGCAGGGAGATCCAGGAGAATCTCGCTTCTACCTGTCGCTTGAGGATGACCTTTTGAGAATTTTTGGTTCTGAAAGAATACAGTTTCTGATGGATAAATTGGGTGTAGAGGAAGGTGAAGCGATAGAGAATAAGATGGTAACAAAGGCCATTGAGAACGCACAAAAGAAGGTCGAGGCGTACAACTTTGACATAAGGAAGAACCTGCTTGAGTACGATGATGTTATGAACAAACAGAGGACCGTCATCTACGAGCAGAGACGTGCCATCCTGGAGGGCAAGAACCTAAAAGAGGACATCATGGGTTACATTGAATCCATCGTAATGGATCTTGCGGACACCTACCTGCCTGAGACTATGGATCCAACAAACTGGGATGTGGACACCTTCAACAGGGAGATGAAACGAATATTCAACAGGACCTTTGAGATAGATACAGAGGAGCTTGCCAGAACCAAGCGAAGGGATAAGCTGATCGAGCAGATTATCGATGAGCTGAAGAAGGAGTATGACGAGAAAGAGAAGCTGATAGGCGAAGAGGAGATGCGCACGCTGGAGAGGCAGATAATGCTTCAGATTGTGGATATGCTGTGGCGTGAGCATCTCAAAAATATGGATTATCTGCGCGACGCTGTGGGGTTGAGGGGCTATGGACAGAAAGATCCGCTTGTGGAGTACAAGAAGGCCTCTTTTGAAGAGTTCGAAAACATGGTTAGAAGGCTGCAGGAGGATGTTGTAGCCGCAATTTATCACATCAGGATAGTATTTGAGTAGATACTACATCCTTGCTCCGTTTGATGCTTATCTTATATTTGAGATAGGTAGCTTGATACACTCGATAAGCTTTGCAGGCGATTCTTGTGGTAGTCCGCTTACAGGGAGTATTAGAAGGGCTGTTGAGGCTGCATTTGAAAATGCCGACGTAAAGAAACTCCCCGATGAGTTGCTTGATATAAACATAGAGGCAAGATCCTACGCTCTTTACGCTTTTTTGAGAAAAACAGGTGCATACGAACTGTATGCCTACTCAGATGTCGCGTATCTTGTTTACGGTTCACGGCATTACGCAAGAGCCGTAGCAAACTGGTTGAGGTTGAACAGGTTTGCCTTTTTCGTGCCCTGTCACAGGGTAGTGGCAAAGCACTCTTTGGGGGGATTCTCGGCCGGCGTTGAGCTGAAACGGCGCATTCTTGAGTGGGAGAGAAATCTGGCAACAGCAGGCTTTCGCTAAAGATCCTGTTTCTTGCACTCCTGCCACTTTTCCTCCATTTGATTTAAATCTGCCTCCTTTAGAGCTTTGCCCTCTCTTTTGAGGGCATCTTCCATACAATCGAAACGTTTCTTGAATCTTATATTTGCAAGTCTTAAGCTTTCCGATGGATTGATCTGAAGCATTCGTGCAAGATTGATTACTGCGAACATCAGGTCTCCCAGCTCATGACGAAGCGCCTCCTTGTCTTTAGATGCAATAGCATCCTTCAATTCGCTGAGCTCCTCTTCAACCTTATTCAGGCAATCGTGTGGATCTTCCCAGTCGAAACCAACCTTTTGGGCTTTTTTCTGTAGTTTAAGAGCCCTTTCTATTGGTGGGAGGGCTGCAGGTACATCGTCGAGATAGTGTTTTTTGTCGTTTTCTTTGTGCTCTTTCGCCTTGATCGCCTCCCAGTTTTGTAACACCTCTTCAACGCTATTGACCCTTGTGTTACCAAAGACATGCGGATGTCTTCGTATGAGCTTCTCCGTTATGGTTTTTATCACGTCGTCGAGAGTGAAAAGACCCTCTTCCTGCGCCACAATTGAATGGAACACGACGTGTAATAACATATCTCCGAGTTCTTCCTTTATGTTTTCGATATCCTTTCTATCAAGTGCATCTATTAGCTCGAAAACCTCTTCTATGACGTTCTGCTTAAGTGAGTAGAGTGTCTGTTTTCTGTCCCATGGACAGCCATCCGGTGCCCTCAAGCGCTTTACGACGTTTACCAGTCTGTCAAATGTATCCGACATTTATAGCCCTCCTCCAAATAAAAAAGCACGGGACCGTAATTGGCCCCGTGCCATTATACCCGATGAAGGGCTTTTTTTAAGCCTCTTTGATAACGACCTCGTTGTTTTCGATATCCACAAGGACCTTTTTGCCCTGTACGATGTTACCAGCAAGAATCTCTCTTGCCAGGGCAGTTTCGATCCTGTTCTGGATGTATCTTCTAAGAGGCCTTGCGCCGTACACTGGATCGAAGCCTTCGTCGGCAACCTTCTCCACAAGTCTGTCTGAGAACTCGATCTCGTAGCCCTTCTCCTTGGCTTTTGCTTTTGTTTTTTCAAGCAACAGCCTTACGATCTTCTTGATCTCGTTTCTACCCAGCGGGTTGAATACTATGATATCGTCAACCCTGTTGAGAAACTCAGGCCTGAAGAGCTTCTTAAGCTGTTCATTCACAGCTGCAACAGCCTTTTCGAACTCTATCTTATAGCCCTCAGTACCAGGCTCACCCTGTATTCTGGTTAGGTATTCACTACCCACATTGGATGTCATGATGATTATCGTGTTTCTGAAGTCAACCGTTACGCCTTTGGAGTCCGTCAATCTACCGTCGTCTAAAACCTGAAGCAGTATATTGAAGACCTCGGGATGCGCCTTCTCTATCTCATCAAGCAGCACAACCGAATAGGGTCTTCTGCGTACAGCCTCTGTGAGCTGGCCACCCTCCTCGTAACCCACGTAGCCAGGAGGTGCACCTATCAGTCTTGAGACGGAGAATTTTTCCATGTACTCACTCATGTCTATGCGGATGATAGCACGCTCATCGTCGAACAGGTACTCTGCCAATGCCTTCGAAAGCTCTGTTTTACCCACACCTGTAGGACCCAGAAAGATGAACGAGGCAATGGGTCTGTTTGGATCGGAGAGTCCAGCTCTTGAGCGCAGGATTGCCTCGCTTACCGCTTTAACTGCGTGATCCTGTCCGACCACCCTCTTCTTGAGAGCGTCCTCCATCTTCAGGAGCTTTTCTCGCTCGCTCTCCAGCATCTTGGAGACTGGTATGCCTGTCCACTTGGAGACAATGGCTGCAACCTCTTCTTCGGTGACCTCTTCCTTTAAGAGCCTGTTTTCTATGGAGTTGAGCTCCCTATTTTTGGCTTCAAGTTCCTGCTGGAGCTTTGGCAGCTCACCATATTTAAGCATGCTAGCCTTCTCGAAATCACCGTTCCTTTCGGCAAGCTCAATCTCCGTTTTGATGTGATCGATCTTCTCTTTTATTTCATGAATTGCGCTGATGAGGCTCTTCTCATACTCCCAGCGCGCTTTGATCTCGTTTAGCTCCTCCTTTAGCTGGGCAAGCTCTTTTTCCACGCTTTCGAGTCTCTTCCTGGAATCTGGGTCGTTTTCCTTCTTCAGCGCCTGTTTTTCTATCTCAAGCTGGGCAATCTTGCGCTTGAGGTTGTCAATTGGCTCTATCTCACTTTCAAGCTGCATCTTCAAGCTTGCAGCAGCTTCGTCAATGAGGTCGATCGCCTTATCGGGCAGGAATCTGTCTGTTATATATCTGTGACTTAGGGTTGCCGCTGCTACAAGAGCCGAATCTGTTATCCTTACGCCGTGGTGTATCTCGTACTTCTCCTTTAAACCCCTGAGAATCGAGATGGTATCCTCAACGGATGGTTCCTTTACATAGACTGGCTGGAACCTTCTCTGCAGTGCAGCATCCTTTTCGATGTACTTCCTGTACTCGGCAAGTGTGGTTGCGCCGATGCATCTGAGCTCTCCTCTTGCGAGCATGGGTTTAAGCATATTGGAAGCATCCATCGAACCCTCAGCCGCACCAGCGCCGACTACCGTATGCAGCTCATCTATGAAGAGGATGATTCGGCCCTCGGAGCGTTTAACTTCATTTAGAACTGCCTTCAAGCGTTCTTCGAATTCGCCTCTGAACTTGGCGCCTGCCACAAGCGCGCCGAGATCCAGCGCAATGATTGTTTTATCCCTCAGGCTATCGGGCACATCCCTTGAGACGATTCTCTGTGCAAGCCCTTCGACGATTGCGGTTTTACCGACACCAGGCTCGCCTATAAGCACAGGATTGTTCTTGGTTCTTCTGGAAAGTATCTGTATGGTGCGACGTATCTCTTCGTCTCTTCCGATAACCGGATCCAGTTTACCACTGCGTGCAAGCTCGGTTATGTCGCGTCCGTACTTTTTCAGGGCTTCATACTTCTCTTCCGGGTTCTGGTCTGTTACCCTCGTTGAACCCCTTATGTCCATGAGAGCCTTGAGGATGTCCTCTTTCTTAATTCCAAAATGGGAGAAAACCTCCGCTGCATCGCACTTTTCCGACAAAGCAAGCAGAAAATGCTCGACGCTGATATACTCGTCTTCCATTAAGCGCATCTGCTCTTCGGCTCTTTTGAAAACATCATCGAGTTCCTTTGTGATGTAGAACTGAGTAGCTGTGGATGTGAGCATCTCCACCTTGGGAATCTTCTCGATAAGCTGATCTGTGTAGGCTGCAAACGCGTTTATGTCCACACCCAGCTTCTTGAGAATGGAGATTGCCACACTATCCCTGTCGGAGATCAAGGCTCTTAAAAGATGAAGAGAACCTATCTCCTGATTCTTATGGGATTCTGCAAGCGCTTTTGCATTTTGCAGCGCTTCCTGAGATTTTACTGTGAGTTTGTTTATATCCATTGCTTACCTCCTTTTCTTTTGTGGGATTAGAACCATAGGAAGCCCATTGCGGAAGGGCTTCCCACGGCACTAACCCTACTTCTCCTCCTTCTCGATGGGGATAGACTGGGCTTTCGCTTCAGCTTTCTTGGGGAGTGTCAGGATTAACACGCCGTCCTTATACTTGGCTTTGATGTTCTTGGTGTCTACGTTATCCGGCAACAGGAAGCTTCTTGTAAAGGAGCCGTAACTCCTCTCCATTCTGTAGTAGTTCTTGTCCTGCTCCTCTTTCTCGAACTTCCTCTCGCCGGAGATTGTGAGCGTGTTATTCTCGAGATTGACCTTGAGGTCCTCTTCCTTCATTCCGGGTACCTCGACCTCGATCACGATGTTCTCCTTATCCTCGTAAACGTCCACTGCAGGTACCCACTCGTTTATCTCCCTTGGAGTGCTAATAGCCGGAAGCAAACCCTCAAAAACCTTATTGAGTCTATCCTGAAGGGTTGTTAACTCCTTGAATGGCTCCAGTCTGCTCAACATCGCTCTCACCTCCATTTCGTTTTTTTCTTCTGTCACCCTCAAATATAAACCTGATAGTGAAATTGTCAAGTTTCATGGTCGAATTTTTTCATTTTTTTGTTTTTCCTATTATTATAGGATTTTATGAAATAAAATTACTTGACAATGGCATTATCAGGGTTATATTATTAGACACAAGTACATCGGAGGAAGAGGTGCTAAGATGAGAGATCCTTATGAGGTGTTGGGAGTTAGCAGGGACGCAACGGATGAGGAAATAAAGAAGGCGTACAGAAAACTTGCCAGAAAGTATCATCCGGACTTGAACCCCAACAACAAAGAGGCTGAGAAGCGTTTTAAGGAGATAAACGAGGCCTACTCTATACTTTCAGATAAGGAAAAGAGAGAGAAGTACGATAAATACGGCTTCGCCGGTTTTGAAAATGCACAGGGTGCATCGTACGAGGATATTTTCAAAAACTTTGACTTCACTGGCGGTAGAGGTGGTTCATTCAGATACACCTTTAGGGATTTTGGAAGCGATTCGGGCTTCGATATAGGCGATCTGTTTGAGAACCTGTTCGGAGCCTCTTCTGCGTCCCGCGAGGGTTTCAGTACAGGGTATGCCCCCAGAGGAGCCGATATCTACTACAACATGGATCTGGACTTTAGGGACGCTGTGAAGGGTACAACAATCACGCTCAACATCAACGGAGAAAACATAAAGGTTAAGATTCCACCCGGCATCAAGAATAAGGCAAAACTGAAGGTAAAAGGCAAGGGACAGCACGGTCCGGGTGGCAGAGGTGATCTGTACCTCATTGTCAATGTAAGGGAGGATCCACGCTTCGAAATTAAGGATGGAAAGCTGTATACGACATTTGAAATTCCGCTTGTAACTGCGCTGTTCGGCGGAAAAGCGAGAGTGCCTACACTGGATGGCGATGTGACCATCAAGATTCCTAAGGGCACTCAATGCTCTCAGGTGTTTAAGATAAAGGGTAAAGGTATCGGTGATGACCCGTTGTATGCACGGGTTAATGTGAGAATACCAAAACACGTTCCTGAAGATGAAAATCTCAAGAGGATGTTAGAGGAATAGCTTATGACCGTTAAGAAGGAAGGTTTCTACACGATAGGTATGGTGGCACAGATTCTCAACATTCATCCACACACACTGAGGGAGTATGAGAGGCAGGAGCTGATAAAGCCCAGCAGAACAGCCGGAAACATCAGGCTCTATTCAGAAAAGGACATTGAGGATATCAAGTTTATAAGGGAAATGACGCAGGAGCTGGGTGTCAATCTGGCCGGCGTTGATATTATTATGAGGATGAAGCGACAGATAGAAGAGCTTCACAGGATTATCGAAAACCTTGAAGAGGCTTTAAGGAAGAAAATAGAGGAGGAAAACAGGCGAAAGACAAGCCTTGTAAAGAAGAGACCCTCCTCCATAGTACAGATAGAGATAGAAAGGGAATAGAGTCTTCTAAGAGCCCAGCTCCTCAGAGCGTTGGGTAGCCGAAGCAACGGCGTCAATAAAGGCTCCTCTTACTCCCTTTCTTTCTAACTCTGCAAGACCGTAGATCGTTGTGCCACCAGGTGAAGCTACCATATCCTTTAATTCGGCGGGGTGCTTACCCGTTTTCAATACAAGCTCAGCAGCACCCTTGACTGTTTGTGCTGCCAGTTTTAGCGCATCGGCTCTGTGCAGCCCCACCTTAACACCACCGTCAGCAAGCGCTTCGATTACCTCAAACACGTAGGCTGGACCCGATCCGGATAGACCTGTGACGGCATCCATATATTTTTCATTTTCCAGCACAACAACCTCACCAACAAGTCCCAGGATTTCCTTGGCTGTTTCTTCATCCTCAGGTGTGGTTCTTGGTCCACAGTAAATTGCTGAGACGGCCTCTTTGACAATAGCGGCGACGTTGGGCATAACGCGTATAAAGCGTCCTTTTTTTAGTATTGAGCGCATTATCTCCACTTTAATACCAGCGGCAATAGAGATTATCAGCTTACTGTTATCCACAAACGGGTAGATCTCCTGAAGACACTCTGGAATATCTGTCGGTTGAACGGCGAGTATGATTATGTCCGACCGTCGAGCAAGCTCAGGATTGTCAACCGGATCTATATCGAACGTCTCTTTAAGGCGTTCTTTAGCATACTTATCAGAAACCACGAGCCTTTCCCTGTCAAACCCGCTATTCAGCAGCCCGGAGATAAGGGCTGAACCCATCTTTCCTGCACCTATTATGCCCACGATTTTTCCATCAAGCATACAAACCCTCCGCTTTTTGCTTCTTATTACCATGATAGATGCCGTATGATCAAGGAAAAAGCGTTTTTTGGTTTTACAGGACGATTTCGTTTTTATATAATGGCTGCAGCAAAACTTTTGGAGGTGTCTATGTTGAAGAAGGTTCTTTTGATTGTTTGCGGTTTGCTGTTCGCAGTTTCGTCTCTGTCGTATGCTGGAACGAATGCCAAAGAAGAGTACAAGGACATTTTGAGCAAATTTATACCACCTACCATCAACTATAAGGTAAAAAAACTCAACAAAAGCGTGGTAAACGGCTTTACACAGCTTGAGGTGACAATAGTTGACAAAAGGTCTGGCACACTGATGCATAGGTATCTGTGGATCAGCAAAGACAAAAAGTTTGTTATTCCGGAGCTTGTTATTTATCAGAACGGAAGGCTGGAGCGTTATTTGCCCCCAAAACCCACCGAACATGTGCCTGTGGATATCGGTTGGTTCATGAAGATGTGGAAGAAATTGCCAGCCGAGATGAAGAAATCCTACGGTAAGGGCAAGGATGTGTACATGTTCAGCGATCCCTACTGTCCTTTCTGTAAAAGAGAGATCAAGAAGCTGTTCGAAATGGCAAAGGAGAACAAGATCAGACTGCATATAGTGCCATTTGATGTTCATGGCAAGAAAGCTGAAGAGGCATCCTTGATCTTCGTGATGATAGAGAAGGAAAAGGGCTTGAAGGCTGCCATAGAGTCTGTTGAGGCAGCAAGCTTTGGCGATGTGGACAAGATAGTCAAGAAGTACAAGGATAAGCTTAAGGAGCTTGAGAAAAAGTACTCGCCTACTCTCAGGATGATTTCCACAACGGCTATGATGAGTGGAATCAGGGGCACACCTGCCGTTATCATACCCACAAAGGGCACCAAGGGTTATCTGATTGTGGGTCTTTCTGACATTACGCCTTACATAAAATGAAAAAGGGCAGGAAGTTAAAGCTTCTATTTTTCTCTCTTCTTGCCTTAATCGCTTTTATGGTTGCAGGTGTCGCTACTGGGTGGCACCTGCTAACCGCTAATCTGGTACGCTCCAAAATAGACTCTGCGCTCGAGAGGCTTCCATCGAATATCAGTGTAGCTATCGGTAACCTCACCGTTAACAGGAGCTTTCCACACGTTGTTGTTGAGCTTGATAATGTTAGCCTTACTTATGACAGCCGCGTAAGGGTTCAGGCCCACAGTATAAACGACAGGCTTTCCATCATTGACCTCATAAAGGGTTACCTGATAGGTAAACCATATTACGGCAGCATATCCATTGGCGATTTGAGTGTGGAGTTTCTTGATAACTCAAGTGGTTCCAGCTCAGAAACGGTAAGATCCCTTCCTATCATACCGGTGGACATAAACATTGAAACGCTCAGAACATTGATTGGGAATCATCGTCTTGCGGGTTCTTTTAGGCTTTTGTACAACGCACTTGAAGATGCCGATAATGTGGAGTTTAATGGATTGCTGGACGATGCGCCGTTAACGGTAAGTGCCACAGTAGAGCAAAAACATATCGATGCCCGCTTTAGCTACTCTACCAGTGCACTTAGCTTTAACGGCGTTTCTGTTTCGCATCCCCGTGGCAGTTTCTCTGTGGATTCCATGCGCAGTCTGAGTGCGCATCTGAACTTTGATAGGATAACCTACAAGAGCATGGTTATTAAAAAACCGAAGGTAGATGCTGATATCACCCTGAGGTTGCCGCTTGTAGAGATTGTCGATGCGCAACTTCTCTCTTCCAATGGTTACAGTGTAAGCCTCACTGGAACGCTGAACACGAAAGAGCTCTCAAGGTCACAGTTGCATGGACAAATTAGTACGGGTGAGTTTGATATTGAGCCATTCGTTAGAACAGTCGGTAAAGACATAAAGCATTACCTGCTTGGCGGAAAGGCTCGTATTGAAGATGTAACCTTTGAGGGTACTCCATCTGATCTGTCATTTATTCGTCAAGGTAGGATTTTTGTTAGCGATGTCTCCTTCAGGGTAGCCAGAGGAAGCGCTACGTTCTTCGTTAGAAAGGGCTCTGTAACAATTGAAAAGAAGAAGATTGTGGCAACCGGTGAGGGTAATTTTGACAGGATACGCTTCAGGGACTCATCGATGACTATCTACAGAAAACCGGGCTTTCCATGCGATATGGAATTCCATTATCGGGGTAATGCAAGTGAAATCTCCCGGATTTTTCTTGAAAAGAATATACTTTCTGAGTCTGACTTAAAAACACTTGGAAAAACACGCATGCTAAAGGGTGCCTTCAGTGCCACAACTGTGGTGAAAAACTACAGATGGGCACCGAAACCGTATTTTTACTTCGACGTAATTGTGGACTCCAGAGGCATCTCCTTTTATAACTCCAACATACCGGGTGAATACATAAAAACATACGGTAGGATCGAGATAAAGAGGGTGCCACTGAAAAACGGTGGCGCCGCTTTAAGTGTGAGGCTGAAAGACTTTAGGGCGCAGGGACTCTTCTCTTCTGCTCAAACAGAGGACTTTACCATAAAGATAAAGCCGAAACTCGGTTTCTATGGTGGGTTTAAGGCACGCCTCTCAAGGAACGATTTTAGTTACCTTGTGAGCAATATATTTGGCTTTAATCCGTACCCTTATGCAAACAGCCTGGAGATAGAGGCATCTCTGAGGGGTAACAGGAGATTGCTCCACTTTTCATGTCACCTCTTTAGTCGCGTCAGGGTAAGATCCAAGGGTGATTTTAGCAATGTAGAGTTAACGGCGAAAGGTGTCTATCAAAAACCGATTTTGAGCCTGCAGAAGGTGAATCTGAACAACTCACTGGAGCTTGGTGGCACGCTGAATACAGACAGCTTCGCATACAGGCTGAGAGCAAAAGCAAACAACTTCAACATAGCGTGGATGAAGGCTATCTACGATCGCTTCTGGCTGCAGAGCGGGTTGCTCTCCGGTATTGTGGATGTTACAGGAAAGTCTACCAATCTGCAGCATGCAAAGGGTAGCGTTGTGATTAAGAATGGTAGCTACAACAGCAGAATAAACCGGATAAACGCCACGGTGAGATTCAACGGCGATACAGTCTCAGTTGTACCAGCCTCACTGGCATTCGATAACCAGACTATCCAGCTAACTGCCTTTATGCGGTTAAACAGAAGCCTGCGTTTGCAGGCACGGGCGAATAGAATAGTGATTAAAACGGGGGACAGAGAGGGTGTCTCCTTAAAGTTAAATCCCAAAACAATCAGAATAAATGTGCCACAAACCGCGTTGTTTGTGACGCTCAATGTGGGCAAGCTCATCATCAAGTCCGGCAAGAAAAGCCTCGTGCTACCGGATGTGTTTGTTCAGCTTGTTAGCAATTATGACAATAGCGATTTTCGTTTGATCTCCCCTGTTTCTTCGATTTATCTGAAAAGGAGGGATGCGCGCGTTGATATTACGATAGACGATAGGAGGATTTTTGCTTTTCTGACAGGCTATAACGGTAAAGATAACAGGTTTACACTGAAGGGTCGCTTTGTCAGCAAAGAGCCGTACATATTCTCACTTGCCACCCTGCGGGGAGGCGTTGATGTGCTTATCAGGCATGGTGAGTTTCGCAATGTCTCCAATTTCCTCAAGGTCATAAACATAACCAACATAATCGGAATTATACTGGGCAAGGCAAAGGTTGAAAAGCATCTGCCTTATGATAAAATAGAGGCGCATCTTGAACTTTCGGGGGGAGTGCTAAAAACAAGGAAAAACACCCTTGCGGCACTTTACGGTAGTAATTTGAATATCTTTGCTGCGGGCAGGTACAATATCGTGAAGAACTATCTCGATATATACGCCACATTTACGACATTCAAAACCATCAATAATCTTATCTCAAGGATCCCGATCATTGGCTGGGTGATAGGCGGTAAAGAAAGGAGCTTCACAGGAATAAATGTCCACATCGTTGGCACTCCCGGTGGAAAGATCAGCGTTAAACCTGTGCCGCTTAAGGGGTTGAGTAAGGGGTTTCTGGGTATACTGAAGCGCACACTTATGCTTCCTCTACACATTTTTGGGGTTGAAAAATGAGTCGCTTCAGGCGGGTGCTGGGCAGACGCATACTCATTTTGGATGGCGCTATGGGCACGCAGCTGCAGGAGAAGAATCTGCTTAAGGATGGTGTTTGTCCGGACTATTTGAACATAACCAATCCGGTTGAGATAGGACAGATACACAAATCCTATCTGGATGCGGGCGCTGATATTATTGTTACAAACACCTTCGGTGCAAATCGCATTAAATTAGCAGAGTTTGGTCTTGCTGAGAAGGTTTATCAGATCAATGCAAAGGCTGTGGAGATTGCAAAGGGGGTTGTGCAGGATAGAGGATTTGTGTCGCTCTCTGTGGGCCCAACGGGCAAGTTCATTGAGCCTGTTGGCGATGCCGATTTTGACCAGATCAAGGAGGTCTTCAAGGAGCAGGTAAAGGGCGCCATTGATGCAGGCGTTGATCTATTCTCACTGGAGACCTTCATGGACATAAAGGAATTAAAGGCGGCTATTGTGGGAATCAGGGAACTCACTGATCTGCCGATTATTGCCATGATGACCTTTGCTGAGGATGGCAGGTCGATTCTGGGCACCTCTCCGGAGGTGTTTGCAAAGACCGTTGAAGCAATGGAGGTTGACGTCGTTGGTGCGAATTGCTCCGTAGGGCCCGATAAGCTGAACGAGTTTGTAAAAAAAATGGCAGCAGTTACGGATTTACCGTTAATCATACAACCCAACGCAGGGATACCTCGTCTCGTTGATGGAAAAACGATTTTCCCCGTTGGGCCCGAAGAGTTTGCAAGTTATGCAGATGAGTTCAGGGAGTATGCAGCCATAGTTGCCGGATGCTGTGGCACCTCTCCAGAACACATCAGGCTACTTGCAAAAAAGCTAAAGGGTTTGCCGGTTAAGAAAAGAAGTGTACCAGTCTACACCTGTTTAACAAGCCGAACACAGATGTTAAAGATGGGCTATAATGCGCCCGTAGCTTTCATAGGGGAGCGGTTGAACCCTACTGGAAGAAAGCGACTCAAAGAGCAGTTGAAAGAGGGAAAGACCGGTCTGTATCGTAAAGAAGCCATCGATCAGGTTGAACACGGTGCCGCAGCGCTTGATCTGAACGTGGGCGTGCCTATGATAGATGAGCCGGCCATGATGAAAAAGTGCGTTCTTGCCGTTCAAAGCGTCGTTTCGGTGCCACTTGTAATAGATTCGTCGGATGCAGTTGCCCTCGAGGAGGGGCTTAAGGCTGCTGATGGTAAGGTGTTGCTCAATTCTGTGAATGGATCCAGGGAGAGCATAGAAAAACTACTGCCACTTGCCAAACGTTACGGTGCCGCTGTTCTTGCGTTGCTTTTGGATGAAAGTGGTATCCCAGAGACGGCAGATGATAGGGTTGAGATACTCGATAGGATTGTTAGAAGGGCTGATGAACTCGGTATAAGGCGAGAAGATATTGTGGCAGACGCATTGGCACTTACGGTGGGCAGCGACAAGATGAGGGCGCTTGAAACATTGAAAACCATTCGTTTAATCAAAGAGCGCTACGGTATAACCACTATTTTAGGCTTGAGCAATGTCTCTTTTGGTCTGCCAAACAGATTCCTGGTCAACGCTGCTTACCTTGCAATGGCGATCTATAACGGTCTTGATGCGGCAATCGTAAATCCATCAGACGAGCTTCTCTGGCAGATGAAATACGCCTCTGACCTGATAGTTGACAGGGATAAGGATGCCTCCATCTATATAGAGAATTCGTCAGCTCTTACGCTTAGGGGGGACGTAAAAAAAAAGAGCGCCCAGGTAGAATCGGGATTTGAGCCTGGTTCGCTGGAGGATAGGCTTTTCATGTGTGTTGTTGAGGGAAACGACGAGGAGATTGTTCCGCTTACAAAAGAAGCACTCAAAAGCAAAGGTCCTCTGGAGATAAGCGACAAAATTCTGATACCTGCTCTCCAGGTTGTAGGTGATCTATACGATAAGGGCATCTATTTCCTGCCGCAGATGATAAAGTCTGCCAATGCCATGAAGAAGGCGTTCAATGTGCTAAAGGAGGTAATAAAAAAGAGCGCAAGCGGCACAAAGAGGGGCAAGGTTATAGTTATGGCAACGGTGAAAGGGGATATACACGACATCGGTAAGAATATTGTTTCGCTGTTGCTTGAGACAAACGGATTTGAGGTTATAGATCTGGGCAAGAATGTGGATGATGAAACGATAATCAAAGCCATCGAGAAGCACAATGCTCACGCCGTTGGCTTGTCGGCGCTTATGACTACAACCATGATAAATATGAAATCGGTAATAGATAAAATTAGACAGAAAGGTTTGAATGTTAAGGTGATGATAGGCGGCGCCGCTACAACGCCTGAATTTGCAAAAAAGATAGGTGCCGACCTATACGCGAAGGATGCCATAGAAGCTGTGAAGGTGGCAAAGGAATATGTATAGAATACTCGTTGTAGATGATGACCAACAAATGCGGATGGCACTTTCCACAACTTTGAAGCATATCGGGTACGATGTGGATGTGGCTGGTGATGCTCAGCAGGCACTGAAATATCTGAAGAAGAGCGACTACGATGTGATTCTGACGGACCTCAAGATGCCAAAAATCGATGGCATCGAGTTCTTGACCAAGGCAAGGTCGCTTACAAAGGCTCCCATAATCATGATAACCGCTTTTGGTACCATCCAGACAGCAGTAGAAGCTATGAAGCTCGGTGCGTTCGATTTTATCTTGAAACCTTTTAGTGCCGATGCTCTGAAGAAGGTGATAGAGCTTGCCATATCACACACCAGTGCAACCAGAGATCTTCCGAAAGCTGAAGGAGAAGCACCGTTTGATTTTATTGTGCACTCCCAGCGTATGAAGGATATACTACGGCTTGCAGCCAAGGTTGCACCCACAGACGCTACGGTGCTTCTGCTTGGCGAAAGTGGCACCGGTAAGGAGATGCTCGCCCGGTTTATTCACAACACAAGTGCACGTTCCAGGGGAAATTTCATTGCCATAAACTGTGCAGCCATACCACAGAACCTGCTTGAAAGCGAGTTGTTCGGCTACGAGAAAGGTGCTTTCAGCGGTGCAACAAGAATGCATAAGGGGAAGTTTGAGCAGGCACATGGTGGAACATTGCTGCTCGATGAGATCACCGAGATGCCGCTTGAGTTGCAGGCAAAGATACTTCGTGTGCTCCAGGAAAAGAAGATCGACAGACTTGGTGGTACTGAGCCTGTAGATGTGGATGTGCGCATCATATGTACAACCAACAGGAATATTGAAGAGCAGGTAAAGGAGGGTTCCTTCAGAGAGGATCTCTATTACCGCATAAATGTGTTTCCCATTAGAATACCGCCTCTCAGGGAGCGTAAGGAAGAGATAGAACCACTGGCAAGGTTTTTCTTAAAAAAGTATGCATCCTCCTTCGGTAAAAGGATTACAGACATATCGCAGGAAGCCATCGAGATTCTGCAGAACTACAGATGGCCAGGCAACGTAAGGGAGCTTGAAAATGTAATAGAGCGCGCCGTTGTTCTGTGTGAGTCAGACACAATCACCCCTGATGATATTTTCCTGCATAACCTTTAGCTTGCTGCTTCAAGTGTGAGAAAGATTACAAAATGATTAAAATTCCTTAATCTGACAGGCTTGTATTGACAGTGTGAATCCGCTGATGTAAGATTATTCGGTGGTGGAAAGATGCAGATATGGTTGAAACCTTACGGGGGGAGATATCTTTTAGCCAACCCTGAACCTTACGATAAGGTGAAATGGCTCACCAGTGGTGTTCTGTTTTCACTAATTTTTCATGTAGCTGTGGTATTCTCCCTGGTGTATGCGCTTCAGCACCACAGACCTCCTGACACAACCGCCAATCAGATAGAGGTCAACTTAACGCCCCTTCCTACCCCTATGTTGAACAGGCTGGGTGATATCCCCACCCCGCCTGTTGCATTACCCAGACCTCCACGTGTTAACGTTAACCCTGTAAAAACGCCACCACAGATTGAGCCACAGAAGCAGATCAATCCTATGGAAGTACCGAAGCAGTTAAAAACCCCCGTTAAATTTGAGCAAAAAAACCCACTTGTTCCTCCCGTAAAGGTGAAGCTGGAAAAGGTGCAGCTAAAGCCCCAGGAGGTGCCAGAGATAAAGGAGGACCTTAGAAAGCCTGTTAAACCAGTGGAACTTGCCGAGCAGGCTGTTGCGCCTATAAAGGTGCAGCCGACAAAACCGATCATGCCTGTTGATGTGAAGGTGCCTTTAAAGGCAAATGTAAAGCCTATGAAATACTCATCGATGAGGGTGCATCCAAAGAGAACGACAAAACCGGTAAAGGTTGCAAGTGCAGCCCATCTGTTTCCTGTTAGCTATAAGCTTGTGATAAAGACGCCTGCCCGTTCAGCGACCGGATCTTCACTCTCTGGTAAACAGGCAAAGAGCTCCATTAACTACTCGGTGCTTGCACTTTATAAGAGCCTGATAAGAAAAAAGATCGAGGAGCACAAGGAGTACCCGGAGTGGGCTCGTGAAAACGGTCTCGAGGGCAAAGTCTGGCTTGAATTTACTCTGCTAAAGAACGGAAAAATTGTGGGACTGAAGATTGTAAAATCCAGTGATTACGGTGTTTTAGACAGAGCGGCGCTTAACAGCGTTGAGGCAGCAGCGCCGTTTCCACCGTTTCCAAAGGGCATAAACAGAAACAGGTTGAATATCAGGCTTCTTGTGCGCTTCAAGCTTCAAGAAGGCTGACAGTAAGATTTGGAGGTAAATTGAAGTGAGAAAAAGTGCGTGGCTGTGCCTGCTGGTTGCTTTTGTGTTTTTTCTGATGTTGGGTTCTGCATCTGCCCTGATAGTGAAGAAGGATACAAACGGTGATGGAAAGCCAGATCAGTTTGCTTACTACAACAAGAAGGGTTTGCTTGTTGAGGTTAAGAGAGACACAAACTACGACGGCAGGATAGACACGATAGGCTATTTCAGGGATGGTAAGCTGTACAAGATGGAGGTGGACTCCAACCACGATGGCAAGATGGATACATTCAACTACTACAGGGATGGCCGTTTGAGCGTACAGAAACGTGATACCAATGGTGATGGCAGGATAGATGTGGTTATTCACTTTGATAGCAAGGGAAAGATAGAAAGAGAAGAGATCGATTCCAACCACGATGGCAAGATGGATACATTCAACTACTACAGAGATGGCCGTTTGGCAATCCAGAAGCAGGATACAAACGGTGATGGCAAGATAGACAGGATATTCTTCTTTTCTAACGGCAAACTGCAGGAAGCCAAAATAGATACGAACTACGATGGGAAGATGAATCTCGTCAGACTCTATCGAAACGGTAGGGTTTACGAGGTGATACTGGATTCAAACCACGACGGCAAACCGGATGTGTGGGATTATCCGCAAAAGGGTTTACAGGTACAGGATACGAACCACGACGGTAAGCCGGATGCATGGATCTATTTTAAAAAGGGCAGGATTTATAAGAAAGAGATAGACACCAATTATGATGGTAAGGTGGATGTTGTTGAGTTCTACAACGACAAAGGGCAAATTACAAGACAGCTTGTAAATGCCGACAGAAGCGGCAAATTTGATGTCGAAAACCTGTTTAAAAACGGCAAACTCTATGAGACGATCGAGGATAAAAACAAAGATGGTAAACCCGATCTGTGGATCTATTTTGACAGGAAAGGGCATAAAAGCAAGGTGATACTGGATTCAAACCACGATGGCAAACCGGATTACTGGTACTACTATAAAAACGGCAAGCTGATGATTGTTGAGGAAGATTCAAACGGTGATGGCAAGGTTGATATCAGATGGTACTACAACGGGAGGAAGAATCCAGTTAAGGTGGAGAAGGACACCAATTTTGATGGTAAAATGGATACGTTTCTCATATATGAAAATGGCAAACTAATTGAAAAGGACAACAGTTCCAAATAATCGCCGGGACACGGTAGGCAACATGTATGTAAGAAGGGAGGTGAGCAAAGAAAAAGGGAGTTGCGCCTGTTTGGCGCAGGTTGTTTAACCGCTTATGATCAACTATCTGTTTTGGGGGTTTCAAGCGATGAAAAGGTTTCTTGTGGCTATTCTGGTTGGGGTGTTTCTGCTTGGTGCAACATCTGTCTTTGCCGGTACGGCAACTTTTTACCTTGCACCAATTGATGTATTTGGCACTGGCGGCACAACATCCAAGTATGTTACGCCCACACAGCTCTCTAAAGGTGATAAGGTCGATCTTGCGCAGGCTCTTGATAATCTGCCTGGTATCTACACGCTTGCCAAGGGACCGGCAGCCTACGACGTTATGCTTAACGGCTTAAACAGGGATAACATCAACGTGCTTATCGATGGTGCAAAGATCTACGGAGGATGTCCATCAAGAATGGACGTACCGATCTTCCATATTCCGATGAATGCCATTCAGGTTATGAAAATCACCTATGGTCCGTTTGATGTTACGCACCAGGGTTCCATGGGTGGGTTGGTTGAGGTCAAAACCATAACACCAAAGAAGGGCTTTCACTCCAACATATCCGTTGGCCTGAATTCATATCAGCTATTCACGCCCAACATAGAGACATCATACAACAACGGCAAATTCTATGTGGTGGGTGGCTACTCTTTTGAGACAGCAAAACCCTACAAGGACGCAAATGGCACAAGGATCACAGATTATCTTAAAGGCGAGTACAAGAGTGACAGACCTTCAAGGGCATACAATCTTTACTCCTATTTCGGTAAAGTTGGTTTCATGCCGAATCCGGACACCGATATCTATTTTTCGTACATGAAGAAGGATGCAGAAAAGGTTCTGTATCCCTTTCTTGGTATGGATGCTATCTACGATCGTTCCAACATAGTTAACTTCGAAGCCAACAGAAGGAACTTGCAGGGTGTAATCGACAGCGCAAAGATCAAGTTCTATTACACCGATGTGTATCACCTTATGACAAACGAGTACAGGAATGCGCCGATGTACGCCTCGGTCTATGCAGCAACGCAGGTTTATGGTGGGCAGCTCTCCGCTGGGCTGAAAGGTGGTTTTACGGTTGGTCTGGATGGTTTTAAAAGAAAATGGAACGTAAAAAAGACAAACATCTTCAAAGCCCAGTTTATGGTGCCCGATGTTTCTATCAGGAATTTCAGCATTTTCATGAAGAAGACCTTCAGGCTATCGCGTAGAGTCTCATTGGAAGCTGGCGCAAGGGTGGATGTTTCAAGGGCTGCTCCCAACACATCTCTGCAGCAGGAAGACAATCAGCAGTTCCCCATGTATTTTGCTTTGTATAAGAAGTTCTACGGCGAGACGCCCGATAGAATTAGAAGAAATACCTATCCAAGCGGCTACCTTAAGCTGAAATATGCCATTGCTCCTGGATCTACTTTATTCCTGGGTGTTGGGCACGGTACAAGGTTACCCGATCCTGAGGAGAGATACCTCTGTCTGCTTAAGCCGGGCAAGGTGTGGCTCGGTAACCCAACGCTGGATCCGGTCAAGAACAATGAGGTGGACCTTGGAATAAATGCCAGAGTGGGAGGACTTGGAGTAAACGCCACAGCCTATTATAAATACATCAAGGATTACATAACGTTAACAAAGGTGAAAACACCAAACATGCTTTATATTCTCTTTCAAAACACCGATGCCAAAATGTACGGTTTCAATGTGGGTTTGAGCTACGATTTGTTCAAGACACTGCTTCTCAAATCCACTACATCCTTTGTGAGAGGGCGACAGGATACCGATGCTGAGAAGTATATCCGTAGCCACAACATGCCTGATATGCCGCCGCTGAGAGAGATATTCACTGTTAAGTTCCACAAGCCGACCTACTTTGTTGAGGTTCAGACCATTCTCTCTGCGCGCCAGAAGAAAACCAACTCAGATGTTTGGGAGAAGGGTACTCCTGGGTATGGTATAATCAACCTCAAAGCCGGATACAAGTACAATCACATCTACTTCGAGGCAGGTGTGGACAACCTGCTTGACAAGGAGTATTACACCTACACGGATTACTACTCCAACCCCTATAACACCGGTATAAAGTTGCCACAGCCTGGACGCACATTCTATGCCAACATTGCTTATAGATTCTGATTATCCCCTTCTGTAGATTACTCTTTCGCCGTCGGTGAGTTCACCGGCGGCTTTTTTGTTATAAATTCCTTGACATATCCAACTAAATAGTTAAACTAACTGGTTAGTTGGAGGTGTGAGATGGGTAGAAAAGAGACGATTCTGGCATCGGCTCGCGAACTGTTTGCCCAGAAGGGATACAATGCCACCACAATGGACGAGGTGGCCGAGGCTGCCGGTGTCAACAAGGCTACGGTTTACTATTACTTTGGTAGTAAGCAAAAGCTTTATGAGGAGATCATGTTAACCACACTTGAAAGCATGTATGAGTACCTGCTTAGGAGAAACAGTAGTGACGATCCAGCGGAGGCACTCAAAGGTTACATATTTGCATTCTATACCCATGCAAAGCAGGACGAAGCATTTTTGAGGATTCTGATGCGAGAGATAGCATCAAATGGTGAACACCTGCCGCTTGCCGCAGCACGACTCTTTGTCCGCATAGTGGGGATCCTGGAGGAGATACTGAAAAAGGGTTATCAGACAGGTGTTTTTACGGTATCTGACGTTAAACTTGTGCATTTTTTGATTGTAGGCGCTTTGAGCTACTATTTGCCAAGTGTTCCGTTAAGGCAAAGGCTTGCACAACAGATGGAAAATCCGCCTGTATTCCTTTTATCTGAAGATAACCTTCCTGATGCCCTATATGATTTCATTTTAAAGGGGTTAAAGCGATGAAATATGTACAGATTGTTGTTTTCTTGCTCGCTGTATCTATGACTTTTGGTGCTAATGCATTGACAATGCAGGATCTATTTAGGGCATTGAAGAAACAGCCTGTTACAAAAGTAGATGCATTAAATGTGAAGAGCTTATCCTATGCTCGCAAGAAAACCTTGTCGGAGTTTTACCCGAAAATCTACGGTATAGCATCTTATGAGCATTACAATTCGCCAGTATCATTAAGACCTATCACACCCACGGAGAGTGCCGAGATAACGCGCACCGGTGGTTCCTTTGCCTTCAGCAAGGACATACTTTCGTTGGGTTTAAAGGTGGATGTACCTGTATTTGTCTATCCGCTTTTTGCGCTAACGAAAAAAGCGCTGATGCTTCAGGATAGTGCGCGTGCAAGGAAACGGCTGAATTTTATAAGGAACGAAGCGACAATTGTTGTGCTCAACGCCCGCCTTGAGTATCTTCAGAGCTTGAAAAGAGCACTTAGAGCACGCATAGCTTCCCTTAACGCTCAACTGCGCACCCTAAAGGTTGCCGTAAAAAACGGACGTGCGGCTGGTGTGTCGCTATTGAAAATAAGGAACATGATAGACCAGCTGACCATGCAAATTGACCAGATCGACTCGTCGGAGAAGGCTGTTGTGTCTGCGATTGAAACACTCACATCAATACGCTTAAGCAAACCTGTGCCTATGAGAGAGGTGTCCAGCGTAAAGACCGGCACACTCTACTCCTTAAAGCCACTGGTAGATTCATTAAAGGCTCAGTCGTACGAAATAGAGGCAAAGAAGGGTAGGCTTTATCCAAGTGTTTACCTGCAAGCTTCGGTATTCCGTAAGTTCGGCACAGCTTACAATACCGGAGATAGTGTTACAAAGAACTTCGGCAGTGTGGGGGTTTATCTGCAGGTCCCTCTGTTTGATAAAACAATCTACACGGATATACAGAAGGCAAAATCCGATTACCTGAAGAAGAGGTTTCAGCTTGAACAGACGCGCCTTGCACTGCTCTCCGAAGCCGGTAAACTCAGATCGCAGCTGGCGATACTGGAGCATTCCGTTGTTCTGGCACAAAAAAGGGTAGAGAACCAGAAGAAGCTTTTGAAATACGCAAAGGTGGCTTTTGGTCTTGGAAGGATGACAGAAGAGGAGTTTCTCAGGTATGAAAGTGAGCTTGTGCAGGCTCAGGCAGATCTGTATGATCTTAGGGTTAAAAAATGGGAGATAATTACGAGACTTGCCGTGATTTACGGTAACAATTTGGAGGAGATAGTCAGATGAAGAAGATTTTAACGGTCCTTTTTCTTGCCCTGCTTGTGGTGGCTTTGGCAGTTGGAGGTGTAAGGCTGCTAAAGCTGAGAAAAGCTGAGCTTGCGCGCCTGCACCCGCCAAAGATCTATCCTGTCAGAGTCGACACGATGAGAGTCAGAAAGACAAGCTTTATGCTTACACTTACCGGCTTGGGTATCGTACAGAGTACAAGTGATGTGGTTGTTTCCACCAAGCTTGCCGGGAAAATACTCTACCTAAAACCACTCGGCTCGGTTGTTAAAAAGGGTGATGTTGTAGCTAAGCTGGATGCGAGTGCAACGCTTTCGAAGATAGCTTCCACGAAGGCTGGTATAAAATCCCTGGAAGCTAAACTAAAGTCGGTGGAGCTCTCCTTGAGGAATATGATACTGACTCACAGGAGAACAGCGCAGCTTCTTAAGGTTAGGGGGGCATCGATAGAGCAGTTCCAGAAGGAAGAAGACGCTATTGCCAGTTTGAAATCGACCATATCCAGCATAAAGTCACAGATTCTGTCTCTGGAGAGCACCCTTAAAGAGCTAAAGAGTTTGCTTGGATACAGTATTATAAAGGCACCGGTTGATGGTGTTATCAGCAGGAGATTTGCAAACGCAGGCGATGTTGCTATGCCGGGTAGACCTATCTGTCAGATATCTACAAATGGCGGAAAGTATCTTCTTGTAAGGCTCCCTCAAGACATAAAACCCAGAGGAGTACTCATTCACGGTAAATACTACTCGATTGAAGCCCTCAACTCCACCTTTGAGGGGCTGAATCAATACAAAGTGGACTATGAGACTGATGCCAATGCCGGTCAGAGGGTTGAGATCTCAATCGTTATCTACAGGGCAGAGGGCATAAAACTGCCGTTTGACGCAATCCTGAACGATAACGGGAATAATTACGTTTTCGTGGTGAAAGGCAAGAGGGCTGTCCCTGTTAGAGTAAAGATCCTCGCAAGCGGAGAAGAGGGTGTGGCCGTATCATCAGCCGATCTTGTTGGTAAACGTATTGTTGTGGCAAAGCCAGATATCCTTATGAAGCTCCTGGGTGGCGTTGAGATTATTCCTTACAACAAAAAGGAGTCCGGCAATGTTTGATTATTTCTATAAACGTCCCTATACACTATTCAGCATCATAGCATTACTGTTCGTGCTGGGTGTAATAGGCTTGCGTGAGTTGCCCAAGAATCTATTTCCCGACAGCGCCAGACCTCAGGTTGTGATAGTGACGAAGATCCCTGGAGCCACCGCAGGCGTTGTTGCAAGTACGGTCTCCAAACCCATAGAGCAGGAAGTTTCAAAGATCAGCCTTGTGCGAAACGTCAGTAGCATCAATGTGGCGAACTTTTCCATCGTTACGGTGGAGTTTGAATACAAGAAAGGTTTGAAAAACGCGGCGCTGGATGTCTCCAATGCCCTTGCGAGGGTTGCAGGAGAATTGCCACCCAATGCGCATCCCTCCATTTATACGGTGGGCAGCTTTACGGCGCCTGTGGATGTTATATCCCTTGAGCCAAAGAACAACCACATCAGACTGGAGGATATACGCAAAATAGCCGACAACTTTATCAAACCTTATCTTCTCAGTAAACGTGCGATTGGCAATGTTGAAGTATTCGGCGGATACAAGGGCGCAATCGTTATCAATATCGATCCGTACAAGGTTGCCAAATACAATCTTTCCATAGAGCGCATTATAGCTGCTATTCGCACAATAGATAAGGATATGCCTATAGGTTTTCTGAAGGGCAAAAACAACTTTCTCACAGTTACCTATTACGGCGAAGAGGACGAAGTAGAGAGACTTAAGCATCTTCAGGTGGCACCCAACATACCCCTTGAAAGCCTTGCTGATGTCAGATGGTCCTACGAGAAACGCTTCAGCGCATATATGGGTAACGGTAAGCCTGCTATTGCCCTTGCAATTGAACGTGCGCCAGGCGGTAACGTACTTGCAACAAGCGATGCTGCCCGCAAGGCAATGAAGTATCTCGAAAGACAATATCCAAACATAAAGTTTGAAATATCGGATACGCAGAGAAACCTGATAGAAACCTCTAATGCCAACATGCTTGAAGCGTTACGCGATGCGATTATCTTTACGTTGATAGTGCTTCTTCTGTTTCTTGGCAACTTGCGTGCCATTGTGGCGGCGGCTCTATCCATCCCTATGGTTTTCTTTTCTACGATTGCTATCATCTGGCTGTCCGGTGGAGAACTAAATATAATCGTTTACACGGCAATCATACTTGCACTTGGAATGCTTACGGACGATGCTGTTGTGGTGCTTGAGAATATTGAGAGACACCTGACCGACCTCAAAGAGGATCTTGAAACTGCAATCAAGGAGGGCACAAGGGAGGTTATCGGACCCGTCTTTGCCGGTACCCTATCCACTGTGGTTGTGCTGTTTCCCATGATGTTTGTGGGAGACTATCCGCAGAGAATCTTCAGACCGCTTATATCTACGCTTATAATAGCCTTGATTGTTTCGTATTTTCTCTCGGTTACCTTTATCCCAAAACTCTCCTCATATCTGTACAAGTATGGAACGAAAAAAACGCGCTTTGAGAGATTCTTTGAGCGGCTCTATCAGCATACCTTTGGCAGACTTGTGGGATTATATGTTGGAATATTGCGCTTTTCCAATGGGGGCTGGCGATATCTGAGAAGGATTGCGCTTGTGGTTGGTGTTATAGTTGTGCTGGCTGTTAGTGTTAAAAACATCATGCCTACCATTGGTCAGGATATTATGCCGCCGATGGATACAGGCATTGTAAAGGTTCATGTTAAGTTTAGCGCTAATGATACGCTGGAGACGGCAGAGAAGCGTATAAAGCCATTTCTCGAATGGTTAATGAAACAAAAATACGTGGAGATGAGCTCCGTATCTTTTGGATCGGAGGCAGGTATAATGGCTTTTGGTAACGGGGATTTAGAAAGCGAAGTCTCCATGACAATAAACTGTGTCGATAGATTCCATAGGAAGATGTCCATCTGGCAGATAGAAAATATATTCAGGGACCGATTGAATAAGCTAAAGGGCGTAAAGAGCGTCGATGTGTACGATTATGGCGCAACACCACTTTCGTCTATCAAGGCTCCGCTGGATGTGAGGATAAAGAGCGCAACCTACACTTCTCTGCCCGAGATTGCTCACAGGATAGAAAAGGCAACGCTCGGCATAAAGGGCTTAACCTCCGTAGGCATAAATTGGGATAAGGATTTTGAAGAAGTGCGTATGGAGATAGACACCAAAAAGGCACTTAGCTATGGATTGACACCCTACAACATAGCTATGCAGATACCGATAAACGGTATAATTGTTGCCCTAAACGGCAACTTTGTGTCAATGAACACCCAACCTGTGCGTCTTTATCTGAAGGGCAAATTCGGCGAAAATCTGGAGAGTCTGAGATTGCTTCCCATAAAAACGCCTGCTGGTTACTATGTGCCATTGGGGTCGCTTGCGCACTTCAAGCGTGTTCTGACAGCAGCAAAGATTGAGAGGGATAATCTGCTCTACAGCATTGACGTTACAGCCTTCAGAAACAAAAAGCCGATCAGTTTGATCACTGAAGACTCCAATCGTGTTCTGAAAAGGATAGATACGAGCGGCTACAGAGTGTCTCAGGCTGGCAGTATAGCACAGTTAAAAGACAGTTTTGGCCGCATGATAAAGGCAATTCTGATAGGCGTCATTGCTCTTGTAATGGTCTTAATAACTGTGTATCGGTCTGTGAAACTTGCGCTTGTAATGATCGTTGTGCTTCCACTCTCGATGATTGGTGCATCGTGGGCGCTCCTT
Source organism: uncultured Desulfurellales bacterium (assembly GCA_964544085.1). GTDB lineage: Bacteria > Campylobacterota_A > Desulfurellia > Desulfurellales > Hippeaceae > CAZIZT01. The sequence goes on from CAZIZT010000017.1 coordinate 88,864, forward strand.
GTATTCAATAAACCCAGCTGTATGCCGAGCCTAATGGGGCTACTGCTTCTGTTTGGGATCATCATAAAAAACTCCGTTCTTCTTGTGGATTTTTATCAGATATACAGGGAGAAGGAGTCACCATTTGAGAGTGCGCTTGAGAGTGTCAGGGTAAGGTTCAGGCCGGTTATGATGACAGCTTTTGGAACAATAGCTGGTATGATACCGATCGCAATGGAGTGGGCTGTAGGACTGGAGAGGTTATCTCCCCTTGCCGATGTGGCTGTAGGAGGCCTGCTTGTTGGCACGTTCCTGACGCTTGTGTATGTGCCC
>CAZIZT010000018.1:0-123868 GCA_964544085.1 uncultured Desulfurellales bacterium
AGAAGAGATTGTGGTAAACGAGGTAAAAAAGTCAGGCTTGAGTTGCTCACTGTTGAGCGAGGAGATAGGATGGTTGAATATAGGTGCCAAATATCCTGTAATCATTGTGGATCCTATCGACGGCAGTCTCAACGCCAAAAGAGGAGTACCATATTTCTGTATTTCTCTTGCTTTAAGCGAAAGCGACACAACAAACGGGTTACGGGTGGGATATGTGAGGAACCTTGCAAACGGTGATGAATTTTCAGCTGTGACATCGGAGGGTGCCTACTTCAATGATGCCAGACTAACAGCATCTGTGGAGCGCTTTAGCATGATTGCCGTGGAGGGTATTACAAAGAACACACCGGTTGATACATACAGCCGTGTGTTTGATCGTTTCTACAGGGTCAGACAGATGGGTTCTATGGCTCTGGATATCTGTTATCTTACTACTGGTGCCTTTGACGCTGTCTTTAGTATAGTGCCTTCAAGGATAGTTGACTACGCCGCAGCTTTAGTTATCTTAAGGGAGGCAGGCGGTGAGATGTTCAAATGGATGTCCGATGAGCCGTTTGTGGGGAATGTCGACCTAAAGAAGGGTGAGAGGTTTGTATGCGTTGCCGAAGCCGGCAAAATATCAGAGTTGCTGGGCGTAATGCGCTAAGAGCCACAATAGTGGGTATTGTGCTTCTTTTTGTTTCAACGTCGGTCCATGCACATACCCGTTTACGTGTTGTAACGAGTATCTATATCCTTGCAAGTATTGTTCAGCAAATAGGTGGTAAAGAGGTCAACGTGGACTACCTGATACCACCAGGCTCCAATCCGCATCTATTTTCCCCCAGACCCAGAACACTGCTGAGATTAAGCGACGCAGATGCCTTTATCGGTGTGGGGCTTGGCTTTGAATTCTGGTCCGGTCGGATAGGCAGGCTCCTGCACGATAAACGCGTCCTGTTTATAGGCTCCCTCTACCCAAAGCCGCTTCAGATGAAGAGAATATCCGATAGTGTTGTGGCGAATCCACACGTGTGGCTTGATCCTTATTTTATGGCAAAGCGCGTTTTTAGGCGTATAGCTGATCTGCTCTGCTCGGTCAACCCCGATGGATGTAGTGGTTTTAGAAAAAGGGCTAAACAGCTATCCCAGAGGGTGCTTTCTATTGCTAACAGCTACAGAAGCCGGTTTGCCCATTATGGAAAAAGCTGTATTGTGGACGTCAAACCGGCTTTTGAGTATATGCTTAGGGCTTTTGGATTGCGTTCCTGCTGTGTTGTTGTAAAAAGCGGTGCAAGGGAGCCAACAATAGGTGGTATAAGATGTGCGCTTAGAAGATGCAGGTGCAAAAACGGCGCTGTGATCTATGTTTCGGACAGAAGGCTCGCAGAACTCCTTGCCAGGCGACTGAAATATCACGCTGTACAGCTTGATCCCCTTGGTGAACCCGGCAGACTCAGTAACTACACAAAACTCATCGAACACAACCTAAGCAGCCTAACAAATGCACTAAAATGATACAGATAAGCGATCTGACGGTGCGTTTCAACGGCAGGGTGGTGCTTGACAAAATCACCATGACCATAGAACGGGGTGAGTTTGTGGGTATACTCGGCCCAAATGGTGCAGGTAAAACAACCCTTATTAAAGCGATACTCGGTCTTGTGAAGCCTGATTCTGGCGAGGTCTTGATAGATGGTTTGCCCCCCAATGAGTATCTAAGAAAGAGACGCGGGGTGGTTGGTTACCTACCTCAACATGCCATTGTAAATTGGGATATGCCTATACGCGTTATAGATGCTGTTTTGATTGAGAATATAAAAGCTTTTGCTCTGTTCAGATCTTACTCAAGGGAAGAGATTGAAAAGGCAAACTACTGGTTGAGCTTACTTGGAATGGAAAAGAACCTGCACAGCTATATCAGGGAGCTTTCAGGCGGACAACAGCAGCGTGTTTCTCTCGCCAGATGCCTGATAAACGATCCTGAGCTACTTATTTTAGATGAACCCAACACCGCTATCGATGCGGTTTACAATACGAGGTTGTATGAAATACTACGTGATCTTAGCAAAACAAAGGGCATAACCGTGGTTATGGTTAGTCACGATATAGGTGCTGTAAGCAGATACGTGGACGAGATCATGTGCCTGAATGTGAAGTTGCATTGCCACGGGAGGTCCGACAGAATAGATTTCTCCGCGGTCTTGAGGGAGGTTTATGGCGAGGATATGGATATTGTTGTGCACGGTGATGGCTGCAAAAATTGCATACTCAACAGGAGAACAAAATGATATGGCAAATGCTGATTACTGCAGCCGTTACAGGTGTCCTTCTTGCTATTTTGCTTAGCCTTTTGTCATACTTCGTAGTGATGCGCCGCATGACATTTGCTGGCGTTGGTGTTGCCCACTCCGCTTTTGGTGGTGTAGCCCTGAACTTCATTCTTGGTCTATCCGGTTTCTGTGTTCCGCTTCTCTTCTCTGTGGCGGCAGCCCTTTTTATTGCCTGTATGTACCGGAAGGGTAAGGTAAGCGAGGATAGTGCGATTGACCTGATATTCGTATTTTCCATGGCATTCGGCGTGTTTGTTCTCAGCCTGAGTAGCGGCTATACGGCTAACCTTATGGGCGTACTGTTTGGTAGTATACTCTCCGTCGATACAGCGGATCTATACTCTACAATTGCACTGTTTGTCGTGGGATTTGCTTTTCTGTCGTTCTACTTTTCCCACTTCCAGCTTATGACCTATAATGAAGAACTTGCTCGCATATCCGGCGTGAATGTGGATTTTCTCTATTACGCTTTCTGGATTGTTCTCTCTTGCGTTGTTGTTCTTGCAATAAAATTGATAGGCATAATTCTTGTTAATGCCTTTCTGGTTTTGCCTACGTTGACAGGTATGAATGTATCAAGAAACTACAGAGGTATTATATTTTTTGGAATGGTATTCAGCACCTTAAGCACAACGGCGGGCATATTCCTTGCGTATCTTTTGAATACACCCGCCGGGGCGACGATTGTCCTGTTTTATGTGCTGCTGTGGATGGTGACGCTTGCTTTCAAAAGGTTGTTCCTAAAGGTTTAAAGGTTTGATTCAATGTACTTCTGGGCAGAAGAAGCGGCTATGGCACCGTCTGCTGCAGCTGTGACCACCTGTCTGAGTGGTGATACACGAATGTCGCCTGCAGCATAGATACCTTCAACATTGGTCTCCATGTTTTGATTGGTTATGATGTAACCGTTCTCGTCCAGTTCAATCAAGTCTTCCACAAATTTTGTATTGGGTGTTGCGCCAACATAAATAAACACACCGTCAACGGGGAGTCTTGTTTTTTCTCCAGTTTTTGTGTTCTCAAGCAGCAGCCCGTTCACCATTTTGTCTCCCTGGATCTCCTTGACGATGTGGTTCATGATAAACTCTATTTTGCTGTTTTCCCGGGCTCTGTCCTGGAGGATCTTTATTGCCCTGAAGCTATCCCTTCTGTGGATAATGTACACCTTTTTTGCAAGGTTTGTCAGATAAAGTGCCTCTTCAAGCGCAGCGTCGCCACCGCCGATGACTGCCACTGTTTTTCCTCGGAAGAAGGCTCCATCACAGGTTGCGCAGTACGAAACGCCTTTCCCTGTAAATTTTTTCTCACCAGGACATCCGAGTCTATTGGCTGTGGAGCCGGCGGCTATTATGACGGTTTTTGTTTTGATACAGCTGTCGTTTGTCAAATAAACGCTCTTGTGATCCTTATGATCTTCAATCTTTTTGACGCCCTCATAGCTAATCTCTACGCCGAACTTTTCAGCCTGTTTTGTGAAACGGTCGATCAGATCCATGCCGCTTATGCCCTCAGGAAAACCAGGGTAGTTCTCTACCTCAAATGAGAGAACGATCTGTCCTCCCAGTATTTTCCCTTCGCAAATCAATGTTTTTAAACCGCCCCTTGCTGCGTATATACCAGCTGTCAATCCCGCCGGTCCGCCGCCCACGATGACAACATCGTACATAGCTACCCCCTATTTTTCCGAGCTCCATCAGCCGTGTTACTAAAGCACCTGCTGGAGCTTCTGGATAAAGTATTCCTTGGGCACGGCGCCGATTATCTGGTCCACAACCTTTCCATCTTTGAATATCATTAGCGTAGGAATGCTCATTATGCCATACCTGACTGCGATGTTGGGTTCTTCGTCTGTATTGAGTTTGCCTACTTTCAGCCTACCTTCGTACTCCTGTGCAATCTCCGATACGATTGGTGCTACCATTCTGCAGGGTCCACACCACGGTGCCCAGAAATCAACCAGCACAGGGATATCTGAATTTATCACCTCTTTTTCCCAGTTTTCCTCTGTTAGACGAATCTCTGCCATGCTAAACCTCCTTTGCTTAAAATGCTTGCTAATAATAGATGCAAAGGTGGCTTTTGTCAAGAGTGACAATTCCTCAAGAGTAACAAAATTATTGTCGTTTAAACGATTTTAGCGCCTGACGAATATGTTGTCCGGCAGCAGCGCCTGCTTTTGTGGGTGGGTTTTTACGTATTGTTCAATACCCTTTGCTATGCCAAGAGCCAGCATCTTTTGGAAGCGTCTGTTTTTTAAGTACAGTGCATCCACCGGGTTATTAATGAACGCCGTCTCTATGAGTATAGAAGGGCAGTGGGTATCAACAAGAACGTAGAATGGTGCCTGCTTTACACCTCTACCCTTGTAGCCTTTGTATACGGTTCTTCCCTCCTTAAGCATCCATTTGTACACATCTGAAGCCAGCACCTTTGATTTGTCTATCTTGGACGTCTGGATCAGTGAAAGTATTATTTTGTTTATATCGCTTATTTGCTTTACCGACATGCCATTTTCTCGCGCTGCAAGCTGCAGAGCCCTTTTATCGCTTGTGGTATTCAAAAGGTAAACTTCCAATCCTCGCGCCTGATCCTTATCTTTGAGTGCGTAATTTGCATGAATGGATACAAAAAGTGTAGCGCCAACACGATTTGCAAGCTGCGCACGCTGAGCGAGCGTGGGATAGGTGTCTTTTGTGCGTGTGAGATAGACCCTGTAGTGATCCTTACGCAGATAATAGGCAACGTATTTTGCGATTTTTAAGACGATGTTCTTTTCCTTGCTATAAGGTCCTATGGCACCGGGATCCTTTCCACCATGCCCCGGATCAATTACGATTATCGGTTCACGTTTTGCTGCAAGCTGTTTGCTTCTTTTTGTTACTTGCTTAAAACCTTTTCTTGATGTGATCTTTGCTCTGACTACAAGGAATCGCCTATCAGCAGAGATGAATATGCGATACCTGTAATGGTAGTTTGGATCCATTTTCACGTAGATCCTCGTTTCATTGCGAATATTCCGGATGAGCACCCTTTTAACCAGGTATTTTGGTTGCGGTTTGGTGAGTATTTTCATGAGTTTACCATTCTCAGCTATGTACCAGTAGTTGTTGCTTAGCATGATAAACCTGTATTTGCCAATCCGGTTAAATGTGAATATTAAGTTTTGCACGCTATCTGAAACCTTGAGGGTGCTAAAATCAAGCAGGGTAGCCGAAAAAGAGGGTCGAACAAGAAGAAAAAGAAGCCAAAGCACGGAAACTATTGCTTTTATCATGAAAAAACATTATATTTATTGTTGGCAAAATTGCAAGGAAGGTGTGGTCTTGCGTGTTTTAGGTGTGGATTACGGAGAGAAACGTATAGGTATAGCCCTGAGCGATTTTACAAACACGATTGCCACGCCTCTCTGCGTGATTGACAGTGATTCCGATGATCCTATAAAAGAAATAAAGCGGATCGTCAAGGAGCACAACATCGCTCGTATAGTTGTTGGTATGCCGCTTAATATGAGTGGAACGATTGGTAAACGTGCGGAGATTACCAGGGAATTTATAGAGCGTCTTTCCAGTGAGGTTGGTGTTGAGATTGTTGAGTGGGATGAGCGCCTCTCTACAAAGTTTTCCGAGCGCATACTCAATAGAGCCAAGGTGAAAGGCAGGAAGAATAAGAAGGTGGTCATCGATAAAATTGCCGCAACGTTCATTTTGCAGGGGTATCTTGATTCCTTGAATAGATGAATCTCTACAAAAAACTCCTCTTGTTCAATGCCATAGCGTTCGTTTTGATACTGATCTTTGGCGGTGTAACCATCTACAAGTTTGAGAAATTCCTGAACACAAAAGCTTCAAATACCAGGAAGCGTGTATATTTTGAAGTTAAAAAGGGTGAGACAATACCGCAGATTATCAGACGCCTTAAAGATAAAGGATTGATAAGACGATCGGACTGGTTTTACTACTACATACGCCTCTCGGCTGCTGGCAGAAAGATCAAGGCCGGACTCCATCTGTTTTATACGGATTATACTCCCGTTGAGGTGCTCAAAGAGCTTGAGAATGCGAATATCCATGTTGCCAGGTTGGTTGTGATTGAGGGTTTCAATATTCGTGACATAGCAGCGAGGCTCAACAAGCTTGGCTTTGACGGAGATGGGTTTAAGCTACTTTGCGATAACGCTACCTACGCAAGAAAACTCACCGGGCTAAATATAAGCTCTTTGGAGGGTTTTTTGTATCCAGATACATATTTCCTTGAAAAGTTTGAGAAACCTTCTCAGATTATACTGTTGATGCTGGGAAGATTCAGGGATGTGTTTGAGAGCATTACCCACAGAAGGCGACTGAATATGGAGGATTACAAAAAGTTGATTATAGCTTCAATGATAGAAAAGGAGACACCGAAGAAGAGTGACAAGCCGCTTGTAGCCTCCGTTATTTACAACAGATTAAAAAGGAAAATGCCACTTCAGATAGATTCTGCCGTTATATACGGGATCAAGGATTTTAATGGCGATCTGACAAAAAAGGATTTGGAGGATAAGAGCAATCCATACAATACCTATGTTCATAGGGGTCTTCCGCCTACACCTATTTGCAACCCGGGTTATGACTCTCTCTATGCGGCTTATCATCCTGCTAAAACCGGGTATCTCTACTTTGTCTCGAAGAATGGTCATGATACAATCTTCAGCAAAACGCTTAAGGAGCACAACAGATGGGTGAGAAGGTATCAGATGCACTAAGATTTTACATAAAGACCTATGGGTGCCAGATGAATGTCAGGGATTCCGAGAAGGTCTACTGTATTCTAAGGGAGGCTGGATATGAGCCTGTAGATTCACCCGATAAGGCTGATATTGTAGTGGTCAATTCGTGTGCTGTAAGGGAGAAAGCCGAGGGCAAAATCTACTCAGAGATAGGAAGATTGAGGCGGATGAACCCAAAGGCACGAATTGTTTCAATGGGATGTGTGGCACAGTTTAACCACGAGAAGTTGAGAAAACTATCCAGTGCCGTTGTTGGAACATCCAAGATAGATAGCTTCTACAAAATGGCTCATAGTGGTCGATTTGAGGGTGTCTATGTGGACGAACGCATGAGCGATCCTGACCACATATTTCCCCACAAACCCTCGGTGAGTAACTTTGTTGATATAATGTACGGATGCAACAATTTCTGTAGCTACTGTATTGTCCCCTATACACGCGGCAGAGAAGTTTCACGATCGCCGAAAGCCATTCTTGACGAGATAAAGAGGCTCGTGGATAGTGGCACAAAAGAGGTCATGTTGCTGGGCCAGAATGTGAATTCATACAATGCACTTAAGGGTGGGTTTGTGGAGTTGCTTGAGCTTGTAAATGGCATCAAAGGCCTTAAAAGGATTCGGTTTACAACCTCGCACCCCAAGGATTTCTCTATTGAGCTCATAAAAGCGATGCGTGACCTTGATAAGGTTTGCGAGCACATACATCTACCGCTTCAGTCCGGCTCAGACAGGATCCTTCGGCTAATGGGACGCAGGTACACTGCAGCTGAGTATCTTGAAAAAGCCATGCTTTTCAGGGAGATGATACCAGAAGGTTCTATTACAACGGATATTATTGTAGGCTTCCCCGGGGAGAGCGACGAGGATTTCAGGAAAACCCTTCAGATTGTCAAAACGGTTCAGTACGATACCTCTTTCTCGTTTAAATACTCGCCCAGACCGCTAACCCGTGCTGCCAAAATGGAGGGGCATCTGCCCGAAGATGTGAAGCTTGAAAGATTGAATGAGCTTCAGGAGTTGCAAGCAAGCATAACGCAGAAGCGTCTAAAGGAAGCCGTCGGGAAAAGCTTTGAGGTGCTTGTTGAGGGTCCGGCTCTCAAGGGTGAGATGATGAGTGGTAGGAACAGACAGAATGTGGTTGTCAATTTCCGTTTTAAGGATAATATAAAGGAAGGCGATCTCGTCGAGGTTAGAATAACGAAGGCACTCAAACATTCGCTGGTGGGTGAGGTATCATGCTAAAACTTAAGGTAAAAGACGTAGAGATTGAGAGTGACGAAAGGTGCTTTGTTTACTGTGAGGATGAGGCAGGAGACATCTACGAGTTTCCCGTTGCCTACAGCAAATGCCGCATTATCGCCCTGCTTTTGATGGGAGCCTACCTCCCACAGGAGAGCATTTATGAATTTATACTTGAGCTATTCAAATCTATAGGTATGACCATCTCTTCTGTGGTTATCAGTGATGCTTATAACAACAGAGCGGTGGTGAATCTGATAAATTACACAACGGGGGCAAGCAGGAGTTTCCGTCTCTCCATTCCAGATGCGCTAATTATCGCCCTGTTGAGCGGGGCAGAACTTTATGTGAAAAAGGAAGCAGAAATATTACTCGCGGAGGAGATTGACAAATTTTTCTGGTATAGATTCCTTAAAGAACTGGATTTATGCTGATAAGGCAAAAGCTTGAAAGGATAGAGAGAGAAACCCTATCTCCTCATGCCTTTTTGTCAGAGAATGCCACAAGACGCAAAACCCCTGACCTTGACGACGTTAGAACGGCTTTCATGCGGGATAGGGATAGAATCATACATTGCAAGGCTTTCAGAAGATTAAAACACAAAACGCAGGTATTTTTTTCTCCAACCGGTGATCATTACAGAACACGTATGACCCATACACTTGAGGTTGCCCAAATTGCCCGTACTATTGCCGCAGCATTGCTGTTGAACGAGAACTTGACGGAGGCTATCGCACTTGGTCATGACCTTGGACATACACCCTTTGGTCATGCTGGCGAGGCGGTTCTAAATAAAAGATCAAAAAGGGGCTTCAAGCACTGGATTCAGAGTCTTAGGGTGGTCGATGTCCTGGAGAGGGATGGAGAGGGTTTAAATCTTACCGATCAGGTCAGGGATGGTATTCTTAAGCACTCAAAAGGTAAAGGACCAATCATCCCTGAAGACCCCACACAGCTTCCGTCCACATTGGAGGGGCAGATTGTTAGAATTGCTGACATTATAGCCTATGTAAACCATGATATAGACGATGCAATAAGGGCTGGTATAATATCACACGACGACATACCAAAGAGGATTGCAGATGTGCTTGGTAGTAGCCACTCCCAGAGGATAGCAACAATGGTGAAAAGCACGATTAAGGCAACGGTAAATGCCGATTACAGGTTCGTGTTGATAGAAAGCGATGTTCTTCAAGCTCTTGATGAGTTGAGGGATTTTCTATTTGAAAGGGTCTATTACAGCGAAAGGGTAATGGAGGAGGTCAGTAAAGCTTCGAAGGTATTGAACGACCTGTTTGATTATTTCATGGAGCACCCTGATGAGATAAAGAAGCGCTTCTCCAACGACAATGAAACGGTTGTAATTGATTATATTTCCGGCATGACGGACAGATTTGCGCTGAATCTGTACAGCCAGCTGTTCCTGCCGAAGCCGTGGGAGGTTGTTTAGTGTTAGCAGAACAGATATTGAATAGGATAACCGATGCATTCGATGTTGCAGAAGTGTACGTGGAACAGAGTAGCTCAAAGGAGTTTACACTGAAGAACTCTCGTGATCTTTCCCGATCTGCAAAGATTCAAAAGGGATGCTCCATACGGGCAATCCAGAACAATAGATTGTTGTTTGGCTACATTAGCTTCTCTGATGAACCTGATATTGATAGACTTGTTGAATCGTTGAGACGAAGCCTTGTTATAGCGCCTGTAGCAGAAGCTGATCCAATACCAGAGGCTGACGCGGTTTCTGTAAGGAGCCCGGCGGGTGATCTGGACGAGAAGAGGGCAAATAGAATTGTGAGGTCGCTGGATGCCTATGCGCATGATTTTGATTCGAAGATAAAGGATGTCAAAAGCGCCACCGTGAGTTTCTATAAAGAGGAGTTTGAGATAGCCAATACGAGGGGTGCACGTGTTAAGGATGGGGTTGTTGATTATGCCATTTCTGTAGAGGTGCTGGCTTCAGACAATGGTCAGTCTGATGCTGGCTACTATGTTCAGGATGCGGATAATCTTGATGCACTTGATACGAAATTTGTTGCCACAAACGCTGCTAATATGGCTGTAAACAAGCTGCACGCAGGCTCAATCTCCACCAAAAAATACAGTGTGATACTTGAGAATCGTGTTGCACAGGAGCTTCTGTCTGCCTATTTTGGAGCCTTTGATGCTTACTCTGTGTTGAACCACACGACACCGCTTGAGGGCAGAACAGGGGAGCGTATCTTTTCAGAGAATGTGACTATTGTTGATGCAGCCCGGATTCCAGGAAGAGCTGCTACTATTGCTGATTACGAGGGCACGCCTCGAAGTGATGTACTTGTGGTTGAAAACGGTGTTTTAAAGAGCTATCTGAGCGATACCTACTCGAGTAGACGACTGGGGGTTTCCAATACGGCAAACGCCCGGAGGGCATCCTGGATGAGTTTGCCAAGGGTGGGAGCTTTTAATTTTCATATCAAGCCCTCGCAATCCCTTTCACGCGATCAGCTGTTGAACCGCATCGACGGTCTTTATATAACCGAGATTATGGGTTTACATATGGCGAATACAATTAGCGGTGACTTTTCATTTGGAATAGAAGGCTACCTGATACACAACGGAGAGCCCGTCTCCTATTTCAAGAAGGCTACGTTTGCCGACAATTTCTACTCCATGATGAAAAGGGTTATAGCAATTTCATCCAATATCTACTATTTCGGGTCCTTTGGTGCCCCTGATATAGCCATAGCCGACTGTACCATAGGTGGTGAGTGATGGATTGGATTGCTGTGCTCGATTTTGGTTCCCAGTACACTCAGCTCATTGCACGAAGAATAAGGGAATTGGGCGTCTACGCTGAGATCTTGCCATACAACAGGGTGCCCAGGAGAGATGGACTCAAGGGTATCATCTTATCTGGCTCACCTCACAGCATATACGACCAGGATGCACCCATACCATCTGATAGCGTATTCGATCTTGGAGTTCCAATACTTGGTATCTGCTACGGTATGCAGGTTATTGCACGACGTTTTGGTGCGAAGGTAGCACCAACCAGAACCAGGGAATACGGCAGAGCCCTTCTACGTCTGGACTTAAAGGATGATAAACTTATAACAAGTGAGCTTGACAGAAGTGTTGTCTGGATGAGCCATGGTGATAGGCTGGAGGATCTACCGAGCGGCTTTGAGGTTGTAGCCCATACGGATAACTCTCCCTATGCGGTTATACGCAATAAAGGCATGAGGATCTGGGCTCTACAGTTCCACCCGGAAGTTGTCCATACGGAGAAGGGAAGGGTAGTATTTGACAACTTCCTGAACGTATGTTCAGCCGACCGCGGCTGGAATATGCACAGCTTTATGGAGCATAAGATTAAGGAGATACGGGACACGGTAGGTAACAGGAAGGTGCTGTGTGCCATATCGGGTGGAGTTGACTCAAGCGTTGTAGCCCTACTACTGAACAGGGCTATTGGCGATAGACTAATAGGTGTTTTTGTAAACAACGGTCTTTTGAGGCAGAAGGAAGCTGAGTTCGTTCTGGAATCGTTTAAAAAACTTGGTGTAAATGTACGTTATGTTGATGCGGAGGATCTGTTTCTCGAAAGACTTAAGGGTGTTTCAGATCCGGAGAAGAAGCGCAAGATTATAGGCCATACCTTCATCGAAGTGTTTGAAAAGGTGGCTGAAGAATTCAGGGATGTTGAGTATCTTGCACAGGGTACACTCTATCCCGATGTAATAGAGAGCGTCTCGGTTAAGGGTCCATCAGCCGTTATAAAAAGTCATCACAATGTGGGTGGTTTGCCTGAAAAGCTTGGCTTCAAACTGATAGAACCGCTGCGAGAACTTTTCAAGGACGAGGTAAGACTCCTTGGTGGGCAGCTGGGTCTGGATGAGCATTTTATTAGAAGACATCCATTTCCCGGGCCGGGTCTTGCAATACGAATAATCGGTGAAGTAACGCGACAGAAGCTCGATATTTTGAGAAAAGCCGACGCTATAGTGCTGGATGAGATAAAAAAAGCCTCACTATACGATGATCTTTGGCAGGCTTTTGCTGTTCTGTTACCTGTAAGTAGTGTGGGTGTTATGGGTGATAAGCGTACCTACGATAATGTCATAGCGGTAAGAGCCGTTGAGAGTGTTGACGGTATGACAGCCGATTGGTATAAATTACCCTATGAGGTACTCGGTCGCATATCAAATCGAATAATAAACGAGGTGGAGGGTGTTAACAGGGTGGTTTACGATATATCATCCAAGCCACCCGCTACGATCGAGTGGGAATAGATGGAGAAGATAAAGCGCACGATAAGCGATTTTTTTACACCCATACTTAATTTTTTATCCAATAGATATGTGGTAATGGTGATATTTTTTGCTATTGTTGGTATGCTCTTCTTTCCAAAGTCACCGCGCACCTTCTACAACCTGCAGGTTGGTGATGTAGCGCCAAAAACCATAAGATCCAGCGTTTCTATGCTTGTTGAAGATAAAGAGGCTACAAAACGTAAGATAGAGGAAGCTATAAAGAAGGTTCCGCCCGTTTTCGATTACGATTCTCAGGCAATAGAAAACACGATTAAGGCTATCAAAAAGGCTTTAAGTATCATCGATAAGAAGAATCCTCAAAACTCCATGAAGAAATTCTTCAAGATACTGGGAATGAAACCATCAAAGAGTCTGTTTGAGCGCATTATAAGATATGATCCACAGGATATCTTCGATTACTCAAAGGAGGCGCTGGAGGCTTTAGAGGGTTACTACATCATTTCTTCCACCAAGCAACTGTACAAGTTTCCTAACAATAAGGTTGTGATACGGGACATCAGGAATCCAAAAAACGAGATTACAGCTGAGAAAAATGACCTTATCGATGTTTCTAAAGCGAAGATTATAGCTTACAACGTGTTGAGGGATGAGGTGAGGGATCCCGTATTGCGCAACACCGTCTGGGATTTTATCTCCAACCTTATCATGCCGAACGTTACCTTCAATAGCCTTGAAACAAAAAAGAGAAAGGAGGAGGCTGCAAAAAAGGTAAATCACGTCTTCTTCAAAATCTCCAAGGGTGAGATTATTGTCCGAAGCGGAGATATTATTACACCGACGGATTACCTTAAACTGAATGCACTGAACTCCCTCAAACAGAAGGAAAACGTGCGCATAAAGTTTATAGCCAAATTCCTCATATTTATACTGGTAAGCTTGTTGCTTTACCGCGTTTACCGTATCTCGCGCTTTAGAAAGAATAAGATGCTGAAGGAGATTGTGGTTATTCTGATTGCAGAGTCGGTTATAATCCTTCAGATTCTCATCTTCAAACTGTTTTCGTATATTTCAGATGTGATAGCTTACTCTTCACCTGACTTTCCAAAAACTGCCATAATTTTCGGTATACCATTTGCCTTTGCTCCTATTATGTCGGCTGTGCTTGTGGATTTTGAACTTTCGTTTGTCATATCAATATTGATGGCTATATCGGCATGGTTAACAGTTGATTCATCCATAAACTCTTTTTTAATGATATACATTTTTATCGGCAGTATGGCGAGTATTATTGTGTTGCTGAAGGAGAAAACAAGAGCCGACATAATACGCTCTGGACTCTATGTCTCTTTGAGCAATGCGGTAATGATAGGCATATTCTACATGTTTAACGGCAATGAGTTGAGTAAAGCCATGCTGTTCAACGTTGGTTTTGGAATCTCCGGTGGAGTACTCTCGTTCATTATAGTAAGTGGTCTGTTACCGGTTTTTGAGTATGTGTTCAATATAACTACGGATATAAAGCTACTTGAGTTGGGTAATCTGAGCAATCCGTTATTGAAGGATCTTGCAATAAAGGCTCCGGGGACTTATCACCACAGTATTGTCGTCTCTTCGCTTGCCGAAGCTGCTGCCTCGCAGATAGGTGCGAACTCGCTTATAGCCAAGGTGGGAGCATATTATCATGACATTGGAAAGATTAGAAAACCGATGTACTTTATTGAGAATCAGACCGATGGGATAAACCCGCATGATAGACTTAAGCCCTCAATAAGCGCATTGATCATCAAGAATCATGTCAAATACGGTCTTGAGATAGCCAGAAAACATAGACTGGGTACCTATATAATGGACATTATAGCCCAGCATCATGGCACAAGCCTTATTCGCTACTTCTACAACAAAGCTAAAGAAGAGGGTCTGGATCCCAAGGAAGAGGATTACAGATACCCAGGTCCCAAGCCACAGACAAAAGAGGCTGGTATTGTTATGATAGCCGATGAGGTAGAAGCTGCATCAAAAATGCTTGGAAATCCAACCATTGCCCATCTGAGGGAATTTGTCAGAGGTATAACCAACAAAATATTCCTTGACGGTCAGCTGGACGAGTGTGAGCTTACCTTGAAGGATCTGAACATTATAGTCGATAGTTTTGTTAATGTTCTTGTGGGAATTTTCCACCACAGAATAGAGTATCCGGAGGATGATAAGGGTGCAGCAGAGGAGCGTAATTAGCGAGGTTGACGAGGATTTTATCAATACAGAGGTTATAGAATCGTTTGTTGATTTCCTGTATAGGCGCTTGAAGGTTGAAAAGGAGAAGGAACTCAATGTGCTGCTCTGTACAGATGAAAGGATTCAACAGCTGAACAAGGAATTCAGAAAGCGTGACTCAGCGACAAATGTATTGGCTTTTTATGGGTATAGCGATGAGATCCTGGGTGATATAGCCATCTCTGTTGACACATTAAAGAGAGAAGCTCAACAAAAGGGTGAGGATCCGTTCGACTATCTGCTGTTTCTGCTTGCTCATGGATTTCTGCATCTTCTTGGTTATACGCATGATACAATGAACGATTATACCGAAATGGTTGAACTCCAAAAGAAACTTATCGAGGAGTGGAAAAATGAAAAAACCAGCTAAACTTGGTGCTCTTGTGGCGGTGGGTATTGGTGGATATGCTTTTTTGAAGAAAAAAGGCGTTGTTGAAGTTATGAAGGAAGATATCAATGTGGTATTCGAGAGGGATCCGGCAGCAAGGAGTGTTCCTGAGGTAATATTCTGTTATCCCGGACTCCACGCCATCTGGTTCCATCGCATATCTCATTTTTTGTGGGAGAAGAATTTTAAATTTGCTGCTCGCTTTCTGTCTCATATCGCCAGATTTCTTACAGGAATAGAGATTCATCCAGGGGCAAAGATTGGCAGGCGCTTTTTCATAGATCACGGCATGGGTGTGGTTATCGGTGAAACAGCAGAGATAGGCAACGATGTTTCCATATATCAGGGCGTCACTCTGGGTGGTACGAGCTTGAAGAAGGTCAAAAGGCATCCTACGGTTGAGGATAATGTGGTTGTTGGTTCTGGCGCCAAGGTGCTTGGTGCCTTTAGAATTGGCAGAAACTCCAAGATAGGTTCCGGAAGCGTTGTTATTAGAGAGGTTCCACCGAACTCTACCGTTGTGGGTGTGCCAGCTAAAGTTATAAAGAAGGAAGGTCAACCAAAGAAGGGCGTTGATCTTGAGCATACACGCATACCGGACATTGAGGGTAAGGTAATAAGATACCTCCTGCACAGGATAGAGGAGCTTGAAAAAGAGATAACGGCTCTAAAGGAAGGCAGAACCGATCTGATAGATGCAGAAAGGAAAAGGGAAGCTGAAGAGCTGCGTCGCATAGAAAAGTACATTAAGAGCTACACACTTGAAGGTGTGGGAGAGGAGTAATTCTTAATCTGCAACCAAAGAAACGTTACGGCAATCGATGATCTCCAGGGCATCAGGATCGGGCAGTTTGCCTTTTATATCAAGGTAGAGCAGTGGCATGTTTTCGGCGTGGATAAGTCTGCCTTTGCCTGTGAGGGTTAATTTTCTGGCTTTAAGCATGGAGTCTTCAAGCCACATCTGAATGTTCTCATTGTTGTTAATGCTGCAGTTTTCCATGGATATATTTGAGCTTTCAAAAATGCAGAGTCCTTTTTTGTTGTTGGATATGTCTACATCGCTTAAGACAACACGAGAGCCCTTTTGCGCATATATTCCACAAAAACCACCGGTGATAGCTGTTTTCTTTGCTCTCATGCTTGCTTCTTCGATCCATATCTGGAGGTATTCCTCTTTGCTTGGAGGATTATCGCGTATGGTACAGGAGTTTAACTCAGCTGTGGATTGATGCTCAAGCATCAATCCGTTCAACTGGTTTTCTGCTATTTCTACACGATTCAAGGTTAGAACAGATCTGTTTCTTGCGCTGATGCCGTTGGCATTTATCCCTCCTGTAACAGCAGTGTCAGATACAGTACACCTGGAATTGTTGCTTATTATCTGTGAGAATTCCATTTCTGTGTTCCCATTTGAGATTATAGCCCCCTCCATTAGCGATAATTGGCAGTTTTCAAGAGTCATGGCACTACCCGCATTGTTTTTAATCCAGGATTTAAACAGTTTGAGACTTGAGTAGCTTGCCTCTATGCCAGATGCGTTGATACTGTTTTCAATGGTGGTATTTACGGCATCGAGGGTGGATGATTCAAGATAGATCTGTGAAAGCAGGATATCTTTGGATCCGTTGGACCTGAAAACAGTGTCGCTCAAAAGCACAATAGAATTGTCCGTTGCTACCAGAGCCTCTGCGTCAATTCCTTCAAAGGTGCACCCCGTGAAATGGCAGCGGCTGTCTTTCATATTAATCTGTGCTTTAAAGGTGCAGTTGATATACTCCACACGCTCATTTTCAAGAAATATCTGCCTGTCGATGATAGTATCCTTAATCGTTCTCATGGTTCCTTAAAAGATTTATACCGTTGATTAGACACTTTACAGAGAAGCTGAATGGTTTTCTACTCTTTAAGAAGTTGCAGTACTCTTCTCCGAAGCGCTCCATCGTTTCGGGTTCTTCCACAGCCATAATAAAGTACATGGCTGCGAAGGCTAGCCAGCCTGAAAACAGGATTACAATGAGTTTCCCAGACAAAAACGCCAAACCGGTTGTGAAAAATATGTTACCAAACATGGCTGGATGCCTCATGCACGAGAAAATACCTTTCTCCACCATCCGATCGCTTTTGTGGATGCCTTTTTTAATATCAAAATGTCCAAAGCGTTTGAGCGTTTTTCCGGCTACTGCGTTTAAAATCAAGCCATACAGCACCATCAAGAATCCACAAATCATGGAGAGGTCATGAAAGATGCCTGAATGAATCAGGGTGGGTGAGAGCAGCTCGCATACCAGGATTGCCAGCCAGAGACTGATCCAGAATATGAACTTGAAAAGAAACTCCATGACGGATTAAAACCTGATTTTCTCGGCTATAGCGTTAAGTAGTGGAAGCGGCTTTGTCCTTCCGGTCAAAGCATTGAAGATACCAAGAACGGTCCAGATCAGTATCGCGCTCCATCCGATCCAGCCTATGGACGGCACAACAAACCAAACAAAATTCCAGACAATGCTAACAATCAGCAAAGCCACACCCTGTTTTATGTGGAATTTTGTGTATCTGTTTTCCCGTTGCAGGAGAATCGGTATTATAACAAGTATTCCAAGGTATGATATCCAGGCAAGAGGCTTTCCCTCTTCTATCTCTTCTTGTGTTATCTCGATTCTTGAGCTATCCATACCCTCGCATCCTTTTTTGGTCACCTACCATTTTAGACTGGATCCTGGCTTTTTTCAATAACCATTTTACCCGTTTTTAAATAATCTGAAAATTCACTTTCGGGCATCGGTTTAGCAAAAAGAAAACCCTGTACCATATTGCAACCAATCTGTCTTAGCTTGTTTAGTTGGTCTGTATTCTCTACTCCCTCCGCTATTGTTGAAAAGTTCATCTGTCCGGCAAGATATGTGATGGTCTTGATCACAGCCTCTGTTCGCTTATCCTCGGTGATTCTTCTTACAAACGATATGTCTATCTTTATATAATCGATCGGCAGGAAGGCGATATATGAGAGAGACGAATATCCAATACCGAAGTCGTCGATAACGATCTGAAATCCGTTTTCTTTCAATCTGGCGAGAACATCTTTGGCTCTTGTTAGGTTGTCCAGGAACAGTCTTTCGGTTATCTCAATATTTATGTGTCGTGATAGTTGCGCTGATTTTATAACCAGATCATCCACGAAGTTTTCGTCCATAAGACTCGATGGAGAGAGATTTACGGACAGCTTTATGTTTTTATCAATGAGCTTCCTAAAGAGGTCCTGACCCCTTTCAAATTTACATGCCAGCTCGTCGATTAGATACCTTTCGAGCTTTTTGATGTCGCCTGTTTCCTCCAGCACGGGTATAAACTCCATGGGCGGTATAACAGTTGAGTTTTTTCTCCAGCGCACAAGCACCTCTGCACCAGCTATATTACCGCTAAACGTGTCGAAGTAGGGCTGGAAATACATGACAAACTCTTTGTGTTTCAGTCCTTTGATAAACTCTTTCTTAAGGGATAGGCGTTTTTCAGCTTCCTTTCTTAGCCTTTCTTTGTAGAATCCGATGGAATTTTCTCCCTTTTGTTTGGCATCGGAGAGCGCTATCTCAGCTTTTTCAATTAGTTTTTCTGCCATTCTTGAGTCGTTTGGATAGATGCCAACACCCGCATTGAAGGAGATGACAACATCGTCGCTATTTACTTTATAGGGAGCCGATAGACTCTCAAGCACCTTTATTGCCACTACGAAAATATCTTCTTCTCGCTCGATATCTTTGAGTAGAACAGCAAATTTTGCTGATTCGAGCTTTGCAATGATATCGTAATTTCTCAATGTCTTTTTCAATCTTCTGGCTATCTGCTTAAGCAGCTTATTGCCGTTTTCGAAACCATACACCTTGTTGATGTTGGAGAAGTTTATCGGGTTTATAACCAAAACAGCGCCCATCAGCTTTTTGTGTTTTGCTCTATCGATGTATCGTTTTATCTCTTCAATAAAAGCGTATCTATTTAAAAGACCTGTTATAACATCCTTCTTGATTGCCTGTTCAAGCGCCTTTTGTAACTCGATATTGTTTGTAACATCCTTGCCTGTGGCTATGATGTAGGTTGATCCTTTCTTGACGACCGAGATATGGAGTAGTACCCTTTTTGACTCGTTGTTCTTTGTACGGCATGTGGCAAGCCTATATACACCGCTTTCCTCCTGGAGGTCTTTATAGGCTTGTATGATAGATATTTCTTTAGCCTGTGAGATTGTTGACAGAGGCTTACCTTTCAGCTCTTGCGGCGAGAACCCAAGGAGGCGTTCGGTGTTTTCATTGGCAAATAAAATCCTGAGATTTTCATCGGCTATAATAACAAATTCAAAACCTGAATCAACGGCTCGTATGAGTAGCTCCTTCCAGTTTTCGGCTTCTATTCTTGTAAGAACTGACGAGAGCGCATGCTGGATGCTTTTGATGAGAAAGCTGTACTCCTCAGAGAAAATCTCTGGCATCTTGG
The DNA here is from genome assembly GCA_964544085.1 of uncultured Desulfurellales bacterium. Lineage (GTDB taxonomy): Bacteria > Campylobacterota_A > Desulfurellia > Desulfurellales > Hippeaceae > CAZIZT01. The sequence continues at coordinate 19,713 of CAZIZT010000018.1, forward strand.
AGTAGAGGGAAAGGATGTATGCAACCTGACCGTTTTTTAACAGCGGTATGGAGCAGACGGAGAAGATGCCAAGCTTCTTATATATATTCCTCCATGGACTCATCATCTCATCGTTGTAGACGTTATTGGCTATTATGATTCTTTTTTCACGATAAGCCCTGCCAATAGTGCCACGCCCCTCCTTTTCTTCTGGGTTTGCTGATATGTAAGCTTTATGCAGTGCGTCTATATACTCCCTCCTCCCGGCAGCCCAGAGCGGTTTGTAACGTTTGCTTTTTTGATCTATTGTTCCTATGGCTACAAGCTCAAAGCCCATCTGCCTGCTCAGGAGCTCAGGAATTCTGCTCAGGCACTCATGCTCCGTTTTAGACGTTGAGATGGCCTCACTGATGACCGAAAGACTCTTGTAAAACACCTCGTAAGCCTTCTGCTTCATCATATCAACCACAATTACAAAGCCGGCAGGTTTACCGTTAAGTGTAACGGTATAGCCGAAATTGGCTGCCGGTTTTATCAGGCCATCCTTTGTTATATACTTGAGCTCTTTGAACTCCTTAACGAAGAATTCACCCCGCATTCTTCTGTTGATTATCTCTTCGGCTTCTTTTCGCTCATCCGGGTGTATCACGTCAAGAAGCCTGATCTTTGATAACAGCTCCTCTTTTGTGTAACCTATAAATCTGCAGAAGGCATCATTAACAAAGGTAAAAACCCCTTTCTCCTCGTAGATATAGATTCCAAGTGATTTCGTTTGTTTCAGTATTTCCAGTAGCTGTTTTTCCAGGCTTTCTTCCACTATATGCTCCTTTCTTTATCCCGTTTTGAGGTTGTTAATCAGATTAAAGACGTTTCTTGTTGTCTTTTTTAGGTCGTAAGCTGCATCGGCTATCTTCTCTGCAGCTTTTGAGTTTTCCTTTGCAGCCTCTGTTACAGCCTGCACCTGCCTTTCGATACTGTACGCCGTGGAGGAGATCTCTTCCGTTGCTGCACTTGTGGTGTGGATCTTGTTTATGGCTGCCTCTGTTCTTTTCACAACCTCGTTGACATGCTTCTGATTGAGCCCGATCGCTTCCTTTTCGGCAAGTATGCTCATTTTTGTTTGCTCTGTTTTCTGGATGGCTTTATTAACATCCTGTTGCATTGCTGTTATCGTGGCTCTGATCTCTTCCGTGGAAGCTCTTGTTTTCTCTGCAAGTTTTCTGACTTCATCGGCGACAACGGCAAAGCCTCTACCGGATTCGCCAGCCCTTGCAGCCTCTATCGCTGCGTTGAGTGCAAGAAGGTTTGTCTGGTCGGCAATCTCGCCAATGACCTCTAAAATCTTTCCGATATTTTCAGATGATTTTCCGACAATATTGATCTGTTTGGATGCTTCATTTGCAAAACCGGCATTGGTTTCAACGCGTTTTATCCTCTTTTCCATATCCGCAAGCATTTCATGATTGACAGACGATATGGACTCTATCAACTCAACAAGTTCCTGGTTGGAGTGTGCAATCTCGTTTATTGCCGTTGTTGTATTGCCTATGGCGTTTTTTATCTCTTCCATGCTGGATAGGGTTTTTGTGCTTGCGTCGAACGCTTTGGAGGCGGCGCTTGATAGTGCTTCAGCATCTGTAGCTACTGTTTCTGATAAGCTTTTTATATTTGACGTTATGTTTTTCAGGTTCTCTATCATTCTGTTCAAGCCCATCTTGAGCTTTCCTATTTCGTTTTTTGTTTTCACGGTGAATTTGATGTTCAGATCACCTTTGCCTACCGCGTCGATAACCGTTTCGACACCTTCAAGGGGCTTAATTAGTGATCTTTTCAGGACAACATAGCCTGCAGCCAGAATCAATGCTATGATGACTACAATGGTCAGATTGATCGTGATGGATTTTGTGATGTTTTTATCTATTGCTGTTAATCTCCTGCCCATTAGAGTTAGCCTGTATTTTAGGAGTTGATCGATGAGACTGATTGCCTCTGATGTGTAGAGATTCAGGTTTTTTGCTGCCTGTTTGCCTTGAGAGGGGTTCTTAAGTGTTTCATTTATTTTTCTTTTGATTAGATCTACCGTTTTCAACAGCTCTGAAAGCCTGTCTCTTTCGAATGGGGAAAGCAAAAGGGATTTCATGCATGCAGATATGTTAAGTCTGTATCTGTCGATTCTGTTCAGTGTCTGTTTTAAACCGGCTATACTGTGTGAGTTGAAGGTTTTTGTTGCAAATGTCTGGATCGTCAGGGTATTTTTGTACAGTCTATGGTAGTTTTCCAGACTTTTAAAATCTATGTTGTGTAATCTGGTGATTTGATTTTTGTTCCTTCTGGTCATTAATATGGATGAGATTGCCAGAAGAGAAAAAAGCGTTAGTGTCACTATGAAACCAGAAAGTATCAATCTTCTAACAGGAATGTGGTTCATATAGCACCTCCTTAGGGGGGCAGTGGTACAGACAGCAGGCTAAATCGTGGGTAGCTTGTTTGATAAAGGATCGGCTGCTATTGTTAGTAGACTACCCTGCATGGCTTCTTCTTCCTGCTGTTGATGCCCTTTTTTTAGAAGCAGATGGACACATAGTTCATGATTCTTCCGAAAAAAACCCGCTTTGAAGCCCGATTTTCTCAAGGCAGATCCTTTTTCTGTTTTTTAATTTTGCAGTTTAAACCGCTCAAAGAAAGCCAGGTAGATGCAATATCAACCCTTTTTTGAATTCAACAACCCCGTATTCCATGTTATAAATTTGTTTGTAACTTTGTCAAGAGATATATTACTCAGACTTTTCTCAAACAGTTACACTTCGCTTGTTATATAGATTATTAATTTTCAGAAATTGCAAAAACTTAAAAGCGGGACAGTATATCCCGCTTTTGTTAGTTAAACTACTTACTGTTCAACCGAAAATTATAAACATCAGAATGAATACGACGAGGATATAGAACACATACAGGTAGGTTTTTCCATTCATAATTACGATACTAATGCGGTAGGCAACTCTTTGTGTCCAACCGGTACACTTGTGGTAGGCAGACTCTATAAGGTCTGTGACGGTAACGTAAGCTGTTGAGCGAGTAATCACCTCTTTAGTTGCATAGACAAATCTCAGGATATACTCAATAATAAACGTGAATGCCCCTGCTGTGAAGTATTCATCCTCCTTTAGTTCTAATCCGCCGTTCCATGAGACGACCTTACGCGTGTTTCTTCTTGCATGAAGATAAACGAGAAATGGTGCTACAAAGATACATGCCGTTGTGATTAAAAGGAATGCTGGCGAGATTACGCCAAATACAGGTTTGGCGCTGGCTATCAGGAAACCTTTAGGGACTACAAGGGCATGTGTAATAAATTGCGAATAGCCAAGAGCCTTGAAAATAAACGTTGCAAAAAAGCTTAAAACGATTAACAGGCTTATCAAAAATAACTGAGAGGTTTTCATAAAGTGCGATGGCAACTTTTCGCCATGCTTTTCGTGGGTGTATCCCAGGGCAGAATAACCGATCAGTTTTACCATGGAGAAAGCAGCAAAGCCCATTGCCAGTGAGAGCAGGACGCCGCCAGCTGAGCTTACGATTCTATCGATTATAGAATTGAACTGATAGCTCTGAAATATTGACTCAAGCAGCATCCATTCAGCCACATAACCGAGTAGTAGCGGAAAGGCTGAAAACGAAAGGCCTGCAAAAACAATACCAGCTGCTGGCACAATGCCGACGCTTTTGTGTATACCTCTGACCTCATCAATGCTCTCAGCGTGTAACTTCTCTTTGGCTTCACCGATGGATAGAAATAGGAGGCTTTTGGCAACGGTATGTACCACAGCCAGCATGATGGCGGTTAGATATGCAAACTGTGATAGAGTGGAGTGTGGCGCTGCAGAGCCTGCAACCACCGACAGTCCAATTGCTGCCAACATCATTCCATTGTTTTCCACGGTAGAATGAGCTGGCAATGTTTTCAAACCCTTTGCACTTGCAGCGGCAATTGCTCCGAAAAAGGCTGAGATGCTGCCTAAAATTATTGCGATGATTCCCCACAGATGCAGATGGTTTAAAGCTGTGACGGTACGGATCAGTCCGTAGAAACCCATAAGTGTAACGGGAGCACTCAGGAGTGCAGAAGCATTGGATGGCGCTTTTGCATGTGCTTCTTTGAGCCATATATGAAAAGGCACAATTCCCATTTTTGCTATGAAGGCAAGGCTTGAAAACCAGATGAAGGCTCTATTTACGTTGCTTAAACGATTGAAACTGAATGTACCGGTGCTGGTATATAGTATCACAAAAGCCACAATCAGAGCTACTGTTGAGAGCTCGCTGAATGCGAAGAACAGGAAGGCTTCTTTATAGGCATTTCTGCTTTCGGTTATCATAAGCATAGAGAATATACTCATGATTTCCCACCCTGCAAGGAAGGCTACGGCATCATTTGCTGATAGAATCATGAGCATGCCAAACAATGATAGATTGAGGAAAATGGCCATTCTTCTTCTGTAATGCTTGAGATCTATCGAGAATACAGACACAGCCAACCAAGAGATGGATGCTATCGCTACAAATAACCCACCTGTCTTTGTCAGCAAAATCTCCATGTGTATATGGTTCGTCAGGATAACTGTCAGATGCGGGTGATAATTGAAGAACCGTGACAGGATGCCTGTTATTAGTGAGACAATGGAACCTGTAGCGGCGAGCATATAGCCTGCCGTTTTGTTTTTGAAAGCAAGCAGACTCCCTGCTATGAAGAGCAAGAAAGCTAAATACAGCATCATTTTTCCTCCATAATGCCAAGAAGTATTGCAAGTATTTCCGATGCGGATAGATTTCTATCGTATCTTGCAATGAGGTTCGGTATCTCTGCCGAGACACCCATCAGCCTGCTTTTTGGTTCTATCAGGATGACGCCGAATGGTTCTGGGATCTGCTGGATGGTCATTTGGAGGGGCGTAAGCATAGACTGCAGAATAGGTCCTAACACAAGCAGTACATCTGCGTGACGTGGGGTATCAACAAGGTGTATCCCAAAGCGATGTATGTTGTACTGAGGAGAAGTTAACGCCCTTATTTCAAGATTCATGGTGTTGTTATTGCCTGTATCTATCACAAAAACGCCAAGTGATTTTCTGAACAGTCGGGATATGGGCTTTAAGCCTCTTTCCCTTTTTTTAAACGGTTCTGTTAGTCTGTGGGAAATACCAACAAGCAACCATGGTTTAGCCATTTTTACCTCCTTGCTATCTGGCGCAGTCCGCAAAGTTTATGCCGAATGAGTCGTAAGCGAAGCTAAAATCCGTAAAGATCTGTCCCACAATGCTTTCTGCGAAGGCTTTGAAGCCAAACAGAGACGGTGGCGAGATGTATGCATTTACGATCCTTCCCTTTTCCATGCTTAGATAGTAAGCCAATAGGCCGCTTGGCGATTCGCATGCACCACAGGCTTTGCCATCAGCAACAATATTCGGTTCTCCTTTTCTGTCGTTGTAGTCTAAGTTATTCACAGTTTCCGTTATGATGTCTATTGATTGTAGAACCTCGTTGGCTCTTACCTCCATTCGAGCGAGCGCATCTGAACCGGTTTCCGTGATCGGATGAAACTCCTTGTAGTTGTTATCATGGCTGCGTAGATCACAGGCTATACCGCTGGCTTTAGCTGTGGGTCCTGTTATGCCTATGCAGTAAGCCTTTTCTCTTTCGAGTATGGCTGTTGAGTATAGTCGGTCTATAAAGTTCCAGCTTTTTAAAGCATGTTCGTATGTTTCTGTAAATCTCTCCTTGATGTGCGATAATCTTTTAAGAAGGGTTTCAAGGTTTTGAGTGTTGATGCGAATCTTGCCTATTCCATTTGCACCTTGAAGGAATCTACTGGAGGTCAAAAGCTCATTGATCCTGAGACTCTCTTCGAACATCCACTCAAGGTGGGAGCTCAGCACATTTTGTGCTGCCGCACGGGCAAGATTTGCCATAACAAGTATGTGGTTGTATATACGTTCAAGTTCCAGAAGCACCATACGCAGCTTTTTTGTGCTGCTGGAAACGGTTAAGCCCATCACATTTTCCACTGCCAGAGAAAAGGCAAGTGAGTGAGAAAAGGCGAAATTTGAGCAAACGGATTCTGCCAGTTCGATGGCTTCTTGCGGTGTGTTGCCCAGCATTAGACTCTCTATACCTCTGTGTTTGTATGTTGTGTCAATTTCTATGGCTACTATTCTTTCTCCGTACGTATACAGATTGAAAACGCCAGCTTCCATGATTCCAGCTGTAACTGGACCATATCTAAACTTGAACAGACCTTCGCTTGTATGTACATCAATTCCTTTGCCTATGGGTTTGTTTCTCTGTTTGATAAATTGATAACTATCGAATCTGTCGGTTTGTTCAGAAACGAAAACCCTGCCATTTTCCTCTACCATTTGAAGCTCTTTGTTTTTTTCTTCAATCAGACCAAGCAACCTCATCTTATCATCCCCGATAACAGTATTTTTTCTATCGTGCCCGAAGCAAATACGATCAGAAACGAAATAAGTGTGTTAAGTATGGGAACAAACGAACTCATGACCTCTGCCTTCTGTTTTTGGTGCTGTGCACCACCCCCGTCGAAGGACATCTTAAGGATCCTGAAGTTTATGCTGAGAAAGGCAAGTGCCAGAAACAGGATTAAAATGGCAGTCGCAACAAGCCCCATGTGCCTGTAGAAAGATATTATTATGAGAAACTCACCGAGGAATGTGGCAAATGGTGGGGCACCGGTAACAGCAAGGGAAGAAAAGAGCAGATTGTAAGCTGTATAGGGCATCCTTGTGTTAAGGTCCCTTATCTCGTTTATGTTTCTGCTTTTGTAAACAGATAGAATATTACCTGTTGAATAAAAGGCTGATGATTTTGCAAATGCGTGCGAGATAAGGAGAATAACCCCACCCAGTATTGAGGTTGGAGTAAACAGGGAAAGGCCAATGAGGATCATGCCCATGTTTTCAATTGAGGAATATGCAAACATCCGTTTGTAAAAACGTTGAGCCATTAAGAATATTGCTGCGAAGATCACGCTCAGAAAACCAAGAAACGTTGTGAAAAGAAGGAGTCTGTGATTGTGCGCAACCTGCAATACCCTGAAAGTGCCGAACAGTGCAGTGGGGAGCAATACCCCTGAGAAGATTGCGCTGACTGGTGCTACACTGCGGCCATGCACATCCGGTAACCACGTATGCATGGGGAATATTCCGGCTTTCGTCAGAAAACCCGCAGTGGAGAGTGCAGCTCCTATAATCAACAGTTTCGGATTTTTGGGTGTAACCATAGCTGTGAGTTTTGTTATTTGTAGTGTACCTGCTCCGGCATAGATTAAAATTATACCTGTTAGGGACATAATGAGGCCAACGGAGACGATTATTATATATCTCCAGGCAGACTCAAGTGATGCTTCATCGTTATCAATAGCCACAAGGAGAGCGCTTGTTATTGTGGTTGCCTCAATGCCTACCCACAGCAACCCAAGATTGTTTATGGAAACACTGAAGAGCATACTTGATGCAAACAGGTTCTCAAATAGCATGTAGTGACACATGCTGAGTAGAGGTTTTTTGACGTGCCTTAAATAGGTAAGCGAGAAGAGCAGGGTAGTTGTGTAAATCGAAGAGATTGTTAACAGCATAATCTTTGAGAATCCGTCGATCAACAGAAACTCGTTTGCTGCGGGATTTACAAATAGTGTGGCGAATGAGAGGATCAGTGTTAAAAAAGCACTTCCCAATGAAAAAACGGTGGTTAGCCTTTTGTTTTCTGTAAAGCTTGCAATGGATGCAAGTAGTGGTAGTACTGGAATTGCAAGGTAGATTTCCATAAGATCACCCCTTAAATTCTTCAAATTCTTCTGTTGTGTTACTGATAGCATCCTCTCTGAGTCGCATAAGTATGCCTGAAATCATCACTATGCCTATAAGATCCAGCAAAATACCGCCTTCAATAATTAAGGGAAGCTCCGGGAACATGTAGCCTGCAAAGAGGAACAGGCCATTCTCCATAACCATGTAACCGATTAGCTGCACAAATGCATTGTCCCTTGAAATGATCAAAAATATGCCCTGGAGTATAACCGCTATGGGTATGGAGCCGGCTTTTATGTATGTTATATCAAAGAGCGTAAGGTTATAAACGACATAGGCAACAATTACCAGAAGGAGCGAGAGCAATATGGATGATGCTGTGGGAATCACCTGTCGTGGCTCTCGCTCGCGATGGGATTTGTTTAGTCTTTTCAGAATGTAGGCAGGAATGAATGTTGCTCTGATTACGAGTGTTAGGGTGGCAAGCACTATCAAGTTGGCGCTGTTCAGAATTAGGCCGTCTGCAAAGAGGAATAATGCGATGAGCACCGAGGAAGCGGCGAATGTCAGAACGATTTTCCTTAAATAGACCTGCCACTGCATTAGGATTACCAGTACAATTTGAAGAAAACCCACAATAAGGTAAATCTCTTTCATCATAAATTACCTCCCGTTGTGTAGAAGACAATGATGGCAAGGAATGCAAAAGAGAAAGCGACGGCTATATATTCGAAGTTTTTGAATAATCTGTATTTAGAGATGGTTGATTCTATAGCAGCAAAAACAGACATAAGTGCCATGAGTTTAACAAGATGAACAATGCAGTATACCAGGACTGCAGGTATTGACGGCTTGGTGGGAACAAAGAACGGAACAAGAAAATCATTAAGGAAAACACTGGCAAGCAGAAACTGTTTTATGTAGCTGCCCCATTTCAACAGTGCCAGCTCCGCACCGGAGTATTCCATCTCTATTGCCTGATCTATCATTCCCAGTTCGTTGTTTGAGTGGGACTCCACTGGCAACTTTCCTGTCTCTATTATCAGAACCATGAAGAATGCCAAAACAACAAACCAGTGGATCAGTGAAAGGTACCAGTGGCTTGAGCTCTGCAGCACGTTATTGACAACGTATGGATTGTTGGTGTGGGTTATCACGCCGAATGTTATAAAGATCAACACCAGTATCGGCTCTGCTAAAGCTCCAATGGATGCAGCACGGGATACACCCAGATGGGAATAGTTGTTTCGGCTATCCAGCGCGGCTATCTTTTTGAGTACAGCAATAGCTCCAAATATCAGACCGCCACCAATGAAGTCAACAACAGGGCCAAACGTAAGCGGAAAACCGGTTATAATCGGCAGAACCAGTGTAAGAAAGAGATAAAGGGTAAACGTGATGTAGGGTACAATTTGAAACATGCCGGAAGCTGATCCTGGAACGACGCTCTGTTTCCCGAAGAGTTTAAATAGATCGTAGTATGGCTGTAGCAAAGGAGGGCCATTTCTTGACTGAAATATCTCGACGAGCTTGTTGAATACCCCTGCTACAAGCGGTGCGAGAAGCACAACATAAACCAGCTGTAACACACTGTAAAAGAAAAGCATTCCACCACCCCTCTACCGGAAGTTTTATGGTTTTTTGGCAGGAGTTATTGGCTCGCGAGGAGCGTTTTTAGGCGAACTCCACCGCCAGCGCCTGATCGAGAAGGCGTAATCTTATACCAGACAACTGTGTGCAAGTCAAGTTCCTGGTTGAGCTGTTATGTTTTGATGTCGAAAAAAGGTTGAATTTCTCTGTTTTTTTCCTAATCCTCCTAATAAAGGAGGTGTGAAAATGAAGAAAAAGGGTGTGGAGGAGTTCAGGGAGTTTCTTGAGAATGTTTTGCAGGCTGCTTCTAACGAAGTGCCTGTCGAGGTAACATTTTGGGATGGTGTGACGAAACGCTTTGGCAACGATCCTGTAGCCAAAATCAGGATAAAAAGTCCCAAAGTGCTCGAAGACATGATGAAACAGTTGTCGCTTGGATTTGGGGAGAACTACATTAACGGCAATATCGAAATAGAAGGCGATATTCAGCAGGTATTGAGAATTCAGGATCTGCCAGCGGTTAAAAAGATGAAACCCTCCACAAAGGCGATAGTGGAGATTGCCATTCACAGGCTTCTTACACTTAACTCACTGCAGAGGGCAAAAGAGAATATCCAGTACCACTATGATCTTGGTAACGATTTTTATAAGCTGTTTCTTGATGAAAGTATGACCTACTCGTGTGCTTATTTCAAAAACTGGGATAGTGACACACTTGAGGATGCCCAGAGAAACAAGTATGAGCTGATTGTGAGAAAGATAGGACTACAGGATGGTGATAGGGTAGTGGATATAGGATGCGGCTGGGGTGGTTTTTTGATATATGCAGCTTCAAAATACAATATCAAGGGTGTTGGTTGCACAATATCAAAGAACCAGTATGAGTATGCCAACGAGAAGATAAAAGAGCTTGGTTTACAAGATAGGATAGAAGTGCTCTACGAGGACTATAGAAACCTGAAAGGCAAGTTCAACAAGTTCGTTTCCATTGGAGCCTATGAGCACATCGGTAAGAATTACGCGTTTATGTTTTTCAACAAGCTCAACGAGATACTTGAGGATAAAGCTGTGGGTTTACTGCATACAATAGGTCATAATGAACCTCTGGAGACGGATCCATTTACGATCAAATACATATTTCCCGGTGGTTATTTGCCATCACTTGAAGAGCTTATCAGACGTATCAGGAGCGTTGGGTTCTACACCATAGATGTAGAAAACCTCAGGCCCCACTATGCAAGGACACTGGATGAGTGGATAAAACGCTTCCAGAGTAATATAGACAAGGTAAGAAGCATGTTTGATGAACGCTTCGTGAGAATGTGGTGGCTCTACCTGAATGGTGCCAGCGTTTCCTTTAAATATGGCGACTGTCAGGTTTACCAGATACTCTTTTCAAAGGGACAGATACAGATACCGCCTTACAGAGGTGATATATACAAGGATTGGGACTAAACATATCGTTATTTTTCTTCGCGCAGATATGGTATGCCCAGTTCGCGTGGCGGCCGTATGTGTTTTGCTTTGACGATAATGCTGCTGAGCACTATAACGATAAATGTAACAAGATATGGTAGCATATTTAAGATAGCGGATGGTATAGTTGTGCCTGTTGCCTGTAGCTGAAACTGCAGTGCATTAATGCTGCCGAACAGGTAAGCACCGAAGAGTGCCTTGAGCGGGTCCCATAGGGCAAAGATAACAAGGGCTATAGCTATCCATCCCCTTCCGGCAGTTATATTGTCAAGCCAGAACGGTGCATAGCTAATTGTCAGGTAGGCACCACCAGCACCGGCCATCAGTCCACCAAAGAAACACCAGACGTATCGAACTCTGAAGACGCTAATACCCATGGCATTTGCTGCTTTTGCATTCTCGCCCACAGCCCTTAAAGACACACCAAGCGTTGTTTTGTACAGTATAAACCATGCAGCAATGGTCAGCACGTACGATCCGTACACGACAATATCCTGGTGGAAGAATATGGGTCCTATAAAAGGAATCTTGGACAGTATTGGCAAACTGAAGGGGTGAAATGAAACATTCAGATTCATGTTTACCCATTTTTGTCCGTAAAATGTTGTAAAACCAGAACCGAATATGGTAAGGGCAAGACCGCTTACTATCTGATTGCCGCGTAGCGTTATAGAGATGAATGCGTGTATTAGTGAAGCAATGCCGCCTGCCATTACGCCTGCAGCGAAGCCAAGGAACGGATTGTGTGTTGTATGGGTTACAACAAAACCAAAGAACGCTCCAATCAGCATCATTCCTTCAACACCAAGGTTAAGTATGCCCGCTCGTTCGGAGAATATCTCACCTATTGTTGGCAAAAGAAGGATCGTTCCTGCCTTAACGGCATTTGAAAGTAGCATCACTGCAATGGATAGATGGTGAGGATTGCTCATTTTTTCCACCTCAGTCGGTAATTAACAAAGACCTGTGCGCCAACTATACTGAATAGGGCGATGCTCTCTATTAATCCAACTATACCGTAGGAGACGCGCATGCTTATCTGGATTGAGTAGCCTCCTGAGGCAAGTCCCCCAAACAGCAGGGAGCTTACCACAGTGGCAAGTGGATTTAGGTAAGATATCCAGGCGACGATTATAGATGTGTATCCGTAATCAGCGTTTATTTTAACCTGCAGAAAATGGATTATGCCGGATACCTGAACCATACCGGCAAGCCCTGCGAGGGCGCCACTGATTGCCATTGCTATGAGAATATCTCTTCCCACACCCATACCTGCATATCTGGCTGCTTCTGGATTGTTGCCAATAACCTTTACCTCATAGCCAAACCGTGTTTTAGAGAGTATAAACCAGATCGCACCTATGGCTATTAATGCAAATATAAGACCCAATGTTACGCGGGTGTGGGGGAAAATTACGGGCAGGACTGCGGAATCTGAGAATGGCTTGGACAGAGGAAATCCGTAGCTTGTTGGATTTTTCCATGGGCCGTACATCAGGAACTTAAGCACATACAGTGCAATGTAGTTCAGAAGAAGGGTTGAGATAACTTCATTAACCTCCCATAGAACCTTCAAGATTGCCGGGATCAATGCCCAGAGTGCACCGCCGGCCAGGCCACCCAATACCATTAGCGATAGCATGATTGGCTTGGGCAGAGTCGGTGGCATAAATAGTGCAAAGTAAGAGCTGAAGATGGCGCCCATAATATACTGACCGTATGAACCAATATTCCAGATGCCCATTCTGAAAACAAGAATCAAGCCTGCTGTGATAAGCAGGAGAGGTGTTGCAGCGACAAGCGTTTCGGAAAAGGCGTACCAGCTTCCAAAAGCATTGATGAATAAGGCTTTATACACATCAAGGGGATTTATACCCACAATGAGTATGGCTAAGGCTCCGACCAGCATACCGATGAGGAGTGATATAACTGGAATGGCTACCTTGAACCACTTTGATACCTTCTGTCTTTTCTCAAAGTACAGCATCCTTACGTAGCTCCTCTAATGTTGTACCTGCCATCATCAGGCCTATTGTATTTTTGTCTATCTCGTCTGCACGCGATATACCCATTATTTTGCCTTGATACATGACGGCGATTCTATCCGATATGGACAACAATTCATCAAGGTCTTCTGAGATGAGAATAACCGAAAGACCATCGTCTCTGATTTTTAGCATCTGTTTTCTAACAAACTCTGTTGAGGCGATATCGAGCCCCCTTGTTGGGTATGACGCTATGAGTAGTTTCGGTTTTTCGAAAAGCTCTCTACCGAAAAGGAGTTTCTGCATATTGCCACCGGAGAGCAGTTTAACAGGCTCATCTATGTCGGCTACAGCTATATTGAACATCTCCACTATTCTACGGGTGTGTTGTCTTGCCCTGTTGTAGTCTATGATAAAACCGCGGCAAATAGGCGGTTTATAGTAGTTACGCATGATGGCATTTTCTGTGCATGAAAGGTCCGGTGCAAGTCCCATTCCTATTCTATCGGCTGGAATGTAGTTTATCCCTTGCTGGGCGATGTATCGTGGGTGTTTGTTTGTAATATCTTTCTCGTTGTAGATAATTCTACCGCGAGATGCCTTAAGTAAGCCTGCTACTGCTTGAACAAGCTCCTGCTGTCCGTTTCCTGAAATGCCAGCAATACCGAATATTTCCCCTTTTTTTACAGTTAGAGAGACATCATCAACAACCTTGATGCCCTGCTTGTCCGAATAGACATCCAAGTCATTCACAATGAGCAGGTTTTCTTTGGCTTCTTTCTTTTTCTTCTCAAACTCAAAGAGCACGCTTCTTCCCACCATCATTTGGGCCAGCTCTCTTTTTGTCACATCCTCTGCATTAACGGTGGCAACAAGTTTGCCCTTTCTTAGGATGGATATTCTGTCGGCAACAGCCATCACCTCATCCAGTTTGTGTGTTATGAAGATTATGGATTTGCCTTTCTTTTTCATCCTCCTGAGTATTTCAAACAGCGGGCCCGTTTCCTGTGGCCTTAAAACGGCTGTAGGTTCGTCCAGTATCAGTATGTTTGCGCCTCTAAATAGAACCTTTATGATTTCAACCTTCTGCTGTTGCCCTACCGATAGTTGCCAGATCTTCTTGTACGGATCAACGTTCAGGGAATAGGTTTCAGAAATCTCCTTGACCTTTTTGGCCACTTCATTCATTTTCAACAAAAAGCCGGCTTCCTTCATGCCGAGTATCACGTTTTCAGCAACGGTTAGCGGCTCCACAAGCATGAAATGCTGGTGGATCATGCCTATGCCCATTTTCAGTGCATCCATGGGTGTTTTGATCTCAACCGGCTTACCGTCTATATAGATCTGGCCACTTGTTGGGAGGTATATGCCGTAGAGGATGTTCATAAATGTGGTTTTACCCGCACCATTCTCACCCAAAAGGGCGTGGATCTCACCTTTTCGCAGAGCAAAATTGATGTTCTCATTTGCGATGGTTTCAGGGAATACCTTGGTTATATTGACTGCTTCCAGCGCGTAAGGGTGTGTCATACTGCACCTTTTTTAAGAAGATAGGGAGGGCAGGGGGATGCCCTCCTCCTTTTTATCTATTTGGAAGGTTACCGACAACTCCTTTAACAAACCACTGAAGCGAGAGTTTTGCCTGATCTGAGAGTTCCTGACCCTTTTTCACCCTTAGCTTGCCTTTGTTGTCGTATATGGGGCCGCTGAACACCTTAAACTTGCCCTCCTTGATTTGTTTCTCTCTCATTGCAACGTATTTTTTGATTTTCTCAGGAACGGTTGTGCCGAATTTACCAAGACTAACTATGCCGTCCTTGAGGCCTCCCCAATAGCGTGTGGCATGCCACGTCCCGTTGTGTATCTCCTTTAACACCTTCACATAGAAGACGCCCCAATGCCAGATTCTCGATGTTAGCAGTGTTTTGGGAAATTTGGCGTGGTTGTCAAGGTCGTAGCCTATGGCGTAAATGTGAGCTTTCTTTGCTGCCTCAATAGATGCTGGAGAATCGCAACCGCTTGCAATAATATCGGCTCCGTTTGCAATAAAGGTTTCTGCTGCTGATCGCTCTTTGACCGGATCGAACCATGAGTTAGTCCAGATTACGTGCACCTTGACCTTTGGATTTACCTCCCTTGCCCCGATGGTAAAGGAATCTATCTCCCTTACCACCTCTGGGATGGGAAATGGTGCTACAAACCCGATGTAGTTGCTTTTTGTCATCATGCCTGCAACCAATCCTGCAAGATAGTCAGCCTGATACATTCTGCCAAAGTAGGTACCCATGTTCTTCCTTATTTTGTATCCGGAGCAGTGCTCAAATATCACCTTGGGATAATCCTTGGCCACGTTGTACATGGAGTCCATGAAGCCGAAGCTTGTACCAAAGATTACGCTGTAACCCTTGTGGATATAGTCCCTGATGATTTTTTCGCACGGTGCGCCCTCAGGGACATTCTCGGAATAGGCGGTCTCCACATAGGGAAGATGCTTCTGCAAATAGATCCTGCCTTCATCGTGGGCCTGACTCCATCCACCGTCGTTGTGAGGACCGATGTAAAGAAACGCCACCTTGATCTTGTCCTGTTTTGCGAATGAGTAACCGCTTCCTGCAAGGCTGATGATAACCACGGCTAACATTAAAGCAAACAGCCTCTTCATAACCCCTCCTTGGATAAATTTTAAAGCAACATTATGCCACCGATATTCCTGCCACATACCCTGTCACGCCTGTATGAGAAGAAACGAATATCTTCCATGGTGCATCGGTGAAGATCAACAATATTTGCCCTTGCTATGCCCGCATCTATCAACTGATCTGTGTTTGCAAGCGAAAGATCCAAAAAGAGCTTTCCATTTCTTTCGTTTAGATAACGCCCTGAAAACAGTGAATAGAATTCCGGTCCAACCTGGTAACACCTTCCACAGATGTGCGGTCCTATGCTGACCAGGATACGTGATGGATCGCCACCCAGTTTTTCTAAGAGTTTCACCCCTTTTTGAGCTATCCTTTTGTGGGTGCCTTTCCAGCCGGCATGTATAGCCATGGCTATCATTTTCTCTGTTTCGAGCATCACTATGGGCAGGCAGTCAGCAAATTTGATGGATAGAAATACGCCACGTTGCGTTGTGTAAATACCATCGGCATCGTGAGTTTCTCCGTCAAATTCAACGATATTCTCCGAGTGTACCTGATTCACGCTTGCCAGTTTCTCTGCGCCAATCAGGCTTTCTACGACATGTAGATTCTTCTCTACGTTGATGGCTTTATCACCCACCTCTAAACTTGCATTCAGTTCATCAAAAGGTGGAGCGCTAACCCCACCGTACCGGTCAAAGTAGACACAGCGTGCTTTAAATCTTCTGAATCTTGGATCCTCAATAAAACCCATCAGCGTATCACTTCGTCGCCAAAATATGGTATGAGTTTTTCAGGTATCCGGACGCTGCCATCCCTTTGCTGGTAGTTTTCCAGAATAGCTACAAGACACCTGCCTACAGCGACGCCTGAGCCATTCAATGTATGAACAAAACCTTTTTTACCGTCTTTCGTTTTATACCGTATAGAAGCGCGTCTTGCCTGAAAGTCGAGTGTGTTTGAGCATGATGAGATTTCCCTGTATTTTTGCTGTCCGGGAAGCCATACCTCTATGTCATAGGTCTTCGCCGCGGAAAAACCTATGTCCCCGCTTGAGAGAACAACCACACGGTAGGGAATACCCAGTTCTTTCAAAACGGCTTCCGCATGAGATGTAAGCTCTTCCAAAGCGGCGTAGGATTCATCGGGTTTGCGGAATTGGACAAGCTCAACCTTGTTAAACTGGTGTTGTCTTATTATGCCCTTTACATCCTTGCCGTAGCTGCCAGCCTCCTTCCTGAAGCAGGCGGTGTATGAGACGTATTTTATAGGCAGTTGTTCCTCTCTCAGTATTTCATTTCTGTGTAGATTCACAAGCGGTACTTCAGCAGTGGGAATGAGATACTGCCCATCTGTTTCGTAGGCTTCCTCCTTGAATTTGGGGAACTGACCAGTTCCAACCATGATCTCTTCGTTGACAATATACGGAGGGATTATTTCCTGGTAGCCATGCCTTTTTGTATGTAGATCAAGCATGAAGTTGATGAGAGCCCTCTCCAATCGTGCTCCTGCATTTTTGTATACAACAAACCGTGACCCGGATAACTTGGCAGCTCTCTCAAAATCCAGGATATCCAGTCTTGTGGCTATTTCGTCGTGTTCCTTGGGTTTGAAATCAAACTCGGTGGGTTCACCCCAGCGCCTTATCTCCACATTGTAGGTTTCGTCTTTTCCTATAGGAACGCTATCGTCTATAATGTTGGGCACAAGCAGCCATCTGTTTAGAAACTCGCTGTACAATTTCTGGTAGCGCTTTTCGGCATCTTTTATTCTCTCGGAGATCTCATTTACCTTTTCTATTAGGTCATCTGCCGATTCCTTCTTTCGTTTTCTTATGCCTATTTCTTTGGAGAGTTTGTTTCTTGTGGCAAGCAGATTATCAAGCTCAGCTTTGTGGGATCTTACCTGTTTATCAAGCTCTACAAGCTCATTTACATCGATGTCGGAAAACCTATCCTTGAGCTTTTTGCTCAGCAGTTCTGGATTTTTCCTTAACAGATCGAGACTCAGCATTTTACAACCTTCCTGAGATATTCTTTGAACTCCTCACCGACCTCTGGATCTTTTAATGCAAATTCCACTGTCGCCTTGAGAAAACCATCCTTACTACCACAGTCGAAGCGTTTGCCTTCCATGATTTTGCCGTATATGACCTCCTGTTTACTGAGGGATAGTATCGCATCGGTGAGCTGGATCTCACCTTTGGTGCCTACAGGTGTTTTCTCCAGCTCTTCGAATATTCTTGGAGTAAATATGTATCTACCGATTATCGCCATGTTACTTGGGGCGTTCTCTTTCTTGGGTTTCTCTACAAATGTTTCGAGCTTGTACACGCCGTTTTCTATTTCTTTGCCATCCACTATGCCGTATTTTTCAACCTCATCTTCCGGTACCAGTTCAAGGCCAATGACAGAGCAGTGGTAGCGGTTGAATATATCCATAAGTTGTGCTGTTCCGCTGGTTTTACACTCAATAACATCGTCGGCGAGAATCACTGCAAACGGTTCGTCTCCTACAACATCCTTGGCTCTCAAAACAGCGTGCCCCAGTCCTTTAGGTTCTTTCTGTCTGATGTAAACGAAGTCCGCCATGTCGCTAATGCGGCGCATCTCTTCGATGAGGTCCTCTTTGCCCTGGAACTTCAAATGATACTCAAGCTCGAATGATATGTCAAAGTAGTCTTCGATTGCCCTTTTTCCTCTTCCCGTTATGAATATAATCTGCTCTATACCGGCATCCACAGCATCCTTGACAGCGTAGTGAATGAGGGGTTTATCCACAAGTGGAAGCATTTCCTTGGATGATGATTTCGTGGCTGGCAAAAAGCGGGTACCGAAGCCTGCAACGGGTAAAACGGCTTTTCTTACACTCATTCTCATCTTAAACCTCCAGAGCCATGGCTAAGAGTTCAAGCGTGTGCATGGTTTTTATACCGTCAAAACCTTCTCTATGCAAGGCAGCTGTGAGCTGCATCATACAGGCGGAGCATCCCACGATAAGATGGTCCGCATCTGTTTTTACAATATTTTTTACCTTTCTTGAAGCTATCTTTTTCGAAAGCTCAGGATAATCCACACTGAAAGTACCGCCGTTTCCACAACATACATCAGCACCCTTCATCTCGGTGAAATTGCTAGCAGCCCGGATAAGTTCTCTGGGCTCCATGTAGACCTTCTGTGTTCTTTTCAGGTGGCATGCATCGTGGTATGTAGTTTTCAGGCGTGTCTGGTTTAGTTTGGATTTGATCTGCGTGAAATGAAAAAGGTACTTAACCGGATCAATAATTTTTTCAGCGGCTTTTCTTGCCCTTTTCTCCCATTCTGGTTGCTCAAGGTACATGAAAAGCCGTTCGTACTCATGTATCATAAAGCTGGCGCATGTAGGTTCCAGCACCACCACCTTTTCTACATTGAGCTTCTCCACAAGCTCGATATTCCTTTTTGCGAGCTGTTCAGCATCCTTGAGGTTGCCTGAGGCAAAAATTGGTGCCCCGCAGCAGGGTTGATCCTGCGGCACCATGAAGCTAATACCAAGCCTTTTGAGTATCTTAACAAAAGCATCGCCAACATCGGTGTATGTGTAGTTTATTAAACACCCCGGGAATATGGCAACAGTAGCCCTTTCTAAGCTACCTGTTTTGTACTTTTGTATGAAACTCCTGCCGCTTTTAACCGGTGGTAGAACTTCCATTTTGTCAGAATCTGCTGCGGTGAATCTCACCTTTGTGGCTTCTCTTGGTGCATTTTCTATTCTTTCAAAAAGAAGCCCTGATAACAATCCGGAGGTTCGATGGGCAAGATCCATCAGGGTTCTGCTCTTCATCACACGTGCCATTACGCGTTTGTAAAGGGGCAGTGAATGGTGTTTGATCACATGGTATCTTGCAAATTCCACAATCATATCAGTGGGGGCGTCGTTTGGGCATGCCTCCACACACGTTGTGCAAAGCAGACATTTGTACAGATAATCTTTGGAGGTTTCTTCCCTGAAATCGATGTTACCCTTTATTAGCTCGGCAAACAGCGCAATATGACCGCGTGCGACAAAAGGTTCCTGTTTTTCTTCTCTGAAAACAGGGCAGACACCTCTGCATATACCGCACTTGACGCAAGCTTCAACTGCCTGGAGGATTCTTTTATCCATCTATAACCCCATTTTTCCAGGGTTCAGTATATTGTCAGGATCGAATGCCTTTTTTATACGCCTCATAAGCTCCATCGCTGGTGTGCCAACCTGCATTTCAATGTAGTCCTTTTTGGTTATTCCCACGCCGTGTTCACCTGTTATTGAACCTCCCAACTGTAAAACACTTTTAAAAACATCGTCCATAGCCTGTATAGCTCGCCTTTTCTCATCGTTGTTGTCCTTATGGTACATGATGTTTACGTGAATATTTCCATCGCCGGCGTGACCGAAATTTATAATCGGCAGCCTGTAGCGTCTGGAGATCTCCTGGGTCTTTTTTATCATGGTTGCTATTTTCGATAGTGGAACCACAATGTCTTCATTTATCTTGCCATCAGCTATTCGTTTTAGCGTTGGCGATATACTTCTTCTGGCAAGCCATAGCTCTTCTGCTTCTGAGCTATCCTTTGCCACTTTAAAATCCACAACCCCATCTGACCCTTTTATAAGTTTTACGAGTTTTTTGGTTTCTTCTTCTACCTGTGCTTTTGATCCGTCAATATCTATGATAAGCATAGCATCAGCATCGGTGGGCAGATCAAGCTGGAGAGCCTCCCTTGTTGCGTTGATTGCAGCTCGATCAACGAATTCAAGGGCAGTAGGTATAATGCGGTTTTTCATGATAGTGAAGACTGTCTCAGCGGCTTTCTGTATGTCGTTAAAGATAACCTGAATGGTTTTAACACACTCTGGCAGGGGATGGAGTCTCAGCAGGGCTTCTGTTACAACGGCGAGTGTTCCTTCACTCCCAACTATTAAGTCCACAAGATCGTATCCGGCAACATCCTTCACATTGGCAGAGCCTATCTCCATCACCGTACCGTCTGCAAGGACGATCTGCAGCGCCTTGACCCAGTTCTTTGTAACCCCGTATTTAACAGCCCTGGGTCCACCGGCGTTTTCTGCAATGTTGCCACCTATGCTTGAGAATTTCCAGCTGGAGGGATCCGGAGGAAACATCAAACCAAACGGTCTCAGAAACTCCTGCAGGCGGTAGTTTGCAATGCCAGCTTGCACTCTGACCAGCATATTTTCCTGATCAAAGGAGACGATTGCATCCATGCGCTCAAGGCTCAATGCTATTCCGCCGCGAACATTGAGACAACCTCCGGTAAACCCGCTTCCCCACCCGCGTGGAACAACAGGAATCCTGTATTTGCTTGCTATTTTAAGTACTTCCGAGACCTCTTTGGTGCTTTCAGGGAGCACAACAACGTCAGGCTCGTACTGTAATTGAGTTGCGTCGTATGAGTACTGGACCCTGCTCAGCTTATCGGTAAGACACCTGCTTCCAAGCAGGCGCTTTAACCTGGAAAGTGCGGCTTTTGCGCTCATGCCTCTCCTTTATGAGTGCCGATTATATGAAATTGGGTATCAATAATCAATCCAAACAATTTTTGCTATATAAGATTTACGTTGCGAAATATGTCAGAGGTATGTTATTATTGAAATGAGTTTTTTAATAGTGAACAATTGTATTAGGGAGGTTATGCTTGATGGTTGTATTGATAATATTAGGTGTTATTGCGCTTATTGTTCTATTTTACGTTTACTACTACAACCGCTTCGTAAAATTGAAGAATACGATAGACAACGCGTGGAGTGATATAGATGTTCAGCTAAAGAGGCGCTATGACCTAATACCCAATCTGGTTGAAACGGTTAAAGGGTATGCCAAGCACGAAAGGGAAACGTTCGAAAAGGTTACACAGGCACGCAGCATGGCAATGAGAGCTACAACTCCCGGGGAGAAAGCATTGAGCGAAAATATGTTAACAGATGCTTTAAAATCCCTTTTTGCCCTTGCCGAAAACTATCCTGAATTAAAAGCCAATCAGAATTTTCTTCAGTTGCAAAGTACACTGAGCGAGATCGAAGATCAGATCCAGTTGGCGCGGCGTTACTACAATGCTGTGGTAAGGGACTACAACATCATGTGCGAGAGTTTCCCTTCTGTTCTGATAGCCAATCAGTTTCATTTCACCAAGAGAGAGTATTTCGAGATACCAGAATCGGAGAGGGAGAATGTCAAGGTTAGGTTTTAGGATTTTTCTCCTATTGACTGTATGGCTTGCTTTTTCCAGCACGCTTCAGGCAGCTGTATTCGATATAAAGAAGTATGACGTGCAGGTCTATTTGCATACGGACGGTGTTGTTGATGTACATGAGACCATTACGGTCCACTTCTACTCAAAGGCGCACGGAATCTACAGGGACATACCCTACGTGTATCGCCAAAAAGGCCCTTTTAGCAGAAAGGCACAGCGGATTTTCTCTTTGAATAAACTGTATAAACTTTACATTTTCAATATCGAAACACCAGGTTTTCAGCACAAGGTGTTTAAAAAGGGCAGGTACCTCAGGATTAGAATAGGGAATCCAAATCGCTATGTAAGGGGTGATGTAACGTACAGAATTCTCTATAGCCTCTACGGTGCCATCAATTTCTTCAAGGACCATGCTGAGTTTTATTACAACGTTATAGGTACAAACTGGTATGTGGAGATCAAGAATGCAACATTTACTGTGGTTTTACCTCGCAAACTTGATCAAAGGAGTATCAAGTACAGGGTATTCATCGGTAGGCTTGGTTCAAGGAAACAGCTTGAGGGGGTGGTTTATCAAAACGGTGTGTTGAGCTTCGATAAAGGTGTTTCTCTCAGACCGTTTGAAGGTATCACCGTGTTGCTATGGCTTCCAGCCGGTCTTATCCAGCGGGCAAACATGTTTTTTAAGCTCAGACTTTTCTTGCTCAACAACCCGCTTGTTGTTCTACCCTTTTTTGTTTTCTGTGGCCTGTTTGTTTTGTGGTTATTGATCGGAAGGGATGAGAAGCGAACGATCATGGCATACTACAAACCACCAGAAGGTGTAACGCCTGCAGAAGCTGGCTTGCTTATAGATGACAAGCTCGACAACAGAGATCTTTTATCACTTATCTACTACTGGGCTTCGAAGGGTTATCTTGAGATTGAGGAGACTATCAATAGAACCAGCCTGTTGAATAGAAGCGACTATATTTTAAGGAAGTTGAGGGATCTGCCGAACAGTGCAAAGAGTTTTGAGAAGATTATGTTCAACGGTCTGTTTCCGGGCAAAATCAGGGCTGTCAGGGTCAGTTCGCTAAAGAACAAGTTTTACGAAACCATACGTAAAGCAAGAAGCGCCCTCGATGAGTACATACAGCAGGCCGATGTTTATGAACCTGCAACTCGCACTGTGGCAAAATTGCTTGTGATCCTGTCAATTTTCCTGTTTGTTGGAGCCATTGTTCAGTTCATTTCTGGAAACATCGGAAACGGCATATCGCTTCTTGTTACAGCCGCAATAACCTACTTTTTTGGCAGAATAATGCCCAAGAAAACCGCAGAGGGTCTGAGCGAGTATGCAGCTGTCAGGGGCTTTAAAGAATTTATGGATAGGGTTGAGAAGGATAGGCTGAAGCGTTTGCTTGAGGAGGACCCGGAGTACTTCTACAATACACTTGCCTATGCTATAGCTTTTGGAGAGCATAAAAAATGGGCGAAGAAGTTTGAGGATCTGGTTAAAGAGCCCCCCAGGTGGTATCATGGCTATTCCACAAGGGGCGGAGTCTTCTCCACATACGCGTTTGCTCACACACTTGATTCAAGTGTGTCTTACATGAGAAGCTGCTTAACATCCTCCGTATCAGGATCAGGCTCAAGTGGTTTCTCTGGGGGTGGGGGCTTCTCGGGTGGTGGTATGGGCGGAGGAGGAGGCGGCGCATGGTAACGGTTTAAGATTGCCCTTATGCGGCTTTTTTCAACTCTTCCAGCTGGAATTTTATTCGGCGAACTGTCTCAATATTTCTTGAAAGCTCATCAGCTATCTGTCGAATCTTCTCTTCATTTTGTTTGCGGGACTCTATGGAGCGCTTGAGAATCTCCTCGACGGCTTTTAATGTCTGATCGATCTTTTCGTCCAGCTCGAATTTGAAGGACCTTGTGGCTTCTTCCACTGCTTTAAGAAGGGCATATCTAACTCTACCACAATGCCTGTCAAATATCTCTTCCGTTGCAGTTTTTATATGTTTTTCTATGACAAACTTTCCAAGAAATCTCGGCAGCTTCTTGCGGATAAATGTGCCGATAATGGCAAGAGCTTCCATCTGGTCGTTGAATTTGAAACTGAACTGCGTCTTGTCGGGTATTGTATCTATCGATGTGAAAGGCTTTAGGTCAACCTCAAAGATGCTCGATGCCTTCTGAACAATCTTCTCAATTATACGATTGGTTCTATCTGCTAGATCTTCGTAAATCGCTATCAAATGTTTGTCCACTGTTTTCTTCTGCTTCTTCTCAAATTCGCCAAAGATCTGTCTTATCTGCTGTTGCATAAACTGGTTCATGGCATCGTCAAGTTGCTGGCTTTTCAGGCCTTCGTTGAGTTTGGCTTTAAAGGTTTCGGTTGTTTTTGAGATTAGCTCTGGGAGAACGTTTTGTTTGAGCTTTTCTATCTCCTCATCAATAATCTCAGCGAGTTTATCAATCTTGCCTTTTAGAACGAAACCGTTTTCCTCCTGGTATCTGACGACTTCCTTTTCAAATTCTTTGAACTCCTCGATTCGTTTTTGTAGCTCTTCGAGGGAAAGCGCGTCGGCTTTTTGTCTAAGCTTAAATCTTGATTCTATACCATCTGCAGCTCTGATGAGACTATTTATCACAGAGACAGCAAAGATTTTCCACTTTTCAGCCTTTAGAGCCTCTATAATATTGTCTTCCACAGCCTTTATGTTTGATTCTGCTATCTTCTCAGCATTGTTTTCAAGCTTTCCTTCAAGGGCCTTGAGCGCAGATATGGCAACAATATCTATGCGTGTGCCAAGCTCCTTTTCAAGTAGGTTTCTGTTGAATTCAATAACGTCTTTGAGGTCGTTTTCAGGTACAATATCCTTTTTGTTCAGGACAAAGTAGAATTTGTCGATATACTCTTTGGCGCTTCTTAGGAAATCAAGTTCAGCCTTGCTAATAGGCGGGTCCGGGCTCATCATGAAGATTGCTGCATCGCTATTGGGTAGATAATCGTAAGCTACATCTGTGTTGTGCTCAAATACGCTTCCCACGCCGGGGGTATCAATGATTCTTATACCGCTTTTTAGGTAATCCGATGGATAGAGTACCACTACTTCAGTCACGCCCAGCCTGTTTTCAGGATTGAACTTTTCCGTAACGTACCTATCTATCTCCAATATGTTTGTTGTTTTTTTTGTGCCATCCTGGAAGTAGATCACTGCTTCAGCCTTCTCTGCGTACTGGATAATTGTAACTATGGATGTCAGAGGCAGTATTGCCGTCGGCAGTACCTTTTCACCCAGCAGAGAATTTATAAATGTGGATTTACCGCGTTTAAACTGGCCTATTACAACAAGGTTGAACTCTCTTGATGATAGTTTTTTCTCAAGTTTGTCGAGAACCGGAGAGTCGGGTTGGAGCTGCTTTAATTCCGTTAATTTTTTTTCAATCTGCTGGTAAATGTTTTGCGGCATCCTTTCCACCTCTTAACAATTACAGATGACGATATTAAATCAAAACCGTCGCAAAGTCAACATTTATGCGTGTTTATTTAACATCAATGCCAGATTGCCAATAGGAGCAGGGTCACTGTTGACAAAGCCGGGAAATTTGATAATCTATAGCTCGACATTCGGGCGGTTAGCTCAGCGGAAGAGCACTTGCTTCACGCGCAAGGGGCCACAGGTTCGAATCCTGTACCGCCCACCCTGCCTATTTATTTCTTGTTGCCTATTACCTTTATGCCAAGCTCAACAAGCTGCTTAACATCCACATCGCTTGGTGCGTCTGTCAGCATGCATACGCCTTTTTGGGTTTTTGGAAAGGCGATTACGTCTCTTATCGATTCCTCTCTGGTAATAAGGGCAACGATCCTATCCATACCCAGAGCCAATCCACCATGAGGTGGTGCTCCATATTTTAGAGCCTCTATAAGAAAGCCAAACTTTACCTGAGCCTCTTCATCGGAGATGTTTAATGCCCTGAACATGCGCCTCTGAATGTCGCTTCTGTGGATCCTGATGCTTCCTCCACCTATCTCAACACCGTTTAAAGTTATATCGTAAGCTCTTGCTCTGACGCGAGCCGGATCACTTTCGAGATAATCAAGGTCCTCTTCTACAGGAGATGTAAATGGATGGTGCATTGCCTCAAAGCGTTTCTCGTCTTCGTTCCACTCAAACAGCGGAAAGTCAGTTACCCAGACGAAATTGAACTCATCCTTGTTAATCAGATCGAGTTTTTTTGCTATCTCCAGCCTGAGGGCACCTAAAGAGTCGTAGACAACAGATGGAACGTCCGCCACAAAGAAGAGCAGATCGCCTGCTTTGGCGTCGAGTATTTTCAGAATCTCATTCATCTCCTCTTTGGTAAAGAATTTGACAATGGGTGATTGTAGCTCGTTGCTTTTAACCTTTATCCATGCAAGACCCTTAGCACCGTAAATGCTTACTAACTTCGTCAGGTCGTCTATCTCTTTTCTTGAGAAATCCGCGCAACCTGTGGCATTGAGACCAAAGACTATACCACCATTGTTTGCAACCGAGCTGAATACCTTGAATTTTGTCCTCTTTGCAACCTCAGTCAGGTCCTTCAACTCAAGGGAGAATCTCATATCGGGTTTGTCTGAGCCAAATCGTTTGAGCGCTTCGCTGTAGGTTATACGCTTGAATGGCGGTTTTACATCTATGCCGAGTGTCTCCTTGAAGATGCTTGCTATTACTCCTTCAGTAACTGCCATTACATCGTCTTCGTTGACAAAGCTCATCTCAAGGTCAATTTGTGTAAATTCAGGCTGTCTGTCTGCCCTTAGATCCTCGTCCCTGAAACATTTGGTTATCTGGTAGTACTTATCGAAACCCGATACCATCAGCAACTGCTTGAAAAGCTGCGGAGACTGTGGCAAAGCATAGAACTTGCCCTTGGAGAGTCTGCTTGGGACAAGAAAGTCCCTTGCGCCCTCCGGGGTACTTTTGGTCAATACGGGCGTTTCTATCTCAATGAACCCTTCACTATCAAGGTAGCGTCTCGCCGCAAATGCCGCCCTGTAGCGTGTTATGAGGTTTTTTTGCATTCTGGGTTTTCGCAGATCGAGATACCTGTATTTCAAGCGGAGTTCCTCATTGACATGTACGTATTCCTCCACAGGAAATGGTAGATGATCGCATTCGGAGAAAATCTCAAGACGCGTGGCTACAACCTCTACCTCACCGGTTTTGAGATTGGGGTTTACCGTGCCCTCTGGTCTGTGGCGCACTCTGCCTGTTACGCCTATGCAGTATTGACTTCTCAATTTAGATGCACGGCTGTGTATCTCTTTATCCACAGAGGGATCGAAAACAACCTGTACAATGCCTTCCCTGTCTTTTAGGTCTATGAATATCACGCCGCCGTGATCTCGCCAGTTCTGTACCCATCCAAACAGCGTAACAGTCGTGCCTATATCGCTTACCCTTACATCTCCGCAATAGTGGGTTCTTGCCATATCTCCTACAGCCATCTTTTCACCTCTTTATCGATAAAGGATTCGAGATCTTCTTCGTATTGTCTGGAATGTGCCATCTCTTTGACAATCACACTATTTTGTTTCCTCTCGTTTTCTCCAACTATTACCACCAGATTAATGCCCATCTTGTCGGCTTTTTTCATCATACTCTTTAGGCTTCTTTTTTCGTATTCCACATATACGCGTCTGTAGGTTTTTTCAGCAAGCGACCTGGCTATATAGAATGCGTAGCTGTCCACGTCCATGTTGGCTATGTAATAGTCAAAGAGGGGTTGCTGCTTTGAAGGCATCAACTCCACAATTCGCTCACAACCAGAGGCGAAACCCACACCCGGTGTTGGTTTGCCGCCCAGCTCTTCGACCAGGTTGTCGTATCTACCCCCGGCTGAGACAGTACCCTGTGCACCCAGCTTATCTGTTATTATCTCAAACACAAAACGTGTGTAATAATCCAGCCCCCTGACAAGGTGCGGATTCTCGAGAAATTCTATGTCCATTTCATTGAGTTTTTCCTTCACACCGTTGTAGTGCTCTTTACACTGTTTGCACGCAAACTCCCCGATTGTGGGTGCGTCAGCCGATATAGCTTTGCATGTATCGTTTTTGCAGTCCAGTATTCTCAAGGGGTTTCTTTCAAGTCTTCTTTTGCAATCGTTGCACAAACTCTCCTTGTGTGATTCAAAGTACTCTTTGAGTGCCTTCGAATACGAGGGCCTGCACTCTGGGCAACCTATGTTGTTTATCTCAAGCCTCAGATCGCCTATGCCAAGTCTGTTTAGCATGAACAGATCCAGATAGACCAGCTCAGCATCCACAATGGGGTTGGAGACACCGAATACCTCAGCTCCTATTTGATGGAATTGTCTCAGTCGTCCTTTCTGGGGTCTTTCGTACCTGAACATGGGTCCTATGTAGTAGAACTTTCTGTAGGGTGCAAGATCGAGCCTGTTATCAATATAGGCTCTCACCACGCCTGCTGTACCCTCTGGTCTTAGGGTTACAGATTCACCGGATTTGTCCCTAAAGGTGTACATCTCCTTTTCAACAATATCGGTTGCCTGACCTACGCCCCTTGCAAATAGCTCGGTTTTCTCAAGAATCGGTGTTCTAATCTCCAGATAACCGAAACTCTCCAAGGTTTGCCTGGCAATTTTCTCCAGCCTGTGCCATCTATCTATCTCATCTGGCAGTATGTCTTTGAAACCTCTCAGGATTTCCAAGGTTCAACCTCCGGCGAATTGTCGCTTGAGTATTGCCATTATGACCTGTTTTGTCAAGAGAAAACCCGTTTCTTATGGATTATATTTAATTTTTATAGATTTTAGTTCATTTATGTGATATGATTAAAAAGATGGGTGTGGTTGATAGTCCGATTGTGAAGAGTCTGCACACCATAGCCCGCAACAGGGGCTCCAGGGTTTATCTTGTTGGTGGAATGGTTAGAGATAGTTTGCTCAACATACCTTCAGAGGATTTTGATTTTGTTGTTTTTGGTGATGTGGATGGTGTGGCGCTAGAGTTTGCCAGGTCTCACGGATGCAGCTATGTCAGGTACAACAAGCGCCTTTTAACCTACAGGATATTCTGCAAGCCCTCCAGGATAGATATTACAGAACCGCGAGGCAGTGATATTGTTGAGGATTTGAAAAAAAGGGATTTCAGTGTGGATTCCATTGCGTATGATCCTGAAACCAAAGAGCTTATAGATCCGCTTGGCGGTCAGGAAGATCTGAAAAAGAGGATTATACGCATAAACAGCGAAAACGCCTTTGTTGACGATCCGCTGCGTATCCTGCGAGCCTTTAGGCTGGCAGCTTTCTACAGGTTTGATCTTGATGCCACAACACTCAAGTTTGCACAAAGAGACGCGCATCTGCTTGAGAAGGTTTCGGGAGAGCGTATAACGGATGAACTTAAACAGTTTTTTATGATAAACAACACATATGCGTATCTGTTGCTAATGGATAAAGCAGGGGTTATAGATGCGATATTTGAGGATCTTGCCCTGACAAATGGATGCATACAGAGCGAGCAGCATCTCTACGATGTAAAAACACATTCACTTAGCGTTTACAACTTTGTGGAATGGTCTCTTGTGAGAATGAAAAAGATACTCAAGGATGCCTATCCATTTTACATCCAGCATTACAGAAAAAACAGGGATGTGTTATTGCCATCGTTCAAACTTGCTGCACTGTTTCACGATGCTGCAAAACCCTCCTGCAAGGTGTTAACCCAGGAGGGCAGGGTTCGCTTTCCAGGGCACGAAAAGAAAAGCGCACAACTCTTTCTAAGATACGCTGAGCGTTATCCCTTTGGCAAAGAGATATTCAAAATGACACGTTTCCTCATCGAGAATCACATAGAACCCTCCAACATATTCGCCCTGCACAACAGGAACCAGCTGAGCGATGAACATATTGTGGACTTTTTCATTCGCTTTGGTGAAAATGGCATAGATTTGCTGTTTTTCGCCCTTGCCGACACTCTTGCAAAGGGCAAAATAAGCGCTTCTCGCCGCGGTGTGTATGTGGATTTCTTGCGCTTTATGGCTCTTGAGTATTACACCAAAATAGCTGAAAGGATGCGCAAGAAAAGCGTAATTAATGGCAGGGAGCTTATGGAGAATCTCGATGTTGATGTGAAAAAGCTTTCGTATATTTTGGAGAATATTCGCCGTATGGAGATTTTGGGCAGGATTAAAAGCCGCGACGAAGCGTTGACCTACGCAAGAAACCTTGTTGACTCATAAAGCAAGCCTTTCATAGATCATAGGGTAGACTGGAATACAAATTGCTAATACCCCTTTGGAGAATGGTGCCTGGAGGCTGGATATGAAACGATTTGTGCTGCTTATTGTCGTATCTTTGGCTGTATGGGGTTGTACAGTAACAAACAAGGAGATTCAGTATGCGCAGATGCCAGAGTACGTGAGGGAAACGCCAGCTGTGAAGCAGCCTGCATTCCATGCAGAGGGCTCGCTGTGGAGTTCAGGTGGAGATCTGGTTAGTGATATTAAGGCAAAGCATGTGGGTGATATTGTAACAATAATTGTCAATGAGGTTGCATCCAGCTCCAATAAGTCAACTGTTAAAGTTTCAAGCGACTCTTCCACAAGTAGTGGTTTAACCACATTTTTGGGTGCGCAAAACACAGTATTCAGGATGGTCAATGCCGTTGCTGGCGATGGAAATCTGGCAAGTTTTGGCGGTTCGGGATCCTATAAGGGTGATGGTGAGGCATCCAATTCCGGTAAGCTGCAAGCGAGGATAACGGCTCGGGTTGTGAAGGTATTGCCCAACCACAGACTGTTTATCCGTGGCGAGAAACAGATATATACAAACGGTGAAGAACAGACGCTGATCATTACAGGTGTGATAGATCAGTACCGAATAGCAGCAGATGACACAATAGACTCTGAATACATATCCGATGCCAAGATCTTCTATAACGGTCGCGGTCTTGTCAGTGACAGCCAGAACAGGGGCTGGTTGGCAAAGCTGTGGGAGTTAATTAGACCGTTTTAAGCATAAGGAGTGAGAGTCATGAGGCGCTTCTGTGTGTTCATTCTGGCTGCATTGTTGGCTTTGGGTTTATCGCTTAATGTTTATGGATTTGATGTGAAAATAGGTGACGTGACCAATGTTGTGGGCGTACGACCAAATCAGCTTGTTGGTTACGGTCTTGTTGTCGGGCTTGATGGTACAGGTGATGGCTCAAGTGAGAAGTTCACGATCATGTCCATTGCAAATATGCTCAAGCGCATGGGTATAACAATGTCTGAATCAACGGTTAAGTCGCTTCAGACAAAGAACGTTGCAGCTGTTATGGTAACGGCTACACTTCCGCCTTTTGCCAAAGAAGGGGATAGGATTGACGTGACCGTTTCCTCGATAGGCGATGCCAAGACGTTGCAGGGTGGCACACTGATAATGACTCCCCTTAGAGCGGCAAATGGGCTTGTGTATGCAGTAGCTCAGGGACCTGTTTCAATTGGTGGCTACAATATCGGTGCAGGCGGAGGCAATAAGGTTAGAAAGAATCATCCTACAGTTGGAAGGATACCAAACGGTGCCATTGTGGAAAGAGAAGTTAACGTAGACATTAATGCGAAGAGTGCCATTGTACTCTCCCTTAAGAATCCGGATTTCAAGATGGCAACCGAAATTGCGCGTGCCATTAACAGGTTCTACAGAAAATCCATTGCGTTTCCACAGGATTCCGGTTCTGTGAAGGTTGTGGTTCCGGATCTGTATAAAGGGAATGTTGTTGAATTTATCGCACAGGTAAATCAGCTTTCCGTTAAGGCAATTTCCAGGCCCGTTGTTGTGTTGGATGAAAAGACAGGCACTGTTGTTGTGGGCGGGGATGTTACCATAGAGCCTGTTAGCATATCGCACGGTAACCTTACAGTGACAATACAGACCACAAAACAGGTTTCCCAGCCCAATCCGCTTGCTGCAGGAAAGACAAAGGTTGTTGCCAAGAAGGAGATAAAGGTCAGCGAATCAAAGGGCACGTTTCTTACATTTTCTAAGGGAGCAAGGGTAAGCGATCTTGTCAGGGCACTGAATAAAGCAGGTGCAACCCCTCGGGACATGATGGCTATTTTCCAGGCGTTAAAGGCTGCCGGTGCACTTAATGCAGATCTGGAGATGATGTGATGCAGATAGGAAAGGTTGATGCGTCTGCAACCATAGATCAGAAGCTTATGAAGCTAAAGCAGGCTTGCAGGGGTTTTGAGGCGATTATGGTAGAGCAGATGCTCAACGAGATGGAGAAAACGGTAAAAGACCCGTTGCTTAAGAACAATGCCCCAAACGATATATACAGGTACATGTATGTGGATGCTCTATCACGCAAGATTGCACAGGATTCACCTTTCGGGATAGGCAAGCTGTTGTTTGATAGTCTGAAAGAGTATGTAGAGTATAAACAGAAGCTGCCAGAGAATCTTCAATTAAAACCTTTAAAAAGAGATGTTGACGGTATAAAGCTAAAAAAGATGGATGAGAAAACACGAAAACTCATTGACGATGCTGTTAAAAAGGCTTCCAGGAAATACGGGGTGCCCGAAAAGCTCATTTACGGGATAATCAAGGCTGAATCGGATTTCAATCCGGCTGCGGTTTCTACAGCTGGGGCTATAGGTCTTATGCAGTTGATGCCTGAGAC
The DNA here is from genome assembly GCA_964544085.1 of uncultured Desulfurellales bacterium. Lineage (GTDB taxonomy): Bacteria > Campylobacterota_A > Desulfurellia > Desulfurellales > Hippeaceae > CAZIZT01. The sequence continues at coordinate 52,101 of CAZIZT010000018.1, forward strand.
AGCACTGGAGATGGGTGTAAAGCATTTGTGGGATGTAAAAGAAAATATTCTGGGAGGTGTGAGGTATCTATCGTCGTTGATAAGGCGTTTTAAGAACTACAAACTGGCCATCGCTGCCTATAATGCGGGACCTGCTGCTGTTTCCAGATTCAATGGCATACCCCCTTATAAGGAGACACAGGAGTATGTTAAGAAGGTGCTTGCTTATGTTGACGGAAGATATTAAAGTTTTAACTGTCTCATCCGATTACAACATTAGGATGAGATGATGGGGGTGTAGCATGAAGATCATTGACTTGATGGGCGATGTTGTTGGCAAGTATGCCAAAGAGTCCAAAGTTGGAAATAAGCAGCAGATAGAAAAGATCAAAGGTACATCCGCAAAGGAGCCTGAGTCCGTAAAGGGCAGCGATGATAGGGTTGAGATCTCTAACGATGCAAAAATGCTGTTGCAGCTTGCAGATGGGGATCCGGAAAAGGCTGCCCGAATTCAGAAGATCAGGCTTCAAATAGGAGAGGGCACCTACCGACCCAACGTGGATGCAACAGCCAGGGCAATTCTGAAGGAGTGGAGTGGTGAATGAGAAGGATAGGTTGGTGCGCATTCTCGAAAGCATGCTTGAGCTCTATAAGGAGCTTACAGGTATCACGTTAAGGGAAAGAGAGTATCTCTCAAGGGTTGACATTGAGAATCTGGCGAAACTAATAGATATCAAACAGTATGCCGCCCTCAAAATTAAACAACTCAGCCTCCAGTTGAAAGAGATTCTAAAACAGCGCAACGCATCTTCTCTAAGTGAATGGCTAATTCTCTACAAAGATGATGATGCCGGCAAAATCAAACAGCTCTCTGAAAGGTTGAAGGAGCAGGTGGATAAATTCAAAAGGGAGAGTGAGATCAACAATCAGATAACGCAGGAGAGTGTTTCATTTTACAATGGTATGATCAATTTTTACCTCTCCTTTCTCAACAATTTAAAGGAGTCCTACAACAGCGATGCAACCGTCGACATAGAGCAGCAGAATCTCAGTATGAGGGTATAAGCATGGCTGGGCTGTTTGACGGTCTCTATATTGGTAAAAGCGGGCTATATGTAAACCAGACCGCAATGGATGTGGTTGGTAACAACGTTGCCAATGTGAACACGCCCGGATATACACGTGAAAGGGTGGATATTGTGCCAGCCATGCCACTCCTAACACATCCGGGCACCATAGGAACTGGAGCTGAGGTTTCTCAGATAGTCAGCGCTCGTAATGAGTTGATAGATAGGCGGACCAGGGATGCCTACAGACAAGAGAGCTATTACGACAAAATGAATAGCACCCTCGACGAAGTACAGAGTGTTTTTAATGAAGAGAACGGTGTGGGTCTGAAAAAAGCGATGGAGGAGTTTTTCAACGCCTGGCATGCCCTTGCGTTGAATCCGGATCTCGAGACGGCCAGGCAGCAGGTTCTTGAAAAGGCTCAGACACTTTCAAATAGCATCAACGATTCCTATAGATCTCTTTCGGATATACGAAATGGATTGGATCAGGAGACATCCTATATAGCTACAGAGATAAATAGCCTCTCCAAAAGGATTGCAGAGCTTAATTATGAGATAAAAAAGGCCGAACTTGGAAAAAATGATCATGCCAATACACTGCGAGACGAACGTAGTGTATTGCTGGATAAATTAAGCAAACTTGCCGATGTAACCATACTTGAGGACTCCTACGATCAAAACACCAAACCGGAGATGACCATACTGCTTGGTGGTATGCCCATTGTTTCGGGAACAAAGTATAATCAGATTACGGCTGAAAAGCTCAACGGTGAGCAGTACAACAAAATCTACTTTGTTGATGCTGCTGGTAATAAGCAGGATATTACGATGGGAATAAGGGGTGGTCAGCTGGGTGCGGTTTTGAAGCTCAGAGACCAGATTCTACCTGAGTATCAGGATGAGATAAACAATATAGCCAGAACGTTTATACAACAGGTAAATATTCTACATTCTGCTGGTAGTGGTCTGACGCCGTATGCTCAGGTTTCCGGTGTGTATCGTGTAAAAAGCGGCGATGCGCTTGTGAGTTCCACTGTGGCATCGGGTCTGGATATGCCCATAAAAACGGGATCATTTCGTGTAAAGGTCATTGATGAAAATGGCAACGATGTGGGTACTTATACAGTTGCCGTAAAGGACACCGATACATTTAACGACGTGATTAACCGCTTCAATAGTGTTTTGGGTGATTATGCGCAGATGAGCATCTCAACCCAGAAGGAAGGCAATATCCAGATAAAAGCACGCGATGGTTACAGATTCGCTTTTGTTTACGATACATCTCGATTTCTTGCAGCCACAGGTGTGAATGTATTTTTTACAGGTCACGATGCGAATGATATGGCTGTTAATAGTCTGCTTAAGGACGATCCAAGCAAGATAGCTGCTGGAAAGAGTCTGCAACCGGGTGATAGCTCTAATGCTGAGGCAATCGCACAGTTGCAGCTGAAAAAGGTTATGGTGAATGATACACAGAGCATCGATGAGTACTACAACGCATTTCTTGGTCAAATAGGTTCCACAAAACAGCGCTATGATGACATCTATAAGGCCAAACAGGCGACCGTCCATCAGCTTGAGACAACCAAACAATCCCTGGAAGGCGTTTCACTCGACGAGGAGGCTGCCAATCTCATAAAGTTTCAGCGAGCTTATCAGGCAAATGCAAAATTCATATCAATTCTTGATGACATGACCCAGACGTTGATAAACATGGTGAGGTAAAATGCGCATAACAGACAATATCCTTTTTAACAATTTTCTGTTCAATATAAACAAGGTTAACGAAAAGATGTACATAACCAACTCTGAAATGGCATCTGGTAAAAGGCTACTTGATCTTTCGTCTGATCCAATAGCCCTGTCGAAGGTGCTCTCCCTGAAGGATATAAATATGCGTTTTGATCAGTACGTTACAAATATTGACTCAGCCACCTCTGTACTAAACGCCGAAGATACTGCTCTTTCAAACGCCGACGATTTGATACACAAAGCTGGAGAGTTGCTTGTTCAGGGGGCAAACTCTACCAATAATGATGAAGCAAGTCGCACAGCTATAGCCAATCAGCTTGATGCCATTACTGATGAGCTTAGGAATTCAGCCAATACCATATTTCAGGGGAAGTACCTCTTCTCGGGTTACAAAACCGATACGCAGCCGATTCAAGATGAGCAACAGGAAGTAGCGGTTACAAGCAATTCCGACGCCGAGGTCGAAACGAGCAGGGTTTTCAAGGATATAAACCAACTGCAGAGCGGAAATTACAGGATTGTTATCTCCTCAGGAAGGCTTTCTCTGGTCAATGCAGCGGGAGAGGTGGTACCTATTGATGCCGACTTAAAGGATGAGTCGGATGTTGGTGGCAATCAACTTAGCGATTCGGTTGATATATCCGGTTATTCCGGCAAATGGATTGATCTGGGGAGGGGCATCAAGATAAAGGTCGACGACGTGAACAAGGATCAGGTTATCGATATAAGTTACAAGGCAGGTGGAAAAGATCTTTACATGGGAGATGATGGAGAGAGGGATGTTGAGTACTCAGATGGTTTGACCAGTCCTATCACAATCACTGCTAAACAGATTTATAAGCCAACCAATCAGACATTAGAAAACAACAATTTTATGCTTGATAAGACTACAAGCAACCCTGTTACGAAGCAGACCAAACTGACCGATATATCGTTGACTGAAGCGTTAAGCAATGTGGCACTCCAGACAGGCTACGAGATTCAGATAAACGGGACCGATCACAATGGAAATCTTGTAAAGGGCGTATTCAGTATAACCAGTTCCAATTTAACGATTCAGGATTTGATAAATAAAGTGGAGAGCCTCGATTCAACAGAGGTTCTTGAAAACAATAAGGCACTCATAAGGAGCGATAATACACTTGCCGTAGCAAGCACAACCCTGGGCAGTCTCGGTTTTGTAACAACCACGTCAACTCTTGTTTTCTCTGGTACAACCCACGACGGTGTTACCGTAAATGTCTCTATGGCTGTTAGTGCAGGAACCACACTTGCCAGCATTGCTTCCTACATCTCCGCTAATTTTGATGCCAGTGCTTCCGTTGAACATGGAAGGATCGTAATAGAGGATAACCAGGCCGGTGAGAGCGCATTGAGTGTCAGAGTTCAGACCAAGACTGCGCAGAATCCGATTTTTGGGTATTTCTACGAAAAGAGTGCAGGTGGTAGTGGCGGTTTTAAGGATACCGTGGATGGATACGTTAAAAACGGACACCTTTACTTTGTGGATAAGCGTCCCTCTGATAGCAAGTTCAACATTTCGTTTTCCATTAAGGATACATCTGTCTCGCCACCAGTGGATAAACCAAATATTTTCGGAGTTTTCAATGTTAAGACTATAGGCAGGGGGATAGATGTCTTCAGGGAAATGCGGGATGCAAGTTATGCGCTAAAACACCCTGATGCTGGCAATCAGATAGGTATTCCGAGTCAATGGATGGATGGCTCCACCCTTAGTCCCAAGGTAAGTGGAACATACCTCGGCGGCATCAACGACCAGTGGACGGTTAAGGTAACCAAAGGTAGTGACGATCTATCACAGAACGGAGCCGAAGCAGATCTTTTAGTAACAAACTCCAAAAACGATACGGTGGCAACGATACACATCGCCAATGACAATGGCAAATACGATATACAGGTTAAGAACTCCCAGGGAATAATTATCTACAACGTTAAAGATGCACCGGATTTAAGTAACATAGTGATAGAGACAAGGGATGCAAGCAACAGCTTTACGGATCAGCAGATTGGCACAAATGGGTTGCCAGGTGTCACCCTTTCACTTAATCAAACGGGATTAAAGCCCGTGCTGAAAACCGGTGACAACTTTACTTTTAAGCTGACCAATGCCATTGAAAATGCCCTTGGAAAGTCCCAGGATGCCCTCAATCAGATTTTAACGGCGCGCTCCATTGTAGGCGCACGTACTAACAGAATGTCGCTGGCAAAAGATAGGATCAGTTTCATCAGGATATCCAACAATAAAACCATATCCCATTTAGAAGATGCCAACATGGCAAAGGTTTTCTCGGATTACAAGCGAAACCTGATAGTGATGCAGGCGCTATTGAATGTAGGTGCCCATCTGACTTCCTACAATCTGTTTGATTATCTAAAGTAGGCTTCATTAATAATCACCGACAAGGGGCACAAATCTACATCCGCCTAACGATTCGGTAGTGAGTTTGCCATCTTTTCCCTTTGTTATTTTTAAAAGCGTCTGTATACCAAATGCCCCTTTCTCGTCAACGGGTATCACTAACCTCCCGCCGCAAGCAAGCTGGTCTACCAATGCCTGGGGTATGTGTTTTGCGCCTGCTGTTACAAGTATCGCATCAAAGGGTGCCTTATCCGGTAGCCCCTTGCTTCCATCACCCACGTAGAAATGTACATTGTTATAACCCAGCGTTTCCAGGATTTTCTGCGCCCGTCTGCTTAAACTTTCTATGCGCTCAACAGTGTAAACCTCTTTTGCGCACTCAGCAAGTATTGCTGTTTGATAGCCACTTCCGGTGCCTACTTCAAGCACCTTTTCTTCACCTGTAAGCTCAAGGGCTTCACTCATTATGGCGACCATATATGGCTGTGATATGGTCTGATTTTCACCGATGGGCAGGGGATGATCATTGTAGCTTTCATCCTGAAATTCCTCGGGTACAAACATGTGCCTTGGGACCTTGAGCATTGCTTCGATTACACACCTGTCTTTTACGCCACGCGCAACAATCTGATTCTGAACCATCGCCTGTCTTTGCAACCAGAATCTGTCCATGCACCACTCCTTTTTTACTTAAATCTAAACCAGTTAGTCCCCCGTTTTCAAGGTGTTTGTTTGATTATTGATGGTTTTTTGTGTAGTATCTTAAGAAAAAAGGAGGCCAGAAATGTCTTCTTTTAAAGAGTATGACAGTTATGATGCATGTGGACTTGCAGAACTTATCGGAAATGGTGAGGTGTCACCATTTGAGGTACTTGAGGCTGCCATTGATAGGATAGAGACCTTAAATCCTAAGCTCAACGCCGTGATAACAAAAATGTACGATGAGGCTAAGAATGCGCTACAACAGGGCTTGCCAGAGGGCCCATTTAGGGGTGTGCCCATTATGCTTAAGGATATTCTTCAGACATACGCTGGTGTAAGATACACGATGGGTTCAAAGCTTATGAAGGATTATGTGGCACCGGTTGATTCTGAATATGTGAAGCGACTAAAGGAAGCTGGTGTCCTTATCGTTGGCAAAACAAATGTGCCTGAGTTTGGGTTGATGGGCACAACAGAGCCGGAATACTTTAAGCCGACCCGGAATCCCTGGGATGTAGAGAGGACACCCGGTGGATCAAGCGGTGGTTCGGCGGCTGCTGTGGCAAGCGGTATGGTGCCTGTAGCTACAGGCAACGATGGTGGCGGTTCTATTAGAATACCCGCATCATGCTGTGGGCTTTTCGGTTTGAAACCGTCTCGTGGCAGGACGCCTAATGGTCCTTTAAATGGGGAGGTATGGCTTGGACTTGTGGTGGAGCATGTGTTAACAAAGAGCGTCAGGGATTCTGCTGCCTTCCTGGATATTACTCAGGGCGCAGATGTGGGTGCACCTTACCAGATAAAGCCTCCGGAGGGTAGGTATCTTGATGCTATAAAGAGATTGCCCAAAGGACTAAAGATTGCTTTCAGCTATGAATCTCCCCTTGGTGAGGTACACCCTGCCTGCAGGAATGCAGTTAAAAAATGCGCAGAGCTGTTGGCGGACCTTGGTCACTACCCGGAAGAGTGCCGTCCCCCTCTTGACTTTGAGGAACTGGCCGAAAGCTATGTCGTCGCGATGTTTGGAGAGGTCAAGGCCATGTTCCTCGATCTTGAGCAAATGCTCGGTAAAAAGGTTACCGCAAACGATGTGGAGATATCTTCGTGGATTCTTGCAAAGATCGGTGAGATTGTTCCCATGTGGAAGCTAAACTGGGCAAAGCGTGTGTGGGATAGGGCAGCAAGGGCAATGGGCCTATTCCATGAACGCTATGATGTTTACATGACACCTACTATGGCGTATCCTCCAGCAAAGCTCGGTGAACTCCTCCCCAGCACCATGGAGAAAAGATTGCTAAAGGTTGTAGACTCTTTGGGCCTTGGTCGCGTGGTAAAGGTGGATGAGATAATTGAAAAGGTTGCAAAAAAACAGCTGTCACGTATGCCTTTTACTCAGCTTGCCAATCAGACCGGACAACCTGCAATGAGTGTGCCCCTTTATATGACAAAAAGTGGCCTTCCAATAGGGATACATTTTATGGCAGCATTTGGCAAGGAGGATTTGCTTTTGTCCTTGGCTGCACAGCTTGAAGAAGCCAAACCCTGGAAGGACAGAAAGCCTTAAGATTCCTGTCTTTTGCTATCGATACTTCTTTTAACTTCCATACCGAGCCCTTTGAATAGCTCAAGGCGCTCGGCGTTCATCTGTGTGGGATTGAAAACAAGCTCGTCTATGTCGAGTTTTGTTAACCAGGATACCAGCCTGAGAGAATGACCACGACCATCCTCGTAAAATGGGTTTGAATGCTCCGTAGTGTGAATGATTCTCCCCGTTTCATCTATCTCTTCGATTTTGATTCTTGCAACATCTCTTAATCTTCTTGCTATTTCGCCATTTAGCGTAAGTAGAATAGCGCGTCTTTTTCTTTTTTTTCGTGCAGGTTCATAGTGTATGGTGATGACCTCTAAATGCTCGATACCGTTTTTTAAGTCCCTCTCAATGGATTCGATAATATCATGAGCCTTTTCCATGCTCTTTTCCTTGATCTGAAGCACAATGTCGGCAATGTAAATACTGCCAGCCTTTCGTATGAAAAGGGTTTCTACATCCTCAACCTGCGGATGAGCTTCGATAATCAATCTGGCTTTGTTTATTAGAGAGGCATCCACAGACGCATCAAGCAATGTGAATATCGCGTCCTTGATGATGCCGTAAGCTTCATGGAAGATGGTTAACACTATAACAATGACTGCTATTTTCTGGGCATATGGTACCCTGTAGTAGCCAAGTATTATGCCTAAAATGGCAATTAGAGTTGTACCAAGATCACCCAGCCAGTTGAGCAGATCGGTTTTTACGCCCGGTGAATTCAGCTTTTTTGATGAGCGCATCTCGAGATAGGCAAAACCAGCCTGAACCAGCAGAACGATCACAAGAAAGGGTAGGGTAACACCGATATGCTCCACCGGCTGAGTATGGTGTGCGAATACAACCTGTCGGATAATTTGATAGCCGGCATAGAGGATAGCTATACCGCCTGCAAGAGCAGCCAGATCTTCAAGCTTATGCATACCCATGGGAAAGCGTCGCGTTTTCTTGCCAGCTAATTTGATCGATGCGTATATGAGTATTGAGCCCACAACATCTGATAGGCTGTGAATACCGTCGGCTATTATAACACTTGTTGAGGTAATGCTGCCAACGACAAGCTTGGCGGCAGCCATCAGGCTGTTCAGGAGTGTGGATGCGAGCAACCAGAACTCTTTCTGCTGCTGTGTGGCGGATGTGGTTTCTTCAGTGTTGAACTTTTCGGAAACCATAAGCTGCATGGTATCCAAATTTGATCAATTTTCAAGTAATTTAAGCTTGGATCACTATTCTTCGCTTTGAAAATTTGTTTCTATTGTGGGGCGCTTTCTGCTATTATGCTGTGAAATCTGGTTATTGGAGGTGTTTGTTATGCAGGATCAGAGCAGGCAGCCTTACGCTAATCCTGGTCCAGCCGGACTGATGGTTCTTGCTTTTTATCTGGCAGCTTTATGGCCTGTGGCGACACATCAGGCGCCACATTCCATGGCTAATGTGCTTATTGCCCTTGGTTTTGCGGGCGGTGTTGTACAGTTTACTGCTGGCATCATTGATTTAAGAAACGGTGAGATTATGACGGGCAACATTATGCTTGCTTTTAGTGCATTTATGTGGCTTGGTTTCTGGGAATTTTTAGGCAAGGCACTTGGTTTCATACCGCACAACACCACGATTGTTGATGGCTGGGTTTTTATAGTAATGGGTACACTCATGTGCGGATTTACTATTGGCCACCTGAAGGCGCCGAAGATAGCATTCTGGTTTATGATCTTCACTGACATATTCTTTCTTTCAGCAGGCATTTTCTTCCTTACGCTTAAGCCGTTTTTCTGGTTTATAGCCGGATGGAGCTTGCCGTTTGTGGTATTTACCGTCCTCTGGATGGTGTTTGGCATAGTTCTAAACGGTGTTTTTGGGCGTCCAGTAGTTCCTATGGGAAAGCCTTTTATTCAGGAGTAGGGCAAAGCGCCTTACTCCTCCTTCAGTATCCTTATCTTCTTGCCCTCCATTTCTATGTAACCATCGTTGGAGAGCTGTTTTAGGACCCTTGAGAAGGTTTCAGGGGCAATGCCAAGAAGGAGTGCTATCTCTTGCTTTGGTATATTTAGTTCCACTACGTTGCTCTCGGTGCTTCGCAGACTTTTCAGGTAGTTCAGGAATTTCGTCCTTGCGTCCATTATGGATAGATTTTTGATAATATTGGCCATGTAGTTTAGTCGCTGAGCAAAAACGCCAATTAATCTCATTGCGAAGGATGGATTCTTCTCGATCAGCTCAAACATTCTCTGGGCATCTATGGCCAGCAATACAGAATCTTTTATGGCCATGGCACTAACCGGATACCTGTTGTGTAAAAACAGAAGGATCTCTGCGAAAAACTCACCGGGTTCCACAAAATGGATTACGGCTTCTTTACCCTCCTCGTTTGTTTTGAACAGCTTGATGCTACCAGAGACAAGGAAGTAGACATGCCTGCCTTGTTGATTCTCAAGAAAAATTAGCTCTTTCTTTTTCTTATATACAACACTGGAGATTAAGTCGAGATGCTCTATCAGCTCACCGGCATCTTCCAGTTTAACTCTATCTATAAAAAAACTAATCGCTTTGGCCTTATCTATCTTTTTCTTCATCTTTGATCTGGATCAATTAAACTTCCAAAAAACAAGTATAAACTGCGCCGTAGAAAAAATCAAGGAGGTGATTAGATGTTCTGTTACCAGTGTCAGGAAACATTAAAAAACAAAGCCTGCACCATAGGCGGTGTGTGTGGCAAAAACGAAAGGGTTGCCAATCTTGAGGACGTTCTTGTCTATACTGCCAAAGGTGTGGCAGTTGTTGCAAAGAAAGCTGGAGTGGTTGACAGGCAGGCGGCTCATTTCATTGCAAGGGCGCTTTTTACAACGATAACCAACGTGAATTTCGATGAGGATAGAATTGCTGACTCCATCAGAGAAGGTTTGAGAATCAGGGATGAGCTCAAAAAGACACACTCTGTTAGCGGTGATCTGCACGATTCGGCTACCTGGAGTGGTCAGACCAAGGAGGAGTTTCTTGCCAAATGGGATGATGCCAGCATTCTTGCCGAAAAGAACGAGGATATACGTTCTTTAAAAGAACTTATGATTTACGGCCTCAAGGGCATTGCGGCTTATGCTGATCACGCTATGATTCTCGGCTACGAGGACGATGATGTGTGGAAATTTATGATAGAGGGCCTTGCAGCAACCACAGAAGAGCACTCGGTTGATGAACTGATAGGGCTCGTCATGAAAACCGGCGAAACGGCTGTTAAAGTGATGGCTCTGCTTGATAGGGCTAATACCGAGACATATGGTCACCCGGAGATTACTGAAGTGAATATAGGCGTTAGAAACAATCCGGGTATCCTTATATCAGGTCATGACCTGAAGGATATGGAGGAACTGCTTGAACAGACCAAGGGCACCGGAGTGGATGTTTACACCCATGGTGAGATGCTTCCTGCAAACTACTACCCTGCATTCAAGAAATACGACCACTTCGTAGGCAATTACGGCAATGCATGGTGGCTTCAGGATAAAGAGTTTGAAGCTTTTAACGGTCCAATAGTGATGACAACCAACTGCCTTGTGCCGCCGAAGCAATCCTACAAAGAGAGGGTGTTTACAACGGGTAATGTAGGTTTTCCTGGCGTGAAGCACATACCTGACAGAAAGGATGGGCAGCCGAAGGATTTCTCCGAAGTGATAGAGATGGCAAAGAAATGCCCACCACCAAAAGAGATAGAAAAGGGCAAGATCGTGGGTGGTTTTGCTCATGAGCAGGTATTCAAACTCGCCGACAAGGTAGTTGATGCTGTAAAGTCAGGAGCTATAAGGAAGTTTGTTGTTATGGCTGGATGTGACGGCCGTCACAAGTCGAGGGAGTACTATACAGAGTTTGCCAAAAAACTGCCAAAAGATACGGTTATATTGACTGCCGGTTGTGCCAAATTCCGTTACAACAAGCTGAACCTGGGTGATATCAACGGTATTCCACGTGTGCTTGATGCAGGTCAGTGTAACGATAGCTATTCACTTGCTGTTATTGCTCTTAAGCTGAAAGAGATATTTGACCTCAATGATATCAATGAGCTGCCTATTGCTTACAACATCGCCTGGTACGAGCAAAAAGCTGTGGCTGTTCTCCTTGCCCTGCTGTACCTGGGTGTTAAGAATATTAAGCTCGGTCCTACACTCCCTGCATTTGTCTCCCCCAATGTGCTGAAGGTGCTCGTTGAGCAGTTCAACATCACAACAATCAGCGATGTTGACAGCGATATGAAGGAGCTCATCGGTTAGGATTATCTCTTTAATTGCGGGTGGGAGAGACCTGCTTTTTTAGGGTTTTTTGTTCTGCAAAGGGGGAGCAGGCTTCGGTAAGGCAGAGAAGGCGGTTCAAAATACACCGCCTTCTCTGCCATTTTTCTAAAGTGACGATATTGCTATCTCTATGATTCCTATTAGAAAGCCGAGTATTCCACCAAAGATGTTTATATGGGTAAACTGATCCTTGCTTATATTCAGCACCACATCCTCTATCTCGGCAATATCCAACTTTTGCAGTTTCTGGCGGGCAAGCTGGGCTATATCAAATGAGAAAATCATTTCACTCTCCTTTTTTATCACATACAGCAGGCTGTTAACCGCCATTGAAGGGAGTTTAGAGAGTAGCTCAGGTTTTAGTTTTTCCACGATGTCAGCAAATGTGTGTGTTTCAAGGAAGTTGAATAGTATTTCTGTCAGTTGTGTTGCAAGGGAATGTTTGTCTACGGATTTTATGGCATTATCTATTATCCTTTCTTTTAGATTTATCCGTTCAGCCAACCTTGCTACCTCATCGGCTATTTTTCTTTTTACATCATTAAGGCTTCCGAGATTCAACGAGAGCACTATCTCTTCGAGTTTCCTGTTTAGAATCTGATTATCTATAGCCTTCTGAACATTTTGTGCAGTTTTGGTTCTAATTACCTCATCTTTTAGGAGTGACTGGACCTCAAGAACAATTGTGTTGATTATTCGTTCGTTATCCTCCACCAGTGGCGCAATGAACGACAGAAACGTGGCTGTTATGGTGTTTGACTCGGTAGCGTATCTCTCAATTGCCTCTATCAATTTTTTGCGTATCAGAGTTCTGACTTCCGGTGTGTCGACCGTTTCGCTTAAACGGTTCAGGGCTTCCGTGGCGAGTCTGAATGAGAGCTTTTCTATAGCCTTTTCTGTTTCTTTTGGCAGTATATCCGAGAGTCTGATATCGGTATCAATGCTTGAAAGTGCATTGAAAACGAAATAATCGATATCCAGTTGAACATTTTTTAGCTTTTCTCTAATAATTGAGTCCAGATTGGCATCCAGAAAAGCTTCTATATGATTTTGAATTCTTTTTTTGTTCAGATTGAGTGATGAAACCTTTCTGGAGAGAAAGGAGTTGAGCGTTCTTTGCGCAAAATCGTAGAGAAACTGCCTGTTTTTCTTTTTGTAGATGTATCGTACAATGTCTTTTTTATTGATTACACGGTTTGCCACTACCTCTGCTATTTTGTCGACAAGCTCATCCCTTTTTTTGGGTATGAGACCGGGCGTGAACGGCACCTTGAAACCGAAGATGTAGTAGGGTTTGCGCGGCAGAAAGAGCATTTTTATAGCCACGTAGTTGGTGAAGTAACCGATGAATGCGCCTATAAACGGAAGGCTCAGTAGCTCTAAGTTCATTTGCCAAAAAAGTTTTTGAATTTATCAAGGATGGAGCTTTTCTCTTCTGGGTTTTCTCCTGACTCTTTTGCAAACTCTTTTAGCAGCTCTTTCTGTTTGTCTGTAAGCTTTTTTGGTATTTGCACCCTTACTGTTACTATCTGATCACCGCGCGATCCCGACAACTCCACACCTTTGTGTTTTATGGTAAATCGGGTGTTTGGCTGGGTGCCTGGCGGTATATAGAGCTCGTGTTCCCCCCATATTGTTGGCACCTTTAGTGTGGCTCCCAGTGCAGCCTGTGTTATTGATATCGGTATCTCTATGTGAATGTCTTTGCCTTTGCGTTTGAAAAATTCGTGCTCTTTAACCTTGATGTATATGTAAAGATCGCCGTTGGGTCCACCGTTGTAACCGGGATTGCCGTGTCCTGAAACCTTGATAATGTTGCCTGAGTCTATACCCTGAGCAATCTTAATCCTCAACTTTTCGGTTTTATAGACATAACCTGTCCCACCGCAATTCCTGCATTTGGATGTTATTATCCTGCCAGCACCGCCACATTTTGGGCATGTTCGCCTTACGGAGAGAAAGCCTTGTGTGTAAACCACCTCACCGGCGCCGCGACAATAGGGACAGGTACTTATACCACCTTTTTCGGCACCTGTACCCTTGCATTTGGGACAGATTACCCTCTTTTTGATTTTGATCTCCTTCTCGGCGCCGAATATCGCTTCCTTGAAATCTATCGTTAAATCAATGCGGATATCCTCACCCTTGCGTGGCCTTGCTCTTCTGCCTGAGCCATATTCATAGTAATCGCCGAAAAGATCTGAGAAAATGTCGGAGAAGTGACTGAATATATCCTCGAAGCCACCGGTAAAATCGAAATCGGATGAGTCCATTCCTTCAACTGTACCATATCTGTCGTACTGGGCACGCTTCTGTGGATCGGACAGAACCGAGTAGGCTTCATTTATCTCTTTGAACCGCTCCTCTGCCTCCTTATCGTTTGGGTTTCTGTCTGGATGGTACTTGATGGCGAGTTGCCTGAAGGCTCTCTTTATTTCTTCGTCAGTTGCATCACGCGATACACCGAGTATCTGATAATAGTCCTTAGCCATAAGCCTTCGCCACCTTTTTACAAAATAAAAGGGGATTCGTAGTGAATCCCCTTTTATTCGTTTTTTTAATCAGCTTACATTAGCATATTTTACTTGCTTTGACCACCCTCTTCTTCGACTTCTGCTTCCACTACATCTTCTTCTTTTTTGCCTTGCTCACCGCCGGCTGCACCCCCTGCAGCTTGTGCTTCTGCCTGGGTTTTCTTATACGCTTCTTCTGCCAGTTTATGCGACTTCCTTGCTAATTCTTCCATGGCCTTCTCTATTTCTTCTTTGGAGTCGCCTTCCATAGCTTTCTTTGTCTTGGCAATAGCCTCTTCGATTTCCTTCTTTTCTTCTTCGCTTATCTTGTCTGCAAAGTCTTTCAGGCTCTTTTCTGTTGCGTATACCAGCTGATCAGCCTTGTTGCGTGTTTCGATGAGCTCTTTTCTTCTTCTATCCTCTTCGGCATGAGCTTCAGCCTCTTTTATCATGCGCTGGATCTCTTCCTCTGTGAGACCCGATGAGGCTGTTATTCTTATAGCCTGCTCTTTTCCTGTAGCCTTATCCTTTGCCGTGACGTTGAGTATACCGTTTGCGTCTATGTCGAAGGTAACCTCGATCTGCGGCACACCCCTTGGTGCAGGCGGTATGCCAACCAGCTCAAACTTGCCCAATGTTTTGTTGTCTTTAGCAAGCTCCCTCTCACCCTGCAATACGTGTATTGTAACGGCTGTCTGGTTATCTTCCGCCGTTGTGAATATCTGGGACTTCCTCGTTGGTATTGTTGTGTTTCTTGGTATGATTTTTGTCATTACACCGCCCAGGGTCTCAATACCCAGAGATAGTGGTGTTACATCAAGCAGCAACACATCCTTTACATCACCCTTCAGAACGCCACCCTGAATGGCTGCACCCAGCGCTACTGCCTCGTCCGGGTTGACGTCCTTTCTGGGCTCTTTACCGAAGAACTCTTTTACAACCTCTCTTATCTTTGGCATTCTCGTCATGCCGCCAACGAGGATAACATGATCGATATCCTTCGGCTCAAGGCCTGCATCTTTAAGGGCCAATCTACATGGCTCAAGTGTTCTCTGAATGAGGTGATCTACAAGCTGTTCAAATTTTGCTCTTGTTATTTTCATAACAAGATGCTTTGGTCCTGATGCGTCTGCCGTTATGAATGGCAGGTTGATTTCTGTCTCAAGAGCACTGGAAAGCTCGATTTTGGCTTTCTCAGCAGCCTCTTTGAGTCTCTGCAATGCCATAGGATCGGCTTTGAGGTCGATGCCGTTCTCCTTTTTGAACTCCTCGGCAATGTAGTTAATGAGCTCTCTATCGAAGTCGTCACCGCCAAGGTAGGTATCACCGTTTGTAGCCTTAACCTCAAATACGCCATCACCTATCTCGAGTATGGAAATATCAAAGGTACCACCACCCAGGTCATAAACGGCGATTTTGCCCTCTTTCTCTCTGTCCAGACCGAATGCAAGAGATGATGCAGTGGGCTCGTTGATGATCCTCAGAACGTTGAGTCCTGCAATTCTACCGGCATCCTTTGTTGCCTTTCTCTGGGAGTCATCGAAGTATGCCGGTACTGTGATGACAACATCCGTTATCTTCTCACCCAGATAAGCTTCCGCATCGGCTTTCAGCTTCTGCAGGATCTTTGCCGATATCTCCTGAGGCGTGTACTCCCTACCATCAATCTTAATTCTGCAGTCACCGTTTGGACCCTCAACAATTTCGTACGGTAACCTTTTTTTGGCTTCCTGAACCTCTTTGGAGTTGTATCGTCTACCTATGAGTCTTTTAACTGAAAAGATGGTCCTCTTTGGGTTCGTTATGGCCTGCCTTTTGGCAGCCTGACCGACAAGTATTTCACCCTTATCCGTGAAAGCAACAACACTGGGTGTTGTGTTTGCTCCCTCGGCATTTGGGATTACCTTTGGTTTGCCACCCTCAACGATGGCCATACAAGAGTTGGTTGTTCCTAAATCGATTCCTAAAACCCTTCCCATATTAGTCCTCCTTTTCATTGTTTGTTTTATTGTTGTTCTGTGATTCGTTGTTGTTTTTGTCGTGGTCAGATTCCTGACCGGCACTTACGATAACCTTTGCCGGCCTAATGAGCTTATCCTTGTACATATAACCCTTCTCCAGCGTCTGCACCACCGTGTTCTTGGGCAGATCGCCGGTTGGTTGCATCATAAGTGCGTCGTGGAGATCGGGATTGAACTCCTCTTTTTCGGGATTTATCTCCTTGACGCCATGTTTTTTCAGGATGTCCTTAAAGGACTTCATTGTCAGTTCTATGCCTTCTATGATAGCTTCCTTGTGATCTGAGCTTGTGCTGAGTGCTTTCTCCATGTTGTCTAAGATCACAAGGAACTCGTTTATGAGTGACCGTTTTGTGGCTTCCTTTATCTCTTCTATTTCTCTAAGAACGCGTTTCCTGTAGTTGTCAAATTCGGCATATAGTCTTAGGTACCTTTCCTTCTCCTCTTCCAGCTGTTTTTTCAACTTCTCTATTTCTCTGTCTTTCTCGTTTTTTGTTTCCTTCTTCTCTTTTTCTTTTTCCGTTGCGTTTGCTTTTTTCTCCTCGTGTTTATCCTTTGTGCTCATTTTTTCCTCCCTATCCATTCAGGATGCTATCTATTTTTTTTCTTGCTGACTCGACGATGCTTAAAATTTCCTTGTAATCCATATTAATTGGGCCCATGATGCTCACCACGCCCACGTTTTCATCCCTGTATTTGTAGGCTGATGAGACAAGGCCCATTTCCTGTAGCTCCTTAATCGGTAGATCGTTGCCGATCAAGATAACGCGCTCACTGTTTATTAGTTTTTTCAGTAATTCGTAAATTTTTCTCTTTTCTTCGAGAAAAGTCACAATTTTCTTGAGTTTGTCAAGGTTCTCGCTGAATTCGGCATAGTTGAAGATATTCTTCACACCGGCTACCATAACCGGTGTGTTTTTGGCTTCCCCTGAGAGTTTCTCGATCAACCTGTAGATCTCATTTTTGTGAGCAACGATTGAATGCTTCAGGTCCTCGGCTATCTCTTCAAGGGTGTAACCCGCATAACGCGTTGTGATGTACTCGGAAAACTCCTTTAACTCTTTCTTGCTTACATTCATCTCAAGATCGACGATTTTTGTGTCGATCATGTTGTTTTCCGAGACAATGACGCACATTGCTTTGTCTTCAGAAATCTTGATGAACTCTATATTCTTGATGCGCGTCTTTGAAAAATCCGGCAATGTTAACAGGGATACCAAGCCGCTCAGCGACGATGCAATGTTAAGTATCTTGCTCATCTTCTCATCAAGAGATGTGAGTTTGCTGTAAGGCACGTTTTCAAACTCCCGTTTCATCTCAGGTGAGAAGTTGCGCATAATCATATCAAGGTAAAATTTGTAACCCTTCTGCGTGGGTATTTTACCCCCTGAGGTGTGTGTATGGGTTAGATAACCCATCTCTTCAAGATCTATCATCGTGTTTCTCATGGTGGCAGGCGAAAAGTCCAGGTTGTAACGTTTCGTTAAAGTCCTTGAGCCTGCCGCCTGTTTGTATTTGATGTAGTTATCTATGACCACACTAAGAACCAGTACCATCCTGTCGCTGAGCTTCTCCATTTTAGCACTCACCTCACATGTCTGCTAACAAAATAGTCAAAAAAATCAGTTTGTCAAGGTCTGGGGTGCTAAAATCTTGCATTTTTTGAGCAAAGTTTATAGTAATACACTCATGTTGAAAAGCGTCTATGCAAAAGGGGTGTTTCTCTCTCTTGGATCAAACGTGGGGAACAGGCGGTCCAATATACTTAGGGCGCTTACGTTTTTAAACAGATCGGCTGGTATCAGGGTAGTGAAGGTATCGAGTTTGTATGCAACAAAACCGTGGGGCTATCAGAACCAGAGGATGTTCCTTAATGCTGTGGTTGAGGTCAGGACAGTAAAAAATCCCCATGCCCTGCTTGAGTCACTCTTAAAGGTGGAAAGAAGGCTCGGTAGATATAGGAGAACAAGATGGGGCCCACGTACTCTTGACATCGACATTTTAATCTACAACAGACAGAGAGTTAACAAAAGGGACTTGACAATACCACATAAATATATTACAGAACGGTTGTTCGTGCTCATACCGTTAGCCGAGTTGGATCCAGCCATCCGGCTAAACGGTTTTGGTATTGTCAAATTAATTGAACGCCTGCTGAAGCGGGCAAACGGAGAGACAGTTGGAGTATATAGGCAGAAGACCTCCGCGGGTTGGAGGCTTTGAGCTGAGCTATACAAAGAAAGATGACAAGCCTGCAAACCAGCAACCAAAACCGGTTTGCAGGCTTTTTTAGTTTTCAGAAAGCGAGGTGTGCCATGAACGTTCCGAAGATTGTTGCAATGAAGGGTCAGCGGAAGATTGTTATGGTTACTGCGTACGATTATACTTCAGCGCGCATCGCCGATGAAGCCGGTGTTGATATAATCCTTGTCGGCGATTCTCTTGCCATGGTCATGCAGGGCAGGGATTCTACAATACCGGTTACTGTGGATGAGATGATTTACCATGCTAAAATGGTTAGGCGTGGGGTTAAAAATGCACTAATCGTAGTTGATATGCCGTTTATGAGTTATCAATCAGATTACATCGAAGCTGTCGAAAATGCCGGCAGGATACTGAAAGAAACCGGGTGTGATGCCGTTAAATTGGAGGGTGGCAAGGAGTTTGCTGTTACCATAAGTTCAATGATAACAGCTGGTATCCCGGTAATGGGCCACCTTGGATTAACCCCGCAGTCCATCAATATTTTTGGTTCCTACAAGACGAGGGGTAAATCAAAAGAGGAGGCGGAAAAAATCAAAGAAGATGCCAAATATTTGCAGGAGGCAGGCGTGTTTAGTATTGTTCTTGAATCAGTGCCTGCTTCATTAGCAAAAGAGGTGACAGATAGTGTAAGTGTGCCGACAATTGGTATTGGAGCCGGTGTTCATACAGATGGACAGGTCCTTGTCTTCCATGATTTGCTTGGCCTGTTCGATGATTTTAAGCCTAAATTTGTAAAAAGATATGCTCACCTTAAGGTTGAAGCCGTAGATGCGATCAAAAGATTTGCAGATGAAGTCAGAAACGGCATCTTCCCTGATGATGAACACTCGTATTAAGGAGCCAGTGTATGAAGGTAGTAAAGGATCCTGCTACAATGCAGGCGATTGCCGAAGCATACAGGCTTGAAGGCAAACGTATCGGATTTGTTCCAACGATGGGTTATCTGCATGATGGCCATCTATCGCTTGTAAAACAGGCAAAACTTGAAAACGATGTGGTGTTTGTGAGTATTTTCGTTAATCCTACCCAATTTGCGCCAAACGAAGATCTTGATAGGTATCCACGGGACTTTGAGAGGGATAGAAATCTGCTTGAGGCAGAGTCTGTAGATGTGCTTTTCTATCCGGATGAGAAGATGATGTATCCTGAGGGCTATCAGACCTACGTAACAGTGGAAAGGATAACCCGTGTACTTGAGGGAAAGAGTCGCCCCACACATTTTAGGGGTGTTGCGACGATTGTCACCAAACTGTTTAATATCACCAAACCACACAGGGCGTACTTCGGTAAGAAGGATGCACAGCAGTTGCTTGTGGTGAAGAGGTTAGTAATGGATCTGAACATGGATGTTGAGATAGTGGGTATGCCTATCGTAAGAGAAGCTGACGGCCTTGCAATGAGTTCACGCAACAGATATCTCACGGATGAAGAAAGGCGGGATGCTGTCTGTCTTTACAGGGCTCTTGAGGAAGCAAAGAGGATGATTGAAGCTGGAGAGACAAGGAGTGCTGTCATAATAGATCGCATGAAAAGGATTATCGATGGTTATAAAAGCGCGAGAATTGATTACATAAGCATAAACAGTTTGAAAGATCTCAGTCCTCTTGAGAATATCCAGAAGGGTGAAACGCTTATTTCGCTGGCAGTCTTTATTGGCACAACGAGGCTAATAGATAACATGTGGTTTTGATAAAGAGTGGAGGTTGTGGCGCCATGCTGAGGGAAGTGCTTATAGGCAAGATTCACAGGGCAACGGTAACGGAAGCTGATTTGAACTACGTCGGTAGCATCACAATAGATGAGGAGTTGATGGATGCTGCCAATATCAGGGAGTATGAGCTTGTTCATGTTTGGAATATAGACAACGGGGAGCGGTTTGAAACCTATACCATCAAGGGCAAGCGTGGAAGCGGTGTAATCTGCTTAAATGGTGCAGCTGCACGGAAGGTTTCCGTTGGAGATAAGGTAATTATTGCAGCGTTTGGTATGATGGATGACTCACAACTTGATGAGTATCATCCAAACATTGTTATTGTTGACGAGAAAAATAGGATTGTAGAGACCCATAGAGGGATGTAAGCTGTGATTAAGGCACTTGCACTGATGGGCCAGCTGGGATACGGGTACAACAGAGACTCCTTTTCGAGGGCACTTGATGAAGGGATTGATTATATTGGTGTGGATGCTGGCTCCATAGATTCCGGACCCTATTTCCTTGGCAGTGGTTGCATGAAAGCCAATTACGATTCTACAAGGAGTGATCTGGAGTATCCGCTTGTTAGTGCCGTTAAGAATGGCATACCTTTTATTGTTGGGTCTGCCGGGTATGCCGGAGCCGATGCCCACCTTGAACAGTTTATGCAGATTGTAAAGGATATAGCCAGCAAGAATAGGCTTAAAATCAAAGTTGCTGTAATACACACTGAACTTGATAAGCGGGCCGTTGTTGAGTTTCTGAGAATGGGCAGGATAGTCAGCTATGAATCGAATCCACCGTTGAGTGAAGATGATATTGAGCAAAGCACCAGAATTGTGGCTCAGATGGGTGTGGGTAAGATAATTGAAGCTCTTGAGCTTGGCGTTGATCTCGTTGTTGCTGGAAGGACTACTGATGCGTCCATCTATGCAGCGTATCCTCTGTTGATGGGTGAGGATGAAGCTGCAAGCTGGCATATGTCAAAGATTATTGAGTGTGGAGCCCTTTGTGCAAGACCTGCAAGCGCTTCCGATGCGCTTCTCGGATGGATCGAAGACAAATTTTTTTATCTAAAACCGCCCAATGAGTCCAGGAGATGCACGCCAGAGTCTGCTATGGCTCATGCGTTGTATGAAAATATCGATCCGTATGTGATTGAGGAACCTGACGGGACGTTGTTTCTTAATGATTGCAAATACGAGCAGTTTGACGAGCGAACAGTAAGGGTTACCGGTGCAAGGTGGGTAAAAAGAGATAGACCTACTTTGAAGCTGGAAGGTGCGAAACTTGTTGGTTATAGGAGTATAGCTGTAGCTGGAATAAGGGATCCGGCTATGATCAGATGCCTTGATGATATTCTTGATGAAGTTAGGGCTAACCGTAGCCTTGTGCCTGAGGGATGTACGCTGAGATTCAGGTGTTACGGCAGGGATGGTGTGCTGGGTGATCTGGAATTTGACAGAACCACGCACGAGATCGGTCTTATCATAGATGTGGTGGCGCCATCTCAATCGCAGGCTCATAGTATCTGTTCCAAGGTCAAGTCGCATTTACAACATTACGATTATCCAAACAGGGTAGCGACTGGTGCTAATCTTGCTTTTCCTTATTCGCCTGCCGAGATTGATGCTGGTGCAGTATACACCTTTTCGGTCTACCATATCCTTGAAGTGGAAAAACCGGACGAATTGTTCAGGATGGAGGTGATCCAGCTTTGAAGCTATCAGACGCTGTTTACGTACTCAGAAGCAAGAATGCGGGCGTGTGGCATGTGACTGTGGATATAATGTTCAAAGATTCTTCGCTTTTTCAAAGAGCCCTCGGCAGGTTGGATTTGCAGCTTTTCGAGCAGATTTATCGTTCAAAGATTGTAAATTATAGCGTATGCAAAGAGATTAAAACGATCAAGGTTACATTTTTGAGAAGACACCCGGCAGGGTCCGTGGAGGACAACGACTGTTTGGGCGCACTTTTTTATATGCCTCTGTTGAATATAGAAATTTAACCAACATATCGTTTGATATTTTCTAATTTTTTTAGTAATATTCCATTCCAAAGGTTCTTTAGAGTAAGTTTTACCCGGAGGTGTTAAGTAATGCTTAAGAGGCTGGCTCTGTTCACAACGGTCACATTTCTTGTCTACTTTGCGCTGGGTCTTTTGAGCTACTACTACATCAAAAGACCGCTTGCGATCTACATTGTACTCTCTATCGTATTTGTGCTTTTGAACTTCTTCTATTATTATCAAACGCTGATTAAAACTGCAGAGACGATTAATGAAGAGTTTGAAAGACTCTCAGAAGAAGGCAGGATAAACATGCTTGAAGAGATCAAAACCCCGGGCATGCCTGCCGTAGAGAGGTTCTTTAATGCCTTCAAGGATTTCATGAATACTACTGTCAGTGAACTGATAACGGCGGCTGGCAAGGCTAGTGTATTTAATGCAAAGTTTAGACATGAGCTTGTGAAGGCTATTGATGAGCTGAATGAGAATATGAACAGTTTTGATGCCGTGATTACAACCATGAACGATTCTGCAAAGGCTATCTCGGATATATCAAACAGCGTTGAGGAATTTACTGGCTTTATGCATAATGTTGAGGAAGCAAGCAAGGTTGCAATGGATATTATCAACAAGGTAGAGGAGGATATTCGAACGAATATCGAGATGATGGGAGAGGGCAGGAAGTTGATAGACGAGCTGGATGTGAATTTGAAGAATATTAACGGTATTGTCGGTGTTATCAATGAGATAGCCGACCAGACCAACCTGCTTGCCCTGAATGCAGCCATAGAGGCAGCCAGAGCCGGTGAAGCCGGCAGGGGATTTGCCGTTGTTGCCGATGAGGTGAGAAAGTTAGCTGAGAAAACCAGACAGAATGCATCTGAGATAAATGAGATGATTGACACGGTTAGCGCCAACGCGTCGAGACTCATCTCCCAGAATCGGGAGATAGCCGAAAGAATCCAGGAGAGCGGTGAAAGCGCTGAAAGGATTCGGGAGACGTTTGAGAAGCTTGTAAGCGAGATAGACCAGGCTTCCCAGATGCTTAACAACATAACGGCAGCTGTTGAGGAGCAGTCTGCTTCTGTTGAAGAGGTAACCCAGACTGTGGAACATGCTGTTGGCTCGACAAAGGAAATTGTTGAGAAGCTAAACAGCATCTCCAAAGAGAGCTCCGATTTGAGCGATGTAGCATCAAAGGCATTTGAAATGCTTCAGAAACTAAAGATCAATCACCCACTTGAGGAGATATACGCCATACTGAAAGAGGGCAAGCAGCGCATCGAAAAGGTTATTGATGATGCTCTGAAGAGTGGGGAAATAACACCTGAGGATATCTGGGATAGGAACTACGTGCCGGTTCCGGGCACCAATCCCCAGAAGTACAGAACGCGTTTTACCGATTTTGTAAAAAAACGCATTCAACCTATTGAGGATGAGCTGCTCTCCAAACATCCGCGCTTTAAGTTTGTTGCGCTTGTGGATGATCATGGCTATTTGCCAGCACATAACTCCATCTATGACAAGCCGCTTACGGGGGATTATGAGAAGGATCTGGTGGGTAATAGGTCCATGCGTATTTTTGACGATCCAACAGGTCTTGCTGCAGCAAAGAACACCGAGCCTCTGCTAATTCAGACCTACATGAGGGATACAGGAAACGCCATGTACGATATTTCCATTCCTATTTATGTGCAGGGCAAGCACTGGGGAGGACTACGATCCGGTGTTACTCCTTAAAGGCGGAGTAGTTTTGTGCAGGTGAAGGAAGACAACGAAAAGCGTTTGACCCTTGTAAGTATGGGTGGGGTGGATTCTTTTTCTTCCATCCTCCCCTTCCTTTTTCGAATGTTCACAGACAACCATATACTGCCGTTACCTTCATCTTTAAGATTTATCATTGCTCTGGCTATTACAGCTTGCAGAGCGAAACAGACCTGGGATATATACAAAAATGCTGGACCATCACCGGTTAGGCAAATTACCGAACGTATTAAGGCCAAGCTTTCAGAAAAGGGCATCGAAAGCAGTGTGGCGTATCTCTACTCTCAGCCTGTTTTTGAAAAAGCCTCCACCTCCCTTGTTCTTTATCCGTTTTACTCGCATTCTACACATGGAAGAGTGGTAGAGAATTCAAAATGCGTGGTTCCTCCGCTTGCTATCTTTCCGGAGTTTTTCGATCTTGTGGAAGAAAGATTAAGAAAGGAGCTTGATGCTCTTGAAGATACTCTGAAACCAGCAGTTTTGTTTAGTGCCCACTCGCTGCCCGAAAGACTGGCACAGCGAACCAGGGATCCTTATCGGCGAGATATTGAGACGTTTGTTCGGTACATGTCAAAACGTTTTTGTGTACCTGTATTCCTATCATTTCAATCACGCCTTGGTCCTGTAGAGTGGTTTGAACCAACAACAGAAAGTATGATAAAGAAACTCGCAAAGAGATTTGACACACTCATACTGTTTCCGGTAAGCTTTGCTATTGATAATACAGAGACGGTGCATGAAATGGATGTCCTTTATGCGCGCATAGCAAAGCAGTGTGGTGTGAGAAGGTTTATAAGGGTAAGTTGCTTCAATGATGACGATAGGTTTGTAGATCTTCTTGTCTCCTCTTTGAGCAGGTATTGGAAATGCGCATCGCCATAGTTGGTGGTGGTATCTCTGGCGCCTCTGTTGCTTTTCTTTTGAATTCCAGAGGATCGCTGGATATTGAGCTGATAGAACCATCGCACATAGGGGGTAAGGCTCTAAGCCTTCATGAGTCAGGTTACCTTGTTGAGAGTGGACCAAACGGATTTTTGGACAACAAGGAAGAGATACTCAGATTGATAGATGAGTGCGGTTTTGGCGATGAGGTTATCGAAAGTAGGGATGAAGCAAGAAGAAGATATATCTATTGTTGCGGAAAACTACACGCGGTTCCGAATGATCCTTTTGCAATCATAAAGGGTGACCTGCTTGGAAAACTTGCCATCCTTAGAGTTGTTCGTGAGCTGTTTGTTGCACCGGTCTTGTCCGATGAAACGCTTGCATCCTTTGTGATAAGAAGACTTGGTAAAGAGATGCTCGACAAGTTGATAGGACCCATGGCATCTGGTGTATATGCTGGTGATCCCTGGAAGATGAGCATGGATGCTACCTTTGGTAGAATAAAAGAGATAGAGAGAAGGTATGGTTCACTGATCGTAGGGCTTGTCAGGATGATGCTGGACAAAAGAGCCACGACTAAAAGCGCTTCTGGTCCATTCTCTGCAAAGTTGCTTTCCTTCAAAAGAGGTGTTGGTAGCTTTGTTTGTCATTTGGTTAATGGCATAAATGTGTTGCAAGATAGGGTGGTTGGCATTGAAAGAGTATCTGGCAAATACAGGCTATTCCTGGAGCTATCAGGGGGGCGCATCTACGACTCGGTTGTGTTTGCTGTTCCATCATGGGAGCTTTCGGCTATTGTTGCAGGTTTCGATAGGGATTTCTCTAAACTTCTGCAGTTAATTGAATATGCACCAATGGCTGTTGTTGCGATGGGTTTTGACAGGCGACACATGCCAGACCTTGTTGAGTCTTTTGGCTATCTATTCAGTCTTAGCAGTATCAGGGATGTTATAGGAGTTTTGTTTGACTCAAGCATATTTGAGCATAGGGCTCCAAAGGGAAAGGTGCTTGTCAGATTGATGGTTGGCGGTGCAATGAGGAAGAGGGCACCATTTCGTTCGGATCTGGTAGGTATCGCAGTTAGTGAACTTCAAAGAAGTGCTGGTATTTTTGCGCCATTTGAGTGGTCAACAGTGATCCGGCACCCTAAAGCTATACCACAATATGATATGAATCATTCACGTGTTATAGCTGGCGTGGAGGAATTTGAGGGGGCAAACAGTGGTCTATTTGTGACCGGCAATGCATTTTACGGTGTGTCGTTGAACGATTGTGTAGCTTCAGCCTATAGGGTGGTAGAGCGTATTGTGAATTGATTTGATGGCTTGGGTGCTTTTTCTGAGAAAAGCGCAGTGAAAAACCCTTTTTAATGTTAAAAACTTGACTTAAGGTCGATAAAATGTATACTTGAGCCAATTAAGGAGAGGTGAAGAATTTTATTTATGAGAAAAAAAGCATTGGTTCTCCTGACAGATAGGCTCCTTGTAAATATCATGCGTACCATACTGGAAAGTGTTGGTTTTGATGTTATTCAGGCTGAAACCCCTAAAGAGGCCGTTTCTTTTGTTGGTTCTGAAAAGTACAATGTAGTCTTTATTGGAAGGCACGAGGGAACGGTTGTAAAGAACAAGCTTGCCGATATTATCTATGAAAAAGCCCTCTCCCCGAAGCCGCATATAGTGATAATGAGAGAACCGGGTGATCTTGTTCACAGGGATGTTCATGTCTCGGTTATAAAGCACCCTACATTTCATCATGAGGTACTTGAGAGTGTAGCTTCAGTTGATGGACGGCCCGGTGATGTACCTCAGTTTTCCAGAAGCGAATTAGCCGATAGTTTTATAAGATTTAAACACTTTGTTAAGCTTGACATTGTTAAGCTGTTTAGAAACCTGAAAGGCAATAGAAAATTCGAGATTCGAGCTGAAGGCAAGAGGGTAGTGGGCTTTACCATGAACGGTGAGATCTATGTTTTATATTCCGATCTTGATGACCCTTATAGTCTAATAAACTTTTCCATCCTGGAGATGGCAACTGAGGAGATGAAGATAGCTGAGTTCCTCTCTCTTCAACTTGGTCCGGATGTGTTTAAGGTTGGCATAAAGGAATTTGTTTTCAAATCCTTTGAGAAGGTGTCTCAAAGGGAGCGGCTGTTGTCGTTTATTCCATCTGAGGAAAGCAGAATTGAGGTAAAGGCTCCCAAATACGTCTTGAATCAGTGTTATTTTATAAAATCCAACTTTGACGTGGATTGGCTTGAATCCAAAAGTGGTCGTATTACTGTGGCTGAGGCAACCAAAAACTCTCAGGATTTAAGCAGACTGCGCGCAATTGTTGCAATGTACGTGCTTGGTATGATTGAGCTCACCACAGAGGAACAGGAGGTAAAAACAAAGTTCGACGTGAAGATTCGCAAGAGTTTTCTGAAGAAAATAATTGATAAAATAAGGGGCTTGTGATGGCCGTTTTCAAGATCATTGTGACGGGAAGTTTTAATTCAGGCAAGACAGAGTTCATAAAACAGGTAAGTGAGATTGATCCTGTAACCACTGATAAGAAGGTAAGCGAAAAGGAATTAAGAGAGATAAAGGCGCTCACCACAGTGGCAATGGATTTTGGTAGGTTGACGGTAGACAAGGATATTGTGCTTCATATATACGCTACGCCTGGTCAGGAGCGCTTCAAGTTCGTATACCCTATTTTGTTAAAGAACGCTCTTGCTCTCATTATCCTTGCAGATATTACGGACAAAAACTCCATCAAAGCCGTTAATGAGTTCTACAGGGATTTTTACAAGCTTAAAAAGCTGCCTACCGTCGTTGCGTTGACAAAGGTTGATCTTCCCAATGCGGTGCCTGATAGTGAGATAAACGAGCTGCTTTCCGATATACCAGAGAGCATACCGATACTTAAGATAAACGCCACTGATAAGGAAGATGTTAAAAAAACACTACTGTTTGCTCTCCAGCAGCTCGAGGATGAAGAAGCAATAGTTTAGCTTTGCTATTGATTCACTGATCTGGTAATATAACCCAATAAACGATTCATAGGCGGAGGTGTCTGATGCAGATAGGCAGGCTAATGAGCGCAAACAGGGGAGAGATAGCCATTCGCACATTTAGAGCGGCAACAGAGCTGGGTATGGAGACTGTTGCCATATACTCCTGGGAAGATCGCTACTCTCTTCACCGCTACAAGGCTGATGAGGCATACCTGATTGGCAGAAACCTCGGTCCTGTTGAAGCATATCTGAACATTGATCAGATTGTTGAGCTTGCTCTTAGAAAGAACGTGGATGCTATCCATCCGGGTTATGGCTTTCTTTCGGAAAGCCACGAGTTTGCTCAGAGATGCGAGGACGCGGGAATTATATTTGTTGGGCCTACACCAGAGACGATAGAGCTGTTTGGCGATAAATTGAACTCCAAAAAGCTTGCAAAGAGTGCCGGGGTACCCGTGATAGAGGGTTCTGAAAACAATGTGAAAAGCCTGGAGGAGGCGCTTGCACAAGCACAAGGTATCGGTTATCCGGTTATGCTGAAAGCCACAGCCGGTGGAGGTGGTAGGGGAATAAGAATCTGTTACAGCGATGACGATATAAAAGACAACTACGATTCTGTCAGGCGAGAAGCTGCCAAGGCTTTTGGAAGAGATGATCTAATCGTTGAAAAGTATGTTGAGAGTCCTAAACATGTCGAGGTGCAGATACTCGCAGACAGGTACGGCAACGTTGTGCATCTGTTTGAGAGGGATTGTTCGATTCAGCGCAGGCATCAGAAAATGATAGAGATTGCCGGCTCGTTGAATGTACCTGAAGAGACGCTGGACAACCTTTATGCAGATGCGATAAAGCTTGCAAAGAAAGCATCGATAGTTAACGCTGCAACGGTTGAATTTCTTGTAGACAAAAACGGGGCACACTACTTTCTTGAGGTAAATCCACGCATTCAGGTGGAGCATACGGTCACAGAAATGATAACGGGAATCGACATTGTGCAGAGTCAAATTCGGATAGCAGAGGGAAAAAGCTTGCGCGATTTGGGTATAGATTCTCAAGATGCCATAAACAGAAGAGGTTATGCAATTCAGTGTAGAATAACCACAGAGGATCCCGAAAACAACTTTATGCCTGATACAGGTGAGATAAAAGCTTACCGATCGCCAGCTGGTTTTGGTGTCAGACTGGATGCAGGGAATGCATATGTTGGAGCCAGGATAACACCGTACTATGATTCGCTGCTGGTTAAGGTTTCGACATGGGCACTGGATTTTAAATCGGCTGCCAGAAAGATGCACAGGGTTCTGCGCGAATTCAGGATAAGAGGGGTGAAAACAAACCTGCAATTCCTCGAAAATGTCGTTACGCATGAGCGTTTTCTGAATGGACAGTTCGACACCAATTTCATTGATACCACACCTGAACTGTTTGTAATGCCAAAGAGAAAAGACAGAGCAACAAAGGCACTTAAATTTCTTGCAAATAACATCGTTAACAATCCTTCGTCATCCGTTATTCCTGAAGGGATGATGCTACCGGAAGTTCCGGTCTACAGTGGGAGTGTGTATGAGAAGCCCCCCAAAGGATTGAGGGATCTATTGCTACAGGAGGGTGTTGGGGCGTTTATTGAATATATAAAGCGTACAAAAGAGATTCTCATAACAGATACTACCTTTAGAGATGCGCATCAATCCTTGATAGCAACAAGGATGCGCACGAGGGACATGCTAAATGTGGCGCCACTTTATGCGTACCATCTTAACAACCTGTTTTCTTTAGAGATGTGGGGCGGTGCTACATTCGATGTGGCTTATCGGTTTTTAAAGGAGTCGCCATGGGACAGATTAAGGCAGCTACGTGAACGAATACCAAACATACCTTTCCAGATGCTGCTTAGAGCCTCAAACACGGTAGGATACACCAACTACCCCGACAATGTGGTTAGGGAGTTTATACGTATAGCAAAGGAAAACGGCATCGATATCTTCAGGATCTTTGATTGTTTCAACTGGATTGAACAGCTCAAGCCTGCTATGGAAGAGGTTAAAAAGCACTCTGCAGTGTGCGAGGCGGCTATCTGTTACACAGGTGATATTCTCGATAGATCCAGAACCAAGTATACACTCGATTACTATTTGAATCTGGCAAGGGAACTAAAGGATGCAGGAGCAGATATCATAGCTATCAAGGACATGGCTGGTTTACTAAAGCCGTATGCAGCAAGCGTCCTTATCAAGGCAATAAAAGAAGAAACATCCCTCCCTGTCCATTTCCATACGCATGACACAAGCGGGAATGGCGAAGCGAGTGTTCTGAAAGCGATTGAAGCTGGCGCGGATATAGTGGATCTCGCCATGAGCTCAATGGGCAGCCTGACAAGCCAGCCGAGTTTAAATTCTATACTTGCAGCAGTGGAACAGACCGAAAGAGCATCCAGCCTTGATCCTGAGAAGGCTCAGGAGGCATCCAACTACTTTGAGAGGGTCAGACGATACTATTTCCCGTTTGAGAGTGGCCTGAAGGCTCCAACCGCAGAGGTCTATCAACACGAGATACCCGGAGGACAGTACTCCAATCTGCTTGTGCAGGTGGAGGCATTGGGTTTGCTGGATAAGTGGGAAGAGATTCGCCGTATGTATGCAGAAGTAAACAGACTTCTTGGGGATATAATTAAGGTTACACCCTCTTCGAAGGTTGTAGGAGACCTTGCTCTGTTTCTTGTGCAGAATAATATAAAACCGGATGAGTTGCTTGAGAAAGCTGAAACACTCTCATTCCCTGATTCTGTGGTCAGCTTTTTTAAAGGCATGCTGGGTCAACCCTATGGTGGCTTCCCCAAAGATCTGCAAAGGGCTGTCCTGAAAGGAGAGGAGCCGCTTACAGAGAGGCCTGGCAAACTGCTCAAAGATTATGATTTTGATGCAGCCCGAGCGAGGCTTGAAAAGAAGTTTGGAAGGGAGTTCTCGGATGAGGAAGTCATCTCTTATGCGCTTTATCCCGCTGTATTTGAGGATTATCTAAACTTCACATCTGAGTACGGTGATCCCTCCATTTTCGATACAAAATCCTTCTTCTATCCTCTGAAACCGGATGAAGAAATAGAGGTGGATATTGAGGAGGGTAAGACCCTGATTATCAAGTACCTGAGCCTTGGAGAGGCTGATGAAAAAGGTATGCGCAGGGTGTTTTTCGAACTTAATGGCCAGCCAAGGAACGTGACTATAAAGGACATGAAGCTTGCTGCTTCTGTGAAGACAAACATTAAAGGTGATCCCTCCTCACCCTATGATGTTTGTGCAACAATGCCGGGAAAGATTGTGAAGATCAATAAATCTGAAGGTGATAAGGTCGAGAAGTCTGAGATAGTTGTGGTGACCGAAGCAATGAAGATAGAGACAAAGATCAAAGCTCCGATTGCTGGTGTTGTTGAAAAGGTTTACCTGAATGAGGGTGATAGAATAGAGGCCGGGGATCTCATAATGAGGCTCAAAAAATAGTGGTCGGGGCGGGCGGACTCGAACCGCCGGCCCCCAGTACCCGAAACTGGTGCGCTACCAAACTGCGCTACGCCCCGATTCGGTAGAAATAATATCTAAAAGGTTTAAGAAGTCAAGGGTGTTGAGATTGACTGCATTTGTATGAGTTGTTAGCATTGAAGGGTTGAGTATCCGTTATAGGAGTACGACTCATGAAGGTGTTGCTTGTTGAGGACGATGAGCTGCTGGGCGAATCGTTGAAGGAGTACCTTTCCAAGGAGGGATTCTCTGTTAGATGGGAGGATGATGACAGGTTTGTGCTTCAGCGGCTTAGTGTGGAGTTGTTTGATGTAATAGTGCTGGATCTGATGCTTAAGTTTTCGTCTGGTGAATCGCTGATAAAGAAAATCAAAGAGAGACATGGATCCATACCAATAATTGTTGTTACGGCTAAGGATGACATGGGCGCAAAGGAGGAGTGTTTTTTGCTCGGTGCTGATGATTACATTGTGAAACCTTTCGACCCAAAGGAGCTTGTGCTGAGGATTAAAGCAGTCTGCAGAAGGTATTATGGAATGGACCAGAAGCATCGAATAGGGGATGTTATAGTTGATACACAAAGGAACCTGCTTGTGAAAGATGAAAAGGAAATTGTTTTGACGCAGAAGGAGTGGGAGTTATTGCTGTTTCTGCTAAAAAAGAGGGGCAAGGTTGTCTCTCACAATGATATTCTGAGCTATGTGTGGGGCGACAGTGATGTCTCAGAGGATTCGGTACGTGCCTACATAAAGCGCTTAAGGAGTATTTTGCCAGAAGGGGCCATAGAAACCTGTAAAGGAAGGGGTTATCGATTAAAATAAAGTCCTTTCTAAAGAAATTGAGGTTTGAATATAAAACGGTTGCCATATTTGGTGCTCTTATTATTGTATGGATGCTTGCCGTGAATGTGTTCATTCTGACTTTTTTTAAGTACTGTGAGCTGCAAAAGCTTCGTAATCAGGCACAGCTTTACCTCTATATGAAGCTCACACAGCCCTCAACGTCGCTTCCTTCCTTCGTAAAACTGACTCAGAAGCCTGTTAAGCTTAAAGACTACGAGCTATTTGAACGGCTCGGTGGCTACTATGTTTATTTCAAAAAAGGTTACACAGGCGTTCATACGCGACGTTTTGCTGTTGCCCTCGTGATATGGGAGATTGCACTATCCGCAATGCTGGTGTTTATGATTTACTACGTTATGAAGCACCTACTTGAGAAGGATAAAGAGTACAGGGATTTTCTGAAATTTCTCATAGGCACTATTTCGCACAAGATGGGTAACTTTCTATCGATACAGAAGCTGAACCTTGAACTGATAAAAACGGAGGATGAAAAGCCGCTTGGACGTCTCAAGGAAGCCTATAGCTTCATGGAGAAGGATTTTAAAAATATCCTTCAGCTAATCAGGGATGCCGAGTCGAAAGAAATACGAATCGAGAATGTAGAAGAGGTGATCAGAGGGGCTCTTGAGCTCTTTTCGGAGGCTCTCGAGGGTAAAAAAGTAGAGCTATCGCTTCAAAGGGCATACGTAAAGAGTAAGGACAGTGATTTCAGCAATCTTCTCCATGAATTGATAGACAATGCTGTTAAATACTCGGAAGAGTACATATCTATTGTCTGCACACGACGTAGAAAGGTTCTTTACATAGAGATCGAGAATGATATAGCAAAGAGAAAGCGTGGGAGTGGCTTTGGTCTTGAACTTGCCCGCTATTTGAGTATGCGCAACGGCTGGTATTTTTCAACCGATGTGGCAGGTGGTAAATTCAAAGCCACCCTGATTGTGCATCTTTAGCTTTATTATTTGAGTTTCCAGTGTGGTTCTCTTTTTTCAAGAAAGGCTTCGATACCTTCCTTTGCATCATCCGTTGCGCAAATCCTGCTGAATGCATAGTTTGCTATCTCCAGCGCCTTTGAGAATTCCACATCTGCCATTTTATAGAAAGCCTCTTTGGTTATCTGCAGGGCAAGTGGACTTTTTGATGCAAGTTCGTTGGCGAGCTTCATTGTCTCTTCGTCGAGTGTTCCCTTTTTTACCACTCTATTGATCAGGCCTATCCTTTCAGCTTCTTCAGCTGTAATAATCTTGCCCGTCAACAGCAGCTCAAGCGTTCTCTTTCTTCCGAGACTTTTTGAGATGGCAAGTGAGGGCCCGATACATGAGAGCCCCACGTTTATTGCCGTGGCTCCGAACTTTGTTCCTTCTTCTGCTATGGCAAGATCACACAGGGCTACAAGTCCCAGGCCGTTTGCAACCGCAAACCCCCTCACTGAGGCTATTGTTGGTTTAACCATGCCTGTAAGTGTCAGGTTCATTTTTTCCATTATCGATGTTGTTTTAAATAACTGCTCAAAGTTTTTCCCCCTTAACTCATTTACGTCTATTCCAGCAGAAAATCCTTTGCCATTTGCATTTATCACGACAACCCGGATGGAATTATCCCTGTCCATTTCAAGTAAGGCTTCGTTTAACTCTTCGGCAAGCTGTGTAGTAAAAACGTTTAATTTATCAGGTCTGTTAAGCGTTACAATGCCTATGTTGTTTTCTTTGCGCGTTATAATGGTTTCGTACATAGCTATACCTCCTGTTTTTGATGAGTTTATTCTTCGCGTATGATAAAATCAAGTGACTACAGCTTCTGGCTGGAGGTGTCTTTATGAAATATGCTACCACATTTGGCTCATCGACGAGTGTTGATGATAAACTCTACTCAGAGGGTGTTGAACTTGGTAAATTTCTTGCTGGCTTGGGTTATACGGTTAAGTGTGGCGGCTATCTTGGTTTAATGGAAGCTGTTAGCAGGGGTGTGAGGGAAGCAGGCGGGAAAGTCATTGGCATATGTCTGGAGGCGTTTGAGGCTCTGAGGCAAAACAACCCCTATCTTACAGAAAAGATAGTTGCCAGGGATCTGTTTGAAAGGTTGAAGTTGTTAATCGAAGGCAGTGAACTGTTTGTTGTGCAAAAGGGGAGTATCGGTACGCTCAACGAGCTGTTCATGGTGTGGGCACTCAAGTATTCTCTCGGCTTCAAATTCAGGATTGCACTGATAGGTGAGCATTACAATGAGTTAAAGGAATGCCAGTTTATAGACCCGCACACACTTGCTCATCTTGAGTTTTACAGTACGCTTGAGGAGTTCAAGGAGAGTTTCAAATAAAAATTGCCTTGCAGAAAAGTTTTTGTACAATACACCCATGCTTGTATTGCACTTTCTCTTTCTCTTCGTTAGTATCTTTGTCCTTGTAAAATCAGCTGACTATTTCACCGTTTCCGCTGAGAAGATAGGTTTATACTTTGGTTTGCCGCCATTTATTGTCGGTGTCACTATTGTTTCCATAGGTACAAGTTTGCCAGAGTTGCTTACGAGCATATTCGCCATACTCCAGCACGAAAGTCCCATTGTTGCTGGCAACGTAGTGGGTTCTAACATTGCTAACATTTTCCTTGTTCTTGGTTTTTCAACGATCGTAGCTGGCGGTTTCTCCACACGACACGATGTGATGAAGGTGGATTTACCCATGGCGATTGCAAGTGCGTTATTTCTGTATGTTGCCTCCTATGATGGCGTCTTTGATTACAAGGAAGGGATAATCAGCCTTTTAGCCCTTTTTGTCTATATGCTGTATGCTGCCGAGTCAAAGAACCCGGATGTGCGTGGAGTGAGTGGCGAGTTTAAACTATCAACGATAGCGGTGCTTATCTTAAGCCTCCTTTTTTTGAATTTTAGCGCCAAATACACAGTTATGAATATCATCGATATATCCACCGCCCTTCATCTGTCTACCGGCGTAATAGCAGCAAGTGTAGTTGCTGTGGGTACAAGTTTGCCGGAGCTTATGGTAAGTCTTAGTGCTGCAAAGAAACGCAACTTCGAGATGGCTATCGGGAATGTAATAGGCTCTAACATCTTCAACACCTTTGGTATTATGGGTGTGGCTTCCCTTGTAGGTACCCTGAAGATCGATAAGAGCACTTTGAGCTTAAGTATGCCGGTAATGGTTGTTGCAACAATACTTCTCGTTTTTTCCTTGCAGAACAGAGCAATGTCGCGCTGGATGGGTTACATTTTTATCATTTTTTATCTCCTTTATATGTTGAAACTTTTCGCTTGATTTTTGTATATAGGGATTTTTATATTATCAATTTTACCAATAAATTTTGACACTATTGGCTAATTTTTGTAGAATAACATTCCGTGTAAAAAATTTTTCTTGGGAGGTTACCCATGGACGTTAACTATTGGGTCTCTATAGTTGGTATCTATGCGTTGAGAGTGCTTTACGCAATTGCAATTTTTGTCGTCGGACGATACATCTCGAAGTGGCTAAAAGGTATTGTTGAGAAACTCATGGTAAAGGCACAGATAGACAAAACGCTTGTATCGTTTGTCTCCAGCGTGGTTTATGCATTGCTTCTTGTTTTTGTGATACTCGCTGCCTTGAGTAAGCTTGGTGTTAACACAACGTCATTCATAGCAGTATTGGGCGCCGCTGGTTTGGCTGTTGGTCTTGCTCTGCAGGGGACGATTGCAAATGTAGGTGCAGCAGTTCTGATAATACTGTTTAGGCCCTTCAAAGTAGGTGACTTTGTTGAGGCAGGCGGTGCAACGGGCACGGTTGAAGAGATCAATATGTTCTCCACTATTTTCAGGACGGGTGATAACAAGGTGGTAATAGTACCCAATTCAGCGATTATAGGTGGAAAGATTACAAATTATTCAGCGAAGGAGACACGCAGGGTAGATTGGACATTCGGCATAGGATACGAGGATGATCTGAAGCTTGCCAAAGAGACACTGAAAGAGATTATCGAATCAGAGCCAAGAATTTTGAAGGAGCCCCCTCCGCTTGTTGCCGTTTCTGAGCTTGCTGATAGCAGCGTGAATTTTGTCGTTAGGGCCTGGGTTAAAGCGAAGGATTACTGGGACGTTTACTTCTCTATCATTGAAAAGGTCAAGCTTACGTTTGACGAAAAGGGCATTTCTATACCCTATCCTCAGCTGGACATTCATCAGAAGTAAGAAAGTACTGTTAAATGTTCTTTTAACAAAGGTAATCTTTGGTCATTATTGTTTTGACCGCCGCTTCATCAGGTGTTAAAATAGTTACGTTATGAAGCGGCGGCATTTCTTTATTGCTGGTCCGTGCGTTATAGAGCCGGGCACTCTTACACTTGAGATAGCCGAAAGATTAAAAGACATATCCGAACGTTTTAACATAGAGATGATATTTAAAGCCTCTTTTGATAAAGCCAACAGGACTTCTGTTGATTCTTACCGTGGCGTTGGTTTGAATAAAGGGTTGGAGGTGCTCTCAAGGGTAAAGGAGGTAACGGGGCTTCCTGTTACAACAGACATTCATGTTCCTACGCAGGCCCGTCCCGTTGCAGATGTGGTGGATGTGATTCAGATACCGGCGTTTCTATGCAGACAGACGGATATGCTTGTGGAAGCAGCAAAAACAGGTAAAACGGTGAATATAAAAAAGGGTCAGTTTATGGCTCCTTGGGATATGAGATATGCAATGGAGAAGGTATACTCCACAGGCAATAAAAACGTCTGGATTACCGAGCGTGGCAGTATGTTTGGGTACAACAATCTGGTTGTGGATTTCAGGGGTATTAGAATAATGAAGACATTTGCACCGGTGGTGGTATACGATGTCACTCACTCAATGCAGCTTCCTGGTTCTTCTAAAACATCGGGCGGGACAAGGGAGTATGCAAAATACCTTGCCTATGCAGCCGCTGCTGCTGGTGTTGATGGTCTGTTTTTTGAAGTGCACCCGCAACCTGAGAAAGCCCTCTCCGATGCCTCTGTGATGCTCTCGCTGGATGAGTTTGAGAGAATTATACCGCCTATCCTTGAGCACTGGCATATCTACGATAGCTATGAAGAAGATTCATAAGTATGTCCTGTCCAACTTTGTTGCTGTTCTGCTTTTTACTACCGTTTTTCTCGTACTCCTTTTTGTTTTGTCCGATTTTTTTGGAAGATTCTCTACATTCTTGAAGAACGGTGTCAGCATCTACACTATTGCTGAATATTACATTTATTTTACGCCGTATGTGCTTTATTACCTTACCCCTTTTATCTTTGCTTTTTCGAGTTTGCTAACCCTTGGGGTAATGTCCATGCGTAACGAGATAATAGTGATGAGGGCAAGTGGTATTAATCTCATAACCATCTCAAAGCCGATACTTCTTTTGTCGTTACTGTCGGGTTTGCTTATGTTTTTTGCAAATGAATATCTTGTTGGGAAAGCGCTTGATAAGGCGTATTTTATAAAAACCTTTGAGTTTTCCTCCAGAACACCGCACAGAGTATGGACCGAAAGTGGCAACTACATATTCAGAATTGGTGACATAGATCTTCGATCACACACTGCAGGCAACCTTACACTCTACAGGGTAAAAAATGGCAGGATAGAAAGCGTGCTTGATGCAAAAGAGGCAATCTTCAAAAAGGGAAGGGTAATTTTAAAAGATGTAAAGGTGGTCTATCTAACGAGCAGATTCAAACAGATGTATTACAAAAAACTCATCCTGAAGGTTAACCTTGATTTTAAAAGCCTGGTTAAGTCACCACAGAAGAGTTCGTACACCTTTAACGACCTTTTGAGCATCCTGAAAAAACACCCCAAACAAGAGCGTTTTTACCAGTCTCTTCTTGTTTCCAAGCTTCTCTATCCACTCTCACCGCTTGTTCTGTTCATGCTCTCGTTAGTGTTTGTGCTGAAAACAACACCGCGAAAAAGTGATCTTGTCAAGAATCTTTTTGTAGGCGCTCTACTTTTCTTGGCATATATAGCGCTGTTTGAGTTGCTTGTTTCCATGGGTAAGATCTCCATGATTCAACCTGTGGTCACATTGGTGCTTTTTGTGCTTTCTTGGTTGAGTGTTTCTGTGTATAATCTGCTGAAATTGGGAGTTTAGTGAGATGGGTGAAGAAAAGAAATACATTTATTTGATCTCGGATGGTACTGGAGAGACAGCCTCTAAAATAGTAAAGGCTTTTCTTGTGCAGTTTAAGGGCATAAATGTGGAAGAACGTCGCTTTATTGAGGTGAGAACAAAGCAGAGGGTGGATGAGATCCTTCAGCAGGCTATAGTGCAAAAGCCGCTTGTTGTGGCTACGATTGCCGATAAAGAGCTAAGGGAATACCTCACTGAGAGCTTCAAGAAAAACTCCATTGAGGTGCTCGATATTTTTGGATATTACATAGATAGGTTCGAGCGATTCTTTAACCAGAAGGCACGCAACGTTTCCGGTCTTCTGCATATGCTCAGTGACCAATATTTTGATAAAATCAAGGCAATTGAGTATACTGTTGAGCATGACGACAACAGGAGTTCACGCAACTTAGAGGATGCAGACATAATACTTGTTGGGCTATCCAGAACGAGCAAGACACCTTTGAGTGTGTATCTGGCTCAAGAAGGGTACAAAGTGGCTAACTTTGCCATAGTAATGGGTGAAAAGTTGCCCGATGCGTTGTTTAAAGTAGATCAAAGGAAAATTGTGGGTTTAACTATAGATCCGATGAGGCTGTACGAGATAAGGCAGGAAAGGGCAAAGAAGCTTGGTATACAAAACAGCCAGTATGCCTCTCTTGGCAGAATTTACGAAGAGGTGGAGTACGCAAACAGACTATTCAGGCAGCACCCCAAGTGGCTTGTTATCGACGTGACGAACAGGTCAATTGAGGAGTCTGCAAGCGAAATAGTCTCAAAACTGTTCGGCAAGAAACTAAAGTAGGTTGGAGGTGCTTATGTCCATTGGTGATATATCGCTTGCAGTAATTGCTATTGTCTATGTTGGTTTTGCTATTGCTGGGATCGTAGGTCTGTTTATACTGATTGGCCTTTACAAGGATATAAAGCGTAGTGTGGATGAGTTGAAAAAACAGATGGAGCCCTACCGTTCAGCTGCGCAGGATATGGTGTATAAGGCTCAACAGATTACCGATGTAGCTGCCGAGATTGCTACAGATGTGAAACAGATAAGTTCGAAAACAAAAGAAACAGCGGAGGGCATACTGGACAAAACGTCACATGCAGCTGACGAGGTAGTGAGTCTTGTGATTGACACGAAGAAAAGAACTCAGGCGCACATAGCCTATTTGTTCGAGAGAATTGAAGCTATAGAGGAGCGACTGGACAACATATATGCCTATCTGAAGGGTGCTGGTGTGCTTGTTTCGAAACTAAGGAAAAATAAGGAGGAGGAATAGCCCATGAAGAAGCTTGTTTTGATTGTTGTTGGTGTTGTAGGTGCATTTGTTGCCTATGAAGCCACAAAGAGGTTATTGGAGGAGGAAAAGCGAGAGGAGCTCAAACAAAAAATCAGTTCCATAGCTGAGGAAAAGAAGGAGAGTCTTGTAAGACAGAAGGAGGAAATCGAAGAGAAGATAACGCAGCTTGCCACCAGGATTGCGGATGAATCGAAGGAGTTGATAGATAAGGGTGTTGAGTATGCTCAAGAGAAAAAACAGGCGATAGTAGACGCAATAGAGGAAGCCAAAAAAGCCATTCAAGAGGAGAAAGAAAGGCTTAAGGAAGTCAGAGCAAGATTAAAAGAGGAAGGCACTGAAGAAGAGGTTATATAGCCTTGAACAGAGACGCACACTCAGGCTTATTTGAATACTTCATATTTTTGCTTTTTTTGATAGGTGGCGTTTATCTGCTTTTTTTCAAATTAACCTTTGTTACCATCATAATGCTGATATCTTATTTTCTCGCCGAAGTTTCTCTCCCTTTTGAAAAGTTACTGGGCAAAATAGGTCTTCCAACCTGGCTGAGCG
This sequence comes from uncultured Desulfurellales bacterium, assembly GCA_964544085.1. Classification (GTDB taxonomy): domain Bacteria; phylum Campylobacterota_A; class Desulfurellia; order Desulfurellales; family Hippeaceae; genus CAZIZT01. The sequence goes on from CAZIZT010000018.1 coordinate 92,313, forward strand.
GTTTGATTGTACTTAGCGCTTTTATGGGCCTGTTTGTGTGGCTTCTTGTTGCAGCCATACCACCACTTGTCAATCAGATGCTCGGTATTGAGGAACAGGTACCTAAATTGCTTGAAGGTTTACACAAAACAATCAACTCCTTCTACAGCTATCTTGGAAAACACGTTGGAAATAACAGCTACCTCTATGAGATAACAAACGGTGCACTAAACTCGTTAAAGTCTTATATTACATCCTTTGCCTTGAGCTCTGTTACCGGAATCATCAAAGGTGTTTCCGCGACAATTGCCTTCTTTCTTATTCCGATAATATCCTACTTCATGATCATCTACAGGGAAAGATACAGACGAATTATTAAGGATATCATTTTAACGGTTCTGGGTGATGAGTATCTGAAGGTTTTCGAGGATATCCACAGTGTCATAGTCAGCTATATCGTGGGTCTGTTTATACTCATGGTTGTTGTTTCGCTGCTTGGCTTTGTGGCTCTCTATCTTGTGGGTGTTGACTATGCGCTTCTATTCGGTGTTTTCGGCGGTGTTATGTACATCATACCCTACATAGGTGCCATACTCAGCTTTATTCCACCCATCGTTGTCGCCCTTGTGGTTCACCATAGTATCCTTATGGCACTTGAGGTGGTTATTGCCTTGCTTATTGTTCATTTCATCTCCGGCAACATAATAGCACCGTTTATCTACTCCAAACAGTTGAAGATCGATCCACTTGCCGTTTTGCTTGCCATTCTACTGTTTGGTAAGCTGCTTGGTGTCTGGGGTGTGATCCTTTCGGTGCCGCTTTTGGGTATTATAGTGATTAGTTATGAGAAGCTTGTGCCTATACTTGTGAAGAGGAGGGGTGATTGATCAGCTACAAGGATGCCGGGGTTGACATAGACAAAGGAAACAGGCTCGTTGAGTTCATTAAGAAGGCGCTTGGTGACCAGAGGGATCCCAATTTGTTGAGCTCCATAGGGGCGTTTGGGGCGCTTTACACACTCGATAACGATACGGTGATATCAACCACAACGGATGGTGTAGGGACAAAGCTTCTCGTTGCGCAGATGGCAAAAAAACACGATACTGTGGGTATCGATCTTGTTGCCATGAACGTTAACGATATCGTAGCTATGGGTTCCAAGCCCTTGCTATTTCTCGATTACATAGCCTACAGTGATTTGGAGGATGCCCACCTCGAACAGATACTTGGTGGCATTGTTGAAGCCCTCGGGGAGGCTGGTGCTATTCTTGCAGGTGGAGAGACGGCTCAAATGCCGGATGTGTATCCCTCTGGTGCCTATGATCTTGCCGGTTTTTGCGTGGGAATAAGCCGTAAAGATGAGCTGTTGCTTGAAACTCCAGAACCGGGCGATGTGGTTGTTGGTTTTGAATCAAGTGGCTATCACTCCAACGGTTATTCGCTGTTGCGTAAGGTCTTTTTCGAGGTTGCTGGTTATGACCTTCAAGATAGGGTGCTTGACAAGAGGAGCCTTGCGGATCTGTTGTTAACACCAACAAAGATATACGTTAAGCCCCTTTTGAGTGTTAGAGACCTGATAAAAAGGGCAGCTCATATTACGGGTGGGGGTTTTTACGACAACATAAGCAGGATTCTCCCTGATGGGGTAGGTTGCGTTATTGAAAAAAGGTTGCTTCCTGAAAGGGATGAGTTTGAGCTTGTGCGCAAGCTTGGAAATATTGCTTTCGAGGAAATGTTCAGAACGTTCAACATGGGTGTTGGTTTTGTTGTTGTTGTCTCCCCTGAGAATGTTAGAAGGCTGATCGAAACGGTTGGTAAACTGGGCACAGAGGCGTTTGTAATAGGTCAGATTGAAAAGGGTAGGGGTGTCAGGATTGTATAGAATAGGTGTGTTGATCTCCGGCAGGGGCTCCAACTTTAAAGCTATTGCTGAAAACATAAAAGCTGGCTATATCAGGAATGCAGAGATTGTTGTTGTAATAAGTAACAGAAGTAATGCAGGCGGTCTTGATATAGCCAGAAGTTTCGGGATTGAGGCATTGTTTGTTGATCCTGAAGGCTTGTCACGTCAACGCTACGATGAGCAGCTCATTAAAATATTGAAGCAATACGAGGTTAATCTTGTGGTTCTTGCCGGTTTTATGCGTATACTGACACCGTCGTTCATTGAAGCGTTTCGAGATAGAATTGTGAATATACACCCGGCTCTATTGCCATCGTTCAAGGGTCTGCATGCGCAGAGGCAGGCACTCCAAGCCGGCGTCAGGTTTGCAGGGGCGACGGTGCACTTTGTTACTGAAGAGATGGATTCAGGACCTATTATCGTTCAGTCTGTTGTTCCTGTACTTTGTGGTGATACGGAAGAGACATTAAGCAAGCGAATATTGAGAACAGAGCATAAGATCTATCCATATGCGATCAAGCTTATCACAGAAGGCAAACTTAGGATTGAGAATGGAAGAGTCATTTACGATTCCGAAGAGCTACCCGATGAGTTTTTTGCGATTAACCCTACGCCTTAGTTTGATTGGGAGGTAACATGGAGTATGAGCCTGTCATAGGTCTTGAGGTGCATATACAGCTATCCACTAAAACCAAGATATTCTGCAGCTGTTCTACAGATTTTGGTGCACAACCCAACACCCACGTTTGTCCAGTTTGTATGGGCGCTCCTGGTGTACTACCGGTTCTTAACAAAAAAGTAGTGGAGTATGCCATTAAGCTCGGTATAGCTCTTGGGTGCAAAATCAACAGGTTCTCGCGTTTTGCGCGGAAAAACTACTTCTATCCGGATTTACCGAAGGGGTATCAGATCTCCCAGTATGAGCTTCCAATACTTGAAGGTGGACACGTGGAAATCTACCTCAACGGTGAGTTCAAAAAGATAGGTCTTGAACGTATTCACATGGAAGAGGATGCTGGAAAGACCATTCATAAAGCAGACGGCAGTTACGTGGATCTGAACAGAGCCGGTGTTCCGCTTCTTGAGATGGTTTCGTTGCCAGTAATGCATTCACCTCAGGAGGCTGGCGAGTATCTGCGATCGATAAGAAGGATAGTGCGTTATCTTGGTATATGTGACGGCAACATGGAAGAGGGTTCCATGAGGTGCGATGCGAATGTTTCCGTCAGGCCAAAAGGCTCAGATAAGCTTGGCACCAAGACCGAGCTTAAAAACATGAACTCCTTCAAGCATGTAGAGAAGGCGCTTGCCTACGAGATAGAAAGGCAGATTGCACTACTTGAAGCTGGAGAATCTGTAACTCAACAGACGCGTCTCTGGGATGAGAGGGAGGGTGTAACAAAACCCATGCGTTCAAAGGAAGAGGCGTTTGAGTACAGGTACTTTCCCGAGCCAGATCTTGTTCCTTTGATTATTGATGAGGAGTGGATAGAGAGGATCAGGGCAGAGATTCCTGAGTTGCCGAAAGAGAGACTCATGCGTTTCGTGTCGCAGTATGGTCTTAAGTTTGATGATGCACGAATCCTCACAGATGAGAAAGCCCTTGCCGATTACTTTGAAGAGGCGGTTGCAAATTATGAAAAACCAGCCGTGATAGCAAACTGGATACTGAGTGAGCTTCTGGGATACCTCAACAAGGAGAATAAAACAGTTGAGGAGACGCTTATCAAACCCCACCAGATCAGACAACTTGTTGAGCTTGTAGATAAAGGCACTATAAGTGGCAAGATAGCAAAGAGTGTGTTCAAGGAGATGTACGAATCCGGCACTGATCCAGAGACCATTGTAAAGAAAAAGGGTCTTATCCAGATAACAGATCCTGCACTGATAGAATCTATTGTAGATGAGGTGATACACTCCAATCCGAAAGCCGTGGAACAGTACAGGTCAGGAAAGAAGAACACAATAGGGTTTTTTGTTGGTCAGGTAATGAAAAAGACAAAGGGAAAAGCCAATCCAAAGCTGGTCAATGAGATTCTGGCCAGGAAACTGGAGGATGCATGAGACTTGTTATAAGAAACGCCTACGTGATCGTACCTTCGCTGAGTTTTGAGGGTTTTGCTGATATTTCTGTTGTGGATGGTAGAATCGAAACAATAGGCGATGTTGTTGGGGTTGGCATTGATCGTGAAATCGATGCTACAGGCCTGATAGCTGCCCCCGGTTTTGTTGATATTCATGCACATCTAAGGGATCCTGGCTTCACTCATAAAGAAACAATCGAGACAGGCCTCAGGGCTGCAGTTAAGGGTGGTTTTACAACGGTTTGCTGTATGCCCAACACGAAACCTGTGATCGATAACATTCAGACCGTCGAGTATATAAAAACAAAAGCCAGCAAGCTCAACATCTGCAATCTGCACCCCATAGGTGCAATCAGCAAAAATGAAGCAGGCGAAGAGCTTTCGGATATGATAACACTCAAGGAAGCTGGATGTGTTGCTTTCAGTGATGACGGTAAACCTGTGATGAGTGCTGGCCTACTTTACAAGGCAATGGTCTATGCAAAGGATATAGGTGCTCCACTTGCCCTTCATGAGGAGGATGTAACCATCACAGAGGATGGCGTTGTAAATGCATCGGCTCTTGCTTTCAGACTCGGCTTAAAAACTATGCCCAACGTTGCTGAATCGAGCATGATTGCAAGGGATGTAGAGATTGCGAAGGCTACCGGTGCTCACCTGCACATCTGTCATGTGAGTGCGAAGGAATCAATAGAGGTTTTGAGGCATGCAAAAACAGAAGGAATCAATGTGACCTTTGAGGTAATGCCTCATCACTTCTCGTTGACCGATCAGGAGATAGATAACTACAACACATTGGCAAAGGTAAATCCACCGTTAAGGGATAAGACAGATGTGGAGGCTATCAAGACGGCTATTGCAAGTGGGCTTGTGGATGCTATTGCCACAGATCACGCTCCGCATGATGAGGAGTCCAAAAGAACGACCATGCAGAGGGCTGCCTTCGGTATTAGCGGCTTTGAAACGGCTTTTGCGGTTGTTAATACCTACCTTGTGAATGATGGCACTATCTCCTTGGCTGAAGCTATTTCGCTTATGAGCTACAAACCTGCCAGGCTTTTCGGGCTCGATGCCGGCAGGCTTCAGGAGGGTGCCTTTGCAGATATAGTGTTGTTGGATAAGGATAGAGAGTGGATTGTTGACAGGCACACATTTGTATCCAAAGGTAAAAACACACCGTTTCACGGTAAGCGGCTTAAGGGTATGGTGATGAAAACGTTTTACAGAGGCAGACTGGTTTACGAAGGAGAGGAGGATGGCACTGTTTAGAAAGAAGAGAAAAACTCAGGAGAATAAGTGGATAAAGTGTAAATCCTGCGGTGAGGCTTTCCATGTTGAAGAGTTGAAGCAGAACTACTGGATATGCCCGAAATGCGGTAACTACTTCCGTATCTCAGCACGTCATAGGATTAGTATAACAGCCGATGAGGGTTCATTCAGGGAGTTTGACAAGAAAATAACCACAAAGGATCCGTTGAATTTCGTTGATCTGAAGCCTTACAAAGAAAGGCTTCGTGATGCAATGGAGAAAACGGGTAACAAAGAGGCTGTCGTGTGCGGTACGTGTACCATTGAGTCTGAGCCTTGTGTTCTTGTTGTGATGGATTTCTCATTTTTGGGTGGATCTATGGGCTATGCAACGGGAGAAAAGATTGTAAGGGCTATAGAAAAGGCGATGAAACTCAAAAGAGGGCTTGTGATAATAAGTGCTTCTGGTGGTGCAAGGATGCAGGAAGGCATACTCTCATTGATGCAGATGGAAAGGACGGCAGCTGCACTTAAAAGGCTTTCAGATAAAGGATTACCATACATTTCCGTTTTAACAGACCCCACTACTGGTGGAGTTGCAGCGAGTTTCTCCATGCTTGGCGATGTAATAATTGCTGAACCAAAAGCCCTCATAGGGTTTGCTGGGCCCCGTGTTATTGAGCAGACGATAGGCAAAGGGTTGCCTGAAGGCTTCCAGCGTTCGGAATTTCTTCTTGAGAAGGGATTTATCGATGTGATAGCCGAGAGGAAGGAGATACCGAAGTATATAGCGCGTTTTCTGAGATACTTTTCGGAAAATGTGAAGAAAAAGTAGCCTCTTGGAAGGCTCATGGATGATGATTTACAGGTTGATGCCATAAGTAGAGTCAGGGCTGTTGACAGGCGCGGGGTTATCTCGCAGGCAGCAATAGAGAGGCTTCACCGCAGAGAGAGGGAAGAGCAGCGCAGGCGTAAACGCAGGGAGAGCTTTGGAGAGGATTTTGCGAAGCGCTTTGGCCTTAACCCTGATGAGTACGCGATAAATCTCATCAAGCTAAATGACAGATGGGTTGTTGAAATAATGAACAGGAAAACGAGAAAACGGATCTATCAAGACTACGAGACAATCTGTAACATACTTGATATTCGAAAGGAAATGCCTAAAATAGTCGGTGTTAACGTGGATATGAAGGTTTGAAAAACAGAATTTCGAGTTACGGTGGTGGGGTTTGTATGGGAGATAAGCAGAAGGTTTTGATCACAAGAAAGATCCCGGAGAATGGCATAAGAGCACTTGAAAAGCACTTTGAACTAATTATAAATCCAAACGACAGGAATATGAGCCATCGGGAAATTATGCAGAACATAGAGGATGTGTTTGCCATTATCCCGATGGTTTCAGATATTATTGACAGGGAAATCTTAGATAGGGCTAAAAATCTGAGAATAATTGCCAACTATGGTGTGGGTACGAATAACGTTGACATAGAGTTTGCTACCGAAAAAGGAATATACTTCACCAACACACCGGGAGTTTTGACGCAGGCAACGGCAGAACTGGGATGGGCTCTTATTATGGCAGCAGCGCGCAGAATTGTTGAGGCGGATAGATTTACCCGTTCTGGCAAATTTACAGGTTTTGCTCCAACCTTAATGCTTGGGGTTGAGCTTTACGGCAGAACACTTGGCATCATAGGCATGGGAAGGATTGGCTCGTCTATCGCTCGCATGGCGCGTTTCGGTTTTAATATGAATGTGGTGTACTACAACAGGCGTGTAAGCGACAGAGAATTACTGGTTGATGCAGAGAGACTCGAACTTGATGAACTTCTTAAAATAAGCGATATTATAGTTGTGTGTGCTCCCCTGAATGATGGTACCAGACACCTTATTGGCCATAAGGAGTTTGGGTTGATGAAGGAGGGTGCGATCTTTGTGAACATAGGAAGGGGAGAAATAGTTGATACAGATGCGCTTATAGAGGCATTAAGAGATGGAAGGCTCTTCTCCTGCGGGCTGGATGTATACGAGAACGAGCCCAATTTTGACAAGAGATTGCTTGAATTTGATAATTGTATTCTTCTTCCACATATCGGTTCAGCCACGATAAAAACCCGTGAGCGTATGGCTGAAATAGTAGCAAACAACGTGATAAAGGTTTACAGGGGTGACTGCCCGGATTTTGTTGTCAATGGAGAGGCTCTATGCGGTGCAAAAAATTGAGAATAACCGGAGTGGTACAGGGCGTTGGCTATAGGGCATGGGCCAGAAGGCTTGCACGCGAGCTGAATGTGCTTGGTTATGTAAGAAATATGGATGATGGCAGTGTGGAGATGGTTATATGTGCTCCTGAGAATATCATGACTGTTATGATAAATGCTGCAAAAAAGGGACCCCCTGCAAGTGTGGTTAAGAGCGTTGAGGTTGAAGACATTGAGTTTGAACCGTCGAAAGAGGGATTTGAGATATGGATGTAAAGGATATCGACGAGATTCTTCAGTATGGTATCGAGAGTTTCTTAAGAAACAGACCGGATAAGGCGCGGATGTACTTTACAATAGTGCTGGCAAATGATCCTGAGAACGATGTGGCTCGTTTTGGTATGATGTGCATCGATGCTTTAGCTGATGGAATGAGCGAAGCCAGGGATATGTTCGGTGTTTACGCTTTCGCCTCACCGCGCGAGAGGGAGCTAATACGCGAAATGTTCGAAGGATACTCCTCTGGAGCCTTCTATGGCGCAAACACAACGGATGTGCTAACAGAGTTATTGGGCGGGTATCACGAGGATGACGATTACACCCTTGACGATCTGGGTGTGGATGCGGGTGATTCTCAGGAGGCTTATAACTCCGACTTTTTGCTTGCCAAGGTTTACGAGAAGATTGGGAACTACGACAAGGCGATTGACTATATAGCCAAAGCCTTTAAGTTGAAACCGTTTGACGAAAAATTGAAAAAAGAGCTCCTCAAGATTGTGAGAAAGAAGAATGGCAAACGGTGATATTCTTGCCAGGATTAGAGAGGCTGTGGAGATAGAAGCCTCTGAGATTGCCTCGCTTTCTCGCCGAATCGATGAGAGCTTTTTAAGGGCTGTTGAAACTATCGACAACTCTGGCGGCAGGCTTATCTGTTCCGGCATTGGCAAATCCGGGCTCATTGCTAAAAAGATTGCATCAACGATGGCAAGTATCGGTGTGCCTTCTCTATTTGTGCATCCGGTTGATGCCATACATGGTGATCTTGGCATGATTACACGCAACGATGTGGCTCTGCTGATTTCCAATTCCGGCAAGACAGAGGAGATCCTTGCTATATTACCGCTCCTTAAAAGGTTTAAGGTCCCAATTATCTCCATAGTTGGTAATGTGGATTCGGAGCTTGCAAGGAGGAGTGATATAGTTCTAAATGCTCATGTAGACAGGGAGGCGTCTCCCATTAGCCTGGTTCCTACCTCCTCTACCACAGTAGCTTTGGTTATAGGTGATGCATTGGCTGCCGGTTTGATCGTGAAGCGAAACTTTGGTGATGATGATTTTGCACTGCTCCATCCGGGTGGCACGATAGGCAAGAAGCTGCTTGTAAAGGTTGAAGATCTCATGCACACCGGGGATGAGATTCCTATTGTGAAGATGGAAAGCGGTTTTCAGGATCTGGTCTATGAGATTTCTTCTAAGAGGCTTGGGGTGGCTGTTGTTGTGGATGAAAACATGAGTCTGAGCGGCATAATAACCGACGGCGACTTGAGGAGAGCAATAGAACGCCACGGGGAGCATCTATTTACTATGAAAGCCCGAGACATAATGACGAGGAATCCAAAGACAATAGAAAAGAACGCCCTTGCAGCAAGAGCAGCCAGCCTGATGGAGACCCACTCCATAACAAGCCTTGTGGTAACCGGGGAAAACAGACAGATTGAGGGCATAATCCACCTGCACGATATACTTAAAGCCGGTGTCTTGTAGGTTTTGCCATGTTTGATATAAAGATGATTCTGATGGATGTTGATGGTGTTTTAACCGACGGCAGAATTGTAGTTGATGATAATGGAAAGGAGTATAAGTTCTTTGATGTTAAGGATGGTCATATCATACACCTTGCCATGGATTTAGGTTTGAAGATTGGTTGGGTGTCCGGTAGATACAGCGCTGCAACACTTCAACGTGCCAAAGAGCTGCATATCGATGATCTTTATCAGGGACACCATAGAAAACTTGATGCAATAAAGGCAATAAGCAAAAAACATGCAATTGAACCCTCTAAAATGGCTTTCATAGGGGACGATTTGGTGGATATTCCACCAATGGTAGTGTGTGGTTATTCGGCAGCACCCTCTGATGCTGTTGATGAGGTAAAACGTGTTGCTGATTATGTTTCAGCTTATCCCGGTGGTAGGGGTGCGGTAAGGGATATAATGGAGCATATATTAAAAAAACTCGGTCTCTGGGAACGGGTTCTTGAGAAGTACCTGATAAATGCTGAACTTTAGACGCTTAGTCAAAATCAGTGGTATACTCGCAGCTTTGCTCGTTCTTGCCGTAGCTTTCGTTGTTTTTGTTGGATTTGTGACGAATCGCGATCTTACGGGTTCAAACAGTGTTGTACCTCATGTTGAGGAAGAGGCTAAATCCATTGATGTGTATCGTATACTGAAGAATGGCAAGGTTGTCTACCATCTGGTAGCCAGCTCAATGGTTAGGAAAAAGAGCGGTATTATCGTGTTGAAGGATGTGAGTCTGTGGTACAGACAGGATAGTAAACCTACGGTTATGCTGAAGGCGGCCAGGGCAATTGTCTACAGGAACAACGATGTAATGGCTGATGGTGGCGTTTCATTAAAAAGGAATGACCTTGAGGTCCACACTCAACGGGTTTACTGGGTCAATGCCCAGAAGGTTGCATTCTCGTCTCAGCAATTCAAGGGTAGCGCCAAAAAGGTTCGGTTCTCTGGAGATGGTTTTAGATATTACTATTCGAACGATAAACTCATTGCCGGGAGAGTAGATATATGGCTAAGGTAAAGATGCTAAGGAGTGGAAGCGATAAATCTATATCTCACAGAGCGGCTATGTTATCGGCAATATCGTTGAAACCCGTGGTTGTGAAGAATTATCTATTTGCAGCCGATACCGTCAATACGCTTGATGCGCTTAGAGCCCTGGGCGTTGACATACAGATACGCGGTCTTGATGTAAGGATAAACCCTCTTGGTAAGCATTCGCTTAAGGAGCCTTTCGATGTGCTGGATATGGGAAACTCCGGTACGGGAATGAGACTTCTGTCAGGCATACTGGCAGGGTGTGATTTTACGAGCTTTTTGACGGGGGACGATTCGCTTAAGAAAAGGCCCATGATGCGTATAATAGAACCACTCGAGCGCATGGGTGCAAGTATAATCTCAAGGAGAGGTGGCTATGCACCACTTGGAATCAGTGGTAAAAATCCGCTTGAAGGTATCAATTTCAGATCCAGGATAGCCAGCGCTCAGGTGAAGTCTGCCATATTGCTTGCGGGATTGTATGCAGATGGCGATGTAAGTGTCCATGAACCGCACCTTTCACGTGATCATACCGAACGGATGCTTGAATTTCTTGGAGTGGATATTGTTAGGGAATCGGGTGGTGTAGCACTTGGTAGAAATCGCACGCCGGAAGGTGGCTGCGAAATCCATGTGCCAGCCGATATATCCTCGAGTGCTTTTTTCATGGTTTTTGCACTTCTAAAGGACGGCTGTGAGCTGGTTTTGAAGGATGTGTGTCTTAATGAGACGCGATGCGGCATTTTGAAGATTTTTGACAAGTGTGGTGCTGATTGGTCGGTAATCAACAAACGTGAGATGAATAACGAACCGGTAGGGGATCTCCTGGTTAAGCACACCAAAGCTTTGCAACCGTTCCAGATAGGCGCCGAACTTGTTCCATCGTTGATCGATGAGATACCGATTCTTTCAATTCTGGCTATTTTTTGTGACGGTGTGAGTAGAATAAGGGGTGCATCAGAGCTAAGAAAAAAAGAGAGTGACAGAATCAAAGCTATCTGCGAAAATTTAAAGCGGGTGGGTGTTACCGTGGATGAATTTGAGGATGGTTTTGAGGTCCATGGTAATCCCGCGGTCAATATTGGGCCTGCTACAATTGAAACCTACGGGGATCATCGAATAGCCATGAGTTTTGCGGTGCTTGGTGCTGTAACAGGTGCCGGGATCGCGTTAAGCGAAACACGATCCATCAGCACCTCCTATCCAGCTTTCTTCGACCACCTTGCCTATCTGTCTGACTGATCCTTCAAGTGTTTTATATTCAAAAGAACCGAGGCTTGATCCGTGGGCATTACCACTATATCTTCAAGCGTCACGTGGTCAGGCATCGATATCGCCATATAAATGGTCTTTGCTATGTCATCGGCTGTGAGAGGGCGCAAACCCTCGTATACCTCTTTTGCCCTTTCCACATCACCGTTGAAACGAACAATGCTAAACTCTGTCTCAACCATACCCGGGTCCACGCTGATTACCCTCACATTGGTGCCAAGCAGGTCCATGCGCATAGCTTTGGATAGTTGCAAGACAAAGGCTTTGGTTGCACAATATACATTACCTCCCGGATAGGTTTCATGAGCTGCTATGGATGCTACGTTAACCACAGTGCCCCTGTTTCTCTTTACCATACCCGGGAGTATTGCGCGTGTAACGTACAGCAGTCCTTTGATGTTGGTGTCAATCATTGTTTCCCAATCATCAACATTGCCCTCGTGAATGGGATCAAGGCCTTTGCTCAAACCCGCGTTATTGATCAGTATGTCAACATCCTTGAACCTATCCGGCAGGTTTGTCAGGGCTTCGAAGACATCTTTTCTCTTGCGGACATCCAGCTTAATGGGCAGCACATCAACACTGTAAAGCTTTTTTATCTCCTCCTGTATTTCCAGCAGTCTCTCCAGCCTTCGCGCGGTTATGATCAGGTTTATGCCGTGTTGTGCAAACAGGTAGGCGCAGGCTTTACCAATACCGCTTGATGCACCAGTTATCAAAGCAATGCTACCTGCCATTTCCTCACCTCCTTATGCTTCCAAACACCTTTTGCAGTAGTTGTGTTGTACGAGCGGCGGGATTCTCTCTGATCTTTGTTTCCTCTCTTGCAATCATCTTGAATATGCCATCTATCGCCTTTCTGGTGATGTAATCGTCGAGGTTTTCGGGGGGATTTTTGTCTGTTTCTGCTGTTTTTGTGCCAAGTATGCTTCCTATGCTGTTTATTGTCTTTAGGGGTTGGGAGTATTTTCTGTAGGTTGCTATCATCATCTGGTAATACCTTGTCACATTTGCTTTCCTTGTGGCATCGGCAATGATGGGTCTAATGGCTCTGTATAAATCGCTGTATGTGTGTTGTCTGAAGTATTCGGTAGTAGCTGTGTTGCCACCCATTAAGATTCTGTTTACGTCCTGAAGGGTCATGTTGCGTATAGCCTGCAGGAATATTTGTGCGGTTCTTGGTGCTGCTCTCTCCGCTGCATGGTTCATGCGAGCAACGAACCTATCCACAATCCTGCCCTGTCCAAGTTTTCTAAGTAGTTTCGCGGCGCTTTTTGCTTCAGGTGGTACGGGTATTCTTACAAGTGGATTGTCGAGATAGCCGTTTTTTCTGGACAGATTCGATATGGCATACTTTACACCGAGACGCAGAGCCTGCTTGAGTGCTGAGCTTTTCTGTGCGTAGCTTAGACTTGAAAGACCACTCTCTCCAGTCTTTATACGGTTTTCGGTTGCGCTGTTGATCATACCCTTGATGTTGTCCAGCAATCCACCGGCATTTGCGCTGCTGCTCAGGCTCGCAAGCAGCAGAGCAACCAAAACAACCACAGTCTTTTTCATCCATCACCACCTTCACTTGTTAAATCAATATGTTTCACACCGTTGAAGGCGCTACCGAGAAATATCCTGCCCATCTCCGCGAATTTCCTATGCGCATCCGTGGTGTAGCACTCAAGCCTGCCACTGCCTGCAAACAGATCTTTGTGTGACTGAAGTGCTTCTGCAAGAGCCTCGCCTGAATCTATCATCACCACCGGTTTTATGCTTTTTAGAACACGCTTAAGCAAGGGATAGTGCGTGCAACCAAGTATCATTGCATCGCACTGGACATGGCCTATATAGCGTTGTGCAACCTGGTAGGTGATTTCGTTGTCTATCCAGCCCGATTCAACAAGTGGCACGAACAGCGGGCAGGCAAGCTGCGTGACATGTGTGTTGATATTGATTTTCTTGATGGCTTTTTTGTAGGCATTGCTTGAGATTGTCGATTCTGTTCCTATAACGCATACATTGCCGTATTCAGCAGCCTTTTTAGCAGCTGGTTCTATGACACCGAATACTGGCAGATCAAAGGCCTGCTTCAGTGCGTCAAGAGCAACACTCGAAGCGGTGTTGCAGGCTACAACAATGGCATCCACACCCTTTTCTGCGAGGAATTCTGCATTTTGCAGAGAATACTTAACCACCGTTTGAGCTGATTTTGTCCCGTAAGGCAATCTGGCAGTATCGCCAAGGTATATGATATCTGCATTGAATCTTTCCAGCAGATGTCTAACGACACTTAAACCACCAACACCAGAATCAAAAACGCCAATCATTTACAAACACCACCGTTTAATAGTTTACATAGGAAAAAGTTACCGTCCGTTTGGAATAGATTTACACATGCGTAGTCCTGCGAGATATTCAAGACAGACTCCTCTGGAAGTTTCAAAAAGTGTGAGATGATGATTCGATTAACACCGCCGTGTGCGATAATAAGCACATTCCCGTTAATATTGTTCAATTCGGACTCAATAAACTCTATCACCCTGTTGCGCACATCGGCAAAGCTCTCAGATCCATCGACCCTGTAGTTGAATGGATCGCTCAAAAAGGCTTGAGCATCTTCAGGATAGAGTGCCACGATCTGGTCCCAATTTTTTGATTCAAACTTGCCAAAGCACCGTTCTCTCAGACGATTGTCGAAAATCACCCTGTATCCTGCAGATTCAAACCTTTCGGCTACCACCCTGCAGCGTTTCATTGGCGATGAGTAGACAACTTCAATATTCTTTTTGCTCAAATAATCGAATAATTCCTGAGCCTGCGTGATGCCCCTGTTTGAGACACCGACATCTATTGATCCATTAAACACATTTTGAGCATAATTCTCCACTTCCGGGTGACGCACGATGTAAATGTCAGATGTCTTCCGGTTGAACAGATGCTTGAGTTTGTTTTCCACAGGACCTCCTGCAGATACTTATTACAATGCCTATCATCATACCCTGCACAATCAGGCTTGTGCCTCCATAGCTTAGAAAGGGTAGAGTAATGCCTTTTGGTGGCATAAGATTCAGTACGCTAAAGAGGTTCATTATCGATTGGATCGCCAGCGTTACACCTATACCAAACGCTAAAATACTGCCGAATTTGTCGTTGCTTTTTTTCGCTACACTGAAGATGGAAAGGATAATAGATACAAGAAGCAATATAACCAGCGCGATGCCGAAGAAACCGAAATCTTCACCTATGCCGGCAAGGATAAAGTCGTTGTAAGAATCTGGAATGAACAGGTTTTTGTAGTTACCGGCTCCAATTCCATGACCAAACAAGCCACCCGAGCCAATGGCTATCAGGGATTGCTTTACCTGAAAGTTGATCTGCTTGGTAATAAAAAAGTTGATTACCCTCTGCAATTTTTCGGGGTGGGTATAGATAATCAAGCCAAGTACTATGAAGGATGGAAAAATGAGCATTGCTATGTTTTTTGTGCTGTATCCTGATACGTAAATCACAATTAGAAAAGTTATCAGAATCAGAAAGGCTGTGCCTACATCAGGCTCAAGGGCGATAAGCAAGAAAAACACGCCAACAACTGTAGCAAGCGGCATTATGCCGCGCATGCTGTCTTTATACTGTTCCTTTTTTGAGACAAAGTATGCGATGTATATGAGTAAAACGAGAATGGCAAACTGCGATGGCTCAAAGTGAAGCCTGTGCCCAGGCAGTAACATGAGCCACCGTGTTGCACCTCTTATCCTTTCGCCTGCACCCAGGTAGAGCATGAGCAGGCTCAGGAATGAAAGGACCACAAGTGCAGGTGTAATTCTTTTTAGAAACCTAAAGTCGATTGCCGACATGAAGAGAGTGGCGGTTAAGGCAATGACAACAAACACAAGCTCCTTGTTCAGAAAGAAGGTTGAGCTGCCATACCTGACATAAGCGAAGTATCTGGATGAGGACCATACCTCCACAATGCCCAGAATAAGCAGGATAAAGTAGGGCAAAACAAGAAAAGTTACGTCATATTTTAGGTGTCGTTTCATAGATCTCTTTGTACTTGAAGAATTCTTGCTTGAACGCTTCTCCACGTTCTTCATAGTTTTTAAACGGCTCGCAGCTTGATCCGCCAGGACTAAAAAGAACTATGTCGCCACTTCTTGCCACTTCAAAAGCTCCAACTATTGCCCCTCTGAGGTTTATGGCTGGAAGCGGTACGGGTATAAGTTTGCTCAACTCCTGAAGGATCCGTTTTCTGTCAGGACCATAAACCACAACAGCTTTTGTTTTTGAGCGTAGGAGCTCTACGATTTTCTCGAAGGATTCACCTTTGTGTTTCCCACCGAGGATGAGCACGATGTTATTGCCTTCAAAGGAATTGAGAGCATTTATGACCGAGTCTATGTTGGTGCTTTTTGAGTCGTTGTAAAATTTAACGCCGTCCAGCTCACCTACGTACTCTATCCTGTGCGGGAGATTTTTGCTTTCCATTGCGACCTCCTTTATGGTATCTTCATTGATGCCACAGATTGCGCCAACCAGAGCACAAACGGCGACATTTTCGGCGTTACCGGATCCGAAGAGTCCAATTTTCTCTATTATAATTTTAGCCGGGCGATTTACAACTATTTTATTCGAGTCAATATAGGCATCAGCCATACTATCTGTGCGGGAGAAATAGAGCATGTGAGCCTTGCCAGTGTATTGATAATCGTCAGCTTCATTTTTGATAAAATAGTCCTCATTTTGCTGATTTTTGAAAATCTTTAACTTTGCTTCTCTATACGCTTCCCTGCTTGTGTGCCACTTTAGATGGTCACTGCCAATGTTGGTAATGGCGGCAATATTCGGTCTGAATTGGTCAATAAACTGAAGTTGAAAACTGCTTGCCTCCACGATGAACCATTCAGCTTCTGGGTGGTCTAAAACAGCATCAGTAAAGGGATATCCGTAATTTCCACACGCCACGGCTCTAACTCCAGCCTTTTCAAAGAGAGAGTTTATCAACCAGACAGTTGTGGTTTTACCATTTGTGCCGGTTACAGCAATGATTTTTGCGTTGGTAAGCATATAGCCCAGCTCAAGTTCGCTTATCACCTTGATGTTACGTTCGGAGGCGTTTTTCAATAGCACGTTATCTGGTTGGATGCCGGGGCTTGTTACAATATAGTCGAACTGCATCTCAAAGAAGAGTTTGTATCTATCGGCGCCAAAGAAATTAGGTAGATCTGAGATCGTTGCACCCTGGTCAAATACAAAAACCTCGTGCTTTTTCTCAAGCGCCCTGTATGCAGCCTTGCCACTTTTTCCAAAACCCAGTATAGCTACTTTAGCCATGGCTATCTTATCTTCAGAGCAGTTAGAGAGAGCAGGGCAAAGATTATCGAGATTATCCAGAATCGAACAATGACCTTGGATTCGGGCCACCCGTTGAGCTCGTAATGGTGATGTAGTGGAGCCATCTTAAGCACACGTTCACCTGTTGTTTTGTAGCTAAGGATCTGGATGATTACAGAGATTGTTTCCAGCACAAAAATACCTCCGGCTATAGCAAGCACTATTTCTTCCTTGATGATAACGGCCACCATTCCCAGGAATCCACCGAGGGCGAGGGATCCTGTGTCACCCATAAAGACCTCTGCAGGATAGCAGTTAAACCACAAAAAACCCAGAAGCGAACCACCCAGAGCTGCAAGCATGATGCTGATCTCACCTGCACCTTTTATGTAGGGTACATGCAGGTAGTGTGCAAAGATCGTATTACCTGAAACGTATGCGAAAATTATCAGCGGCATAATAGTTGTTAATGCAGGTCCCGTTGCCAGGCCATCAAGACCGTCGGTCAGGTTTACAGCATTGGATGTTCCAACAATCACAAGCATGGCAAACAGAATGTATAGGTAGCCCATCTGAATTATTCCGTGCTTTATGAAGGGCAGGTAGAGACAGCCGCTGCAATGGGTCAGACTGGATTCCACCTTGAAGATGGTATACGAAATCAGGGCTGCTGAGAGTGTTTGAAGTGCAAATTTTGTTCTTGCGCTCAGACCTTTATTGTTGCCGCGTTTGATTTTTAAGTAATCATCCGTAAAACCTATGAGTATAAAGAGGGCTGTGCCAAACAGGGTAATCCAGACAAGGACGTTGTCCAAACGAGCCCACAGCAGGGAAGATACATAAAACCCGCTCCAGAATATTACACCCCCTATTGTTGGTGTTCCACTTTTATGTTTGTGATTTTCGGGTTCGTAACCTTTAAACTGATCCTTAAAATTCAGCCGTTTCAGATATGGGATGGCTATGCTTGCAACATAAAGCGACACTGCAAGTCCCGTTATACTTGCCATGATAGCTCTGAAGGTGATGTAGTGAAATACATTGAATGGTGTGAAGAAATGCATCAATTTTTCGTAAAAAATATAGTAAAACATGGTATTACTCTCCTTTTAGAGCATAGAATATCTCTTCCATCTTCATTGCACGTGAGCCCTTTATCAGCACAACATCGAAACTGGTATAAATTTGCTTTAGGTACTCCGCCAGCTCCCTTTTATTTTCAAAGTGCCTGGCATTTTTTGTGCTGGCCTCTGCAACCCTTATAGAATGTTTGCCGTACGTTATCAGGTCCAGATTCAGTTCCCTGACAAACTCACCAAGCTGCTTATGGTACTTATCGGTGAACTCCCCAAGCTCAAGCATATCGCCAAGAATTGCAAGCTTCTTACCCTCTCTTCTGGCAAGTGTGCTCAGTGCGTATCGCATGGAGTCTGGATTTGCATTGTAACAGTCGAGTATGAATACTGTGTTGTTTAGAGTCTCTTCCTGCATTCTGTAAAGGGGTGCCCTAAACGATTCTACCGCATGGGCAATGATTGAGGAATCGATATCGGGGTCGTAAGCTACAGCTGCTCTTACTGCAAGCAGCAGGCTATAAGGGTGTATCGCCTTATTTATCGGCAGGTTGAATAGTCTCGCGCCTGCCTGAACCGTAATAAAGTTCGTTGTTATGTTTCGTATGTAGGTATCAGCTGTTGGGTTGATCATTGAGCAGCCTATCTTTTCAGGATAGAAGTGCTTGCGCAGAATGTGGTCATCGTAATTGTAAACCACATCCGTAAAAGGCGCTACTATCGATACTTTTTCTCGTGCAATGGCATCAATTGAGCCAAAGTTGCCTATATGAGATGTGCCAATATTTGTGAATATTGCCAGTTTAGGTTGGAAGAAAGAGGCAATGTCGGCAATTTCTCCAGGGTGATTGGTACCTACCTCCACCACACACAACCTATGATTCTCCAGAGCAAGGAGGGTTTTAGAGACGCCGATAAAGTTGTTTTCGTTACCGTATGTTTTGTGTGCGTTATAGCTTTTCAAGATCTCAAACAGCAGATCCTTGGTGGATGTTTTTCCGCTTGAGCCAAGAACAGCTATGGGAAAAGCACCGCTTTTCCTGAGTGTATAACCTGCAAGTCTTTTTAGAGCACTGAAGGTATCTGGTACCCTGATATGAGGATACGGGGTCTCTTTCGATGTGATTGCCAGGGTGGCACCGTTTTTGAATGCATCCGGAATAAATCTGTGCGCATCGTGTTTTTTTCCGACGATGGCTATGAATATATTGCCCTTTTTGATGCTCCTTGAGTCTATTGATACCCCGGTAAAATGGATTGAATATGGTTTTCCTACCGTTTTTGCGTTGAGTAGCTCTTCAACTTCCCGTAATGTTAGATGTGCCAATGTTCCTTAATTACTTCTCTATCGTCAAAATGAATGATTGTGTCCCCAAGGATTTGATAATCCTCGTGACCCTTACCCAGCACAGCCACAATGTCCCCTGGTTCTGCCAGGTCCAGCGCTTTGATGATAGCTTTTTTACGATCAAGTTCAACAATAAAATTATCGTTATCTTTGATACCGGAAAGTATATCATTCACTATCGATTGAGGATCTTCACTTCTGGGGTTGTCGCTTGTTATGATAAAAAAATCGCTCAGCATCTGCGCAACCCTGCCCATTTTGGGCCTTTTGCCTTTATCTCTATCACCTCCCGCGCCGAAAACAGTGATTAGGCGTCCTTTTTTTATATCTTTCAGGCAACTTAACACATTTTTCATAGCGTCGTCTGTGTGAGCATAGTCAACCACCGCATAGATGCCGTTTTTCTCAAAAAATTCAAGCCTTCCTGGCACATTTTTAAGGGTTTTTATTCCTTCTTCTATCATTTTTGCCTCTGCATTGAGCAGTATAGCTATGGCCGTTGCACACATGATGTTGTAGATGTTGTATCTGCCTGTTAAGCTTGATGTGATCGATAATTCTCCTATTGGTGTCGAGAGCCTTAAGCGTATACCGTCTATGCTGTATTCATAATCAATAGGGTACACATCAGCCGTTGTGTCAAAACCATAGGTGAGTGTGTTGGAATCAATAACACTGATGGAGTATGCTTCATCCCGGTTAATTGCCTTTCTATCACTTTTTGTAAAGAACGAAAGCTTGGCGTTTACATAATTCTCCATTGTTTTGTAGTAATCCAGATGATCCTGTGAGATGTTGGTAAGTGCCTTCACCGCAAAATTGCATCCAGCAATCCTTTTGAGTGTGATAGCATGGGATGAAACTTCCATGAAGCAGTATTGCACACCATTTTTTACCATTGTGTTGAAAATATTCTGCAGGTCCACCGACTCAGGGGTTGTATTTTTCAAATTGTGTCTTTCGCCACGCAGGGTATAGCCTGTTGTGCCGATAATTTCGCTGTTTTCGAAAATGGAGTTAAGCAGATAGGTAGTTGTAGTCTTGCCGTTTGTACCGGTAATTCCAACGAGTTTCAGTTTTTTTGTGGGTTCGTTGTAGAAAACAGAAGCCATCTTTCCCATGCACAGGCGTACGTCTTCAACCCAAATGCAGCGCGGGTCGTTGAATCTTTTACTGCTAACTACGCAGATATGTTCGTAACGTTTCAAAAGCTCAGGAACAAACTTGTTTCCATCTGTTTTGTGCCCCTTGATTGCAAAAAAGATCGAGTGTTCCTCTGCTTTTCTTGAATCGTAAACGAGTCTTTTGATCTCAATATCGATCTTTAGTTTGCAGCAACATGCTCTGCAGATCTCAGAGAGCTTCATAAAAACAAATTGTATCCATAGTCCCCGGTCAAGTAAAGGAGTAAAATTTCTTTTATTATAATTCGGCTTTTTCGAGAATTTTTGTATGTAATGTGACAAATATTGCCCATTGATGACAAAAATTGTCAGTATAATAATTTGACTATGGATCTTCGATGTTGTATAGTTGCCGGTGTAAGGGGAATTCACTCAATGTGGGTTTTGTGGTTCTTTTGCAGGAATCGAGAAATTGTTTTTGTTACGCCATTGGTTCTTTGTTTGCTAAGGATATAGTTGGAGATTTGTGTGGAACGGGAGGTGAGAAACTGTCGGGTTGTAAAGAGGAAGGATAGGTGAGAAAAAAGCAAAAAAACAAAAAGGAGGTTGTTTATGGAAAGGTTGAGAAAGGCTGAAGGTTTCACCCTTATTGAGTTGCTCGTGGTTGTTGCAATCATTGCTATACTTGCGGCAATTGCTATACCGCAGTATGCAAAGTACAGAGAAAGAGCTGCTAAAGCAACCGCAGTGTCGGATGCCAAAAACATTGCCAACATGCTTGAAGCTTGCTATGCTGACACTCAGACTTATCCGTCCACTCTTTCAGATGGTCACATTGTTATAATCAATGGCGACACCTTTACATTGAGCAGAAACAATACGTTTGCGGCTTACACGCTGATTGGCAATACTCAGTACACATTTAATGTATCCAACAGTGTGTATAACAAGTCTGTTACCTACAATTCCGGCACTGGTGGTCTTGACGAGACGGTTTGGCAGTAGTTCGCATGCTGGACTGGCTTAAAAGCAAAAAAGAGGGAATTTTCTATTCCCTCTTTTTTTTTATTCTGTTCATATTCCAGACAAAAACCCTGAATACAGGTGATGCTGGCGAACTTGTTTCTGCCTCATTTGGCCTTGGTATAGCGCACCCGTCCGGGTATCCCATTTATATAATGATATCAAAACTTTTCACATTTCTGCCGTTTGGTAACATCCCGATGAAGGTGGCTCTTGTATCCTCTTTTTCAACCACATTTATTGTAATCCTGTTAAATAGATTCTTTAAAAAAGAGGGTTTTCCTTTCTTTGTTACTGTACTTGCGGGATTCATGATCCTTTCAAGCTACTCGTTTTTTGGGCAATCACTGATTGCAAAGTTTTACCCTCTCAATACGCTATTGATATTTGTAATTTTCTATCTTGGTTACAATGCGCTTTATAGTTACGATAGCAGAATACAGTTGACCATCGCCTTTCTGTTTGGGCTTGCGGCTGGATTACACCAGACAACCTTCTTAATGTTGATTCCCTTGGTTCTGGTTGTGATTCTTCACTTTAGGAGCTTCCTGAAACATTTGCCAGTTTCAGTCGTTCTGTTAATTTTAGGTTTCTGTGTGGTTTTTTACCTGATGGTTCGCTCATGGAAACCCGTTTTGCTTAACATGTCACCGTCGGGCAATCTCCATCAGCTAATCTATACACTGTTGAGAAAGGCATACGGAACAGGCTCATCACCGCATGTTGCTGAATCCCTTATCTTTATTGATCCTCATAGAGTTATCCATGCATTGAAAAACACCTTTTTACTTATAAAAAAGGAATTCTATACATATTCATTTTTCTTGTTTTTTATCGGTTTGTTTGGTTTGTTCAAGACTGGCAAGAGGAAGCTTGTTTACATCGTTGCTGCCTTTATCATGTATTCAGTGGTTCTTGCATATCTAACCTTTTCAAGCCCAAAACCCACACTTGATAGCTGGTACATAGTGGCGAATCAATACTACTTGCCCGCCTTTTTGTTTTATGTGGTCATCTGTTCCTTTGGTGTGTATGTCATTTACAGGGTTTTGCCATCCAGGCTAAGTTCCATTGCTTATCTTTCTCTTGCGTTTCCTCTTGTGTATTTCCCGCAAAACCTATTTGTGAATTTCTATGACAAGAATCATGTTGCTTACTACAAGGCAATAGACCAGCTTTTTTCCAAACCGATTAAGTCCATTGTTGTCTTCAGTGGTGATAATGATGTGTTTCAGGGTTGGTATGAAAAGAATGTAGAGAAGTTCAGGGACGATATTTGTATGCTCTCTGCGCCTACTATCAGTGAAAAGATCTGGGGGGTGCACAACGGCTGTATGTGGGTAATTTACAAGAAATCGTTTCCTGAGTTTTTTAAAAATGCCAACGTGGTTAACCTTGCCTCAGTTAAGGACTATATCAGAACCAAACACCTTTATTCCACCTCTCCCATAGAGGCGAACGCACTATTTAGAAAGTATCTCTTTTCGGAATATGCTGCTTTAGATTTTCTCGATCTTTTATTGAGTCAGAGGAAGGATTTGAAAAAAATTAACGAGTGGCTTGCGAAGTACAGAAAGGGCTTTGAGCAGTTTGCACACTACAGGGCATGTTTAACACACTCCACTGACGATCTTTTTACTAAAACCATCTGTATGAAATACTCAAACTATTTGACCTTTCTTGCCTATGATATAGGTAATAAGACTGGAAAGGGAAAAATATCGCACGTTAATCTTAACTTTGACAACAAATCTTACTCTCTCGATATTTACACCAATAGCAAAAATGTAAAGTATCTCTATGATGCCTACAGGATTGTCAAATACAATGAAATTGAGGATTTTTATCTGTTCAAAGGATTCTAACTCATGAGTGTTACTGTCAGAGAGATTTCGGGGATTTTGAAGCTTGTTGTGATTATGCTGATCTTTATATGGATGGTTTTGCTGCTCAAACAGTACGGCTACTTTAGAAGCGCACAACTGAAAGACAGAACAGGCTCTTATGTGAAGGCTGTCGATGATTATACCATGGTTGTGTATATGCATACGCCGTTTTCGCCCTTTGAGAAAATGGCTATCGATAGGCTTTTGCAGTTGGCTTTCTACTTTGACAGAAGACATGAACTGAGAAAAGAGCTTTATACCTATGAAAGGCTACGAAGTGCCGTTTATGGCACCCGCTGGTTTTTAACGCCCCACGGTAGACTTTTGGGTGATTTGCAGACAAAGATTGCCTATTTAAGGGCAGTTATGCTCAAAAAAGAGGGCTACAGGAAGAGTATACAGGCAGCAGAGAAAGAGGAGCTATACATAATGAGTGTTCACCTTGCTCCAAGTCCTATTTTAGCATTACTGGCTCTGCTCTCGTTTGGTCTTTTTGTCGCCATTGTACTGATTGGTATATGGCGTTCTTCAGGTAAAAATGGGGTACACGGTATGAAAATGTTGAAATACATCGGTAGTTCTACGCTTTTTTTAATAATGTGGCTGGTGTTACTCTATTATGCGTAAAAAGAGAGCCCTGATTTTAAATAGGCGTTGCATAAGAAATCCTCAAAAGGGTGGGGCAGAGGTTTATACACATTATATGGCAAAGGCGCTTACCGCGGTGGGCTGTAATGTTACATGGTTTTGCTCACGCCCTGAAGGGCTGGCAAAAAGGGAGAAATTAGACGATATTGAGTTTATGAGGCATGGCAATGAATTGACCGTTCACATATTTGGTTTTCTTTATGCCTTACTTCACAAATATGATCTGGTTATAGATGAGTTCAATGGTATAGGTTTCTTTACTTTTTTTATTAAAAAACCAAAGGTGCTGCTGATCCATCAGCTTTATAAAGAATTCTGGAATGCTGAGTTTGGAGCAGCTGGATACATCTTTAGAGCTTTTGAGCTCTTTTTGCTTCAGCTGTACAGAAAATATCCGGTAGTTACAGTCTCTAAATCAACGAAGGATTGTCTGATGAAATTGGGATTTAGAAACATCAGCATAGTTCATAACGGTTTGGATGTTGAACCTATGAAAAAGGTTGAGAAGCGATTTGATAAATTGAGACTATTGTTTCTTGGCAGGTTAAGGAAAACGAAAAATCCCGAAGACGCTATAAAGAGTTTTTTGCAAATAAAGAAAAGATACAGCAATTGCGAGTTGAGAGTGATAGGTGATGGTCCGGAGCTTGGGAGATTGAAACAAAAGTACGCAAAACAGGTTATCTTTGAAGGATATGTTGATAACAG
This sequence comes from uncultured Desulfurellales bacterium, assembly GCA_964544085.1. Lineage (GTDB taxonomy): Bacteria > Campylobacterota_A > Desulfurellia > Desulfurellales > Hippeaceae > CAZIZT01. The sequence goes on from CAZIZT010000018.1 coordinate 116,969, forward strand.
TAAAAAATACGAGTTGCTAAGAAATGCTCATTTTATCCTGGTGCCGAGTTTAAGGGAGGGCTGGGGACAGGTTGTGATACAGGCGAACGCCATGGGTACTCCTGCTATTGGCTATAACGTTGCGGGTTTAAAGGATAGTATAAGGCACGGGAATACGGGTTTTTTGGTTAGAGATTACAAAGAAATGGCAGAAGTTGCTGTTGATGTTTTCGCAAGAAGGGTGTTTTACCTGGAAATCTGTAAAAATGCTGTTGAATACTCAAAGGAGTTTAACTGGGAAGCCAGCAAAAGGAGATTTATAAAATCTTTGAAAAGTGCAGGGTTGTTATGAAAGAAAAAGCACTTGTTGTTGTTCCCACATACAATGAATCAGATAGCATTGATGTATTGCTGGATCGGTTATTGGGCTTTGAGTTTCTGGATATCCTTGTGGTTGATGATAATTCAAGGGATGGAACGTTTGAAAAGGTGTTGGATTGGTCATTGAAAGACCGTCGTGTTCATTTTATCAGGAGAATGGGCAAGCTCGGACTTGGCAGTGCTTATGTAGCTGGTTTCAAATGGGGTATGGGCAGGGATTATACCCTATTTTTTGAGATGGATGCCGATCTTTCACACGATCCTGCAGACATACCCAGATTCATAGAGAAGTTAAAAGAGGGCTATGATATGGTTCTTGGTTCAAGGTACACAAACGGCACCATTAGCGTTATTGGGTGGGATTTCAAAAGATTGCTGTTATCAAAATTCGGCAATTTCTATGCTTCCACCATACTCAATTTAAGAGAATTTACAGACTTAACAGGTGGGTACAGGTGCTACAGACGAAGGTGCCTTGAGAGGATAGACCTTGGATCAATAAAGTCCAACGGTTATGCTTTCCAGATTGAGATGGTTTACAGGGCTATCAAGGCTGGATGCAGGGTCGGTGAGCTGCCAATAATCTTTCACGAACGTCAGGGGGGAAGCTCGAAAATGAGCAGAAGGATTGCGCTTGAGGCAGCTGTTATGGTCTGGAGAATGAGGATTGGTGTATGAGAAGGGTGGAGCAAAACAGGAAGACAACAGGTAGTTATCCTGATTTCTACTATGGCATAAAAGAAAGAAAACCCCTGCCAAGGGCATACAGTTTAAATTCAATGAGGAGACTCTCAAGCTACATTCACGGTGATGTTCTTGAGATAGGGGTTGGTAACGGTGTATTGAGCGCACAGCTACTTGGAATGGCCAAAGATGTGAGATCTTACACGGCAGTTGACATTTACGAGGAGTTTCTGAAGGATGCCAGAAAAAGGATATCCGTGAAAAGTATGGATTTTATTCAGGGGGATTTTTTGAAAATCCCCTTTTACAAAAGATTTGACACGATAATATCCTTTGAGGTTATTGAGCATATTCAACACCCTTTGATTTTTCTTGACAAGATTCGCTTTTTGCTGGTCGAAGGTGGGATTGCTATTGTCTCAACACCAAATAGGGTGATCTATGATATTGTAGCTACCATTGCTGATGGTGGTCGCGATCCAACTCACATAAACGAGATGAGCTATAGAAGATTTAACGCTCTCTTCGGGCGGTTTTTCGATATTGTTGATTCTGTGTATATCTTGCCTCTTCTTCCACGATTCTCCACTGAAAGACTATGGAGCCTCTCTGAAAGATTCGCCGGGATATTTAGATTTTTTTCGCTTGATGTGGTTTTGGTTGGTAAAAAATGAAGATCCTTCATCTAATTTACGACCACATAAACAATCCCTGGGTTGGGGGTGGGGCAGCTGTAAGGGCTTATGAGATAAATAAACGGCTTGCGAGGAAAGGACATAGCATCCTTGTTATTAGTGGCAACTTTAAGGGTGCTGAAAATTACTCCGAGGGTAGCCTCGAATATAGGTTTGTTGGTTTGCGTAACCCTTACTACCTCAGCGTGTTTAGCTATGCTTATGAAGCTCACCGGTTTTTGAAAAGGAATCTATCCGGGTTTGATATTGTTGTTGAGGATTTTGCACCCTGGAACCCGGTTTTTGCATACACAGTTTCGAACAGAAAGCCAGTTGTGATTCAATTGCATCAGAAGGAAGGTTTTAATATCTTGCGAAGATACCCTTTACTGGGATTGCCTTTCTGGCTCATTGAAAAGTTTTATCCGGGCAGATACTCACCCAATGTTATTTTTGTATCTGAAGAAAGTAGGTCGAAATTTAAAATACCATCTGGCACAGTCATACCCAATGGCATAAACAATGAGTTGCTGTCAATGGCGTCTGAAAACAAACTGGGGCAGTATGTATTGTTTCTTGGCAGATTGGATATATTTCATAAGGGACTTGACATGTTGGTTGAGGCTTTTGAGAACCTTGAGGGGATTCCTCTAATAATAGCTGGTAAGGGTAAGGATGAGCAAAAGTTACGTTTGCTTATTGAGCAAAAGGGTTTAAAGGTTGAGTTTACCGGTTTTGTCTCTGGAGAGAGAAAGTTCAGAACGTTGCTTGATTCGAAGTTTCTTGTTATGCCATCGAGATTTGAAGCCCAGGGTATAGTTGCTCTTGAGGCAGCAGCCGTGGGCAAGCCGTTGATAGTTTCTGATATACCAGAGCTTAGGTACGTTGTAGAAAACGGCTTCGGTATAAGTTTCAGGCTGGGCGATATCGAGGATTTGAAGGAAAAGATAAGGTATCTCTGGAACAACAATGATCTGATTGATCGAATGTCGGAAAAAGGCAGAAGGTTCGCTGAGAGTTTTACGTGGGACAAAATTGCCACTCGCTACGAAGAGTACCTGCAAAGGTTGATTGCAGAGCGCTGAATTTTTTAAAAAGACATCCAACAGCAGGCGCACCTATGATTTTTTATAGCACAAAGTGATTCTTGGTAGTTTTTCTTGCAAGCTTATCCACTTGTCTGTTATATTTTTTCATCACGGATTAGATCATTGTAACATTTTGTAGGGTATATTGCGGAGAGATGTTAAGTGAAAATGAGGATTATCATGTATAGTTTGTTTGGTTTTTAAGAGTGAATGCAGAGGTGGTTCGCTTGAAAGGGTACTCTCAAAGTATAACCGTTGCTGCTAAAGGTGCAAAATGGGTGGTGTGAGTTTACTTTTTCCCTACTATACCCCACAGTTTGCGAAAGATGAACCGGAATTTTTCAACGATTTGAATCTTGATATTGTAGTCGAAAGAATCGTAAAGAGCGCAAAGGAAGAGGAGTTGAGACCCTATTTTTACACATTGCCTGAAGATCAACGAACGATTGTTTACCGCCAGAAGGTTCTTATGGATATTGAGCAGGAGCCTGTATTTGATCGTCTGTCCAAATTTCTTGCCAACATGGAAAGGGTGTCAGAATACATGAAAATTGCCTCTGGTAGCGGTCATCGCCACTTCCGTAATCGGTATCTCCTTGATGCTGCAAACATTTACACAGAGTCTATTAAAGCGCTTAAAGAGAGCCTTGAGGAGGCTCCGCTGCAATCGGAAGGGATGAGAAAATTGGAAGCTTATCTGAGACAGTACACACAATCCGCCTCTTTTTTGCAGCTAAACAGGGATGTTTCTGAAACGCTTGGTGCCATGCATTCTGTTGAATATACGGTCTACATTAAGGAAAACAAGGTGCGTGTGGACCGTTTTAGGGATCAGGAGGATTATACGAAGGAGATATCGGTTGCCTTTGAAAGATTCGGCAAGGATGACATGGATGACGATCTTCAACTTCAGGTAACACACACTACTTTTATGAATCATATTGAGCAGAAAATCCTTGATTTGCTTGCCAGGCTTTTCCCAGAGCAATTTGGAATGCTTGATAGGTTTTGTTTAACTCACGGCGATTTCTTTCCCAATGAGATAAAAAAGCTTATTCTTGAGATGCGCTTTTATGTGTCCTACTTGAGATTCATATTACCACTTGAGAGGATGGGTCTGTCGTTTTGTTATCCTGCTTTTGAAGATAAGAACAACATATACGCTAATGAGATTTTCGATATTGCACTTGCCGATAGATTAAGGGAGACAGGCAGGAGGGTTGTTCCTAACGACTTTTATATGAAAAATGATGAGAGGATTTTCGTAATAACAGGCCCGAACCAGGGTGGAAAAACAACATTTGCCAAGGCTTTCGGTCAGTTGTTTTATCTTTTCAAGTTAGGCGTGAAAACACCCGGTAGAAGAGCAGGGCTATTTTTATTTGATACTATCTATACCCATTTTGAAACGGAAGAGTCGGCAGAGAATTTAAGGGGAAAGCTGGCCGATGAGTTGATTAGAATGAAGTCGATTTTGCAGAGAATTACGCCCAGTAGTATAGTCATAATGAACGAATCTTTTGCCTCTACAAGTCTGGACGATGCACTTGAGCTTTCAAAAAACATTCTAAAAAAGATGCTGGATAAGGATTGTGTCGTGGTTTATGTGACTTTCATGTATGAATTAATTCACTTTGACAGCAGGATTGTGAGCTTGATGAGTACCGTTTCGCAACGGGATGTTTCTAAGAGAACGTTTAAGATAGTTAGACGTGAAGCTGACGGCGCTTCATTTGCAATGTCTATAGCCATGAAATACGGTCTGACCTACGAGAGGCTTAAAGAAAGGATCGGTGACGGTTGAGAGTTAGATTGTTGTATGCAAATAGAGATTTTGATATAAACTTACCCCTGCCCGATATGGCTGATGATCTAATCTATGATCTTGAATTAGAGAGACTCTTTGAAGCTGCATCCGCTGGAGATGAATTGGTTGAAAGAGCCTTTAGAGTTGGGTTATTGACGAGTCTTGCAAATGCTGATGAGATACGATACAGGCAGGAAATTCTCAAGGATTGTATGAATAATACTGAAACTATCAAAAGGCTCTATGAAATCGCAAATGACGCGATCAAAAAGGAGAAGGAACTTTTTCTGTGGCATTTTAGTAAGACACCGGCAAGTGTATTAAGGTCATCCGTTAGGCTGCTTGAAGCTCTGTTGGATTCTTTGAGAAAACTTCAGAGTCTTGCTGCTGAAGTGCATGAGAGATTCAGCTCAGAAGGGTTTGTTGCGTTTTTTGGAACCATAAAGAGTGAGCTCACCGATGATTATCTGGAGCAACTTTCAAACCACCTTGAGAGATTGGAATTTAAAAACGGTATACTTTTTAGCGCAAAGTTAGGGGAGGGCAATCGAGGAGTGGACTATGTGTTGAGGAAAATTGAAGAAGAAGGATCGGGTCTAAAAAAGATTTTCAAAAGAGCCAGTGGCTACACATTCTCTATTAATGAAAGGGATGAAGCAGGGTTTAAGGCTCTGTCTCAGCTGAAGGATGAAGGTTTGTTTAGAGTTGCAGAAGCATTGCATCGAGCATCCAGACACGTTCTTGGCTTCTTTATCAGTTTACAACATGAAACAGCGTTCTGGCTGGGTTGGTTGAATCTGCGAGAAAGATTTGAGTCTATCTCAAGTAGCCTGTGTATACCGGAGATAGGATCCAGCCGAAAAAGAGAGATAAGATCGCTTTGCGATCCCGTTTTATTGCTCTCCATAGGCTCAAAATGCGTTGAGAACGACTTTTACTCCAGCGGTCAGCCACTTGTTTTCATAACAGGGGCTAACCAGGGAGGAAAATCAGTGTTTCTGCGTGCACTTGGTATAGCACAACTGATGATGCAAGCTGGTGGTTTTGTTTGTGCTGAAAGTTGCAGGCTTCCGGTGGTCAGAGGCGTTTTCACCCACTTCAAAAGGATGGAAGACAAAGAAATGGAAAGTGGCAAATTTGATGAAGAAATGCGCCGGATGAATATGATAGTTGATCGGTTAAAAAAACATAGCCTTGTTCTATTTAATGAATCCTTCGCCTCAACAAATGAACTTGAAGGGTCTGAGGTGGCTATTGGTATCCTTAATGCTTTCATAGAGAAGTCGATAGAGTCCTTTTTTGTTACACATATGTACCGCCTTGTCGCAGAGTTTTACGTGCACAAAAGGGATAAAGTGCTTTTTCTCAGAGCCGAAAGGGATACAGAGGGGAAAAGGACCTTCAAAATATTACCAGCTGAGCCTTTGTCAACCAGTTACGGAAGGGATCTATACGCTGAAATCTTCAGTAGCTAAACCTTTATATTCAACACCTTTCTTGCAATTACGGGCTTTGTTTTCATCATGTAGGTATCTATGGTAACGTTTGGTCCAACCGCCTCTTTGATTTCTGGTATCTTTTCATTAAATCTCTGAAGCAGGTGTTTTTTCTCAAATCCCACATTACAGTGGATGTTGCCGTCCATATAAAGCGCATCTATTTTCACCATACCCTGGCCTGGTAACTCGGATAGCAGGTTTATTCTGTAAGATTTTCTTTTGTTATCCTTCCCCCTCTCCTCATTTGTGCTTACGTAGATTTCAAGCCTCTTATCATCTATAAATACAGGTATTTGAACAAAGAGATTAGACTGTGGCTGGAGGGTTTTTGCCAGTTTTAATGTATCTCTTACAAATTCAACGCTTTTTGTAGCGATGTCTCCTTTTTCTGCAGGTGTCTTTTGCTCAATTAGGTGCATCATGAACTGTTCAAGCTGCGGTAATGTGCCTGGGGACAGTTTTTCGTTTCCTTTAATGGACAGAGCTTCAATGTTGCTTATATGACTTCTAACTCTGGTTGCATTCTTTATCAGCTTGTCGAGACCCTCTGACAACTCCTTTAGCCAGCCCGCAAGACCGAAGACGTTTATCTGATTCTGTTGTGGCAGGACGTTGGGAAGCTGTGCAATGTGTGATAGGAGTCTTTCAAGCTTGCTCTGTATTGTTTTATCGCTACCCATCTGTATCAAGGGTTGTTCCTTTCCAGTGACGTTTTGCACTTTTGTTTCATTTGTTATTGATTGACTTACGTGCACCTCATTCTCTTTTGGGGTTGTTTCCTTGGGTGT
>CAZIZT010000019.1:0-34916 GCA_964544085.1 uncultured Desulfurellales bacterium
CCAGCATGAACAATCTTGAGCCAACCATGAAGAGCATATCAAAGGCTATATGTGCATCCAACGTGCGATCAAGAGTAGCTATCGGTTACTTTATAGATAGGCTCAACAACAGGGTTGATGCACAGGGGCGCTATCTTGCAAAAGATCTTGCTGAAAGACTTAAAGCTCTTTGCAACATGGATGTAACAATTGTGCCAAGTAGACCCTATGTAAAATTCCTTCCCGACAAAACCATCCTTAAGCCGCTAAAGGGTTACAGCTATTTTGTTCTCGGAACATACCGATACGAGAATCACGGCTACAATCTTTACGTACGCATGGTGGACATGAACCACTCAAAGACAGTTGTGGATCTGGCAAAACGCGTCTGTAACCGCAGGATTGAGTTCGACCTTGAACACCTTTATATACCGCATCGTGTTATAATACCGCTGAAATGGAACAGGTAATTTCGTTTCTGGATAGAACCTTCGAAAACATATCCACAAAAGCCGTTAGCCCACTTCTGGATTGGAGCCCGCTTCTTACCCATCGCAAGGTGCTGCTTCCAACCGTGTTGCTTGGTATTTTTATAGTCTTCCTTGTTGTGCTTGTAATCTTCATACGCATACGTGTCACAAGGGAACTTAAGAAAAGAGGCCTGAATAATGAGAAAATCTTTGTTAGAAAAAGAAAAGGCATGCGTAAGCGATAAATTTCTGCAGAAAGCCCTCAGCAGACTGAGAGAAAACTACTTCAAGAAAAGAGAGTATGTGCAACGGCTTTTCGATATTGAATCGATGAGAAATCGCACAGAACATATAAAACAAAAAGCAATAGAGCACTTGGAAGAAAATATTGAAAAACTGCAAAGGGTTCTTCGCCAGAGGAATATCGAGGTTGTTTATGCAAACAATACCAGCCAGGCCAACAGAGCCATAAAAACCATTCTGAACAAGCATAGAGCAAAACATGTGATAAAAGCCAAATCGCTCACCACAGAGGAAATAGGCTTAAATGAGTACTTAAAAGGGGAAGGCTTCACCGTTACTGAAACCGATCTTGGGGAGTGGCTGGTTCAGCTTAACAACGAATCGCCAACACACATGACGGCACCAGCCATCCACATGCCAAGAGAAAGGGTCAGGGAGCTCCTTCAAAGAAGCTTCAACGTCACCCTAAGCGATGATGTAGAAAATCTCACTGCATTTGCAAGGGAAAAGATCAAGGAGAGTCTCAGTAAGGCTGAAGCAGGAATTATAGGTGCCAATGCTGTTTCGTCAGAGAGCGGCACATTCTTCCTGGTAAGCAACGAAGGCAATATACAGCATGTGTTATCAAAGCAGTGCACAATATGCTTAATAGGAATAGATAAGATTGTATCGACCGACAGCGATGCCTTCGAAATAGTACAGATACTCCCAAAAGCAGCAACAGGCCAGATAACAACAAGCTATATAGACATTCTAAAACACCCGCCTGCTGGAAAGTTCTACGTGATCCTCCTTGACAACGGCAGAACGGCTATCAGAAACGATTCGTTCATGAATCAGATTCTGCGCTGCATCCATTGCGGAGCATGCCAGAATGCCTGCCCGGTTTACACAACGGTGGGCGGCTCCCTTTTCAGAGGTAAAGCATATGCAGGACCGATAGGGATACTGCTGAGCTATCTTGCAGGCGAAACAGACAATCTATGGGAGTACGCCAATATGTGCATAGGCTGCATGGCCTGCGATGAAATCTGCTCAAGCAGAATAGAGCTCCAGCGGATCATTCTAACGCTTAAAGCACGCTACAAAACAAAAACAGAGCCTATAAAGGGACTCATCATAAAGCATCTGGAAAACAACTATTCAATATTGAGACTTGGTGCGTTGATCATGCACTTTGTATTCAAAAAAGCCATTCGGACAGGCATAAAGCCTATTGATGAGTATCTGGGGGTTGATTTCAGAGCCCTGCCCGGCATAAAACCATCCTTCGATATAGTGGTTAAAACTGAAGAGGCAGACATAGGCCTTTTTGCAGGCTGCTCCACAAACTTCATCTATCACGAAATCGGAGAAGCCGCACTTTCAGTAGCAAAGAAGCTGAATCTGCACGTTAAACTCATCCATCAGAAAGCATGCTGCGGTGCTCCAGCGTGGTACAACGGTGAAGAGGCATCCGCAAAGAGGGCAGCAAGAATCAATGTTAAATACATCATGAGTCTTAACCTGAAAAAGCTCCTCTTCCTTGATCCACACTGTGCGCACATGTTTGAACGTGACTACAAATTCCTCTATCCCAACAAAGAAAGCAAACAGCTTTCAGAAATGGTCACCTGCGCATCCACATACTTCATAGAGACCATTGAACAGAGAGGCTACAGAACATCAAGGCTTGCAGCAGCGCTGGGCTACCATCATCCATGCCACCTCAAGCGTGGCTTGAAACACTCCAACAGATTGGAAGCCTTTTTAAAAACAAACGAACCAAACTTCGTGGAGTTGAAAGACAGTGATAGGTGCTGCGGCTTTGCCGGTAGCTACTCCATGATGCATCCACACATATCGAAGAAACTGCTTGAGGAAAAGCTCGATGCCATAAAAGAGGCACGAATAAGCGTGTTGGTAACAGCATGTCCAGGGTGCATCATGCAGATAGCTGGCGGTGCATCAAAGCGGCGCATGCACGTTGAGATATTGCATTTTGTGAGTTATTTGGATAGAATTATTTGAAATCATAAAGGGGGAGCTATGGCATTTCAATATCTCGATAACCGGTTATTTGTTGAAAACCTTGAAGTGGAAAAGATTGCTCAGGAAGTGGGAACACCTGTCTATATCTATTCAAAGGAGCACTTTGAAACCCAGTACAGACGACTCGATAGAGCCTTCAAAAGAAGACACACTATCTGCTTTGCCATTAAATCAAACAGCAACCTGAGTGTCATATCAACGTTTGCCCGTCTTGGAAGCGGTGCAGACATTGTCTCTGGGGGTGAATTGTTTAGAGCACTCAAAGCCGGCGTTGATCCTGAAAAGATAGTCTTCAGCGGAGTAGCGAAAACCGAAAAAGAGATGGAGTATGCCCTAAAAAGCGGCATACTCATGTTCAACGTGGAGTCGATGGAGGAGCTGTACGCCCTTGATCGCGTTGCAGGAAAATTATCAATGAAAGCTCCTGTTGCCTTCAGGGTTAATCCAGATGTGGATCCAAAAACCCATCCCTACATCTCCACGGGATTAAAGAAAAACAAGTTCGGAATACCCTATGAAGAAGCGATAGATGCTTACATAAAAGCCAGAGAGCTACCGAATATAGCCATTAAGGGTATACAGTTTCATATAGGCTCTCAACTGCTTGATTCTACGCCTATCTACGACGCATCCGTAAGGGTTGCAAAACTGATCAAAGAGATACAGAAAAGGGGCATAAACATCGATGTCATAGATGTGGGCGGAGGACTCGGTATCGTCTATAATCCTGACAACGAAAAGGAGCCATCTGTTGAAACCTATGCTCAGCGCATAGAGGAAGCCTTTGCAGAATTCCCCGATGCTCTGCTTGTCTGTGAACCGGGAAGATACCTGGTAGGAAACGGCGGTATACTTGTAAGCCAGGTGCTCTATCACAAAAGCAATAACGAAAAACATTTTATGATCGTAGATGCAGGCATGAATGACCTATTGAGACCATCATTATACAACGCATATCACCGCATAGAACCATGTTGCAAGAAAGGCAATAACACAATCCGGTGCGATATTGTCGGGCCCATATGTGAAACAGGGGATTTTCTGGCAAGGGACTACACGATCGAAGATGTGCAAAACGGCGAATACATTGTCGTTTTTAGTGCAGGTGCTTATGGATTTACCATGGCGAGCAACTACAACTCAAGAACCAGGGCAGCAGAGGTTCTGGTCGACTCAGACAGATACAGAGTGGTACGAGCCAGAGAAACATGGGAGGATCTTATAAAAGGTGAGGAGTTATGAAGAAAATTCCATTTTTCAAGATGAACGGTAGTGGAAACGACTTCATTATCATCAACAACAGGGATAGCGTGGTTGAGAAAAACATCGACATACCGCTTAAAGAGTTTGTTGTTAGGGTTTGCACAAGAAAACTCTCTGTGGGTGCAGACGGCTTGATTCTCATAGAACGGGATGAGGATTACGACTTCAGCTGGAGATTTTTCAATGCAGATGGCAGCGAGGTAGAGATGTGCGGCAACGGTGCAAGGTGTGCTGCCAGGTTTGCAGTACTAAATAACATAGCACCCTTGCAGATGCGTTTCAGAACAATGGCGGGCGTCATAGAGGCAAGAATAACCGGTTTAAGAAGCGTGATGGTGCAGCTTACAAAACCGAAAGACTTCGTGGACCAGTTGAAGCTTGAGGGAATACCACTGGATGCCAGTTTCATAAACACAGGCGTCCCGCATGTGGTCTACTTTGTGGATGATGTAGATTCTATTGATGTAAAGGACCTCGGTGCAAAAACACGCTACCACAAGCGCTTTGAACCAGAAGGAACAAACGCCAATTTCGCCGAAGTGCTGGACAAATCGCACATAAAACTGCGCACCTACGAACGTGGTGTGGAGGATGAGACATTGGCATGCGGAACAGGCGCAACCGCAGCTGCTCTCATAGGCATCAAGAAAGGAATTGTTGAATCGCCGGTAAATGTTGTTACGCGCAGCGGGAACATACTGAAGGTGTATGCTAAAATAGAAAACGGTGAGATCAAAAACGTTTATCTGGAGGGCGATGCTCTTTTAACCTATATTGGAACCATGACGGATGACGCCTGGAACTATTAACGTTGATAAGGGGGGAAGTATGCTCAAGTTAAAAGGTGCCATGGTCGCTATTGTGACACCGTTTAAGGGGGGAGTGGTCGATGAAGAAGCTCTAAAAAAGCTCACTGAAAGGCAGATTGAAGCCGGAATAGACTGTATCGTCCCGTGTGGAACAACCGGTGAGGCAGCGACCCTTGATCCTAACGAGTATGAAAAGGTTGTGGGTACTGTTGTGGATGTTGCAAAAGGAAGGGTTCCGGTCATAGCTGGTGCTGGTACGAACAACACCAAAAAGGTCATCGAGATTGCAAAAATAGCTGAAAGCCTCGGTGTGGATGCAATACTCTCCGTCGCGCCCTACTACAATAAACCGACGCAGGAGGGTCTCTATAGGCACTACAAAACGATAGCCGAGAACATCAAAACGGGGCTTGTTCTCTACAACGTGCCGGGCAGAACAAGCGTAAACATTCTACCAGAAACGGCTGTGAGATTATCGGAAATCGACAACATCATAGGTATAAAAGAGGCAAGCGGTTCTCTGAATCAGGTATCCAAGATTATAGAGAACAAGAAGGACAATTTCGAGGTGATAAGCGGTGACGATTTCCTCACACTACCGATGATGGCTATCGGTGCAACGGGCGTAATCTCCGTCAGTGCCAATGTTGTACCCGAACTTGTAGCACAACAATGCGATGCATTCTTCGAAGGAAATCTGGCTGAAGCAAAGAAACTGCATCATCAGCTGTTTAGACTCCATGAAGCAATGTTCTACGAAACCAATCCGATACCTGTTAAAACAGCACTTGCAATGATGGGCTTGATCGAAGAGGAGTTCAGGTTACCGCTGTGTGAGATGAGCCAAACCAACAAGGAAAGACTCAAAGCGCTACTCAAGGAGTACGGTTTGGTTTAGAAGAAAGGAGGAACCGATGATAAGAACAATTGTTAGCGGCGCCTGCGGCAAAATGGGCAGGCGAATATGTACACTGATGGAAAACGACGATCTACTTGAGCTGGTGGGCGCTGTAGAAAGTCCTGACAATAAGCACATCGGTGAAGATATAGGCTCGGTGTGCGGATTGGGCAAAAAAGGCATTACTGTTAAACCCGATATTGCTGATATCATAGACGAAGGCGAAGTGATAATTGAATTCTCAGCTCCTCAGGCAACACTTGATCACACACGAGCTGCAGCAGAACACGAAAAAGCAATGGTAATAGGCACAACAGGTTTATCGCCACAGCAGATTGAGGAAATCAAACGACTCTCCGTCAGAATCCCCATTGTTATGGCACCCAACATGAGCCTGGGGGTTAACATTCTGTTCAAACTCGTAAGAGACGTGGCAAAAACGCTCAAGGATGAGTACGACATAGAGATCGTGGAGATGCACCACAGATTTAAGAAGGATGCACCAAGTGGAACAGCCCTCAAGCTTGCTGAAAATGCCGCTGAAGCATTGGGGAAAGACCTAAACGAGGTTGCCGTTTATGGTAGACAGGGCCATACCGGCGAAAGAAAGCGCGGAGAGATTGGTATAATGAGCCTGCGCGGTGGCGATGTGGTGGGCGATCACACAGTCATATTTGCCGGCCTTGGTGAGCGAATAGAACTAACACATAAAGCTACATCGAGAGACACCTTTGCCCTGGGTGCATTGCGTGCGGCAAAATGGGTGATTGATAAGATACCTGGCCTGTATACCATGGAGGACGTACTGGGTATAAAATGAAGGAGTACTGCGGCATCGTAGGCATATACAACAAAAGCGAAGCTGCAAATTACGTGTATCTGGGCCTCCATGCGCTCCAGCACAGGGGACAGGAGGCCTGCGGTATAGTTTCCACAGATGGGGTAACCTTCTACGAGTACAAGGGGTACGGCCTTGTCAACGATGTATTCACGCGTGAGGCAATCGACTCTTTAAAGGGCAAAAGCGCTATAGGTCACAACAGATACTCCACTCACGGCGACGATTCTATAGGCAACATCCAACCCCTCTTTGCACATTTCGACATGGGCCAGATTGCAATAGCACACAACGGTAACATCATCAATGCCGACGCAATCAAACAACAACTGGTGAGTGAAGGGGCTATATTCAATTCAAACTCCGACACGGAGATCATTATTCATCTGATTGCACGCAGCAAAAAGGACAACTTCTTTGAGCGACTTGTGGATGCCCTGAGAATGCTCAAAGGCGCATTCAGCCTTGTCATCATGCGAGAAAACGAACTCTACGCAATTCGCGATCCATGGGGTTTCAGACCGCTTTCCATGGGCAAACTGGACGACTCGACGGTATTTGCAAGCGAAACGTGCGCGTTCGATCTTATCGGAGCCGAGTTCTTAATGGATGTGAAGCCGGGGGAGATAGTGGTGGCGGGCAACAACGGTGTAAACCACTACCCGGATATGCTCGAGAAAAAGGCTGAGGCAAAGTGTGTCTTTGAGCTAATCTACTTTGCAAGGCCAGACTCGTATCTGTGGGGCAAAAATATCTATTCGATTAGAAAACAGATGGGCAGAAAGCTCGCTAAAGAAGCGCCGGTGGATGCCGATATAGTTATACCAACCCCGGACTCCGGCGTACCCGCTGCCCTGGGCTTCTCCATGGAGTCAGGTATACCGTTCGATTTTGGGCTTATACGCAACCACTACATAGGCAGAACTTTCATCGAACCGACCCAATCCATCAGGCACTTTGGCGTCAGACTGAAGCTGAATCCCGCAGTTGATGTACTTAAAGGCAAACGGGTTGTGGTTGTAGATGACTCCATAGTGAGAGGGACCACAAGCAAGCGCATCGTCAAGATGCTTAAAGGCGCAGGTGCCAGAGAGGTGCATTTACGCATATCCTCGCCGCCGGTTATCTCACCGTGTTTCTATGGTATAGATACGCCTACAAAAAGGGAGTTAATCGCATCGTCCCACACGCCGGATGAGATACGCAGATACACAACAGCCGACTCCCTTGCCTATCTCTCTTTAGAGGGTTTAAAAGAGGTCATCAACGACAATGGCTACTGCTTTGCTTGCTTTGATGGCAACTATCCTGTCAAGTGATGCGACTTGATGACTCAAGCTTAGCCATAATTAAAGAAGCCTCCCCACCAAAAGCATACAGAATCTCACTATCGGGTGACACAATCACGATAGAGGGTGAATTTGACGCTAACGGAGTATGCGATGTGCTGTTCTACTCCAGCAACGTGGAAGATGCCTTTGACTTCGCCATAGACTACATGGACCATGTGGATGGTCTGTATTTTGTGGACGATACATTGACGGTAAGAACCGTTGCCCAAAAGCAGGGCGTACCATCGGTGGACGAGCTGCTTACCACCATACTGAAGCAAAACAGGAACTTTGAGCACAGGAAAAGCCAGTTTGAAATGGCAAACGGTATCTACAAATGCTTAACGGATAACAAAATGGGCATATTTGAAGCCCCAACTGGCACAGGCAAGAGCCTCGCCTATCTTGTGCCTGCAGCTGTGTATGCAAAAAGGTACGGTGCAAAGGTGGTTATCTCCACAAATACGATAAATCTGCAAAGGCAGTTGGTTGAAAAGGACCTGCCGCTTGTAGCATCGTTTATAGATGTGGATTACCGTATAGCGCTTGGAAGATCAAATTATATGTGCAAAAGGAAGTTAGACAATCTGATGGAGCGCGGTGACGTATTGTTATTCGAATCCGAAGCGCATAATGAACTGAAGGAGTTCAAAGAGCACTCTACAACCGGCCTAAAAAGCGATTTCTTTTCGAAGAAAAGGGCAATTAGCGAAGAGGCATGGGAGCTGGTTGCAAGCAATAGCCTCTCCTGTGCTCACAGTCGCTGCCCTTACTACAAAAGCGGGTGTTTCTATTACAAAGCGCGTGCAAAGCTGGAAAACACAGACCTTATCGTTGCAAATCATCACCTTGTCCTGTCCGATGCCATCACCCAGCATGGCAGGGTTTTGCCACAGTTTGACGCCATTGTTTTTGACGAAGCTCACAACCTTGAGAAAAATGCCACCAACTACTTCACAAAAACTGTGTCAACTGTGGAGTTGAAACGCATACTGAAAATGCTCCACTCAACAACCAAAAAGGGATCGTCCGGCTTACTTGCAGCTGCAGAAAAAAACAAGATAACAGCAAAAGCCATTGCAAAGGTCAATGAGCTTAGCGATTTCCTCTCCAGTGCATCATTAAAGGAGGGAGAGTTCATCTACCCTTTTGAAACAGATGAGGATCTTGAAGGGTTTGCCAGCTCACTGCTGAAACGGCTAAACGACCTTCACCGAAGTTTGGAGCCCTTCAAAGAGGACACAGACATTGCAGCTACAAGGGAAAGATTGAAGGAGATAACCGCAGATCTTGAGGAATTCCTGCAAGCCGAACCAACGGACAACGTAGCCTGGATTAAATCAACGGCTGGATATGTCCATTTTAACATTACACCGCTGGGCGTAGACACCGCCTTAAAGGAGAGCCTCTATGAAAGAGTAAGCAGCGCAATCTTCACATCAGCCACAATATCCGTTAACGGCGATTTCACCTTTTTCAAAAGAAGTGTGGGCATAGAGAAAGCCATAGAGTATGTGGCAGAGAATGCCTTCGATTATGCAAGCGCCACAAAAATCGTAATAACAGAGGATGCACCCCCGCTTACAAGCAACTCATACGAAGATGCTCTGGAATTCTATCTGATGGAACTTGCACAGGTTGCAGCATCAAGAAGTCTGGGTATGCTTGTGCTCTTTACATCCTACAACATGCTAAATGAGATACACAGGCGCATCGCAAACAGGATTAAAAAGCTTTCCCTTCAATGCCTGAAACAGGGAGACATGGACAATTTTGAAACCCTGCAAGTGTTCAAATCAAAACCGAGCGTACTGCTTGCTACCAGCAGCTTCTGGGAGGGTATAGATGTAAAAGGCAAGAACCTTTCCATACTCGTTATAACCCGCCTGCCATTTGAGGTTCCAACTACACCGGTTGAAAGAAGCAGGTATCAACACATGAAGGAAAGCGGCATCAACGCATTTATGGAGTATGCGCTCCCAAAAGCTGTGTTGAAATTCAGACAGGGTTTTGGTAGATTGATCCGTGACAAAACCGACAGGGGTGTAGTTGTGGTAACCGACTCAAGAATCGTTAAGAAGTCGTATGGAGTCCTGTTTCTAAACTCGTTGCCCGAGGCAAAAAGAGAGGTTGTAGGCGGTGAAAAACTTAAAATGGCTGTTGATTCTTTCTTTTCTGACGATTAGCCTATCATCCTGCAGCTACGTAAAGCAGCTTTTCAAAAGACCAACCAAACAAAAGACACCCACTGTAACGGCCACGTTCAAGGCTATCTACAACGGTAGAAGCTTTGAGGGTTTCCTCCGCGTCTCTGAGGGCAATATGCGAATGGATATAGTAAATTCGCTTGGATTAGCCTCTTATGGTTTATATGTTCATGATAACAGGGTATGGTTAAAGGATTACAACACGCAAAAAACTTACACAAAGCTAAATGTAGATTCAAACGATTTAACAGCCTACAAAAGCATGATACTATACTGCGTCAATCACTTCTTTGAGCTGTGCCAACACAGACCAATGGGTATAATAGTGCTGCAGTGCAAACAATTGGGTACGCTTAATGTGCCAAAAATAATCGTATTTTTCCGAAGGGGCGGAAGATTAAGGCTGAACCTATCCAACCTAAAACTTCTCAAAAAGGAGTAATCGATGAGTTTACAGGCTGTTGCTATTTGCGTTGTCGCAGTCAATCTACCGTGCGGTTACATGAGAGCCAGAGTTGAAAGGTTTTCAAAGAAGTGGTTCATGTGGGTGCATTTGCCCATTCCATTCGTTATAGCTTTAAGACTTTTATCAGGACTTGGCTTTCAACTCTACACATTCCCCGTAATGATTAGTGCGTATTTCATAGGACAGTTCTTGGGTGGACTCATAGGCAAGAGGTGCTGCAGGGTAAAAAACATTCGATAAACGAGGTGGATTGTGAGTGCAACGTTCCAGAAAAAGGACGACAAGTTGATTGTTACAATAGAGGGTAGACTGGATACGTTAAATGCACCACAAATAATAGAGAATCTCAAGCAACATCTGAAAGGGTTTGATGGTGATGTAGTATTCAACTTTGAAAAGCTGGAATACATGACCTCCGCCGGATTGCAGGTTCTGCTTGTGGCTTCTCAGGATCGCAACGAGCAGGGAAAGAGTGTCTATGTTTATAAACCTGCCAAGATTGTCAACTACGTGATGGATGTTTCTGGCTTCTGGAGTTTTATCAAAAGGGCTGATAGCTTACCGTAAGCTTAATCTCACTGTTGTCTTTCGAAAACGCCGCTTTTTCCGCCTTCTTTGTAAAGCAGATAGATGTTCTTAATCTCTATAGCTTTGTCAATTGCTTTGCACATGTCGTAGATGGTTAAAGCAGCCACTGTTACCGCAGTTATGGCCTCCATTTCTACGCCTGTTTTGCCCGTTATGCGTGCTTCAGAGTAGATTTTAATGGTACACTCTGCATCGTCCATCTCAAAATTAATATCTATCGCCTCTACGGGCAGGGGATGGCACATAGGAATCAAGTGCGGCGTCTGTTTGGCGCCCATAATTCCACCTATCTGTGCAACAGCCAGCACATCACCCTTTTTTACTCTGCCTTCTTTAACGGCTGTATATGCCTTCTGCGAAAGCTTAACCTCACCGTATGCTCTTGCGATGCGCAACGTGTTCTGTTTGGAGCTTACATCCACCATCTTGGCTCTCTTTTGCTCGTTGAAATGGGTAAAATCCATCTATTCAGCCTCCTATTGCAGACATGGACGAGATGCCCCTTGACAGCATGGCGTGCTCTTTAGGTTTCACACTAACCGCGTATTTGATAAGCGACCTGACAGCATCGGCATCACGCCTCTTTAGAGCATCCTTGGTAGAGATCCTGATGTCGTGACCCAGACAGGCAATTATATCACCCTCGCTTGAGAGTCTGATTCTGTTGCACGCAGCGCAAAAAGCTTTTGAAAGCGGTGTAATAAAACCTACATATCCACTCTCCAGCCTGTAGTAAACCGATGGTCCGTTGGTCTTCTTTGAACTTTCCCTCACAGTGAAATGCTGCTCAATTATACCCTTTGCTTCGTTTATGCTCAAAAACATACCCTTCCAGTCCTTAATTAACTTCGATGGCATCAGCTCTATGAAGCGGATATCGTATCCACGTGCATGGGCAAACCTGATAAGATCCACAATCTCCCCATCGTTTATGCCACGCATCAAAACGGTGTTAATCTTTGTCCTTTCAAAGCCTGCATCATCGAGTGCATCGAAACCTGCAAGCACATCATCCAGGCTACCAAGCCTTGTAACCTGTCTGAAGCGATCGGGGGAAAGCGTATCAAGACTCACCGTAACACGCGCAAGACCTGCTTTTTTGAGCCTTTTTGCATACTGGGTAAGCAGAGTGCCGTTTGTTGTCAGTGATATCTCCTCTATACCTTCGATCCGGGCAAGCAGTGCAACCAGATTGTCCACATGCTTTCTCACAAGAGGTTCACCACCTGTGAGCTTCACCCTGCTTATACCAAGTGCGGCAGCCTGTTCCATGAAAAAGGCTATATCTTCGTAGCTCAAAAGTTGAGACATCTCTTTCCACTGAATTCCTTCCTCTGGCATACAGTAAATGCATCTGAAATTGCATCTGTCTGTGACAGAGATACGAATATAGTTTATTCGCCTGCCGAACCTATCCTTGAGCTGTTCCATAATCGAATCATCTCCTTATAGTGCAACATATCGTGTGACAGAACATCGCTAACACTAACAAACCCCTTAGCTCCTATATGCACTATTTGGCTGATATTTTCAAGCGTAATACCGCCTATCAGGTACGCTGGGAATTTAGAAAGCTCCACCATTCTTCGAGCAGTTTCAACACCTATTGGTTTATAATCCTTGGTGGTTGTTTCAAAAACAGGGCCAACACCGATATAATCACAGCATGAAGCCCTTTCAACATCCTCAATACTGTGTGTACTTAAACCGATTATCATGTCTTTGCCGACAAGCCTTCTTGCAACACATGTCGGTAGATCATCCTGGCCCAGATGCACACCATCCGCGCCAACAGCAAGCGCAATATCCACTCTGTCATCAATAATAAGAATCGCTTTTTGCTTTTCTGTAAGCTTTCTTGCTTCAAGGGCAATCTCAAACAGTTCTTTATCTGTGAGAGACTTACAGCGTAGCTGAACAATACGCGCACCAAAATTAAGAAGTCTCTTAAAACTCTCAAGACAGCCGAAACGCTCGTCCGTTATGCCATAGAATCCGTCCGGCAGATCCATCGAGCCACCTCAAACAGATTGGAGAAAAAACGCCTGGCCTTCGTTGTGGCAAGTAGATGCTCATTGCGTCTTGACACAATAAGAAGCGGTGTTATACCTGCATTCAAACCAAGCTCAATATCACTTTCCTTATCACCCACAACAAACGAGCGCTGTCTGTCGATATTGAAGCGCTCAACAGCTTCATCGATCATACCTGTTTTTGGTTTTCTACAGGAACAGTTGTCCTCTGGTGTGTGTGGACAATAGTAGAAGGCATCGATCAAGCCACCCAGCATCTCGTTCAAGACCCTATGTGTCTCTTCAACAAATTGAGCCGTAAAATAACCTCTGCCGATACCCGACTGGTTGGTAACCACAATCAGCCTGTAACCACAATCCTTAAGCAGTGCAAGCCCCTCCTTTGCAAGCGGCAGAAGACGCAGATCCTCAAGCCTGCTTAGATAGTTGACATCTTCTATAATGGTGCCATCCCTATCGAGAAAAACGGCTTTTACCTTTTCCATCTGTTGTGCATCCACAAGTACCTCTCCGGGTGCTTTCTTATCCATTTCTCAAACCTACTATACACCTTTTTCATCGTTGTTGCTATATCTTGTTGAAAATTTCCCGTATGCTCAGCTACAATCGGGCTTTCTATGATCACCCTAAAACCTCCGGCATCCTCTTCCATGTAGGCTGGCAGAATCGGTGTACCCAGCTTGTAGGAAAACAGCGCTATACTCTCCGATACCTTTGCCGGCATGGAGAAAAACTCTACCTTGAAGGTTCCATCACCTCCTGCCTGATCCACAAGCACACCAAGCACTCCATTGCGTTTAAGCATCCTGATAAACCCAAAAGCACTCTCTCTTGATGAGATAATTCTATTTCCGCACGCAGAACGTATTTCGTTGATAAGCCTATCAAGTTTGGCATTATCCATCGGCCTTACCATAACATTGATGGGCTCTTTAAGTATGGCAAAAGCACACACCATCAGCTCCCAGTTGCCGTAGTGCGCTGTGGTGAAAATAACACCCTTTTTCATAGCTTTTGCCCTCTGGAAGTGTTCGTAGCCCTCAACAGTTACCCGTTTCCTGATAAATCGCTCATCACCCAGGTGTTTGACGTTTATGGCAATCATATCCGCAAAGTACATGTAGGTTTTGAAGGCAAGCCTTTTAGAACTTTTGCTATCCAGATTTAGCGCCTTTGATATATTTCTCTGGGCAATCCTCCTCCTTGAAGGAACAACAAGATACACAAGGCTCATTAGAAGGCGAAAGAAGAGCCTCAAAAGAGAAAGCGGAAACCTTCTAAAAACAAAAAATAGAAACCTCATTTTCCAAGCAACCTGGTGTAGAGTTCCTCGAGTCTATCAACCTTCCTTTGAATAGTCAGGTTTTCCATCGCGAATCTGTATGCCCTGTTTGCTGTCTGGTCTCTATCGGGTGCATTGTAAACGAGAATCATAGCTCCGGATAGGGACTTAGCGGAGGGTTCTGCTGTATAACCGCGTCCATCCCTCAGAAGCTCCGGTATGCCCCCAACCTGGGTA
This sequence comes from uncultured Desulfurellales bacterium, assembly GCA_964544085.1. Lineage (GTDB taxonomy): Bacteria > Campylobacterota_A > Desulfurellia > Desulfurellales > Hippeaceae > CAZIZT01. The sequence goes on from CAZIZT010000019.1 coordinate 14,676, forward strand.
CCAAGCACAGGTGTCTTCATAAAAAAGGCTTCGATTGCAACATTCGGGAAACTCTCCTTTAAGGATGGTATAACAAGACAGTCCAAAGCCTTTATCACTGACGCAGAATCGCTACGGAAACCCAGAATTCTAACGTTCTCCTTCAAACCAGCCCTCTCAACAAGCGGATGTAGTTTCTCGGTAGATCTACCAGCGAACACAAGCAGGGCATTCTCTCTGGTCTTGATTCTGCTAAAGGCTTCAAGGAGCAACTCCTGACCCTTGTACCGAGAATAGTTTGCAACAACACCAAACACAAACCTGTTGCCAAATCCAAACCTACGCCTGAGTGTTTCCTTATCGTCATCCGGCAGTAAATCGGGGTCGATAGCGCTGTAGATCACGCTAATCTTACCGGGTCTTACCATATGGCGAATCAGCACATCCTTCACCGCTTCGGAGTTTGCAACAAACCTATTTACCCGTGGATTCAAATACTTAAACGGATTGGTTGCAGGAAACATAACACTCCTTTGTACCACAAGTCTCTCCCTTGTTCTGCCAAGCAGAGCAAGCAGACCCATGGTGTGGCCGCGCGAGTGGTGAGTATGAACAATATCTACGTTAGACCCACTTAAAAAACGCCTTATCAGCCGAGCCGAATATAGTGTTCTTTCCTCATCGACAAACAGAAACCTATCAACCACATCTTTTAGCCTTTCGTGTACAACTGAGTTGCGAACGCATGCCACGTAAACCGTATGGCCGCGTCTTTTTAGTTCAACGCTATTCAGAATCATCTGGTTTACGCCACCCGAAAAACCGGTGGCCGGTTCAATCTGAAGAATCACCATAACCGTTCATGAGGCGCTTGATAAACTGGGCTATGGACACCGTATCGTTTATGTCAATCTGTTCTACAGGGCGTTGTGTCCTTTCGTCAGATGCGATAAGAACAACGTTTGAGATGCCTTTATCGACAAGGTACTCGTGTCCTGTTGATGCTCTGTGGACCTCTATCTTGGGGATATCTCCAAGCTTATAGCCTTCCACAAACACAATATCACAATCGTTAAACATGGACTTTATCTCATCGAGCGTTGCCTCTTTGTCCCTCTCCTCCACCATGGCGAGTTTTTCCCTTGACGAGATAACGACCCGATGGGCACCTGCATGTTTCAGCCTGTATGAGTCTTTACCGGGATGATCTATCTCGAATCTGTGGGCATCGTGCTTTATTGCCCCCACCCTGTAGCCCTCATGCCTGAATTGTGTGATCAGCTTTTCAATAAGCGTTGTTTTCCCGCTTCCCGAATGTCCGATAAAGCCAACAAAGAGTGGTTTTTTCATTTTTTACCCCCGAATCCGGGCCAGATATTCGGATTATAAACAAATTCATGACAAACGCCACCCTTTTGGAGATTTGCTCTTGAAAAGCTCCAGTTATTAGTATATCTTTTTTGGCAACGTTTCAGGCGACGAGGGGTAGAATGGAGGATTGCATCAAAAATATCAAAGAAAAAAAGCTTCAGAGGATAGAAGGCGAGATATTCCTTGTGACCGAGAAGCACCTGCTTAAGGCGCGCAATGGTGATGAATATGTAGGACTGAAACTCAAAGACAGAAGTGGTGTTATAGATGCAAAGATCTGGAATAACCTCATCTTCCTTAAGGATCGATTTGATGCCGGTGATTTTGTGAGAGTCTCCGGCGAAAGCAACTATTACAACGACAACTGGCAGATAATCATCAAGGATATCGAAAAGGTCAGTGAAGAACAGGTGGACAGAACAAAGCTATTACCCTCATCAAAAAGGGACATCGATCTGATGAAAAAAGAGCTGTTCACACTGATAAACGGCCTCAAGAACCAGGGATTGAAAAAACTGCTGCTGAGCATCTTCGAGGATAAAGAATTCATGGAAAAGTTCTGCGCAGCTCCAGCGGGAAAAACAATGCACCACGCATACGTTGGGGGTTTGCTGGAACACACCGTATCGGTAGGCAAACTCGCAAGGCAACTTGCAGAGTATTACGATGATATAGACGGCGATTTGCTTGTCAGCTGTGCTCTATTGCACGATATAGGAAAAGCTTATGAGCTGGACACAACCACATTCAACTATACCACCCAGGGCAAACTCATAGGCCATGTCGTCTTAAGCTACACCCTGGTGCAGAACAAGCTAAGGGAACTGAAAGTGCTATCCAAAAATCGGGAGCTAAATCTGTTGCATTGCATCTTAAGCCACCATGGTGAATACGAACACGGCTCTCCAAAAAAGCCAAAGACCAGGGAGGCTGTGCTGTTCAACATGATAGACATGCTGGATTCGAGAATGCAGCCGGTACTGGATGCTGCGGTGGATAGTCAAACAGGTTGGAGCGAGCTTGTAAAGATCATTGGAAAAAGTATCTATGCACCTAAGAAGGGTAATGAGCTCTTTTAAGTACGTAGCCTTTGAAGGAATCGATGGAGCCGGCAAATCCACACAGGCAAGGATGCTCTACGATTACTTAAAAGCCAGACATGAGAGCGTCTATTTAACGCGGGAACCCGGAGGCACCATGTCCAGCCTAAGAGAGATACTCCTCCATAAACAACTAACAGCGCGAGCACGGCTATTTCTGTTTCTGGCAGATCGAGCTCAGAATATAGAGAATGTGATCACAAAACTTCAAAGTGGCCACGTTATAACGGATAGATCGCTATTCTCCACCATAGCCTATCAGGCTTTCGGTTATGGTCTGGATCTGGATTTTGTTGAGAGGGCAAGCATATTTTCAGCCCATGATAGGCTACCCGATATAACCTTCATACTGGATATTGACTACAACACCATGCTTATGCGTACAAATAGCCATGATGCCATAGAATCCGAAGGGGAAGAGTTCTATGAACGCGTGCGAGAGGGTTACCGCTACATTGCTACCAACTTTGCCAATGTTCACATGATAAACGCAAACAAAAGTAAGGAAGAAATCTTTGAAGAGATAGAGGAGATATGGATAGGCACAGATTCAACGTATATGCTTTAGAAAAATCTACAGCGGAGAAAGCCAGAGCCTTCGCAAGAAAACTCGGTGTGGATGAAAACGAGATATACCTGCTTGAATCACCCACAATGGAGGATATAAGAACACTAAAGGACGTTGCGTGGATTGCATACGACAAGCCGCGTGCATTTCTGCTTGGTAAGCTGCGTATTGATGCGCAGAATGCGTTACTCAAGCTGCTGGAGGAGCCACCCGAGAAGGTATACTTCCTGTTGTACGAATGTGACAATCTGCTGGATACAATTCTCTCAAGAGCCCAGAGGGTCAAATTTAAACCGGAATATGAGACAGATACTCAGCTACTTGAAGCAATAGAGGCAAACAATGCCAAAGCTGTGCTCCAGAGGATCATAGAGCTACAAGAGATGCCCAAGGAGAATTTAATCAGACTCCTCGAGTGGCTTGCAGTGGAGTTATCCAGAAAACGCCTCTATGAAAAGGCTGCACTGATTCATAAACAGCTACCGGGCTTTAGAGAGTTTAACCTGAATCAGAAACTGTTTGTCTTTGCTCTTTTCTTCGAGCTTCTGGGAGGAGACTAAATGAACGTTGCGCTGGTTGAATTCATACATGCAGGCCCACTTTATCCCTATACATTTGGAGAGGAAGAGTTGCACGTAAACGATAAAGTTGTGGCTGAGTACGAAAGAGGTGTTAATATCGGCAAAGTAATGAAAATAGTGCAAATAGAGGAGCCCTCAGAGGAGGTGCCATCCATCATTAGAAAAGCAACGCCAGAGGACCTTAAACGCTACGAGGAAAATCTTGAGCTTGCCAGAGATGCTTTTAAGCGCTGTCGGGAGGAGATAAAGAACTTCGAACTGAACATGAAGCTTGTGAAAGTAGAGTATATGCTTGATAGAAGCAAGATAGTATTTTACTTCGTGGCGCCCGGCAGAGTGGATTTTAGAGCGCTTGTAAAAAGACTCGCCTATCTGTTTAAAACCCGCATTGAGATGCGTCAGATAGGGGTGAGGGATGAGGCAAGACTCCTTGGCGGTCTCGGTTTGTGCGGTGATGAGCTCTGCTGTGCCCGTTTTCTAAGAACATTCAACCCTGTAAGCGTTAAAATGGCAAAGGATCAGAATCTCAATATAAACGTCAAAAAGATATCCGGAGCATGCGGCAGACTGATGTGCTGCCTCTGGTATGAAGAATACCTCTACGAGGAATTCATGCAGGTTGCACCTCGTCTTGACTCCTGGGCAAAGGCTGGTGATGTGGAGGGTAAGGTGGTTTATGTAAACCCGATAAAGAAAACCGTTATATTGAAAAACGATGATGGTTTGATGATAGAGGTTAATGTCAGCGATATCGAAGAAGTTAAAGAGGAAGGAGTGAAGAAGAACGATGCTGAAGAACAGACAGAGCAGTAACGGGAAATACTACTACATAACAACACCGATTTATTATGTAAACGACATACCGCACATCGGCCACTCATACACCACACTTGCAGCGGACACCCTTGCACGCTACAGGAGATTTATCGGGGATAAAGTCTTTTTCTTAACCGGCACCGATGAGCACGGACAGAAAATACAGAAAGCTGCCAGGGCGCAGAACCTTCAACCTAAAGAGCTTGCAGATAGGGTTGTAGAGAACTTTAAGAGACTGTGGCGAAAGCTGGACATAACCAATGACCACTTCATAAGAACTACGGATGACTACCACATAAAATGCGTTCAGGTGGCTTTCGAAACACTCTACAAAAAGGGTGACATCTACAAAGGCTACTACGAAGGATGGTACTGTATACCCTGCGAGAGCTACTATTCGGAGCTGGAGATAGGTCAGGACCACATCTGTCCAACCTGCGGAAGAAAGGTTGATATGGTGAAAGAGGAGAGTTATTTCTTCAGACTCTCCGCCTATCAGGACAAACTCCTTGAGTTCTACGAAAAACACCCGAGGTTTGTCATACCCCAGACACGCTACAACGAGATAAAAAGCTTCGTAAAGAGTGGCTTGAAGGACTTAAGCGTAACGAGAACATCCTTCGACTGGGGCATCCCAGTTCCATTTGATGAGAAACATGTAGTCTATGTCTGGTTCGATGCACTGCTGAACTATATTAGCGCTATCGGATATCCCGATAATCTCGATAGATTCAATACTATCTGGCCAGCGGATGTGCATTTCGTCGGTAAAGATATATTGAGATTCCATGCTGTTTATTGGCCTGCATTTCTTATGGCTCTTAATCTGCCATTACCAGAGCACGTTGTGGCACACGGCTGGTGGACTGTTGATGGAAAGAAGATGAGCAAGTCACTGGGCAACGTGGTTGATCCCAACGAAATGATAGAAAAGTATCCAAGGGATGCCTACAGATACTTCCTGTTAAGAAACGTGCCGTTTGGTCTGGATGGAGACTTCTCCGAAAAGGAGCTGATTGCACGCATAAACTCTGAGCTGGTCAACGATCTGGGTAATCTGGTTAACAGAAGCCTTACAATGGTAGAAAAATACACAAATGGAGAGGTTAAAAAACCTCAGGAGATTCACGACAGAGAGCTGCAGGAAAAAGCAAAAGCTACAGCCGAGAATGTGGATTCCGCGCTTTACGATTTCCGATTCGACGAGGCACTCTCCTCACTGTTTGAGTATGTAAGATCGGTCAACAAGTATATAACCGTGAAGGAACCATGGACATTGAAAAAGGAGCAAAAAAACGAACAGCTACAGGAGGTGCTCTACAATCTTGTGAGCTCTTTGAAATTTATCGCAGGTTTCATTTCGCCATTTATGCCAGATACGGCACAAAAGATCTGGAAGCAGCTCGGCTTTGAAAAACCGATAGAAGCGTTTGATCTAAGCTTCTTTACCGATTTCTACTCGGTGGAAACCTTGAAGACAAAAAAGGGTGAGGTGATCTTTAAACGCATAGACCCGGAAAAGAAAAAGGACCAAAAAACCGATAATTCCGCAAAAGAGAAAGAGATCGTCAGGGAGGATAACCGCATATCTATCGATGAGTTCCTCAAGGTGGATCTGAGGGTAGCACGGATACTCGAAGCCCAAGAGATTGAAAAATCCAGAAAATTGATTAAACTAAAAATAGACATTGGTGAAGAGCATCCACGGACGCTGGTTGCAGGCTTGAAGGAGCACTTTACAGCTGATGAGCTTGTGGGTAGGTATATTATCGTTGTTGCAAATTTAAAGCCCGCAAAGCTTATGGGCATTGAGTCCAACGGTATGCTCCTTGCGGCAAGGGACGGCGAAAAGCTGGCGTTGCTTACGGTTGACAGAGAGATAAAACCGGGAGCGAAGATTAGCTAAAAAGCCCGCCTGCGGGAGGGCAGCCGTGGTGAGCATTAACGGCGACAACCCCATACTCTACTACAAATTGGACCCCGGTGAGTGGGGTTCGAGTGCGCCCGCAACAGCCGGGGAGTCCATTGCGAGGGTTGCCTCACACGAATCAGCAAATATACAGAGATTCGAGAACGAAGCAGCAAAGAAGGGATGTTATGTAATAGCCAAGGATCTTTACTTGAATCTGCAGCAACGTGGCGAGTATCTGGCTGCCACAAGCGGACGCTCATCGGTTCTTACCTACTGCCCCAGGAAAGAGAAATCCAACGAGGTCAAAGCCGCGCTGGGCAGCAAAATAGACGCCAAACTAAAACAATACACAAACGATGAAGAACGAATTAAGATGCTTCTTGCATCATCAAAAAACAGCGCCATTAAAAGCCTTTACAAAAATGATCTTAAAAAAATAGAAAACAGGAAACTGGAGCTTCAGGAGAAAAAATTTCGGCTCTACACTCAGATTACACTGTTACTCGCTCAGAATCTCGATGTAAATCCATCCCTAATTAACATCCTCATCTAACTCTTTTACTGCACAATTTTTGTAATCATATTGACAATTTTGTAAAAGATTCCACCTTGTATCCACCTCGTCAGGCTACTTAGTGTGGGATAAATCCATGTAATTCCTTTCTTTTCAACGACGGCACTCAATATGCTACATTCCCGTCAAAATGTTGCGGAGGTATGCATGAAGCGTCTGGCACTCATTCTACTACTTCTGCTTGCGCCTGCAGTAGCATTTGCCTCGGGGGGCAACATAGATTCTGGCGACACAGCCTGGGTACTTGTCTCGGCTGCCCTTGTAATGATGATGACACCAGCTGGCCTTGCAATCTTCTACGGCGGAATGGCACGCAGCAAAAATATGCTCAACTCCATGGGTATGTCTGTTGTCACCTATGCAATTGTCAGTGTTCTATGGGTGATCTATCTGTTCTCGCTGGCCTTTGGTCCTGATGTCTCCGGCATTATAGGCAACCTAAAATACGCCTTCATGCAGGTCAATATACATACACCAGCATCTGGCACCCACGTTTCAATACTTGCCTTTAGCGCATTTCAACTGACATTCGCAGCCATTACCCCAGCACTGATCAGCGGATCCGTCATCGAGCGTGTTAAATTCTCATCGTGGGTAATATTCAGCATACTATGGGCAACGTTCGTTTATGCTCCACTGGCTCACTGGGTGTGGGGGGGTGGCTGGCTCAACAAAATGGGAATTGCAGACTTCGCCGGTGGTCTTGTGGTTGAAACCGCATCGGGAATAGGTGGTCTGGTTTTTGCCTTGATGATAGGTCCACGCAGGGGCTTTAAAAGGGTTGCAATGCAACCCTCATCGGTTGCCCTTACCATGTTTGGAGCAGCCATGCTCTGGTTCGGATGGTTTGGATTTAACGCTGGCAGCGCTCTATCTTCCGGAGCTCTGGCCTCAAATGCGTTCCTGACCACAAACACAGCAGGAGCTATGGGTGCTGTAGCATGGATGATTATGGATTGGTTGATCCATGGCCACCCGACAATGCTTGGCGTAGCTTCAGGCGCTGTTGCAGGACTTGTAGCAATTACTCCAGCTGCAGGTTTTGTAAATAACATAGGAGCAGTTGTCATAGGCTTCGTTGCCGGCGTGATAAGCTGGTTTGCAACTGGCTATTTGAAGTACAAACTGAGCTACGACGATTCGCTGGATGTCTTCGGTGTACACGGTCTAAATGGCATCTGGGGTATGATAGCAGTTGGTCTATTCGGTGATCCGGCCGTCAACTTTGCCAAAGGATTGATATACAGGGGAGGCCATCAAATGTATGTCCAGCTCGTGGGGGTTATCTCGACCATCCTCTTTGTGGCGGCAGGCACATTCGTCGTTGTAAAAATCACCTCCCTGCTAACACACGGCCTAAGGGTCGATGAGGAAGACGAGATAAAGGGTCTGGACATCGCCGTTCACACGGAGAGAGGCTTCGAACTATAGGGGCTTTTGTAAAAGGGCCCCCTTTCCCTTCTTTTCTCATCAAATCTGTTGACAAGAGACCGCTTTTTTCCATAATGCACATGAGTGACATTGACACTTAAAAATAAAGGAGCAGATGTGCATGAGAAAAAAGGTGTTTGACAGCATCGTTAAGGAGTCCGCTTTGTACATGTTCTTTTCAGGTATAGCCATGGGCATACTCTTTTTGCCTATATCCCGTTTCATTCTTGGCTTACCGGCAAGAGAGGTATTCACGCTCTGGTACAGTGCTGTTTCGGTAGGTGCGGGTCTTCTTGTTAGTGGCATCTCTTTTTTAGTGATCAGGCTCGTAATTATCAAGAAACTCAACAGCTTCTCGGAAAATATAAAACGGATAACCGAAAACATACTCAGGTACAAAAGGGGCAACATAGAAAGTATAGATGAGTGTGACGATTGTTACATCAGACTCTACTCAAAGGATGTGCTGGGCGAGCTTGCCGGCAGGTATAACTCCCTTGTCAGGGTGATACGCTCGCTGTTCTGGCAATACGAAATGATGGATAAGTTCTTTTTGCTTGTAAGTCGCTCGCTCGAGGTCAATGAGCTGGACTCAAAAACAGCACAGTTCGTTGTAGAAACAACCAATGCACTCGGTGTGGAGATATACCGTCTAAAAAAGGATGGGCAAATCGAGCTTGCTCACGCCAAAAACATAAGAACTCACCTGAGTGAAGAAAGGAAAGCCTCCCTAATTGACATCATCGAGGAGGGCAAAATCGTTGATCTGAAAGATAAGGATGTTACTGTTGTTGAGTTCGGCACTGGAAGCCTGAAACCAGCTGAAGTGATCTATTTCCCTTTCAGGTACGAGGATCTAATGGGAGTGCTTGTAATGTACAACAAGTCCTATCTCCACTCCGATAAGGTTGTTCTCGTAGAAAGACTGCTCTCAGAGTACGTACTTGCGCTAAAGAGTGCCTTTTCCTATCAGCAGATGCAGCAACTGGCGGCTTTCGATGAATTAACCGGCCTTTACAACAGGCGATTTGGTATGCAAAGACTGTACGAAGAATACAAACGCGCCAAAAGACTGAAAACAACGCTCTGCGTGATAATGTTCGATCTGGATCATTTCAAACACGTAAATGATACCTATGGCCACCAAGCCGGCGACTATCTGCTTTCGGCATTTGCCAGAATACTGAAGGAGAACTTCAGGGAAGAGGATGTGGTTATGCGTTACGGTGGCGAGGAGTTTCTATGTGCACTGAACAACACAAGGGAGGAAAACTCATGCCAGAGGGCGGACGATCTGAGGAGAAAGGTCGAGGAAACGCAATTCGTCTGGAGAGGCAATGTGCTGAAGATCACCGTATCATGCGGGATAGCAGGTGTCAAACCGGACGAGGAGAATAAAACGCTCAGCGATCTTATAAAAGAGGCTGATGAGCGTCTCTATGTGGCTAAAAACTCCGGCAGAAACAGGTGTATAGGCACATGTCTGACTGGTTAGCCTTCTTCATCCATCGTGATATTCTCTCGCTTTTTATCATAATCACCCTTGGTTACATTATTGGAAACATTCGCATAAAGGGTTTCTCCTTCGACATATCTGCCATTCTTCTGGTTTCGCTTGTAGCTGGCCACTTCGGTGTAGTATTGCCATCTTCGTTCAAATTTTTTGGATTGGCTCTGTTTATATATGCCATAGGCTTGCAATCGGCACCGGGGTTCTTTGAAGCCGTAAAGAAAGAGGGCTTACGACTTGCCCTTCTTGCTGCATTGCTGCTCTTTTTTATCTTTGCAATCATTCTCATCGTCGCAAAAACCGAAAACCTGCCAGCGGACGTTGCCGATGGTATCTTCACGGCGGCCATAACCAGCGCTCCTGCACTGGCTGCTGCCCTTGAGATAAAGAACTCCCCTTCCATCTCGGTTTTCTTTGGTGTAGTCTATCCATTTGCGATTATAGCTACAATCCTGACAATACGGCTGACACCTTCCATTTTCAGGGTTAATCTCAAGCGTGAGCTTGCCAAGCTTAAAGAGAGACAGAAAATGCTGCACCCGGAGATAGTTACAAAAAACTTCAGGATTACAAACGAAAGTTTCAAGGACAAACCGGTGGAAAAGGATAAGATAGAGCAAATCACCCATACGGTTATCGAGCGAATAGAAACGTATAAAGGACAACCTACAAGCACGGATAAGCTCCACTATGGTGACATAGTGAGAGCATCGGGAACCGAGGAGCAACTTGAAAACCTCAAACTGCTACTTGGTGAGGAGATTGAAAAGAGCTATCACTTTCACGATGATATGAAGGTCTTTAGGTTGCTTGTCACATCCAAAGATGTGGTTGGCAAAAAGATAGCAGAGCTTAAAGAGCTCAAGTCCATGGGTGCTGTAATAACACGTCTCAGAAGATCAGGCATCGATATTCAGCCCTATCCTTCTTTAACGTTGAGGCTGGGAGATAAGCTCTACGTGGTTGCTCCAAAACGCTACGAGGACAAGCTTAAGCAGCTCATCGGTGATGATCTGTTAAAGTATCCTGCAGCCGATTTTCTTGCCATCTCATTGGGCATTGTGCTCGGTATAATTGTGGGGAGCATACCCGTGGGTCTACCCGGTATAGGTAACATCAAACTTAGCTTTGTGGGTGGGATACTGATAACCGCGCTGGTATTGGGACGTATAGGCAGAACAGGCAATATTGTCTGGCAACTTTCACCTCACTCTGCAACCCTGTTAAAGACCCTGGGACAATTGATATTTCTTGCCACCATCGGAACGGAATCCGGTAAATATCTGATTCAATCGATTCAAACGCATGGCTTCTTTGCGATCTACCTTGGTGTAGGGAGCATTGTTGTACCGTTGCTCACCATCACCTTCATTGCAAGGCAGCTTCTCGGCATGAACTTCCTCGAGATACTTGGATTCCTCTCTGGCGCTATGACATCCACCCCTTCCTTGAGCGTTGTAACATCCATAACAGAATCAGATTACCCTGCTGTAAGCTACGCTGCTGTTTATCCCTTTGCGCTTGTTCTAAGCATTATACTGGCTCAGGTACTGCTCAAGATCTAACCGGCTCTTTCAGCAAAGTGGCAAAAACCAGTCCACATAGAGAAGCCACGGTGGTTACGGAAAAGAGCGTTTCGTAGGAAAAACTATCCACAAGAAGACCACCTGCTGCCGGCAGAAAGTAGGAAATGGCGTTAAAGGTGCCGCGAATACTCACAAACGTAGGTCTCTTAGCTTCTGGTGCAATCTTCAGCATATAGTTGGTGTAACCTATGAAGGAACCGTGCAGATAGGCACCCATGAGAAAGAAAACAATAAGGAACATGGTTGTGGATTTAACAAACATTACAAGTGCAGGAACACTGACGGCAAGCAGATTGGTTGCAATTATAACGAATCGAGAGCCTTTTCTGTCCGCATAATAACCCCAGAATAGATTGGAAACAATGCTTCCAGCCATCTGAGCCGATACGAAATAACCAAGCGTATCCCTCGGTAGTCCAAGTCTATAGAGCGCATATATGGCAATAAAAGGCAGGCACATATAAATTGCATGGCTCAAAAACTCCGACAGAAGCATAAAACGGAAGTCGTTTCTGTTCTTAAGAATATCAACGGCACCCTTTAAAAAATCACCTACGGATCTGTTGGGTTTCTGGTTTACGCCCCCCTCATCCATGCTTCCGAGACTTACAAAAGCCGCAGCAAAAACGATGGTTGCCAGAGAGAAAATCACCGTGTAGTTCATTGGAAAATCGAAACGCTGCATGATAAGCTTGACGCATAAACCGCTGGCTACAGCGAGAATACCGCCAACAAACTGTCGCGTTGCCCAGAACCTACCCAACCTGCCAGCCGGAATGTTGTGGGTTATTATGTCATAAAATGGGATAACAGCAACGCCACCCGCAAACGAAAAGGTGCTTAAAAAAACGATAAACAGCACAAGCTCTGCCGTGGGATGGTCTGGCAGAAGAATACCTGAAGAGACAGCAATAAAGGCCCACGAAAAGAAACGAACATACAGAGACGCCACAAGAACACGCTTTTTGGGTTTACCTTCCAGATACGCTGCGGATACAAGCTGGAAAAACAGGGCTCCCCCTCTCGATATTGCGGCAACAAAACCTATAATTGCACTTGATGAAACAAGATGCCTCAAGAACGCCGGTAGAACAGTAGTGGTATCAGCAAAACCGTTGGCTGCAAAGTAGAAAACGCCATGCAGAACACCAAGCAGATAGTTGCGCTTCTCCCTATTCATCTTCATTCTTTGAAAGCGGATGCGTGGAATCGTACACCCTGGCAAGCTGGTTCAAGTTTAGGTGGGTATAGATCTGTGTAGCTTTGATAGAGCTATGACCCAAAAGTCTCTGCAGAACCCTTAAATCCATACCACCATCGAGAAGATGTGTGGCTCTGGAGTGTCGCAGAGCGTGTGGTGATATGTCCTTAAAAATCGTGCCCAATGAGTATTTCTTTACAATCTTCTGAAGCATTCTGCTGCTCAACCGCTTACCGTAGCGGTTCAGGAAAAGCGCTCCGGAACGCCGTGATCCGATGTAGATTTCAAGGTAACCCGCAGCCCTTCTCGTTATAGGCACAAACATTACCTTTGAACCCTTTCTTTTTATTCTGATACGCAGGTTTTTCAAGTCCACATCCTCCACATTAAGGCTTACGGCCTCAGATGCCCTAAGTGAAGAGGAGTAGATAAGCTCAAGCATGGCCCTATCGCGCGGGTCCTTTATACTCTCAAGCAGAGCCTTTATCTCGTCTACGCTCAAAAAAACCGGCAACTGCTTTCTTTGCTTCGGCCTATCCACAAATTCAAGTGGGTTACTCTCCACTATCCCACGCTCCATCAGAAACCTGAAAAACACAGATACACTGGAGAGCTTTCTTCTTATACTTGATGGGGTAAGACTCCTATCGGTTAAGCTTTTCAGATAGCCAACAACAGACTCCCTGGAAAAATCGTTAGCCTCATTTAAGAACTCCCTCACATCGGAGTAGTAGACCCTGCGCGTGTTAGCCGACTTATACCTGCTGGAAAGGTAAGCCTCAAACTCACTTAACAGATCCACAGTAGACATCAATAATCCTTTCGATGATGGCAGATGTGGAAAGGCCCTCAACAAGTTCTACAAACAAGCATTCACCGCCATAGCTTCTTACAAAATCACAGCCAGCAACCGTTTTTCCCTTCCAGTCTGCACCTTTGACAAGCAAATGTGGCTTTATTGCACGAATCAACCTCTCAGGTGTGTCCTCATTGAAAATAACAACATAATCTACACTCTCAAGAGCACAGAGTAGTTTTGCCCTCTCCTGCTGAGGGATGATAGGTCTCGTTTCGCCCTTCAACCTCTTCACCGATTCGTCCGAATTCAAACCCACTATCAGCACATCTGCAAGCCTGCTAGCTTCTTCAAGATACGTCACATGACCTGCATGCACAATGTCAAAGCATCCGTTGGTAAACGCTATTCTTTTTTTCTTTCTCTTTAGTTCCTCGCTTAACTTTGTTATCTCATCAGCGTTTTTTAGCTTTCTTTCAAGCAAACGCACTTTCCACATCCTCGCAGATTGCATGAATAATAAGCTGGTGAACCTCCTGAATGCGGGGGGTGGACGAAGAGGGTACGATTATCTCGACCTCTGCCAGCCCCTTTGCCAAACCACCGTCTTTGCCAAGCAGAGAAATTGTATGGAGACCCATTGTTCTTGCCATTCTCAATGCCTCAATAACATTGGGAGAGTTGCCACTTGTTGAAATAGCCACAAGCACATCACCGGCTCTACCAAGCGCCTCAATCTGGCGAGCAAAAACACGCTCAAATGCATAATCGTTTGCTATGCTGGTCATTGTTGACGAATCTGTTGTTAAAGCACAGGCAGCTAAGGCTTTTCTTTCCCTAAGAAAGCGATTAACCAGTTCTGCAGCCATGTGTTGAGCATCAGCTGCGCTCCCGCCGTTTCCGCAAATGAGCACCTTATGCCCATCTTTGAGTGAGTTTACGATCAGGTCCACAGCCCTTATCACCACAGCTTCAAGCGTTACCGATCTGTCAAGCAACCCTTGAAGCTGCTTAAGTGATTGCAAAAAAACCCCTTTTGTCATAGCATACACCTCGTATGGGCGTCTCTGGTAGAATAGTTAAAGTTACGCAAAAGTCAACAATCCTGTGGAGCAATGGCAGGTATATTAGCCTGCCGTTCATATCCAAACACGCACCCGGTGACATAATCGATGATAAGGATCGGCTACTTGTGCCTTGCAGATCAACATACGATCACGCCAGGCAACAGAGACATTACAGGCTTGTGAAAAGAAAAATGAGACACATCCGCACCATTCGCAACTATCTGGATGAAGAGGGTTTCATCGAAGTTATCACAAAAAAACTTGCCAGCGAGAGGCTCAAGGAACCAAACATACAGCCTATCATCACAGAGGCTGGTATTCTTGCACCAAGTCCGGAGGTGCGTATTAAAGAACTGATTGTAATGGGTTTTGACAAGCTATACGAGCTGGGTTTCGCCTACAGAAACGATCAGGAAGACAGGTGGCACGCAAAGGAGTTTCTTATGCTTGAGTACTACGAAACATACAGAGACCCAAAGCACCTTATAGAGAGACTGCTCGAAATGATACGCATACTCAACGGCTCTGATCTACTAAACTACAGGGGCACAATGGTCCGCTTAAATAACATCCGTTACGTATCCTACAAAGAGATCTTCAAAGATACCCTTGGGATAGACACAGATGCACCAGCGGTAGAAAAACTCAAAGAACAATACATGATCGACGGCGATATAGACAGATATGAGCTGCTTGATGCCATATTTGCAACAAAGATCCAGGACAAACTTGGAATCGATATTCCCACCGTCATCTGGGGTTTCCCGGCTGAGAGAGCCTCTCTTGCAAAGGTAGAAAATGGTGTAGCCATGCGATTCG
This sequence comes from uncultured Desulfurellales bacterium, assembly GCA_964544085.1. Taxonomy (GTDB): domain Bacteria; phylum Campylobacterota_A; class Desulfurellia; order Desulfurellales; family Hippeaceae; genus CAZIZT01. The sequence continues at coordinate 29,987 of CAZIZT010000019.1, forward strand.
AGCTCTATATAGCGGGCATTGAGATTGCAAACTGCTACGAGGAGGAAACAGATCCCGAAGCCATTGGAAGACGTTTGCATGGCAGTGACAAACGTTTTCTCCAGGCTATGAATATGGGTCTGCCACCATCAAGCGGTATAGCTGTTGGGATAGATAGGTTAATTATGTTGCTTGAGGATCTTTCCTCTATCCACGAACTGTATCCATAAGTTTTCTTATCCTGTAAATTATTACCGAAGTTTCTTAGCAAATTAATTTAACGGTTGACAAATATCTGACAAAGTGCTAAAAGCTTAGAAGGTGCTAAAAAACAAGAAGAAACATTACTGTTAGTTTAAAAAAGGCGGGATCGTTCGAGAAACGAAACTAAGAAATTGAAATATTTTTTAAAGGAGGTAGGCCATGGGTATCAAGGAGAAGCTGTTTGAGAAAATCCAGGCTCACAGGCCCAGAATCACAAGGCTCTACAAGGAGTATGCAAATGTTCCGGTAGATGAGGTAACACCCTACAAGATAATCGCCGGAATGAGGGGTCTGAAGTGCTTGCTTACAGACATCTCCTATCTGGATCCCTACGAAGGTATCAGATTCAGGGGCTACACAATTCCAGAGGTTATGGAAAAGCTACCAAAGCCCGAAGGCAAAGAGATGCCCTACGTTGAAGGACATTTCTATCTGCTTCTAACGGGTGACCTTCCCACGGAGAAAGACGTGGAAGAGGTGTTCACAGAGTGGAAGAAAAGGGAGGCTCTACCCCAGTACGTTATCGACACACTGAGAGCCATGCCGAGAGATACACATCCTATGACCATGTTTGCAGCTGGAATCCTCGCAATGCAGAGGGACTCCAAGTTCGCAAAATGGTATGCATCTGGTAAGTTCAACAAGATGGATGCATGGGATTACATGTATGAGGACGTAATGGATCTTTTGCCAAGACTGCCGCTTCTTGGTGCGTATATCTACAGGATGAAATACAAGGGTGATACACACATTCCAAGCGACCCCAAGCTTGACTTTGGCTCCAACTTCGCACACATGATGGGTATACCCGAGCCCTATGATGAGGTTGCAAGAATGTATTTCATACTCCACTCCGACCATGAGAGTGGAAACGTTTCTGCACATACCACGCACCTCGTAGCAAGCGCACTGTCCGATATCTATTACTCCTATGCTGCCGGTATGTGCGGCCTTGCAGGTCCATTGCATGGCCTTGCAAATCAGGAAACACTTAAGTGGATCCAGGGTGTGATGGAGAAGATGGGCGGCAAAATACCCACCAAAGAGGAGATGGAGAAGTTCGTCTGGGATACATTAAACTCCGGACAGGTAATACCTGGATTTGGACATGCAGTCTTGAGAAAGACAGACCCAAGATACACCGCCCAGAGAGAGTTTGCGCTCAAACATCTACCTGATGATCCAATTTTCAAGTATGTGGATCTGCTCTTCCAGGTTGTTCCGCCAATTCTACAGCAGCTTGGAAAAGTGAAAAACCCATGGCCGAATGTGGATGCTCACTCCGGTTGTATACAGTGGCACTACGGTGTTAGAGAGTACGATTTCTACACCGTACTATTCGGCATTGGAAGATCTCTGGGTGTTACGTCAAATATTATCTGGGACAGGGGTCTGGGCTTCCAGATCGAAAGACCAAAATCCATTACAACGGATATGCTCGAAGAGCTGGCGGGTGTCAAAAAATAAGCAAATCCCGCGTAAAAATCGTAAGGAGGGGAGAATTCCAGTCAGGGGGTTCTCCCCTTTTTTCTTACCATGAACAGACTCTTTGATTACGTTAAACCCACCTGTAAACTCTGCCCGCGCAACTGTAACATCGACAGGGATAGAGCCATCGGCATCTGCAGAAGCCCAAACCGCCTTCAAATCTCCAGCTGGAATGTACACCACGGTGAAGAACCACCCATATCCGGCACAAATGGTAGCGGAACAATCTTCCTTGCCGGATGCAACATGCGCTGTATCTACTGTCAAAACTATCCAATAAGTCAACTAAGAAGCGCCTACAGAGATGTAACATCGGAAGAACTCGCAAACATAATGTTAAAACTGCAGGCAAAGGGTGTCCATAACATAAATTTTGTTACACCCTCCCACTTTGTTCACCTGATATGCGAAGCAATAGAAAAAGCTAAAGAAAAGGGCTTAACCATTCCTATTGTGTTCAATACAAGCTCCTACGATAAATCGGAGGTTATAGAGCTGCTTGACGAATATGTAGATATCTATCTTGCTGATTTAAAATACACCGATAACAGGTTGGCCTTGAAGCTTTCGGGCGTCAATGACTACTTTGACATAGCAACTGAGGCACTATTCGCTATGTACCGAACAAAGGGTGCTTTGAAGATTCGCAACAACATTGCAACGGAAGGCCTGATAGTAAGACACCTTGTTTTGCCCGGGGAACTTGAAAACAGCAGAAAAGCCCTCGAATGGTTAGCAGAACACATGCAAGATGTTCCTATCTCCGTTATGTTTCAATACTTTCCTGCATACAAAGCACTAAACTATCCAGGGATAAACAGAAAGCTAAGGTACGATGAATACAAAAGCATAGTTGAGCTTGTGGAAAAACTCCCACTTAAAGGCTACATTCAGCACCTATAGAGTCTAAACTTGCAAATAACTCCATTACCTGTATAATGAGAATAACCAAATCAATTCAACACAAAGGGGTTTGCGTCTATGCTTGGTACATATAAGGTTTTAGCGCTCGTAATATATCGGGACGAAAGAAAGCTTGTTACCACCAACATCGTCAGAGCAAAGGACAAAAAAGATGCCAAAAGAAAAATTGAGCAGAAATACTTGAAGCTACCGAATACATCGGAAGTAATAATCAACGAAGAAACGGACATAACAAGACTGGTATAGGAGGTCGTATGGGCAAAATCGTGGGTTACATCCAGTTTGAGGATGAACTGGACAGGGTCACACAGAAGGCAGCCATAGACAAATTTGTCAAAGAAAAATTCGGTACGGATAAGATAGATTATGTGTATGAAAATGTAAAAAGTTTCATCAGCTGGAGAAACCGTACCCTGGGTAAAGAGGTGCTTCCATCCTTAAACAAAGGCGATGTACTGGTCGTATCAGAGTCAAAAAGGCTTGGCAACTCAACACCAGAGATAGATGTTTTGCTGATGTATATCATAGACAAAGGTGCTGACGTGTACGAAGCACGTCTCAACACAAAGCTAACATGAAATTAACAAATGCTAATAAAAGAGTGAAAAATTATCTTGACATTTAAGATGCGATGGTGTACACTTTACCTGTAGTTAAGAATAAAAAACTATATAGAGGGAGGTGAGAGGGGTGATAGCGTATCCTAAGGCGTTCAGGGAAAGGTTGGCGAAAGAGGAGAAGTCTGCCCAGGAAAAGCAGCAGAGTAAAGAGTCTCTGGAGGTGTGGAAAGCGCTAACCAGTGAGGTGTGGGAACTCGCCATGTCCAACTATTACTTTGATACGTGGATGTGGCAGTTCAAGAAGGTACCGGCATCCATCACACGCCTAAACAAACTGGTAAGCCAGCTCAACGAAAAGAGAACGGCTGAGATCATGGAGTCCGAACTGCGAATGAAGCTGGATTATTTGAGAAACGCCGCTGAGATGATCAGGGTAGCAGAGGAGAAGATCGAAGACACGCTCAGGGCACTCTGGGCAAGAAAAAGGGAGCTTGAGTAAATGTCAGGTGATTTCACGGTTCTGCCAGGATACATCATTGGCGGTGGGAAGCTCATAACCCTGGATCAAATCAGGGAAAAGGTCAAATCGCTGGGCAGGGTTACTAAAACAGCAGGATCCAGTTTCCGGCTAATACCGTTCAATGAAAGCGGGAGTGAGAGACTGGATTTTGACGACATGTATCCAACGGTTTACTTCAATTCTGACTACTCGGTCGATTTCTACATTACGGGCCTCAAGTACGAGAAGGTTTTAAGTTTCATTGAAAAGCTTTCCGATGTGTTGGGTGTTCCTATCGAATATGCGGATTTGAACGAATATCAGTCGTCCGATCCGGAGGAAGAGCTCAAGAAGTTAGAAAAATTTTTAGAAGAATTTGGAGGGGGCTATGGCAGAGGAGAAAAGCAAAATAATGTCGGTTCAGGAGATCGTTAAAAGATTCATTAAGCCCAAAAGAGCATGGTGTGTCGGCGGATTCGGTTATACAAGAACAAACGTCTCCATTCCGCGCGAGGTCATCAGGCAGAACATACAGGACCTCTACGTTCAGACAAACGCAGGCGCTACACCGATTATGATGATGGGTGGTGCAGGTCAGCTTGCGTGGATAGAGATGACCTATATTGGTCTTGAGACGATCCAGCCTGTTTCATACGAGGTTAGAAAGGGGCTTGAGGATGGACAGATAGAAGCTGTGATGGATCATACCAACTACTCCTGGGCTCTAAGAACCATAGCCGGAAAATACGGCATGCAGTTTGTATCTGGTATGACTGAGCTGGGAAGCGACCTGCTTGAGTACGACACTTTTGGCGAAGCCGGTTTAAGGGGTAAAGACGAAAATGGCCTCTGGATTCACCCCGATATCCCTCCCAAGAGACACGCAATTATTAAGGATCCGTTTGATGCATGGGGCTTAAGGCCACATCAGTATGACCCGAACAATAAATACTCCAAGGGGGATGTACCTGAGCCCACGATGAACAAAACGGCAGCAATAGAAGATGACATCTACTACGAGGCTCTCAGAAAGAGGGTAAACAAATACACCGGTGAGAAGGGACCTATAGCCATCCTGTATCCGCCTGCCATTCCTTATGTGACAACCACACATGTGCAAAGGGTTGGCGAAAAAGGAACGGCAAGGATTGAGGGACTCCTTGTTCCGGATGTGGAGCAGTCCATTTCAGCCAAGTACCTGGTAATCTCTGCAGAG
>CAZIZT010000020.1:0-73575 GCA_964544085.1 uncultured Desulfurellales bacterium
CCTTTAATGGCAACAAAATTGTCACAACAGGCGGCGGCGGAATGCTTGTAAGCGACAACAAGGAGTGGGTTGATAAGGCAAGGAAGCTGGCAACGCAGGCAAGAGAGCCTGTTGACTGGTATGAACACACGGAGATCGGCTATAATTATAGGTTGAGTAATGTACTTGCTGCTATTGGTGTTGCACAAATGGAGGTTCTTGAAGAGCGTGTGGCAAGAAAGCGTCAGATATTTGAGTTCTACAGACAGCATCTGTCGGATATTGCTGAATTTATGCCTGAGATTCCAAACAGCTCTGGCAACAGGTGGCTTACAACGGCGCTCTTTGGAGACGTTGATATTAACAATGTCGTTAGTATTTTTAAGCAAAAAGGCATAGAGATAAGACCTTTGTGGAAACCCATGCACCTGCAGCCTGTATTCAGTGAAGCAAAGGCGTATGTTAATGGCACGAGCGAGAGTCTTTTTGCAAAAGGGTTATGCCTGCCAAGTGGCACACAGATGGATTACAACCAGATTGACAGGATAGTAGCCCTGCTCAGGGAGGTTGTGGTTGGATCTGCTTAAGCCTACAGTCGGTAAAAGAATTGCATTTTTTCTCATTTCCGATGTAATTATCTTTAGTCTGAGTCTCTGGCTGGCTCTGCTTTTCAGGTTTAATTTTTCCATCCCGCCTACGTATCTGTCTCGGTATCTTTACTGGTTTGTTATTGTTGATGCGATAAAGATCATATTTTTGTGGTTGGCTGATATATATAAGCTTAACTGGCGTTTCGTCAGTGTGGGTGAGTTTTACAGGATTTCGAAAAGTCTATTTTTTGCTTTTCTGCTTGTCTATTTTGTCAATGCCGCTTTGCAAAAGCTAAATATTCCCTACTCCCTGCCACGTTCTTCTGTAATTATGGATTTCTTTATCTCCACGTTTCTTGTTCTTGTTTTGAGAGCGTCTCGTAGGGTTTATCTTGAGATTATAAAGCCGAGAAGAAACAAAAAGGCAAAAAGGACCCTGATAGTTGGCGCTGGTTTTACAGGAGAAAGGATTATCAGGGAGATGAAACGGGGAGTAAGTCCGTATGAGCCTGTAGCTATTGTTGATGATGATCCATCGAAACAGGGAACCATGATACATCAGGTTCGGGTTGTTGGCACACTTGACGATATAGAAAGGGTTGTTGACCAGATGAATATTGAAGCTGCAATAATAGCCATTACCACACTGAATCACATTAAGACAAGAGCACTTTACGATAGATTTGTCTCATGTGGCGTGAGAGACATCAAGATAGTGCCTCCACTTGACAGGCTTCCATCCACAAATATAACCGTGAAAGATTTAAGGGATATATCTATCGAGGATCTGTTAGCAAGGGATGTGGCTCAGATAGACAGGGAGACGCTTGAGGGTTTCCTGTTCGGTAAGGTTGTTTTTGTCTCTGGGGCAGCCGGTTCAATAGGCTCTGAGATCGTTAGACAGCTACTCAAGTTCAGGCCCAAGAAGGTGGTGGGCTTTGAAATAGATGAAACGGATCTTCACAACCTGCAGATTGAGCTAAGCGATAGCAGATTTGTGCCCGTTGTAGGTGACATCCGTGATAAGGCAAAGCTAAGAAAGACTTTTGATGTTTATAGACCGCATATTGTTTTTCATGCGGCAGCATATAAGCATGTGCCCATGATGGAGTATTTCCCGGAGGAGGCAATTAAAACAAACGTTTTCGGCACCCTGAATATGGCGGAAACGGCATTTGAGAGTGGTGTTGAGCGCTTCATCAATATCTCTACTGACAAGGCTGTTGAGCCGGCTAACGTCATGGGTATGACAAAAAGGCTGGCAGAAATTATTTGTATTTTGTTCAACTCGATGGGTTCTACACGGTTTATTTCTGTAAGATTTGGTAATGTGCTTGGCAGTCGTGGTTCAGTAATTCCACTTTTTGTTGAACAGATAAAAAAGGGTGGGCCCGTAACAGTAACGCACCCTGAGATGAAGCGCTATTTCATGAGCATACCAGAGGCCGTATTGCTTGTGCTGCAGGCTGCTGCTATGGGTGATGGTGGTGAGACATTTGTCCTTGACATGGGTAAACCTGTCAGGATTGTTGAGATTGCCGAGCGGCTTATCAGACTTGAGGGTTTACAGCCGTATGAAGATATTGAGATTGTGTTTACAGGAATTAGACCCGGTGAAAAACTGGAAGAGGTACTGCTTGAGGATAATGAAGATCTTGAGTCTACGTTGCACCCAAAGATAAAGCGTGCAAAAAACTCCTATAATCTAATCGCCGATGAGGTTGTAGAGCTCCTTGGGAAGTTGAAAGAAAAGCCCAGCAAGGAAGAACTGAAACGTATTCTGGAGCTTCTTGCCTGAAACTATAACCCGTGTTTGGTTTGCTTTTTGCTATAGCTGTTGACGAAAGGAGACAGCCATGTTTGATGGTAAGAATGTGCTTGTTACAGGCGGTACAGGCAGTTTCGGGCAGAAATTTACAGAGGTTGTGCTGAAACGGTTCAAGCCGAGGCGTCTGATAATCTATTCGAGGGATGAGTTTAAGCAGTTCGAGATGCGTAAGCGCTTTAATGATCCCTGCATGCGTTATTTTATCGGTGATGTAAGGGATAAGGAGCGTCTGTTAAGAGCGATGGATGGAGTGGACTATGTTGTGCATGCAGCCGCACTGAAACATGTACCGGTGGCTGAGTATAACCCGATGGAAGCTGTAAAAACAAACATACTCGGCGCAAATAATGTAATAGATGCGGCTCTTGAGAGTGGAGTTAAAAAGGTTATTGCTCTGTCCACAGATAAGGCTGTGAATCCTATAAACCTTTATGGTGCAACAAAACTCGCCTCCGATAAGCTGTTTATAGCTGCAAACAATATCCGCGGCAGCAGGGATATCAGGTTCAGCGTTGTTAGGTACGGAAATGTTATGGCTTCTCGCGGAAGTGTTATTCCTCTTTTCATGGAGCTTGCAAGAAAAGGCGTAAAGAGGGTACCCATAACCCACCCTGAAATGACACGTTTCTGGATCACTCTGGAGGAAGCCGTTGATTTCGTTCTCAAAGCGTTTGAGACAATGTACGGTGGTGAGATTTTTGTGCCTAAGATTCCATCCATGAGAATTGTGGATTTGGCAAAAGCCATCGTGCCTGATGCGGAGTTTGATATCATTGGCATAAGGCCTGGTGAGAAGCTGCATGAGAGCATGATTTCGGTGGATGATTCGTTCAATACCCTGGAATTTTCTGACTACTACGTAATTAAACCATCTATTTCCTTTACGGGTAAGGCCGATTATAGCATTAACGTGTGGGGTCAGAAAGCCAAGCCAAAAGAGTATGGGTTCGTATACTCCTCTGACCGCAACGATAGATGGTTATCGGTGGAAGAACTAAGGGAGAAGCTCAAGATTTTAGAAATGCGTTAAATTGGCTATAGGATTGCTATGGAGGGACGCGACAAACAAAAACCCCCGATAGCTCATTGTGGGAGCTATCGGGGGAGAAAGGATAGATGGGGTTTGCGTTACTGAAGCAGTCTGAGAACGTTCTGCTGCACAGCATTTGCCTGTGCCAGAGCGTAGGTGCCAGACTGAGCCAGGATCTGAAGCTTGGAGAAGTTCGAGGACTCCTGCGCAAAATTGACATCCCTGATTGTTGACTCAGCCGCATTGATGTTGATCTGTGTGACGGATATGTTCTCAACCGTTGCCTGAATCTGATTCTGGATAGAACCCAGATTGGATCTTACCTTGTCGAGAGCACTTAGAGCTGACTGAGCTATCTTGATAGCAAGCTCTGCCCCCTTAACGGTGGTTACGTTTACATCCTTGAGTCTGTAATTTGGCGAAATTGTCCCGGCTGCAAGACCAGCCACATCTGGATGAGAACCCGAAATTGTGATGTTATCTGTGTTGGTTAATGTAATCTCGCCGTGGTGAGCTTTATTGGCAAGGAAGTACGTGTCGTGATTCGCCGTTGCTGTGCCAAGGCCTATAAATGTTAAGTGACTTGCAGCAGCCTGTGCAGAGTTGACGTATATGTTGAGGTCTCTGCCGTCCCTTGTGAAGATCTTCAAGTAACCGCCCGATGATGCTGTGTAACTTGCCCTGATCTGTGTTGTTGTATTTATGCCAGCTGCAGCCAGCTGGTTGTTGATTTCCGTTGCTGCACTTGCAGCAGAGCTACCAGCCGCTATTGTGATCTTTACTCCGTTCAGATAGAAAGTCATTTGTGTTTGTAATTTATTGAGTGAACCAGTGTTTACGGTTTCTGCATTTGTTAGGCCTGTTATTTGTGCAGCGTTTCCATGAAGCTCGATAGCGATGTTTCTTCCATCCTGGGCGGTCAACACAAGCTGACCGTTGTTGTTTACAGATGCCACAACACCTGTTTGATCTGTGTACTGGTTGATTTTGTCAACAAGGGCTCCGTTGGCGTCGCCAGCGCCTACATTTACAGCACCGATATTGACACCGTTGATCCAGAGATCACCGGCATTGATTGTACCAGCCTGTATGGTTCCGTTTCCAACCACAACATTTGTGGCTTCAGCTTCAACACCACCTGTTTGCGCTTTGACAGCGTTGATGGCATCTGCCATGGTTTTGGCATCTACCTGCTGCTGTGCATTTATACCGGCAGCGTTATTTGCAACGTTGACGCCGTTGATAGTAAGGTCGTCTGCCTTGAATTCGATCATATTGGTGAGTTTGTTGAACTGCAGGTAGCCACCTGCTGTATTGCTTGCCTCTTGAGCAGATGTGTAGTATGTTCCGTAAATGCCTCCGTTTGCCACCCAACCGATGGAATCGGACGCTGTTCTCTGTGCGCTTATGGACAGCGTCTGGTTCATATATGCACCGATATGAACGATCTTGTTGGTGAAGGTTCCGTCAAGCAGGTTGACGCCCTTGTAGGATGTGGTGGTAGCGATGTTATCAAGCTCTTGAATGAGTTTGGTTATGTCTGACTGAAGGGCCTGTCTTGATGCGCTATCTTCTGTTGCGTTTGCAGCCTGCGTAGCCTTCTGAGCTACTGTCTGTACAATGTCGATGGATTTCTGCAAAGCCATATCTGCGATCTGAATAAGCTTGATCGCGTTGTTACCGTTGTCAATGGCTTTGCCAAGGTTCAAAGACTGAAACTTCAACGCGTCTGCAATGGTCATGCCAGCTGCATCATCGGCAGCCTTTGTAATTCTTAGACCCGTTGAGAGCCTCTCCAGTGAGAGTGCCAATTTGTTATTGGTATTGGTCAGGTTATATACTGCATATTGTGCCGGAATGTTTGTGTTGATTCTCAGTCCCATAACTCTCCTCCTTGCCAGGTTTTTTACGGTTAAACATAGATACCCTCAATCCCCGAAAAACCCCTTAGCTTTTTAAGGGTCCTTACCGTTTGCTGCTTACAGGCATCACCCCCTTTGCCCGAGTTTCCTCGCATTGTGTCACTTTACTATTCGGATAGAGCCTCAAAAACTTTAGCGTCTATTGATATTTTTTGGGAATGCTTGTTGCTACAACGTTTTTTGAAATAAAACAAGGAGTGCGAGGCATGCTTGAGGTAAATAGAGAAGCATTAAAATGGCGTGGTTTATTGAGATTAATAGAAGAGTGCGAGCCTGACGGCAGAATTATCATACGCGATGGTAGGTTATATTACGGAGACTTGCAGCTTGATCATGATGCTGAAGTGAAAGCGGAGATTAAACTGATTGATACCATACTTCTGCATGGTTTTGGCATAGGAAACGCATTGAGAAAACTCAGAAAGGCGCATCCAGACACCACGACTGTCGTGCTTGAGTCCAACCCATGCATCATAAAAAAAGTGCTTGAGTATGAGGATATGTCTGACCTGCTTAACGACAAGCGTCTAATATTGGTGATCCTTGAGGATGATAAGCTTGAAAGGATAGTGGGAGAACTCATTACACGGTTGCAGTCAAGACTCTATTGGGGTGATCTGATCCAGTTTACCACGCCAAATTATGATAAGGTCGATTTCTACGATCTTAAAAAGGTAATGAGGGCTCTTGAAAAGGCTGTTTTACCAATACTTTTAAACCGAAATACGCTAATAAATCGCTCCCGTGAGATTACGGAAAATGCTATAAAAAATACGCCAAATGTGATTAGAGGCACATCTGTGGATAGATTAACCGATCACTTCAAAGATAAACCCGCAGTAGTTGTGGCAAGCGGACCCTCACTTTCTAAAAATGTAGAATTTTTAAAAACCATAAGCAACAAAGCTCTTCTGATAGCAGTTGATAGTGTTTTGAGTGTGCTTGATAAATATCAGATAAAGCCGGATTTTGTTTGTGGAGTGGATTATCAGGCAATAAATGAGCAGAAGTATTCTGTTTTATTTAAAAAGAAAGAGCCAGTGGATATGGTTTATGTATTTTCTGAGGGTGTGTACTACTCCCTCCCAAAAATCTTTAAAACAGGTTTGATGAGCTATACGGGCATACCGTTTGCAAATCTCTATCTTGACATAATAGGAAAACCTATCAAACCGCGTTTTCAGGTTAATGCGGTTACTCATCTTGCTGTTCAGCTTGCTTATATTCTTGGTGCAAACCCTATTATCTTTGTTGGTCAGGATTGGGCTTATTCTGGTGGTATGGATCATGCAAAGGGTGCATCTATAGAAGGAAGGTTGCCTGAACAGATAAAATGGGTTAAAGGCAATTATGAGGATAAGGTGCCAACAGACCCCAATTTGTATTCAGGCCTTAAACTCATGGAAGATATAACCAGATCCCTTTCAGCAACGGGTGTGCGCTTCGTTAACGCAACAGAGGGCGGTGCCTACATTGAAAATACCGAAGTAATGACGCTTAGGGAGGCAGCTGAAAAATACCTGTCTGATCCAATTGACAAAACAATAGATATATCTGACCTCTCTTATCAATATGAACCTTTTATCGAGCGTACAGAGAAGATAAGGAACAAAATAGAGGAGATTATCAGGGAGGCTTCAAAGGCGCTTGCAATCGATAAAAGAATACTCAAGACATGGAAGGCTACGGGTAAGGAGAGTGATATTAAGCAAGATGTGGAGACGGTTAACAGAATCAACGATAAAATTACGTACGATGAGATCTTCCAGAAAGCCGTTAGCAACTTCTTCTTCAAGGATTTTTATCTTTTCAACAAAGAGGAATTCGATATCAGCGGGCAGAGCACCACAAAAAGGATTGAGCAATCTATAAGATATTTCAAACTGATAAGGACCAAGTCGTCTGAAGCAAAGAGGTTTATAGATGAACTGTATATGTGTCTTGTGCTTGAGAACAGGTACCGAAAAGATCCTGAGGGTTTCATAAAAAACCTTAACGATGTGGAGCGGTTGCTTGAGATATACTTCAATTTCAGGGACATTTATATGGGTATTGGGTTGGTTGAAAAAGCTATGGCGCTGCATGGTGATAAGCCATCTCTTTATTACTGGAAAGCCAAATTGTGCAGCCTGAACCGTTTTATGCATAGAGAATCCCTTGAGTTATTTGAAAAGGCGCTTAAGCTGGATCCTGGTTTTAAGAGGGCAAAGCACGATTACGAGGTTCAGAAAAACATTGTCGTGTCACACCTTATTCTTGCAAGGGATGCGGCGAAAAAGAAGCAGTTTGTGCACGCAAAAAGGCTGGTACAAAGGGCTCTTGAGCATGATCCTGACAATGAAGATGTAAAACGATGGATGAGGATTATAGATGAACTTTCGAAAACCCAGAAGAGTGCTGAGAGGCAGAAAATATTATTTGAGCAGCTGAAAATGGAAGAGGATGCCTTCAAGGAGTATGAAGAGGTGATAAAGCTGGCAGGAGAACAAAAACTATCTGAAGCCTATGAAAAGCTACTTGCTTTATATGAAAAACACGGGGCGTTTGGTGAGATACCATTTCTGCTTGGGAGTATCATGATAGACAAGGGCAGATTCGAAGAAGCAGAGAGGTATTTAAAAGAAGCTTTGGAGTTAATCCCCTATCAACCGCTCGTGTATGTAGCGCTGGGCAAGCTGAACCTGTTGAAGGAGAATTACTTTGATGCAAAGGAGAACTTAGAGAAAGCCCTGGGCAGGGAGCCAAAGCTGTTAGGAGAGATTGGTGATGCTCTTGGCAATCTTTACTACGAGTTTGGTGAGTATGAAAAGGCAATCAAGGTTTTCGAATCCTATCTCCCGTACTCGCCCGACAAGAAAAGAACCGTCTTGAAAATTGCGCTGTGTTACAAGGAGCTTGGTATGATTAATGAGTACAATGTACTCATGGAGAAGCTCAACCAGTTGGACAGCGCAAACTGAAACACCGGGCACCACTTTCAAATAAAATTTGACATAAAAACCGTTGTGTAATAGTATTATACGCTGTTTTCGAGGGGTGAGCTATGTTTGCGGATTTGAGCGATAAGCTTAACGATATACTGAGAAAACTCAAGGGTAAGGGCACCATAACAAAGGAAGATTTAAAGAAAGCTCTCAAAGAGGTCAAGTTTGCCCTGCTCGAAGCTGATGTAAATTACAAGGTTGTTAAGGAATTTATTAAGGAGCTTGAAAATGATCTTGAGGGTCTGGAGTTAGAGAAGAGTCTGACACCGGGCCAGGTTATCGTTGAAGCTGTACACAAGCGACTTACTGAGCTGCTTGGTGGTGAAGCTCAACCGCTTGCTATCACCAAGAAACCGTTTGTTATTATGCTTGTTGGTCTGCAGGGAAGTGGTAAAACGACTACAGCAGCAAAGCTGGCTCGTTATCTAAAATCCAAAGGCAGACAACCGTTGCTTGTAGCTTGCGATATTTACAGACCTGCTGCAATAAAACAGCTTGAGGTTCTTGGCAAATCGATAGATGTGCCTGTTTTTGTCTCGGATGGAAAACCAGAGCAGATAGCACGTAAGGCATTGGACTACGCAACTACTCATGGCAGGGATGTACTGATACTCGATACTGCGGGCAGATTGCACATAGACAAGGAACTAATGGATGAGTTGAAAAGAATCAAGGAGAATGTGAATCCTAACGAGATTTTGTTTGTTGCCGATGCCATGATTGGCCAGGAGGCTGTGAACGTTGCCAAAACCTTCGACGAAGAGGTGGGTATCACCGGGTCTATTTTCACAAAGCTTGATGGTGATGCACGCGGTGGAGCTGCTCTATCCATTATGAAGGTTGTTGGTAAACCCATCCGCTTTGCAGGTGTTGGCGAAAAGATAGATGAGTTTGAGCTGTTTTATCCGGACAGGGTTGCTTCACGCATACTTGGTATGGGTGATATTCTAACCTTAATCGAAAAAGTCAGGCAGCAGCAGGAAGAGGAAGAGGCTAAAGAGCTTGAGCGAAAGCTGAAGAAACAACAGTTCACCTTTGATGATTTTCTGAATCAATTGAAGAAGATACAGAAGATGGGCTCCATAGCCAAGCTATTGAGCATGATCCCCGGCCTTGGCAAGATTAAGATAGATGACGAAGAGGCGTTCAATCGTGAGATGAAACATATAGAAGCAATCATACTTTCCATGACAAAGCAGGAAAGACAGAACTACAAGATCATTAATGCAAGTAGAAAAAGACGAATAGCCAAAGGGAGCGGTACCAGGGTTAGCGATGTGAACAGGTTGATCAAGCAGTTCATTGAGATGAACAAAATGATGAAAGGGATGAATAAACATAAGGCATTTAACATAATGAAAAACCTTGGAATTCTAAGATAAGGAGGATTGGCTGTGGTTGCAATCAGGCTTAGAAGAGGTGGAGCCAAAAAGAAGCCGTTTTACAGGATAGTAGCGGTTGATTCGAGAAGGAAAAGAGATGGTAAGGTGCTTGAGGTTCTTGGATACTACGATCCGAAGACTGAACCACCCACGATAAAACTGGATCAGGATAAGTACAATCAGTGGATCAATAAGGGCGCCATTCCGTCAGAGGCTGTAAAGAGACTGGCAAAGAAGGTGGCAAAATCGGCTTAGTTGGGATATGAAGGTTTATATCCTGACTATTTTTCCTGGTATGTTCGAGAGTGTTTTCGGTGAAACGATAATAAAGAGGGCTATCGATAAGGGCAAGCTGGAGATAGAGCTTGTAAATCTAAGGGATTTTACGCATGACAAGCACAGAACGACAGACGATTATCCCTATGGTGGTGGTCCGGGAATGGTTATGAAACCCGAACCGATTTATGAGGCTATGGATTATGTAAAATCGAAGGACAGCGACGTTCATACGATCCTTTTAACACCCGGAGCGAGGGTTTACAATCAGGAAAAGGCCGTGGAACTATCAAAGAAGAAGTCAATTGCCATTATCTGTGGCAGGTACGAGGGTTTCGATGAGCGCATCCGATATCTTGCCGATGAGGAGATATCTATAGGCAGATTTGTATTGAGCGGTGGCGAAATAGCTGCCATGGTGATTGTGGATAGCGTTGTTAGATTATTACCTGGTGTGCTCGGTAACAGCGAATCCCTGAAGGAGGAGAGTTTCACGGACGGTTTGATAGAGTATCCTCAATATACAAGACCGCGCGTATACCGTGGTATGGCAGTCCCTGATGTGTTGCTGTCAGGTGATCATCAGAAAATAAGACGTTGGAGAATAGCCAAAGCAAAAGAAAAAACGGAGGAGTTAGGAGTTAGCGATGGATAAACTGAAGGCTTTTGAAGAGAATGTGGCAAAGCAGTATGGTAAGGATATCCCGGAGCTATGGCCTGGAGACACCGTTAGAGTGTATACGAAGGTGAAGGAAGGAAACAAAGAGAGGATTCAGGTCTTTTCGGGAGTTGTTATAAGAAGACGGGGTGGAAAGGGATTGAACGGCACATTTACCGTGAGGAAGGAGTCCTACGGTGTTGGTGTGGAGAAGATCTTTCCCTATTATAGCCCTGCCATTGAGAAGGTTGAGATAGTTCAGAGGGGTAAAGTAAGAAGGGCAAGGCTCTACTACTTAAGGGGCAGGAGAGGCAAAGCTGCCAAGATTCGAAAGAAAGGTTATTGATAGGTTATATGGCAGGTGGGCAGAGAGTAGGGCTGCCAGCCTGTTGAAGAGCAATGGATACAAGATTCTTAAGAGGAACTTTCGCTGCACCAGTGGTGAGATAGACATTGTGGCTAAAAAAGGAGATCTTGTTGTTTTTGTTGAGGTTAAGGCTCGAAGGAGTGCCGATTTTGGTGATCCGCTTGAGTTTGTTGACTTGAAGAAACAGACCCATATTATTAGATGTGCACGTTTTTTTCTTACAACTATGCAGCTTGAGGATGTGGATGTGAGGTTCGACGTGATCGGCATAACAGGGAAGAACGATATAGAGTGGATTGAAAATGCTTTTATGGAGGTGCAATGAATAACATTAAATTTGTAAAACTCGTCACCGGGGAGACGGTGATTGGAACTTACAACCAGCAGAAAGACGCACTTGAGGATGTTGCTTTGATTCAGGTTTTACCTGCTTCAAGCGGTATTCAGATAGCAATAGTTCCTTACGGATTCCCGTTTGAAGAGAAAATAGGCGGGCAAATCCCGATGGACAAGGTTGTCTATGAGTTTGAGAAACTACCGTCTGATCTTGAAAGCAAGTACATTCAGGCGAAGAGCAATATTACGATAAGCTCTTCAATGCCTGATGCAACCGGTTTTGGCACCGGTAAGTCACAGGAAGAGAAGATTCTTGATCTGGAGAATATCTTTAAAAAGAGTTAGATGAAGATAAACGGGAGTTTGCTGCCAGCTGGCACATCTCCCTTCCCCTTCTCTATCCACACAAGTCCACTTGCTCTGGCGACGCTCAGGAAGGTATCCGTTTTCTGCGATCCGGATGATTCAAGCATATACGTTCCGTTTTCCATTGTCACTATAACGCGGTTGAAATAATCCTTCTTTTTATTGGCGTGCATATCGTGTTTTAGAACACCGGTATTGAACCTGTGTTTGTATTCCCTGTTCCCACAAAATCTCAGTGTTAGTGGTTTTACATAGACTACCGCCACCGTATATAAAGCAGATGGCCATCCGGGTGCTCCAAATATGTATTTATCTCCAAGTTTTGCAAGCAGGGCAGGTTTCCCAGGTTTTATTGTGGTATTCTCGAAGATAAATTCGCACCCTATGGTTTTAAGAACCTCACGTGTATAGTCCCTCGACCCCTTACTGACCCCTCCGGTTGTTATGAGAAAGTCACATCTTTCAATGGCATTTTTAACGGTTTTAACAAATATCTCTTTCTCGTCTGGTATATGTCCAAAATAAACGGGTTGCGCACCCCATTTTTTCAACAGACCTTCAAGTATAAAGTAGTTGCAGTTGTATACAACATTTTCCTCTGTTGATTTGCCCGGAAACACAACCTCATCCCCGGTTGTTACTATTCCCACTACCGGTTTTCTAAAAACCTTAACGCTTGACAATCCCACATAGGCAAGCAGAGATCTTAGCTTCTCATCAATTAGAGTGCCCTTTTCTATAAGGATTTCGCCTTTTCTGATCTCGCTTGCTTTCTCTGTGAAGTTCCTCTTTTTCTCCACGGGTTTTTCAAGTATTACGATGCCGTTTTTCAGGGTTGTTTTTTCTAATTCAACAACGGCAAACGCGTGTTTAGGTATAGGGAAACCTGTATTGACTCTGATGCATGTGCCGTCCTTTAGTTCAGAGGCGCTATTAACCAGTGCGAATTGCGTTGAGTTGGCAGATCCGACAAGTGCGTATCCGTCCATTGCGCTTCTTGTAAACGCAGGAAAATCTACGGGAGATACGATATTCTCACATGCTGTTCTGCCGATGGTGTCACTAATAAATACCTCCTCGCAGGTTGGTGTGGTTATATTACATCCCTCTATCAACTCTAAAGCGCTTCTTACATCTATCATCATCCTCATACTTTTCCAAATGGACAGATTGGATAAGTGCATCTCTTGCAGAAATGACAAAGACCACCAACAGCGTAATCTGCAATCTCTTTTTTTGTTATGGTATCCTTTGCAAGGAGTCTTGGAAGGAAAATGTCAAAGGCACTTGTTTTGTAAAATAGAGCACCCGCAGGAACAATGCAAATAGTTACATCGCCAAGGTAACCTATCGTGAGGTTGTTTGCTGGCTGGATCGGGTTTCCTTCTCTTATAAAACGTACTCCGCTTCTCTTTAGTGCTTTTTTTGTCACATCGTCAGGGTCAACGCTTGATCCACCGGTAACCACGACCAACTGTGTATTGCTGAGCTTTTCGAAAGCCTCCCTGATCATCCCTACATCATCAGGAACGATTGTGGATTTTTCCACCGACACACCATAAGCGGAGAGTTTTCTCCTCATTTTAGGTATAAATTTGTCTTTAACACGTCCCTCGTAAACCTCTGTGCCTGTCACAATGATGTTTGCCGATTTGATGATATATGGTTTAACGCTTATAAGTGGCCTTTTAAGTATCTCTTTAGCTTTTTGCAGGATTCTTCTGGATGCAAATAGCGGAATAATTCTGAATGCTGCTACCAGCTGAGAGCGTTTAACGGGGAAGTTGTTGTGTATCGTGGGGAACGATGTCTGCTCAATCAGATTTAGCCTGACGGTGCGTTTCTTGTCGACTTTAAAAAGTCCGTTTATCTGAGCATAAAAACTGATTTTTCCCTCTGAGGGGTGTTCGGAATAGCTTATATTTTCTCCTGCGATGAGCGGAGCAACCTGGATAGCAAACTCATCTTCGTGGATATCATCAGGTGATGGTTGGAGTTTGTAGATATAATTTTTGCCTATGCTTTTCAATTTCTCAATATCTTCTGGTTTGATAATATGGCCTCTGCGGAAATAGACGCCTTTAAATCCTGTATCGGGATCGATGCGGGTAAAATCATGGGGAATAGCTTCTCCTACTGCTTTTTCTATAGGAATTTTGACCTTCTTCATCAGAGTATCTGGCTCAAAAACTGTCTCAGTCTTTCACTTTTTGCATTGTTAAAGATATTTTCCGGCGTGTCGATCTCAATGATCTGGCCATGATCCATGAACACGATTCTATCGGCAGCCTCTCTTGCAAATCCCATCTCGTGCGTGACGACAACCATCGTTATGCCTTCCCTTGCCAGCTGTTTCATTATGTCGAGAATGCCGCCCACCATTTCAGGATCCAGTGCACTTGTCGCCTCGTCAAATAACATGATCTTTGGATTCATTGCAAGTGCCCGGGCTATCGCAACACGCTGTTGCTGCCCTCCGGATAGATTGCCCGGATACTCATCTTTTTTGTCAGCTATACCTACCTTGGTGAGGAACTCCATGGCTATCTCTTCAGCCTCTTTTCTGGAGCGTTTTCTAACCAAAATCTGTGCTATCATAACATTTTCAAGCACGCTCATATGTGGAAATACGTTGAAATGCTGAAATACCATACCTATGTCAGCACGGATCTTTGTCAGGTTTGTTTTTGGGTCGGTAACATCGACCCCTTCAACGAGAATTCTTCCAGAATCCACCGTTTCCAGCTGATTGATGGTGCGCAGAAACGTTGTTTTTCCGCTACCTGAGGCTCCGATTATTACTACAACTTCGCCTTTTTTAACGGTTAACGAGACGTTGCGCAGGGCTTTTACGCCGTTGGGGTAGGTTTTGCTTACGTTTTCAGCTACGATTATATCTTCGCCATTACTACTCATCCTGTGCGAGTCTCCTTTCCATATAGCGATCGATTAAGGAGAGCGTGTAGGTTGTGATGAAGTACAATGCCGCAACGGTAAACCAGACCTCGAACGGACTGAAGGTGGACGAGGCTATTTCTCTACCAGCTTTGGTAAGCTCAGTAAGCGAGATGACTGATAACAGGGATGAATCCTTGATCAGCGATATGAATTGCCCTGCAAGGGCAGGTAAGACCCTTTTTATAGCCTGTGGCATAACGATGTAACGCATAATCTGGAAGTAATTCATACCTAAAGCGAGTGCAGCTTCAGTCTGGCCGCGAGGGATGGATTGGATGCCTGCCCTGATAATTTCAGCGACATAGGCACCTTCAAAAACAGCCAGCGCAAAAGCTCCGGCAACGAAACGGGTCATGTTGAATATTGTACCTACAAAGAAGTAAACAATGAATATCTGCACCAGTAGCGGTGTGCCTCTTATTAACTCGATATAGGTAACCGATAGGTTCTTGAGCAGCGGATTGTTCGATATACGCATGAGGCCTGTGAAAAGGCCAATGATCAGAGCCGCAATTATGGATGCGACGGAAATCTTAATCGTCATCCAGAGACCCATGAGCAGGGGTCCAGGCTGGTAGTGAGAGTTATAGCCGACCGCTTCTCCCTGGGTAACAATCTGGCCAGGTTTCTTGAATTTCGGGTGATCAACCTTGAGTTTGATTATCTTTTTGTGTGTGGATTGGATTATTAAAACACCGTTGGAATAGCCTTTTATAAAGCCATTGACGGGTGAATCGACCTCCTGCTGGCTATGATAGATAAGGTAGGAGGGCACCGCCCTCCAGTTCCACGAATAGTTGATTCTGAGGCTTGCGCGATAAATTAAAAAGCCAATCGCTACAAGCACCGCCACATAGGCGAGATTCCAGAATAGCTTGTGTTCTTTTCTTCTTCTCATGGCGTCTGACTTACTGAACCTTGCTCTTCCAGGACTTTACGTCCACAAACCACTTCTTATAGAGTCTATCGTAAACGCCGTTGTGTTTGATCTCTCTTAAGAAGTTGTTGAGCCAGTTCAGGAAGTCAGGATCACCCTTTCTAATAGCCCAGCCAAGGGGCTCGTAGGTAAACGGTTTGTCCAGGAAAATGAGCTTGCCTTTGCCCTTTGTCTGATAGAAGATTGCATTGTAAGGCTTATCGTACACAAAAGCATCGGCTCTACCCTGCATGACCTGCATAACAGCTTCCTGCTCTGTGCCGAAGGATTGGATCTTTGCTCTGGGCATGAATCTCTTTGCAGCAAATTCACCGGTTGTGCCGAGCATGCAGGTGATTGTGAATTTTGGATTGTTCAGATCCTTGTAGCTTTTAACCTTACCAGCCCACTTCTTGTTAAGGAGTACCGTCTGTCCCACTACAAAGTAGGGGTTTGCAAAGTTCACTTTCAGATTTCTCTTTTGGGTGATTGTCATGCCGCTGATAATGATGTCGAATTTGTTGGTGAGCAGTGCTGGAATAATACCGTCCCAATCGGTGTTGATAATCTTGAGCTTAACACCCATGGCTTTAGCCATAGCTTTTGCAATATCCACGTCGAAACCAATGATCTGGCCGGATTTGCTCCTCATCTCAAAGGGCATGTATCCGGCGTTCAGACCAACCCTCAGAACACCTTTGTGGATGATCTTGTAGAGGGTTGAGCTCTTCCAGAGCTTCATGCTCAAATCCTCGGAGTGGGAAACGGAGGCGAACGAGAGCACAAAAACAGCGATAAGAGCCGTTAGAATTGCACCAAGCCTTTTCATAAAATAACCTCCCCAAAAAGATTAGTGGTCAATAATATTTACCCTCATCGAGAAGTTCACCTATCATCATCTGGGTGCCGCAGATGGGGCATTTGGGTATCTCTTCTTTCGGGATGTATATTATCTCTGTGTGGCCGCATTTAGGGCATACAACCTCAACTGGCTCAACCTTTTTGACATCGTCGTTATTCATTTTTACCCCCTTGACGACCTTAATTATTTTAAAGAAAAATCGCACAAATTCAACAAAAAACTGGGTGTATCCTTGTTGCGGTAAGCATTATAAAGGACTAAATACAGTGTTAGTTATTTTTGAGCGAAATGGTGCATGAGACTTGATTTATTTTTTTATTGTGATAAATAGTTATGGCGATGTAATGAGTTGCAAAAAACGAATAAAAAAGAATTTAATAACATTTTTTTGAAAGGAGGCTCAAGTGCACTTTTTGGTATTCATTAAACAGGTGCCTGATGCCGCCCAGGTAAGGGTTGACTATGAAACGGGTACGCTTATTAGAGAAGGCGTACCTGCTATAATCAATCCTTACGATAAACACGCCATAGAGGCGGCTGTGAGGCTAAAAAAGGAGTTTGGTGGTAAGGTTTCCGTAATCTGCATGGGTCCGCCAATGGCTGAAGAGGCACTGAAAGAAGCCATGTCCATGGGTGCGGACAACGCCTATCTCCTTAGCGACAGGGTGTTTGCCGGTTCGGATACGCTTGCCACAAGCTATGCATTATGGGCCGGAGCCAAGAAAATTATACAGGAACAGGGGCCGGTAGACATCTTCTTTGCTGGCAAACAGGCGATTGACGGTGATACTGCTCAGACGGGTCCGGGCATTGCCACCCGGTTTGATGTACCTCTGATTACCTATGTGGTTGAGATTAAGAAGGTTGACCCAGAGGCCAGAAAAATTCAGGTGGTAAGGCTCATCGAAAGTGGTCAGGAGACTGTAGAGGCACCGCTTCCGTGCTTCCTGACTGTCGAAGAGGAGCTAAATACCCTGAGTTACGCACCACTTCCGTATCTAATAAGGGCTGCCAGAACGCCTGTCATTCTGCTGAACTCGAAAAATACCGAGATAGATGTATCTCAGTGCGGATTGAAGAACTCTCCTACTAAGGTTAAAAAGGCATTTACGCCGCCCAAGAGAGAGCGCGGGGAGATGCTGGAAGGTGATTCTATAGATGCAATCTTGAACACCCTCTATGAGAAGATAGAACCCGTTTTGAAAGAAATGGGAAAAGTTCAATAGTGTGAGGTTGAGAAAATGATAAAACAGGATATAAGTAAGTACAAACACATTTGGGTTTTCATAGAGTACGAAGGTGATGAGGTAGCCAGGGTTTCTTTTGAGTTGCTCTCCAAAGCTCGAGAGCTGGCAAAGGATCTCGGCTGTGAGGTGCACGCCTTTACCGTTGGTGAAAAGGTTTCGCAATTTGCTGATCAGGTTTTTAAGTATGGTGCCAAGAAGTTTTACATCATCGAGGACCCCATTCTGAAGGATTACATTACTGAACCTTACAGGGATGCAATCACCTATCTAATTGACAAATACAAGCCTGAGATTGTTCTTATTGGTGCGACAACGCTTGGAAGGGATCTTGCCGGAACAATAGCAACAACATTGAAGACCGGACTTACAGCGGATACGACAGGCCTTGATATCGATCCAAAAACCAAGAATCTACTGATGACCAGGCCCACATTTGGTGGTAACCTGATGGCTACAATTTTCTGTCCGGACAACAGGCCTCAGATGTCCACATCCAGACCTGGCGTTTACAAAGCCGTTGAGGCACCGGTAAAGGGCGAGATAATTCGTGAAAAGTACGCATTTGATAAGAGCAAATACACAAAGAGAATCATAGAGAAGATCATCGAGGAGGGTGAAAAGGTCAACCTTGGATTCTACGACATCATCGTCTCCGGTGGTTTTGGTATGGGTTCCAAGGAGAATTTCAAACTCGTTCAGGAACTCGCTGAGGTGCTGGGTGGTACGTGGGCAGCAAGCAGAAAAGCCGTTCAGGCCGGCTGGGCGCCACAGACGAGACAGGTGGGCCAGACCGGACAGACGGTTCATCCGAAAATCTACATAGCATGCGGCATTTCCGGTGCAATTCAGCACCAGGCGGGCATGAAATCGTCTGAAATAATTATTGCAATCAACAAAGATCCAGATGCTCCCATATTTGAGATAGCCACATACGGCATAGTTGGAGATGTGCTTGAGGTTCTGCCTAAAATGATCGAGCTGTTCAAGAAAAAATTAGGAAAGGCTTGAAAGTGAGGAGAGCAAAATGAGAAAAAAGGATTTTGATGTTGTAATAGTTGGTGCCGGACCTGCCGGATTGGCGTGCGGGTACGTGCTTGCTAAAGCCGGAGTCAATACAATTATCATAGAAAGAGGAAAATTTCCTGGTGCCAAAAATGTAATGGGCGGTATTTTCTACAGAAAACCAATGGAAGATATCATGCCCGACTTTTACAAGGAGGCTCCACTTGAGAGACATATCATAGAGCAACGAATGTGGTTGATGGACGATGATTCGCATTTCAATATTGGCATCAGGACACAAAAACATAACATTGAACCCTACAACTGTTTCAGTGTTTTCAGAGCCCATTTCGATAAATGGTTCGCAAAGAAGGTAGAGGAAGCAGGTGCACTTATCATAAATGAAACGGTGGTAACGGAGCCTATCGTCGAGGATGGCAAGGTAGTTGGCGTTAGAACTGACAGACCTGATGGTGATCTTTACTGTGATGTAGTGATTGCTGCGGATGGTGTTCAATCATTCCTTGCCAAATCGCTGGGTTTGAGAAAAAAGATAACACCGGATAAGGTTGCTATAGCCACAAAAGAGGTTATAGGTCTGTCTGAAGAGGTGATCAACGATAGATTCGGTGTTAGCAATTCATCTGAAGGTGTGACCATTGAGATTACCGGGCCCTTCCTGAAAGGAATGGAAGGTATGGCCTGGATCTACACAAACAAGTCTTCAGTATCTATCGGCATTGGCGTGATAATCAAAGATATGGTTGAGCACCACAAGAATCCTAATGATTTGCTTGAAGAGCTCAAAGCTCACCCATCGGTAGCGCCGCTAATCGAAGGTGGTGATACAAAAGAGTACCTTGCTCATATGATTCCAGAGGGTGGTTACTACTCTGTTCCTAAACTCTATACCGATGGATTCATGGTGACCGGCGATGCAGCGATGCTTGTGGACAGCGTGCACAGGGAAGGATCAAATCTTGCCATAGAGAGTGGTAAGGCTGCAGCCAGAACGTATCTTGAGGCTAAAGAGGCAGGTGATTTCTCGTCTCGCACACTTTCTAAATACCAGACAAGGCTTGAAGAGATGTACGTGCTGAGGGATCTGAAGTTCTACAGAAACCTGCCTGAACTGCTTGAGAAGAAGAGATATCTACTTACAGAGTATCCGCAGTTTATCATTGATGCCATGATAGAGCTCTATACTGTTGATGGCACACCAAAACCGGAGAAGTTCAAGAAGATCAAACAGCAGCTCAAAGAAAGGTTTGGTTATGTCAACCTTGCCAAGGATATCTATACCATCTGGAGGAAGATAAGATGAAAAAGATGAGAATAGAGGACAAACTCTACCTCATTGGATACAATGTAGATCACGAGTATAGCCATCTTGGTATTAGTGATCCAGAGGTGTGCAAATCCTGTGAGAAGAAACAGTGTACCTATGTCTGCCCGGCAAGCGTGTATACATGGGATGAAAAGGATCAAAAGATAAGCATAAACTACGACGCATGTGTTGAATGTGGCACGTGCAGAATTGCTTGCGATTTCATTACGTGGAAGTATCCGCGCGGTGGATTCGGCGTTGCCTATAAGTTCGGTTAGAAGTTTTATCCGCGAAAAGTTTATCGGGCTACCCTTCAGCTTTATGCTGATGCGGTAGCCTTTTTCTCGTTTTTTGTTTGATATGGTTACAACAATTGTTGTTGGTGTACTTGAGGCTAACTGCCACATTGTTTGGGACGATGAGACGCTCGATGCGATAATTATCGATCCCGGTGATGATGGCGCCAAAATAGCATCCTATATGGATAAGTACGGCATCAAACCGCGGATGATAATCAATACACATTTTCATTTTGATCACACCGGTGCAAACAAGTATCTTAAAGAGAAATATGCAATACCTATTTGCATTGGCAAGGCTGATGCTCCATTCTTGCCAAAAGCGTATCTACATGCACAGCAATTCATGATACGTTCGCAGCCATCGCCGCCAGCTGATAGATTGCTGTTCGATGGTGAGTGTCTCCAGGTAGGCTCTATTGATTTTGTGGTTCTTGAAACCCCTGGTCATTCGCCAGGATCTATTTGTTTGTACGATAGTAAAAGGAAGATTCTCTTTAGCGGCGACACCCTGTTTTATGAATCTGTGGGTAGGTGGGATTTACCAGGTGGAGATGAGCTGCAGTTGCGACGCAGCCTTCAAAGACTCGCTCGCTTGCCTGAGGAAACGCTGGTTTACACAGGACACGGAATAGAGACAACAATAAAACACGAAAAGACAAACAACCCTTTTTTAACAGGCGAACTCTGAAATAAAAAAGACACACCCCTCGTCAGAAGGGATGTGTCTGGTTTCTTGCTACTCCTCAACCTTAATGGACTCGGTTGGGCAAGCCTCAGCTACCTCTTTAATCTCCTCAAGGGATGCACCCTCAGCATTCTTGACGTGAGCCTTTCCGTCATCACCCATCTCGAAAACTTCCGGAAGAGCATCAACGCATGCCTCGCAGCCGATGCATGAGTCGTCTATCCAAACTTTTGCCATTGTTACACCTCCACAAGATTGTTTCCCGTTTTTCTTACTCGGTTAGTTTTATTACATTTGTCTTGTTATGTCAAGCTAATAGTAAGTTGAAACGTTTTCAGTAACTGCGGTTTTTTAAGCATTTTTTGTTTGGAGATATCGTCTGTGGAAGATAAAATATCATCTATGGAAAGGGTTGTTTTCACTCCTATCGGTTATATTGAGACCAGCATAAAAATGGGTTTTGGGTACGATAAAAGTGCTAAAGCAGTTATTCTAAACAGCTACAAAATAGGTTTGAAGGGTTTAGAGGGCTTTTCGCACCTGATTTTCGTCTTCTACATGCACAGGGTGCACCACTATGAGTTGTTGCAAAGACCTTTAAGACACAACCCTGAAGGTGAGGTGGTAGGTGTTTTTGCCACCCGCTCTCCTTATAGGCCTAATCCTATTGGTGTTTCGGTCGTTAAACTAATCAGTATTGAGAATGGCTCAATAGTATTTGAGAACCGCGATATTATAGATGGTACACCTCTTCTTGATATCAAGCCATATTTACCGGAAGATTTGTCTGGATTGAGAACCGGATGGTATGTGCCTAAACGTCCTTGAATTCGACGGATTCTACACCTTCGTAGACAATGAAGCGTTTGTATAATTCATCGGTTATTTTCTTTTGAACCATCCAGGCTATAGGTAAACAGCCAACGCAGGAGGGATTCCTTCTTAGAAAGTCCACCTTCACCAATAGCGTTTTAGTTTGCTCTATATAATCGATGCTCTTTACAAGACCCAGCTCATAAACACTCAACTGTGTTTCAGGGTCCTTCACACTTTTTAAGATCTTCAGTATATCGTCTTTGTCAGGTAGCTCTTTTGACATAATTATACAAGTATACTTTTTGCTATCATTCCATCAAGCTATTTGAGGATATTGTTTATTAATCTAATAAGCGCAAAAATAGTGATGGAAACCAGGATCATTATTACAGTGACGGGTACAGCGTAGGGTAGCCCAAAGGAGTTAAACCTGTCGTAAATAAGCACAGGAGCAGTCATCGGGTGGTAGGCAAGAATGACGACGGCGCCGAATTCACCCAAGCCTCTACCCCACATCATCAGGGCACCGTTTATTATCTCCTTGCGCGCATTTGGTAGGGTGATTTTCAGGAAAGTCCAGAAGACGTTTGCTCCGAGTGTCCGCGACACGTATTCGAGCCTTACATCCACCTTTTTGAAGCCCTCTTTTGCGGAGTTAACAAGGAAAGGCGCCGATACAAACATCATGGCTATTAATATACCCGCCTGGGTATCCAGGAAAGTGACTCCTATTTTTTGAAAAAATCTGCCCATGAATCCGCTTGCCCCGAAGATCATGAGCAGAGCTATACCTGCTGCCACATGGGGTACCATCACAGGAATGTCTATTAATCCCTCTACAAGTGATTTGCCTGGAAATTCGTAGCGGGCAAGCAAGTAAGCAAGTGGAATGCCTGTAATAGCTGTTAGTATGGTTGCAAGCATGGAGATTTTTAGACTGAGAAAGACAGCATGGAGTGTGGTTTTATCCTGAATGGCTGCGATTAGCTTATCCGTAGAGACCCCACTTATGATTCTGAGTATTGGCGCCGTTAGAAAAAACAGCAGCACCAGACCAAGCAATATGGATGCGTATCTAAACAGCCTGTTCATCCCTGTCATCCAGGAAAGCTATATCTTTTTTATCGAAATTCAAAACCACCAAGTTGTGTATCGGTTTTTTTGCCGTATACACAAACATATAGTTGCCATCTATTTCTACTTTTACCTGCCAATGTTCGTTAGCGTAATGCATTTCAACGATTTTGCCTTGAAGGGAGTAGTCTCGATTTGGTGTGTTGCTGAGTTCAATCTTCCATGGATTCACCGAGAAGTGTCCGTTGCTTGATTCGTTCAATAGGCGCGCAGGCAGAATGTTTTTAAAACCCAGAAATTCTGCAATATCCTTTGATGCTGGCTTTTCCAACACCTCTTCTGTTGTTCCTGATTGCTGGATTCTACCGTTGAGCATGACAAGGGTTCTGTTGGAAAGCTGGATCGCCTCTTTTATGTTGTGTGTTACGTAGATGACTGTAAGCCGGTAGCGTCTGTGGAGCTCCTTCAAGAACTGGATAAAGTCCCATCGAAAACTGAAATCTATTGCATTTAATGGTTCATCAAGCAGAAGAAGTTCCGGGTTGGACATGAGTGCTCTGGCTATGGCAACCTTCTGTTTTTCCCCGCCTGACAGTGTTTTTACATCCCTTTTTAGGAGTTTTTCTAT
Source organism: uncultured Desulfurellales bacterium (assembly GCA_964544085.1). GTDB lineage: Bacteria > Campylobacterota_A > Desulfurellia > Desulfurellales > Hippeaceae > CAZIZT01. The sequence continues at coordinate 23,536 of CAZIZT010000020.1, forward strand.
TTTAAAGAAGGCGATGAGTTCGTAGAACAGATGCTTATCCGCGGACTTGTTGAATCTGGTGGGATACAGGATGTTTTTTTCCACATTCAGGTTGGGGAAAAGCATACAATCCTGATACACCATACCTATTGCACGCTTCTCAGGAGGAAGGTGGGTAATATCCCTACCGTTTAAGATTATCGACCCTTCAACCTTATGTACACCAGCTATCGATTCGAGAAATACGGTTTTTCCGCTACCGCTTCTGCCTATAATGGAGAGAAACTCACCTTTTTGCATCTCAAATGTAATGCCATCAAGCTTAAAGGAACCAACTCTGGTGGTGAGATTCTTGACCTTTAGATAGCTCATTTCAGAATCAACGCGTCCCCTATAACGATAGGCGGGTTGATGACCCCTTGGCCGCAGCTTTTCATGATTTGTTGACCTTGTTTGGATATCACAAACTTTACAAACAGCCTCGCACCCTCCTTATCTTGGGGTGAGTTTGAGTTTTGAGGTATGGTTATACCGTAGATCATCGGTGCGCCGTGCTTTGTTATGTATTGGGAGGGTTTTTTGCCTGTTACTTTAAACGAGACTGTTTTGTAGAACTGCTCATATTTTTTGCTTCCAAGAGAGACCTGCGGCGGCAGTGTTACATAGCGCAGGTGGTGTTGAATTGCAACTGATTTGTAAAGGAAGATATAATCGACATCATGCATCTGGAGCAGCGCAAGCAGATCCGTCTCTTTTGGTCTGACTACGACCTTACCTTTTTTTTCAAAGCCTGGTTTGTAGTAATCCGGGTAGCCAAATAGCCTTTTAAAAAACCCTTTGATGTGATAGTATTTTTCAGCGAGCTTTGCGACAAGCATAGCTCGATAGCCGCAGGGGTCGTCGTTCGGGTTGGAGTGTCCAACGACGACCCCTTTTTTCAGCAGGATTTCCGGCCAGTTTTTTGTGTTTATCTTGTCTGCATAGCGTGATTTGTCTGTATAAACTATTGCCATTTCATTTGTGGCAAAGAGTATGTTAAATTTGGCGTTGTGTGTACCTATTAGCAGATTGTTAATTACAGTGTAATCTGCGGAAGCCATAACGTCGCACGGCTTGTGTAGATCAGCAATCTTTCTTGCAGCTGTGCGGGAGCCACTCGCCTCTCTGATAACGGTGTAGTTTGGGTACTTCTTCTCAAAGGTTTTTGCTATCTTTGAAAACGGCACTGATAGTGATCCTGCATGGAAAACAATGATTCTCTTTTTGGCAAAGGCGGTTTGTGTGCTCAAAAGAAGCATACAGGCAAGCATCAGAGTAGTTAATCGTCTCATGATTCACCCCTTTTTCTATATTTTCTGTCTTTGTAAAATAGCTCCACAAAACGTTTGTTTGCGAACTCTTCCACCTCCTCCTGAAGCTGTTTAAATTTCTCTATAAGCCTGCGCGCCTCGTCCGTTATAACGCTTCCGCCACTGTTCCTTCCTTTTTGCGTGATGACGTATCTTTCGTTCATGTTGTTTTCCAGGATCTGAATGTGGTTCCAGACTTTTTTGTAGCTGACATTCAAATGTTTTGCAACTGCAGAGATTGAGCCGTATTTATCGATGAGTTGCAGTATTTCGAGCTTGCCTTTCCCGAACACCATGCCTATGCCCTTGTTTTCCATCCACACCTTAGTCTTAACCTTCAGTCTGGGCCGCTTCTTTTCTCTGAAACAGCCAAGCTGACAGTAGATCACATCTATTTCGCTGTTTTTGATGGTTGATCGGACCCTCTTTAAGCCAAACCGCGCCGCCACTTTCCAGGCATCCTTGCAGGTTATGCGTTTTTTCTCGTCGGTGTATTTTTTTAACTCGTCGTAAACTTCCTGCTCAAACTCACCATATCCCAGACTGCCAAATTGGGCCAGGGGACAATCCTTTACCCTGAAACCGAGCCTTGTGGCAGCCTTTCCTATTAAAAGCGGGTTCATTTTTAGTTTTCTTGCCACAGCCATCATTTTTGTGCAATCTACCCGACCCCTTTCGTCGGCGTATCTATCAAGCTCCTTTTCAATCAGAGAATCGTTAATCTCCATGACTATGCACCCCGTAATAAATATGATTTTTCTGCATATTTTTCCACAAAAAAGTTGCCCCTCCCAAAAGGGAAGGGCACAAAAAGCTACTTATCTTGCTTTTCAACGTACTTCTTGTAAAAAGAGGAGTGAAGATACTTAACTTCATCCTCACTTTTATACCCCGTTAACATACTCCTTAGGGATCCTTTCACCACAAACAGCGACATGTATAGATGCACTAGGAACATGGCAAGAATTACGACAGCAGCCACGTTGTGAGCGATAGCTGCAAACCTGAGCAAATCTATCTGATACTTGAAAATGCCCTGTTTAAACTGTTGAAAGAACATAGCAGCCCCTGTTGCAAGCATAAAGGCTCCAAGGAGTGTTGCAACCCAGAACCAGAATTTCTGACCCGGATTAAATTTGCATGCACCGGTCTCTATCTTCTGCTTCGTGAAGTAACCACCGCCTGTTGATAACCACTTGAAGTCGTTTGGGTGCAGAAACATGTCCTTGACCCACATAGCAAAAAGCGGGATCAGTACAATTGCAAACAGGGCAGCGCCCAGGTCATGCAGCGATCTCATGGTCCTTACAAATCCGTCGCCTCCAAAAAACTTTGCGTATACTATGATCAAGCCTGTTGGAATCAGTAGCGTAAAACTGGCGGCGGCAATCCAGTGCACTATGATGTTGAACACATTGAAAAATTTTATCTTTTTGCCGCCCTCCTCAAAGCGTTTAGGCCCAAAAATTATGTAATGCAGGAAAAAGCCTGCCAGCAGTGCACCTATAACCAGGATGTAGACTATCTTAAAGTAAGATGTCTGGAACTCAACGAATCTGGTGCCCCAAACGTAGTAATGGGGAACGCTACCAACAAGCTGCTGCCGGATAATATCGGGAGGGGGGAGTGCAGCCGAAGCCACTCCCCTTGCAAGAAACAGAGACAGAAGCGTCAGGATAAATTTCCGCATTGCTCTCCCCTTTACTTGTTCGGATAAGCCACATCCCACCCGTACGGACCTGTTGGGACTCCATGTCCCATTTCGAGTTTTCTCGTTCTGATAATGTCGGAAACGTGGGCGGCATCTCCGACAATAAGGGCGTTGGTTGCACACATAGCAGCGCAAAGAGGCACTTTGCCCTCTGCGATCCTGTTCTGGCCGTAAAGCCTCTTCTCTTTGTCGGAGAATGTTGGAGCGGGACCGCCAGCACACATGGTGCACTTGTCCATGACGCCCCGGATACCGAATGCGCCGTCCCTTGGGAATTGCGGAGCACCGAACGGACAAGCATACAGACAATAGCCGCAGCCAATGCACTTATCCTTATCGTGCAGAACGATACCGTCGGCTCTGATGTAGAAACACTGAACCGGACAGACCTGGGCACATGGAGCGTCCGTACAGTGCATGCAGGATATGGATAGGGAGTACTCTTTGTTCTCCACACCTTCGTTTACGGTGATAACCCTGCGGCGATTAATGCCAAGAGGTAGCTCGTTGCCTTCCTGGCAGGCAACTTCGCAGCCGTGGCAATTTATGCATCTGTGTACGTCACAGTAAAATTTCATTCTACCGTATTTGTACTCTGCCATCTCTCACTCCTTCTTATGCTTTTTCTATACGGCACAAGCCGACCTTGGTTTCTGGAATCTGAGTAACAATGTCGTAGCCGTAGTTGGTTACCGTGTTGGCACTCTCACCTATGGCGTACGGCTTTGCACCCTTCGGATAGTTGGCACTCATATCCTTGCCTTCCATAATACCGGCGAAGTGGATCGGCAGGAATATCCTATCAGGCAACACCCTGTAGGAGTATTGTGCCTTCACCTTTATTTTTGCACCCTCCGGCGAATGGATCCACATCATGTCTCCGTCGCCTATGCCGTATTTTATAGCCAGCTCCGGATGGATCTCTGCGAACATCTCCGGATAAATGGCAGCAAGATATTTGGACGTTCTCTCTTCCACACCGGCTCCCATGTAGGTGACCAGTCTTCCGGTGGTGAGGATGACCGGGTACTCTTTTGCCCAATCCTTTTTCTGGATGGAGATAAACTTTGTATCGACCCTGTACTGGTTCTTCTGATCCGGATAGGTAGGATAGACCTTCACAAGATCATAGCGTGGCGTATGCAGAGGCTCTCTGTGGATAGGTATCTGATCCGGGAAGTTCCAGACGATTGCCCTTGCTCTTGCGTTACCGTATGGAGCAATGCCGTATTTCATGCAGATCTTTGCAATCAAGCCACTGATGTCCACCTTCCAGTTTTTGCCCATTACCTTCTTCTCAAACGGTGTTAGCTTGATGCCAAGCACCTTCTCGATGTTGTCCTTTGTGATCTCAGGATAACCGCCTTTGACCTTGGCGCCTTTGAGCGTTGCCAGCGGTCCTGCAAGCTGACTTACACCATTGTGGACAAGTCCGAACCTGTTTCTGAAGCCCATACCACCCTGCATTACCGGCAGATTCAGATCGTACAGTATCGGGCTTCCAGGATGGTCCTCTGTCCAGCATGGCCATGGCAAGCCGTAGTACTCGCCTTTGACCGGTCCAATACCGCGCAACGTTACAGGATCGAAGTACTCCCAGTACTTGTTGTGTTTCTTCAGTCTCTCGGCTTTCCAGCCGGTGAGACCTATTGTCTTGATGATCCTTGCAATCTCGTCGGTTGCGTCTTCAGGGAATTTGAACGTATTCTTGACCTGTTTGAGTGTAAGGGTCTTTTTATCAACATCGAGGAGCATAGCCCTTGTGAACTCTTTGTAGAAGCCAAGCCTTTTTGCCAGCTCAAACATGATCTCATGGTCGGTTTTTGACTCATACATCGGCTTGACAACCCTGTTTCTCCACTGGGCGCTCCTGTTTGTTGCCGTTACAGAACCACTGTTTTCAAACTGTGTTGCTGCAGGCAACAGGAAGAGATTGTTCTTTCTCTCTGTAATAACAGCGCCTTCCTGAGCGAATGGGTCTACAATGACAAGCAGATCCAGTTTGTCCAGGGCTTCTTTAACCTTTGCTGTCTGCTCAGTTGTGGTTAAGGCGTTACCCATAACCACCAACGCCTTAATCGGTGATGGTGAGTAGATTTTCTCTTCCTGCAGGACACCCTGCCACCATTTTGCTAATGTGAAGCCCTTTGTCTCCATCCATTTCTTGGATTTGAATCGCTTAACGAGCCAGTTGTAATCAACTCCCCACTGCTTCGCAAAGTATTTCCAGGAGCCCTCATGCAGACCGTAGTAGCCCGGCAGCGAGTGCGAGAGATCGCACATATCCGTTGCACCCTGAACGTTGTCGTGACCCCTTAAGATGTTACAACCTCCGCCGGGTACACCCATATTACCAAGGGCGAGCTGGAGAATTGGTCCGATTCTTGTATTGGAAGAACCGATCGTGTGCTGCGTGTAGCCCATTGCCCAGACAAATGTGCCCGGTCTATTTGTTGCATAGGCTTCCGCTATCTGGTAGATCCTTTCGACCGGTACACCCGTCACATCGGATACGCGCTCAGGGGTCCACTTCTCAGCCTCTTTCTTGACAGCATCCATGCCGTAGACCCTCTGTTTGATAAATTCCTTATCCTCCCAGCCGTTTTTGAAGATCAGATGAAGGATGCCGTAGATGAATGGTATGTCTGTACCGGGTCTGATCTGAGCGAACAGATCTGCATGCGCTGCAGTTTTTGTGAATCTTGGATCAATAACTATTAATACAGCGTTGTTTCTCTCCTTGGCCTTCAGGAAGTTTTTAAATCCAACCGGATGTGCAACTGCTGGGTTGGATCCAATTACCATGATTGCTTTGGAGTTCTGGATATCACCCAGATGGTTGGTCATTGCGCCGTATCCCCACGTGTTTGCCACACCAGCAACCGTGGAGCTGTGGCATATTCTTGCCTGATGGTCTATGTTGTTTGTACCAAAGAATGCTGCGAATTTCCTGAAGTAATAAGCCTGTTCGGTGCTCATCTTTGCTGAACCCAGGAACATTACGGAGTCTGGTCCGTATTTCTCCCTGAGTGACTTTAGCTGGTTGGCTATCTTGTCAAGCGCCTCTTTCCAGCTTATACGTTTCCATTCACCGTTTACCTTCTCAAGCGGGTGCTTTAATCTCTTCTTTGATCTTACCTCATCAATCATTGCTGCGCCTTTACAGCAATGGCCACCCTGGCTGAATGGGTGAAGCTGAGCAACCTCTTGTCTTACCCAAACACCGTTTTGGACCTCGGCTATGATACCGCAACCCACCGAGCATGCCGTACAGATCGTTCTAACCTTTTTGGAGCCTGGATATGGCTCTTTAATTTCGGCAGCGGATGCATTTCTCACAACTCCTCTGGCAGCAAGAGAAGAAGTAGCTACGGCTGTGCCCAGTGCAGCCATCTTAAGAAACGATCTGCGTCCTACCTTACTTCCCTGCATTTTTCACTCTCCTTCCACTTTAATTAAGGTGCGATTTTGTAATACTCTTCCCAGTGTTTTGTGATCCTGTAGAGAATCTCTCGTTTGGGAGAGTGTCCCCTAACAACACCGTTGTCGCCTGGCGGTTGTACCTGGGCATCCGATACAGCAGGGCTCATCACTGCGCTACCCACTGCGGAGGCGGCAACACTGAATGTCAGGGCTTTTTTAAGAAATTCTCGCCTGTCCTCCTTACCACTCATAACATCCCCTCCTTGAAAAATTTAAAACATTAAACATCTTCCTCAACCGCTTCCTCTTCTTCTATGTCGAGTCCGCAGCTTGGTGGCATTTCAGCTTTGTGCCTGCCTTTGTGCTTCAGATTCGTATATGGCAGCACCTTCTCCGCATGTATCTCTTTTTCTTGTTTTCTGGCAGGTAGGGGCACATCAAAGTACATACGCTCAAACTCGATGAATGCTTTGAAGAGTATGGCAATTTCTCTATACATTCGGCTTTTTTCGTACTCTATCAGGCTGTTTGCAAACTCATCGGCAAATGGATTCAGAATATTCACAAACACATCCCTTTGGAGTTTGTCGTAGTTGTTTTCCTTGCTTGCATTGCGGATTAAATGGTGCATGAAGGTGCAGATGAAGCCAATATCATCTTCTGTGTCTGTATAGTGCTTATCGTCAAGCCTGAATTGGGTTTTTAGTATGTAGTCAATCATTTCGACTCTCTTCTTGCCGCTTTCGTAGCCCTCATCAAAGTAGGAGGCTGTTGTTCGTATGGGGCTTGAGGGATCGAAAAAAACCCTATCATACTCATCCGATAATTCCTGATATCCGCCTTTTTTTAGCATCTCAAGTAGATTATCGGTGGCTATTTTTGCCTCATCTGTAATTGGATACTCGGCTATTGTTTCAAGGGTCTCTTTAACACCATCGAATCGGTCATCTCTGTCTGTAAACGCAAACAGTACAGAGAAAAGACCGTAGTAAACGCTTCTGGATCGATCTACAAGTTCTTTTTTATTAGACACCTTTTTTTCCTTTCATTTCCTGTTCTATTTGGTGTTTGAGCATCACCTTTGGTTTGCAGTCCGGACAACAGTAGAGTGTTTTTACTCTGGGGTCGTCTTCTCCAAATATGGGTATCATCATTTCCGCTATTTTCCTGATTGAACGAGCAGGGGCGAACGGTTTTCCGCACTCTATACACCTGAACAGCTCATCTTTTGCCAGTACCTGCTCGGTGAAGTACTCCGGCTTTAGCTCGAGAGTATCATCAATAAGCTCAAGACACTCTTCTGGACAGATAAGCTCGCAGTAGCCGCAACTTGAGCAGATAATAGGTGTAAACCTAAGCGTATTGTCGCTACTGTTGGGTTTTAGAGCTTCTAAGTTGCATCCACCGGCACAGGATAGACAGAGGGTGCATTTGTTTGTGTCTATTTTGATTTTGCAGTAGTGTATGAACTCGCCGGTTTTGTAAACACCAAGGTCTCTGTTGCCTACAAGGTGTGAGAGTCTGTTGGCTACGATCTCTCTCTTTTTAGCATACATCTGATTGGCAATTGTAAACCTTGTGCCCTCGAGCTTTTTCGCATTATCTATGGCAGTTTGCAGCTGCTGGTGATCCTCAGCAAGCAATATAGCTTCTTCATTGTAAGCACGCCTGTAGAATTCATTGACCATTTCTATGGCCTCTCTGGTTCCACGTGAGACTGAATCGTTATAGAGTATAACCTGTGAGCCACTCTCTTGCAGGATTGTTAGAAAATGGGATTCATCGAGGAATTTCCTGCCACCTATAACAAAGGGTAATACATCCTCTTTTAGCCTCACATCCAGTGAGTCGATATTCATTTCTTCGGGTATAATCAATGCGATTCTGTCACGAAAAGCCTTGCTCATCATATGAAAAACGCCACGGCTTGTCTCGGCGTAATCCAGAGCACCGGATGGGCATATACTGATGCATCCACCACAGCCTGTACAGTTAACTTCCACAAACTCAAGGTGTCGTTTGTCATCTATTTTGAGTATTGCTTCGACGGGGCAAAAATCGGCACAAAAACCACATACATCATGCTTTCTTTCGTGGTACTGGCATATTGACGGATCGTAGCGTATTATTTTTGTGTACTCGTAGCCTTCTTTAAGGTTTTTAACAATTGAACGATAAGTCTGCTCAAATCCAAGCTTTGCAGGATCGTACACACCGACCCTTTCGTGGTTCTCTGGTACATTGAAGAAAATAACCTGATCGGTTTCAATTCGATTCTCATGATCGTTTTCGTCTTTAAATGTTACGACAAGAGAACCGATTGAACCCTTTATGCTGGTGAGCTTGTCAGGTTCTATCTGGGAAATTTCAAAGGCTTCTTTATCGTTGAAATCCTTTAAGAACTCCTCAACCCTATCGGGTGAACCTATGATCAGTAACCTGTTTTGAACTGGCTGATACTGTGGTATGTCAGTTGAATAGGAGTACTTCAGGTGCCTTAATTTATAAAGAGTCAGAACACCTTTTGCCTTTTTCTGAGGATCATCCGGTGAGTGGCGCAAATAAAAGTTTACCTCTGGTGCATAAATAACAGGGTTGAGATCTCTTGAGTTTCCTATGATAACCTGTTTGCCTTCGAGTTCTTCGACCCCTTTTACCCTCTTAATCTCGTCTGGCAGACTTAGATCACTTTCTTCAGTCTCCAGTAATGCAAACTCTACATCTTCTATCATCCTTTCCTTCCCGGTACAGATAACTTTCTAACTCGTAATTTTCTCATCCTCTACGTTACACATTCTACTCACGTAAATGACCTCAGTCAACTATTTTTTAATTCTGTCTTTTTTTATTATGAATAGTTTGCATATTTTGCCACATCTGAATTAACCTTCAATAGGTTAATGCTTTTAAAATCGGCTTTTTCTTGGTAAAGTATAGCTCCAATACGGTTTAAAATAACATTAAGTAAGAGTTTAGTTTAATATAAAATAAGCAGGAAAACGAGAAACTTTAAGAGGCTGATGGATTTAATGTTAAGTTAGTAAGTTATTTCATTGCTGATTTGCAAACATATTATTCTTGTAAATTGTCTTATAGAGAGATTCTCAGTTATATATTGAATTTTATCTATTGGATTGATCGGGCTTACAAAGAGGTGGCTTGCGCTTTTAGCGTCTGTAGCCCCAAAACCCCTAATATAATCGAAATGCTTCTCAAGCATTTTTGCCAGCGTTTCTTCGAGAGGCTCTGATGATATAAAGCAGACAATCTGTATCAATTTAACATGTTCCATCAGATAATCGATATGCCACCTCAGTTTTCTGGGAGGATTTAGGTATCTTTTTAATCTGCTCGAGAGGCCATTCATTGCAGAGCCCACGTAGATATACCACCCAGCCTCAAATTTGAGACTACCCAGAGCCCCTACGTTGAGATACATCGATCGTTCAAGGCGCATAATAAGGAGATATGAGCCTTTTTCTTTCGGTAAGTTATCAGAATGAGCCAGAATTGTGTATATTTTTTCATGGCTCATGCTTGTAATATATCAAAACTCGCTTATATTGACTATCGCCAAAACTGTTTCGGAGGTGGTGTATGCATGTTGTAGATGCGCTTATCAATCAGCTTTTCTGGATCATCTTTTTTATTATGCTTTTCTATCCTTACTTCAAAACTCATTCACTTGAGGCTGCCAGGTGGAGGCTCATCAGAAAGCTGGAGCAATCACGGAAGTCCCGTGTCATAACCCTTATCCACAGGCAGGAAACGAAATCCCTGTTCGGTTTTTTTGCCATGCGATTCCTCGATATAGAGGATTCGGAAGCGATCTTAAGGGCTATCAGGATGACACCAAAGGATATGCCCATAGATATGATTATCCATACGCCTGGTGGTGTTGCTCTTGCTGCTACTCAGATTGCCAATGCGCTGGCTGATCATGAAGCCGAGGTTAGGGTAATTGTGCCTCACTATGCGATGTCTGGTGGTACAATGATAGCTCTTGCCGCTGATAGAATTGTTATGGATCCGCATGCGGTTCTGGGTCCAGTTGATCCACAGCTTGGTCAGGAACCCGCTGCATCCATTGTAAGGATAAAGGAGTTAAAGGAGACAAAGGATATTGATGACCAGACGCTGATCAAGATCGACATGAGCGAGAAGGCGCTCAAACAGATGTTCGAGACACTTACGGGCATTCTGAAAAAGAAGGGTTACTCAGAGGAGGATAGCAAAAGAATAGCCAGTGAGCTATCAAGCGGTAAGTGGACACACGACTTCCCGATCACGGTTGAACATGCTAAAAAACTGGGCTTGAAGGTAACAACAGAGGTGCCAAGGGATGTCTATGCGCTGATGGAGCTGTATCCGCAGCCTACAGCCACCCAGTCGGTGAAATACATACCTGTACCTTACAACAGGCCCGGCAATGCACATGGGTTAGATTCAGGCTCCTGATCCCATCTCGGGAGCCTCTCTTTTGATGTTTAGGTTGTCCATGATATCTTTGGTTGCATTATAGCGGTTGAGCGTGTAGAAGTGCAGGCCATCCACACCGTTTGAAAGTAAATCGGCGCACTGTTTCGTGGCATACTCCACGCCGATGGTGTACATTAATTGCTTATCCTTTCCAGTGAGACTGTTTATCAATCGTGCAGGCACGGTAGCTCCGCACATGGCTACAAATCTCTCTATCTGTGTTAGGTTTATTGCAGGCATGATGCCCGCAACAATAGGCACCTTGATACCTATCTGTCTTGCACGGTTAACGAAGTCATAAAAATAATGATTGTCAAAGAATAGCTGGGTTATGATAAAGTCTGCTCCTGCATCCACCTTCATTTTAAGGTATTCAATATCCTTCTGCAATGAGGGCGCCTCGGGGTGCCCCTCTGGATAGCCGGCGACACCTATCGAGAAGTTATTTTTGAGTCTCAGATACTCAACAAGTTGATATGCGTACTTGAACGGTCCCTCTTTGACTTCTGAATCTTTTGGCCTGTCACCTCTTAAAGCTAAGATATTATCCACACCATTGTCTTTAAGGACTTCGATGATTCTGTCAATATCCTTTTGCGTAGATGATATGCATGTTAAGTGCATCATCGTGTTTAGGTTGTACTCAGCTTGAAGCTTGATTGTCCATTCCAGGGTTTTGGTTTTTGTACTCCCGCCAGCACCGTAGGTTATAGAAACAAAGTCTGGGTTATAGCCTTTTAATACATCCACCGTATCAAATAACATCTGTTCATTTTCAACCTTTTTGGGCGGGAAAAATTCAAAGGAGATTGTGGGTTTTTTTCTTTGAAAGATGGTGGAAATCTTCAACTACCTCTCCCTCCGTTTCAATTTTACATAAACAGTAAAAAAATCTTTGCTTAAATGCAAGTTTTCCAGTGTTGCTGTGGTACCGATAAAAAGAAACCCCCTCACCGTGCAGGCGAGAGGGTTTTTTATTGGGGAGGGGTTGCCGGCTATCTGCCAACACCGCCACCGCCGGATCCACCTGCAGAGCCACCACCGGAGCCGCCCATGCCACCGGATTCACCGCCCATGCCGCCGCCAGCTGCGCCACCTCCAGAGCCAGCACCGCCACCGCCAGCAGCACCGCCAGCTGCGCCACCTGCAGATCCACCTGCAGAGCCACCACCGGATCCACCAGCTGAGCCGCCTGCAGATCCAGCACCGCTACCGCCAGCAGAACCGCCAGCTGAGCCACCTGCAGAGCCACCACCAGAGCCGCCCATGCCACCGGATTCACCGCCCATGCCTCCCGAGTGTCCGCTCATACCCGGCGACATACTGCCTGTTGATGCTTTGCTTCCAGCACTGACCCCAAGTGTTTCAGGGGAGGGCATTGTGCCTTTCTCCAGGCTTGTTTCCATCTTCGAGACAACCTCTGTGGGATTCATCGATGTGGCTACATTTACAAAGAGATGTCTCATTTCTCTTAGGGCTGTTGGTGGCATGTTGTGTTGCAGCGCTTTGGAGACGGTTGATGCAGCCTTGTGGCCTGGCACACCGTACATGGCGAAGGTTGCTGCTGTCTCTGTTGCATCCATTGCAAGTTCTCGTGTTTGCGCCCTTGAAAGTGATCTTGCTTTTGCCCTGACCTGAGTCATAATCTGGCTGATATCCTGTTTGGACATACCGGCTGCCATGGCGTTTACGATATTTGATGCCACCATCTGTCTTGTCTTTTTATCAAGGTGGAGTTTTCGTGTCTGGGAATATGCAAACGAATACATATCCCTGAGCTGTTTCATGGCTTTAGAGATCATGGATGGTGGCACGTGCTTGGCAAACCCCTCCATAGCCTTTTCCATAACAGGATTGGTTGGGAGCCCTTGCTTTTTTGCAAGCATAACTTGATTTAAGATGCTTATTTCAGCAGTTGTAGAAACCTTGTTTTGGACCATGTTCTGAATCAGTGAAGCAAGCTCCTGAGAATTGACACCCATATTCAGTAGCGTCTCCACCCTTGAGCGAACCTGTGGTGAGAGTTCACCCAGAAGGGTGTCGATATTTGTGGCGCCTAAAGCCGGTATACTTAAAGCCACCGCCAGGGCGCTACTGATTAGAAGCTCTCTTAACATTTTGCACCTCCTGCAACGTTCTCACCCACTTAAACGTTTGATGAGGATTTTTGTTACATGCGCGATACGTAAACACAGTCTTTTCCTCCGAAACCGTCATTTATCTTCATGCTGCAATTAGGCAAAAATACCTTTCCGTCAGCAAGATAAAAGTATTTTATGAACCCTTTTTTGAAGGGCACTTTGGCTTCCCATAGATTGTTTTTTATCCTGATAGCTTTTACCTTGTTGAAATTTGTTATGTTAGATACAAAGTAAACCCTATGAGCTTTTGGTATTTCTGCAAAGAACACAAGCGAGTTGCCTTGATGTTCAACAAGCCTTCTGTGCATCGAACAGCCAGATAAAACAAGGATTGTAACCGCGAAAGCAAGCGCTGTTTTTCTCATGGAACCACCTCCCCGGATTCACATCTGAGCTTAAAGTCTTAGCACCGAATCAACCCCACCGAACCCGTTGTAGATTCTCACCGGATTCGTTGGATCATGTATCACCTTTTTGCCATTAATAATAAAGTTGTACTTGTAGATGCCGTTTTTTGGTAGTTTTACATAAGCTTCCCAGTAACCTGTGCTGTCTATGCGTTTCATGCTCACCTTTTTCCAGTTTGTAAAGGAACCGGCTATCTGAACACTCTTCGCCGATGGGTTGTAATAGACAAATCGGTATGTGACCTCATTTGTCGTTGCAGCGACACGTCTGATATAGTTGGTTTTGTATGTTCTAAGTGCGAACGCAAAGACAAGTACTATCATCGCTGCAATCGCCACTGCTGGATACAGATAGCGCAAAACGGGTTTCTTTTTCTCAATGGGTACTCTGACTTTCAGCGGCTCTGGATACTCAACATCAAAGGTGAGCAGCTTCTCCTGGTTGAGCATCTCCAGGGTTTCTGAGTAGAATCCGTCGTCTTTTTTCACCTCCTTTACAAAATCTATTTTTTCATCGAGATTCATCTGATCGTCGATATATTTTGAGATGAGTAGCTCTTTCATAGGAGTCCCTCCTCTTTCATCATGTTCTTAAGTTTCTTTCTGATTCTGTGAATCTTTACTTTAACGTTTTCCTCACTCATGCCCGTGATTTCAGCAATTTCTTTGTAGGATAGGTTATCGGAACTTCTAAGTGACAGAATATTTCTCTCTTCCACCGAAAGCCTTTGCAACAGCTTCATTACGCTGGAGAATTCTTCCCGTTTGATGTAACTGGATACCACGTTGGTGTTTGTGTCTTCCATGTTTGAGAAATCCTCCAGCTCACCCTGGTGTTTAAGTCTTCTGCGTGTGTCGATGAAGATGTTGTAACCTATCCTGTAAAGGAGCGCTTTTACGGGTCTCTCTTTGTAGTTTTTAAAGAGCCGTAAATAGGTCTCCTGCAGAATGTCTGATGCTTCTTCGCTGTTGCCGGTTAGCTTCAATAGATAGCCGAAGAATTTATCTTTGGTTTCCAGATAAAATCTTTCAAATCCGCTCATCTCGCTGATTATAACGTTTTTCGTGTGTGCTGGTTACAAAAAAATCCCCTTTTTGCTCAAACGGCTCTTCTTTGACTTTTTCACTAAAATGGATAATATTGGCTAACAAAGAATGAGGGGGTGTACCATGAAAGAGGCCCTTCTTGTGGTTGACATGCTTAACGATTTTACGCTTGAGGGTGCGCCGCTGCAGGTGAAGGAGAACGCAAAGATTATTCCAAATATCAAGGCACTTATCGAAAAAAAGAGATCCGAATCTGTACCGATAATCTATGTGTGCGATGCACACGACGAGAATGATCGGGAATTCAGGATATGGCCCAGGCATTGCGTTAAAGGTACGAAGGGTGCCGAGATTGTAGACGAACTAAAACCCTTAGAGGGCGATTATGTGGTGGAGAAGAAGACCTATGATGGCTTTTTTGAAACGCCACTTGATAGTTTGCTTAAGAGTCTTGGTGTTCAGCGGTTGATTATTACCGGTTGTGTCTCCAACATCTGTATCCTGCATACAGCATCTTCCGCCGTTTTGAGAGGGTACGATGTGGAGATACCCTTGAATTGCATATCGTCTCTGGATGATCGCTCAAGAGAATGCGCCATTGATCATTTTAAGCATGTGTTGAATGTGAAGTTAACCTAAAAGTTTTTTCAAGGAGCATTTCTATGTTTATAGCGACACCGGAACAGATAAAGTCTGGCAAAGTAACGGATATCTACTTTGAAAGGGCAATTGAGGTTATACACAAACATTCACTGGATAAGCTCGTAAAAGCTGAGGTAACCGTTAAAGGTTTACCAGGTGGTTATCAGTGGGCTGTTTTTTGTGGACTTGAAGAAGTCCTTGAGCTACTTGAGTCAAGAAACGTTTCTGTTAGGGCTATTCCTGAGGGTACGATTTTCAAAGCCAACGACCCAGTACTTGAGATTGAGGGATACTATTCTGAATTCGCTGTTCTTGAGACGGCTATACTGGGTTTTTTGTCTCAAGAGTCTGGTGTTGCTACCAAAGCTGCACGCATAAGAAAGATTGCAGGAGACAAGCCTGTCCTCTCATTTGGGGCAAGGCGAATGCACCCGGCTGTAGCACCAGCCATTGAAAGAGCTGCATATATCGGTGGTTGCAACGGTTTCTCTACGGTGATTGCTGGTGAGATGCTGGGAATAGAGCCTTCAGGCACGATGCCCCACTCCTTGATGCTGATAGTGGGTGATACCGTTGAGGCGGCGCGCTACTTCGACGATACGCTTCCTTCGGATGTTCCAAGAATTGTGCTTATAGATACTTTTGGTGATGAAAAATTCGAGGCTATAAGGGTAGCCGAAGCTCTTACTGGCTCACTGAAGGGTATCCGGCTTGATACACCATCATCCAGGCGGGGCAACATGCGACGCATCCTTGAGGAGCTAAGGTGGGAGCTGGATATTCGCGGTTTTAAACATGTGCAACTTTTTGTAAGCGGGGGCTTAAACGAAGAGAGTCTGGCTGAAATAGCCGATGTGGCTGATGGTTTTGGCGTTGGTACGAGTATAAGCAGTGCTACAACAATTGATTTCTCCATGGATATCGTCGAGGTGGAGTCGAAACCCCTGGCAAAGAAGGGTAAGCAATCTGGTTCGAAGAGCCTAATGCGCTGCGAGAGATGCCACGCTGAGAAGGTGGTACCACGAACACAGGAGATGTTAAAATGTGATTGTGGCGCGCAGATGAGAGATATTCTTGCCTATGTCATGAAAGATGGCAAAAGGCTTTCTGGTTCAGAGGGTATCGAAGCTATTAGAGACCGATGTTTAAGAGAGCTGGAGCATGTCCATTAGAATAATCGATTCACACTGTCACCTTGATATGGGTGCATTTGACGAGGATAGGGATGAGGTAATAAAGCGCGCTCGGGAAGCCGGTGTAGAAGGCGTTATCATGCCCGCAACCATGCTTGACGATTTTGAAAAGGAGCGCACACTTTCAACCCACTATAAAGGCTATCTGTTTTATCTTGTCGGAGTTCATCCCCATGAGGCCAGAACAGCAACCTCAAATGTGTACGACGAGGCTATAAAACACCTCGAAACTGAACCCGGGTGTGTAGGTATTGGTGAGATAGGATTGGATTACTACTACGAGCATTCGCCCAGGAAAGTGCAACGTGACGTGTTCGCCAATTTTCTTGATCTTGCCATAGAGATTGGTAAACCGGTATCAATCCACTGTAGGGATGCCACGGATGACGTTGTTGATATTCTTAGCTCAAAAAAAGACTTAAAGGGTGTGATCCATTGCTTCAGCGGCGATGAGAAGCTTTTGAGGCTGGGCTTAGATCTTGGTCTGAAATTCGGAATAGGTGGAATTGTTACATTTAAAAGATCACCTCTTGCCGATACCGTGGGGGCTCTACCACTTGAGAGTGTGGTGTTCGAAACGGATGCGCCGTATCTTGCCCCTGTACCGAAGAGGGGAAAGAGAAACGAACCCGCTTTTTTGACCTATATTGTCGAGCGCTTTGCTGATCTAAAGGGTGTGGATGCAGATGTAGTTTCAAGGGTTGCCTTTGAAAACACCGTGCACCTTTTCGGTCTTAAGTTGAGTTGATAGGGTTATGAGACGATAAGAGGGAGCACTTCCTCGGCTCTGTCTTGCAGGAAAAGATCCGTGATCTCTCCGGTGTAATTTGATGGTTTTGGATTGATCTCAATTATTGTGGCTCCATGTCTTTTTGCAACGTACGGGATCTGACTTGCCGGCATTATCTCACCCGTTGTGCCCACGACAATCATCAGATCGCAAGTTTCCGCAAGTTGGAAGGAGCGAGTAAGGGCATCCTGGGGTATGGGTTCCTTGAAGAATACAAAATCCGGTTTTAGAATACCGCCACAGTGCTTGCATCTTGGGGGTATGTTTTCAAATACAGATTTATCAAACGGATATTTTGTGCCACACTTCATACAGGTAAGCGTTTTTGCAGTTCCATGAAACTCGATAACCTCCCTTGAGCCGGCTTCTTGGTGAAGATTATCAATATTCTGGGTAATAACAGGGCAGTTCAGCTTTGCGATAGCATAGTGAGCCGGGTTGGGTTTAACATCCGTCAGGAACCTGTAGAAAATTTCCTTGATAAAGCGCCAGCTCTCCTCGGGATTTGACATGAAAAAATCTATATCGAACACAACAGGATCATACTTGCTCCACAATCCATCAGGACCTCTAAACGGTGGTATACCACTTGCCACAGAGATACCAGCACCGGTGAATGCAACCGGTTTTTCAGCGCTTTCAATCAGCTCTTTGGCCTTTTCGATTTTTTCTTTCTCAACCATTCTACCGCATCCTTTCTATTTGATCATGTGACTTGGTAGCCAGAAAACAATCTGCGGGAACAGGGCAAGTATTACAACGACAAACATCATGATCAGAAAGAAGGGAAAACTGTATCGTATAATGTTACCCACCTTCTCGCCCGATATACCTTCTATTACGAACAGACTGAAACCGACTGGCGGTGTGATCTGTGCAAGCTCAACCATGATAACGAGGAATATGCCGAACCAGAGCGGGTGAAACCCTGCCTGTTGCATAATAGGTAGTATAATAGGGGTGGTCATAACAACCATGGACACCCCATCCAGAATCGCCCCGAGAAGCAGATACATAAATCCTACAATGGCGAGCAGAGCGTAAGCGGATAGATGTGAATGGGCAACGTACAAGCTCAGTGACCTGCTAATACCCGTGAAGCCGGCTATTTGCGAAAGAAATGCAGCTCCCATCATTATAAAGGAGATCATTGTCGTTGTTTTGATGGAGCTTAACAGGGATACTTTAAAATTATGCCATGTGAGATTTTTGAAAAGCGCCGCTATGATAAGTGAACCGAGAACGCCAAGAGCTGCAGCTTCAGTTGGTGTTGCAAATCCCATATAGATGCTGCCAAGCACAAACAGTATCAGAGCAAACACCGGAGCGAGGTTGGCAATGGATTTTAGCCTGTCCGCCCAGGTATACTGTTCGCTTTCCCTGGGAACGATGTCAGGTTTAATTATGGCCACGATGGCTATATAAGCAGAGTAGAGAGTTCCCAGCATAAGTCCTGGTATGATGCCCGCAATGAAGAGTTTTCCTATGGAAACATTGGACATGACGCCGTAGATGATCATTATCAAGCTTGGGGGTATCAGGAAACCCAGCGTGCCCGCACCAGCAAGCGACCCAACGGCAAGGCTTTTGGAATAGCCTCTTTTTTTGAGTTCGTGTAGTGTGATTTTGCCAACAGTGGCTGTTGTGGCTGCACTTGAGCCGCTTACAGCTGCGAACATGGAACAGGCTACAACGTTTATGTGTAGGAGTTTACCCGGGACCCTGGAAAACCATGGCAAAAGCCCGTTGAATAACTTGTTTGAAATATCCGTGTTGTAGAGTATCTCGCCCATGAATATGAACAGCGGCAGCGCAACAAGTGACCATGAGTCAAGACTGTTCCACGATGAGTTGGCTATCAATCCGCCAATCTTTGACCATATTGAGATTGTTGGTGGCAGTGAAAAGTTGTAAAGTAACATGGTTACTATGCCAGTTGCAAACAACGAGAAACCAATCCATAGGCCTGAAAGCAGGAACGTGAACAGGGCAATGACCATCACAATAAACAGCGTCAGGGGATCGGATATCATATTTTCTCACCTTTTGCGGTTTTAATAAATTCACCAATAAGCTGCAGTGAAAGCATAAAGAAGCCTATAGGCATAACAAGCTGAGGTATCCATAGCAGTGTCTGGGCAACGGTATCAGCTCTCATTTTATAGACAAACGCCTGATAAACCATAAACGCAGCGTTATAGGTTGCAAACACGCTCATTGCAAAAGCAACGGTGATGACGATTAGCCTTAACGTTCTTTGCGCTTTTTCGGGCAACTTTGATGATAGCACGGTAATCTTGATGTGAGCGTTCTCCTTGAGTGTGTAGGAAAGGCTAAACATGGTGAAAGCAGCAAACATGTATGCACTATACTCGTCGGTTATCATGATTGAGCTGTTGAAGAAGCTCATCAGGATTATGTTCGACACTATAAGAATAATTATTGCTATCAGGATAAGGGCGGACAGATAGGCGCCCCAGTTTGAGAGCCTATCTATCCAATGTGCAATTTTTGACAGCATCTCTATTTTGCAAACTGCTCTACGATCTTCTTTTCAGCTGGAGATGCGTTCTTTAAAAACTCGTCGATAATAACCTTTGCTGCTTTAGCCATGGCTTTGTTGAGCTGAGGCGTTGGTTTTTCAACTATCATACCGTGCTGCTGGATGATCTTCAGATCTTTTGTATTGATATCCTGCGAGTATTTCCACTGAGCCTTTTCGGTTTCCTTTGCAGCCCTCAACATGGCTTTCTGTTGATCCTTAGAGAGTGCTTTCCAGTAATCGAGATTGATCGTAACCATGTTGAGCGGATAAGCGTAGTGAATATCGGTGAAGTATTTCAATACCTCCCAGAATTTGCCGTTTTTCGTGGATTCTGCTGAGGTTAGAACACCCTGGATCATATTGGTTCTCAGTGCCTGGTATACATCGCCCCATGGCATAGATACTGCATTTGCACCCAAGAGCCTCAGGAAATTGGCGCCGTTTTTGTCGTATGTTCTGATCTTTACACCTTTGAGATCTTTGGGGCTTTTAATAGCCTTCTTGGTTACAAGACCGCTTGGTGGCCACGGTGCCGCATATAGAAACTTCTGATTCCACTTCAAAGCTGCTTTCTCATAGAGCGGTTTGCACATTTGATAGAGCTTCCAGGCTTCCTTGTAACTATCAACAAGTCTCGGCAGTGAGCTTATACCAAACACATGCTCACTTCCAGCTACGACGCCCATGAGGATGTCGGACATGGGCACCTGGCCGTCCTTGACCACCCTGAGGAGCTCAGAACCCTTAAATCCAAGACTGCCACCTGGATAGACGGTAATTAGTACAGTGCCGTGGGTGTACTTCTTGACCAACTTGGCAAACTTCATGGCACCAAGGGTGTGTATGCTTGTTGGACCATAGATGCAGTTAAGGTTCATCTTGATAACCTTGGCGTTTGCCTGTGCGCCAAAAATCGCAATTCCCAGCAAAAACGCCACAAACGCAACAACTCGCTTCATACCGGACCTCCTACTCCAGTGTTTTTAAACTACTTCTACCATATACCCAAAACGTATGCTTCTCTGCAGAACAGGATCGAATAGAGCAAGCTCATACCTGTTAGAAAAAATTAATTCTCCATTTAGTAAAGGCAAGGTTCCACTGAAAAAAGAGAATTTGCCGCTTCTGGAACGCTGTTTTGCCAGCGTCTTTAGCTTTTGAAGCTCCATTATCTCGCCGACTTTCCCCTTTTGATAGCTAACAAAAGCACCATCAATCATTGCCCTGCACTCTATGATCAGCTCATCGAGGTGGTCCTCGATTTCATCGACGCTCCAAAAAACCGGTGCTACCGGCTTGCTGCAAAGCTGTTTGGATCTGGCTATACTTTCTCTTTCCATTTCTCTATCCGTGTGATCGCTCCCCACGGTGATATACTCTCTGCCTCTCTCATCACAGGCAAAGAAAAGTTCCACCTCGGCGGATGTAGAGTTGCCAATGACGTATATGCGTTCACAACTGCGCACAAGGTAGGGATCTATTTGATAGATCATCGGTGCTGACTGTGGAACCTCTATGCCTGATTTTTTAAGTTCCTCCATGTGTTTCTTGACGCTCTCAGCCCTTCTTGAGCTAAATGCAAATAGATAGGTCTCTTCCCAAACGAGGTTGATCCTTTTGAAAGCACCGTTTTTTAAATTAACCGTCGCAAAGAATTGTACCATGTTTATATACCTTTTGGCAAATATAAAACAATTTGAGGAAATTTAATTAAAATTGCAACCATAATAAGCATTACGATAACAAAAGGTGTGCTTCCAATGATAATATCCTTGATCGATCCTTTGCCTCGCACACCCTGTACCACGTATAGATTAAGTCCCACAGGTGGTGTGATGAGAGCCATTTCTATAAGCAGGATGAGAAGTATGCCAAACCATATAGGGTCAAATCCGAGTCGTGTTATTATCGGATAAACGATCGGAATCGTGAGCACCATCATGGAGAGTGTCTCAATGAAGAAACCAAGGATGATGTACATTACAATTATGACCATTAACGTTCCAAATGCGGAGAAGCCAAGGCTGTTGATGAAGTTTTGCAGTATGTCTGTTAAGCCCAGCGAGACAAGCACAAAATTCAGGTAACTGGCTGCAAGAAGGATAATCATGATCATTCCGGTGGAACGCATTGTTCCAAATATGGAGTCCTTTAGGAGTTTCAGTGTTAGATTGCCCTTGACAGCTGTAATGATCAGTGCAGCAATAACGCCCATTGCCGCAGATTCTGTTGGTGTTGCAAACCCTGTGTAGATAGAACCGATCACTACGATGAATATGATGAAAATAGGCAGGAGATTGGGTAGTGTCTTTATGCGTTCAGCCATTGAGACCTTTCTTTTTGGTGCATCGAAACCGGGGTTCAACAGACATAGAAGAAGGATTGTGCCCATGAAAAGCAATGCAAGTATGATTCCGGGTATTATACCAGCAACAAACAGTTGCGGAATGGATGTATTTGTGAGAAAGCCGTACACAATGAGATTAATTGATGGCGGTATCAGTATGCCAAGGGTGCCACCCGCTGCTATTGATCCAGAGAAGAGGCTTTCATTGTAGCCATATTTTTCCGCTTGTGGCAGGGCGAGAGTACCGATGGTGGCAGCGGTTGCCACACTTGATCCTGAAGTGGCGGCAAACATAGCTGAAGTCATGATATTCGCATGCATGAGTCCACCCGGGAGCCAGGAGAGCCATTTGTCTATAGCTCTGTAGGTTTCCTCGGCTATGTTTGATTTGAGCAGTATCTGGCCAAGGAAGATGAACAGCGGGATGGCAAACAGGACGAAGCTGGTGCTCTCAGACCAGGCTACATCCCCCATTGCCCTTATCAGGGGGAAGGGTGAGTAGAGTTTCTCAAGCAGTATACCGAGTACTCCCATTGTTGATGCAACGGGGATACTCAGCAGCAGCAATAGTAGCAGTATGGCGAGAGCAACAATTGCCATTTTCATTGTGTTGCTGCCTTTTCCTGTTCTATTTCTTCTTCGATTGTTGAGATACCACCCTCAATATGAGCTCTGGACGCTTCACCTTTCATGATCAGGGCAACGATTTTCGCAAGACTGATGAAGCATACCCAGACGAAAAAGATTAAACCAGCAATCCATAGGCCTTCAGGTATCCACAGAGGCGTATGGAGGGGTGTATTTGCAACCGAATGCCTGATAAATGTCGTATGGAAAAAGTGGTAGGAGTAGTAGGTCAAAGGTATGAAGAACACAAGCAACGATAGATATGAAGCAATATCCAGTATCAATCTAATTGCAAGCGGGAATCTTGAATAGAGCACATCGATTCTAACATGGGCTTTTGTAAGGAGGGCATAAGAGAAAATCCACCCGCTCATGGAGGCAAGCGCATAGCCTGAAAGTTCGATGGAACCCTTTATAGAATAGGCAAATAGTTTTCTTGCCATCACATCCGCACATATATAGAAGGACATAAACAGGAGGAAAATCCCCTGCAACACCACACCGTATGTGCATATCCTTTTTGTGAGCTTGAAAAGCAAATCAATGTATTCGTAAATGCGTTTCATACCAACAGGGTAGTTTAAAAAAGAGAGCCCACTAACAGGGGCTCTCTTTTAACGTTTTTTGTGTAGTTTTTACGGTGCAGTTGCCTTTAAGCCAACCACTTTTCCTATGGTTTCGTTCCACTCTTTGACCATCTGTGGTCCTACCTGCTTTGCCCATGCTGGTAGAACATCATCAACGAGTATTTTTTTGGCAAGCTTAACATCGGACTCTTTAACCTTCACAAGTTTCAGATGATCTGGTTTTCCGTAATCGCATTTACCTGTTCCGGTAAGGCAGTAGATACCCTGCTGGGTTTCCTCTTCTGCGTCAGCCCAAGCTGGTTTTTCCAGTTTTTCTTTTATCAGCTTTAGCAGCAGTTTTTGTTGTTTTTTAGAAAAGCTGTTCCACACATCAAGATTCATCACCGTTATAACGTAATCCCATCCACCGATAGGCAGAGGATAGAGATAATTGGTTACTTCACCCCAACCGGCTGAGTAGCCTGAAAGTGAGCCGGTAACGGCACAATCGATAACACCCCTTTGCAGTGATGTTGCAACCTCACTAAAACTGATTGTAACACCCGTTGCACCGAGGGCATCAATAAACTTTGATGTTGTCCAGCCGCTCGCTCTAACCTTTTTGCCCTTTAGATCCTTTAAGCCCGTAATCTTTGTTCTGCAAAACAACACCTGTGCTGGATAGGGAACTACGGCGAGCAGCTTTGCATTAAACCTATTTTTGATGATTTTTTCCATCACGGGCCTGTATGCCTTGACCACCTTTCTGGCAAGGTTGATGTTGGGTGCAAGGACCGGGAGATCAAGACCAGCCAAGCCAGGGGCATCAGAAACAACGTAATCGGCTACCGTTGAGACAACATCAAAAACGCCATTGTCCATGGCTCTCAAGACGGATGCACCTTTGAGCTTAACCTGCCCAAGGGAGCTCATGATAACCCTGGTGTGAAATGTCTCTGGCACAACTTCAGTCCAGAATGGCTTTTCAAACTTTTTGTACAGTGCAAGACTACTCCAGCTACCAACTACCCTCAACTGTTTAGGCGCAGCGTATGCACTTACAGCGAAGGCCAAACCAATAAATAGTGCAAAGAACGTTTTAATCAGCCTGCCCGACATACATCACCTCCGTTAGTGGAAGGTTAAAACAGGGCAAAATCCCTATCTTGAAGATCCGTGATGAACATATGCCCTGGAGAGTGAGTGATCATAAATTCCACACCAGCATTGATAGCCACTGCCTGGGGTGTTACACCACATGCCCAGAAGACCGGTATATCGCCATCTTTCATTACTGGTTTATCACCGTAGTCGGGTTTATTGAGATCTCTTATGCCAATCAGCTCTGGATAGCCGATGTGAACAGGGGCACCGTGAACTGCTACAAAGCGTGCCGTGATGTTTGTGGCTTTTACGACAAGGTTGTACGGTATAGGTCTCATGCTCACCACAAGTGGCCCATGAAAAATGCCAGATGGTTCGGTAGGAATGTTTGTGATATACATGGGTACATTTCTGGATGCCTCTATGTGCCGTACAGGTATTCCTGCGTCCATCAAAGCCCATTCAAAGCTAAAGCTACATCCCAACAGAAAAGCAACGAAGTCTTCTTGCCAGTAATCGGCTATCTCTGTAACTTCTTTCTCCAATTTGCCGTTCCTGTAAATACGATAGCGTGGTATATCAAAACGTAAATCCGCATCCTTTGCCACTCTTTTGGGGAAAGGTGATCCCCTCTCTGTTACTTCAAGTAGGGGACATGGTTTGGGGTTTCTCTGCACAAACACGAGGAAGTCAAATGCGTATTTTTCTGGTAGAACCACCAGATTTGCCTGAGCAAACCCCCTTGCCAACCCCGAAGTTTGGCCCGTTATCTCGCCATTGCGGATCTTTTCCCTTATTTTTGCAGACTCAAGCATGGGAATGGTCTCCCCTGTCGGGTTTATACCTCCCCCAGCCACCACCGCCGGGCGTTTCGATCCTTAGAATGCTGCCACGTTTTACCTTTATGTTGAACTTAGGTGGCATATCTGTGGGATTACCGTTTTGAATAATGATGTTTCTGCCGCATTTACCGGATTCGCCACCGTTTAATCCATAAGGGGCAAGCTTTCTTCTTTCAGAGAGGACCGTAATCTCAGCATCCGAGAGAAGCTTTATCTCCCTTATGAGACCATCACCGCCGCAGTACATGCCTTTGCCGCCTGAGCCTTTTCTTATTGAATACTCTGTGACCATAAACGGATAGCTGTACTCAAGCGCCTCAATGGGTGTGTTAAGTGTGTTTGTCATATGCGAATGGATGGCGCTTTCGCCGTGGCATTTACTTGATGCCCCCATGCCGCCACCCAGTGTCTCGTAGTAGGTGAACGGTTCATTTGTACGCTCGTCTATCCCACCTATAGCCACATTATTCATGGTTCCCTGGGATGCTGCTGGTATCTGCTCTTTTAACGCCTTTGCCAATGCACCGAGAATTACATCTACTATACGTTGCGATGTTTCGACATTGCCGCCTACAACGGCTGCCGGGAATAGGGCATCAACGAGACTTCCCTTTCGAGTGATGAGCTTAACAGGCCTTAAGCATCCTGCATTGGTGGGTATATCCTGTTTGACAAGTGATCTGAATACGTAGAGCACAGCAGATAAGGTTATGGCATAGACAGCATTGATGCTTCCCTCAACCTGATCTTCTGTTTCGGTGAAATCGAGTTGTGCAGTTTCACCATCTATGGTGAGCTTAACCTTGATCCTGATCTTCTCTTTTTCGATGCCGTCATCATCCATGTAATCTTCAAACTCATAGGTTCCATCCGGTATATTGGCAATGGTCTGCCTCATGATGCTCTCTGAGTAATCCATCAGGCTTTTTGCGTAGAGTTCAACAGTTTCCAGACCGTATTTGCTTATCAACTCTTCAATTCTTTTTATTCCGGTTATATTTGCCATGATCTGTGCAAGCAGATCACCTTCACGCTCGTACGGTGTTCTGACATTGTTTAGAAAGAAGCGAGCCAGCTGCTCGTCGATCTTGTTGTTTTTTACCAGTTTCAACGGCGGTATAATCACGCCTTCCTGAAAGATGCTTGTTGCAAGGGGCATGGAACCCGAGCTTATGCCGCCCACATCGGAATGATGAGCCCTGTTTGCAACATAGAATACAGGTTTGTCAATACCCTCCACAAATACACCGGCGACAATTGTTATATCCGGTAGATGTGTTCCGCCCTTGAAGGGATCGTTTAGCACCACCATGTCGCCTGGTTTGAACTCGAACTCCTTGATAGCTTCCTTAACCGAAAGCGGCATTGAGCCCAGATGTACAGGTATATGTGCTGCCTGAGCTATCATGTCGCCCTTATCGTCGAATATGGCGCATGAAAAATCCCGCCTTTCTTTGATGTTTGGAGAAAATGCCGTTCGGTTGAGCGATACGCCCATCTCTTCTGATACAGAGGAGAGCTTGTTTTTGAACACCTCAAGGAGTATGGGATTAGGTTTCATTTACCTCTCCTTGGACGTCAATTATCAGGTTACCGAACTTGTCCACCGTGGCTTTCGCATCGGGCGGGATTACTATTGTAGACGAATACTCTACTACAATGGATGGGCCCTCTATAACATTTCCATGGGCGAGCTTGTTTCTGTCGATTATGGTTGTTTTTGTGCTTCTGGATTCGAAGACAACCTCTTTGGAGCCCAGAATTGCCGATGGATCAAGCTTCTCTCCAGCATACTCCATGGTGTCGAACTGGGGTTTATCCGGTATGCCGCGGGCTCTCAGTCGGATATTCACTATCTCTACGCGTTTGCTTTTGTCGGAGTAACCGTAGGTTTGTTCATGCAGCCTGTGGAAACTTTCGATGTAATGCTCATCGAAGGGTACCATGATCTCATAGGACTGACCGAAATAGCGCATATCAAGGTAGTGTTCAAGCACGATGTTTTCATCCGAGATGCCTTCCTGTCGTAGATCATCGATACCGCGTCTATCCAGCGGCTCAAAACGTTTTTTGAGGTCCTCGTAATTCGTGTTTTCGCTCTTTAGCATTACTGTGAAGGAGTAGTCCTTTATGATGTCTGCCATGAGCATACCTATAGCCGATAGAATGCCGGGATTATTGGGTACGAAGACCTGTGGAATGTGCAGTAGACGAGCCAGAAATGCCGCATGCATCCCCCCTGCGCCGCCAAAGGAGAAAAGTACGAACTCTCGTGGATCAAAACCCCTCTCGACAGAGATTACCCTGATGGCTTTCTCCATGGATGCGTTGGCAACATCCAGTATTCCCTCAGCAAGCTCAAGCTCAGTTAACCCCATCTGCTTTGCTGTGCTGGAGAAGTATCGCCTCAGTCTCTCCTCATCAAGGCGCATATTGCCACCAAGGAAGAAGTCCGCAACAAGTCTTCCCAGATAAAGGTTAGCGTCGGTGACAGTAATCCTTTCTCCTTTGCCGTAGCAGATAGGACCGGGATCGGCTCCAGCACTTTCAGGTCCCACCTTTAGTGAACCGCCTGCATCCATGTAGGCGATGGATCCACCGCCAGCGCCCACGGTGTGGATATCTATCATCGGAACCTTTACCGGGAAATCGGAAATTCTGGATTCAAAGGTCAACGGCAGTCTGTTGTCAATTAGCGACACATCGGTGGATGTTCCGCCCATGTCAAAGGTTATAAGTTTTCGGTAGCCCGCCATCTTCCCTATCTCAAACGCTCCCACAGCTCCACCTGCCGGTCCTGATAGTATGGTTCTAACGGGCTCTTTCATTGCCACATCTGCTGAAATGCTCCCACCGTTTGATTGCATGATTCTCAGTTCATTGTCACCTATTTCGTCGATGATGTTTTGAATGTAGCGCTTCATCTTGGGCGAAACGTAGGCGTTAATAATTGTGGTGGAAGCCCTCTCATACTCCCTGAACTCCGATAAGATCCTGTGGGAGAGCGAGATGGGTACTTTCAGATGCGAAAGCTTTTCCTCTATTTTGAGCTCGTGCTTGGGGTTGAGGTATGAAAACAGCAGACATACGGCAATAGCTTCAGGTTTCACCTTCTCAAGCAACATGGCAAGGCGATCCAGCTCACTCTCATCGATCTCCTTAACCACCCTGCCGCTCGAATCAATCCTGCAGTCTATGCCAAATCTCAACTCCCTTGGCACAAGCTGTGGGTTTCTCCTGTAATGTAGATTGTACAGCTCTGTTCTATTCTGTCTGCCAATCTCGATAATATCTTCAAAGCCCTTATTGGTGATGAACGCTGTATATGCGCCTTTTCTTTCCAGGATGGCGTTTGTTGCCACCGTGGAGCCATGAATTACCCTGTAGGTGTCTGTTTTTAACACATGGCGGAGACCCCTAAGCACAGCCTCAGCCGGGTTTTGCGGAGATGAAAGTATTTTGTAAACACCCCAGCGATTGTTGTGCTTGTAGATAAAATCTGTAAACGTTCCACCAGTGTCAACACCGACTATTTCCATTTATTGGCCTCCAATTTTATTGCTATTTATAAAGCTACGAATCATTGAAATGCCTTCTTTGTCATCAAAACGGTTATAAGCGATAATTTTAGGTACATTCTTGAACAGGTGTTCATTGTTGTTGATTATCCACTTGTATGCAACAACCATTTCGGCTGATGAGAGCAGATGGGGATCATCCGTAACTTCGTCTATTCTATAGACGAGCAGGCGGAATGTGCCGTTTTCTATCTTGCTTTTGAGGCTGAAGACGCCCTCTTTGTCTTCCTCTGAGATGGCTACATAAACCACGGTGGAGTTATAGGCTATATCCCTCGATGTGCTCAGGAACTCTATCGGGTGTGTGGTTCGAAGCGGAAAGATCCTGACATGGTCTTTCAGATGTTCCACTTCACTATAGCAATAAAATGGTACTATGATTGCTTTTGGTCCATTTTCGCTGAAAATTGCTTCCCTTTGAATGTTTTCGATGTATACCGCTTTTACCTTTACGCCCAGAATGTCTGATAACTCTCCCGCACCTGCGGGAACCATACCCGGATCTCTTTCTGTGTAGATTAGTTTGGTTGTGTCGAAGGTGTACTCAAGGATTGCGTTGTACAGGCAGGAGAGTATCTCTTCAACCCCAAAACCGCTCTCTTCCAGCTTGCGTATAACAGATTTGATATCCTCCTTTCCTTGAAAATATGCCTGCCTTTGTTGTGTTGAGAAGCGATTAATAATCCTTGTGCCACCCTTTTTGTTGGATTTCAACAGACCTCTGCTGGCTAAAGCTCCCATGACCTTTTTCACGGTGATGTCGCTAATCTGATAAAATTCAGAGAGCTTTTTGGAAGTCGGGAGCTTTTCAAGCGGGTGTTCGATGATGTAGTCAAGGAGCTTCAGCTTCAGAGCTCTGCTTGGTACGAAAAATTCCTCTATCACATCCACTCTTTTCTTTTCCATGCTTATCTTTTAATGCACTTTTAATGATATGTCAAGAAAAAAGTAAAAAAATAACTATCAATTTGGTATTTCGTAGCAAAGATTCGTTTTTAAAACATGGTTTTTTAATCTAAAATATACAATTCTATACAAAAAGAGCCATTTTTTGTAGATTGCAGCTTTCAAGGATGCATATGTTTGTTGAGAGTGGCACCATGTTTTAGTACAATAGGCTGCCATGGATACGCTGGTGGATGTTCAATCGCGCAGGGATGATCGCAATGTTGAGATAGACAAGGTTGGTGTCAAGAACGTTCGATATCCTATCTCTTTGCTTGATAAGAAGAAAAAGAGGCAACACACAATAGCAACTATCAATATGTATGTCCTGCTTCCGAGCCATTTCAAGGGGACGCACATGAGTAGATTCATAGAAGTGCTAAATGAAAACAGGGATTGTATAGATATCAGGAACATAGACAAAATAGTGACACAAATCAGGAAAAGATTGAAGGCTAAAAGGGCTTATATCGAGTTGTCTTTCGTCTATTTTATTGAGAAGAAGGCGCCTGTGAGTGGCATAAAGTCGTTGATGAGCTATGATTGCAAGGTTGAGGCTATAGGAGACGATGAGAGCAAGAAAACCGTTCTAACAGTCGAGGTGCCCATAACAAGCCTCTGTCCCTGTTCAAAAGAGATAAGCGATTACGGTGCTCATAATCAGAGGGGTGTAGCGCGGGTCTCTGTTGAGTTTGATAGTATGATCTGGATAGAAGAGCTGGTAAAGGTAGCCGAGGAGTCAGCAAGCTGCGATATCTATTCGCTGCTCAAAAGACCCGATGAGAAGTATGTCACAGAGAAAGCCTATAACAACCCTGCCTTTGTGGAAGATATAGCTCGTAATATAGCTATCAGGCTTCAGGCGGACAAAAGGGTCAAGCACTTCGAGGTGGAAGTAGAAAACTTCGAAAGCATTCACAATCACAACGCCTATGCATATATAGCAAGATAGAAAAAAGTGGAGCGGATGACGGGACTCGAACCCGCGACATCAAGCTTGGGAAGCTTGCGCTCTACCACCTGAGCTACATCCGCCTCCGGTCATGATGAATTCTAATCAAGCTCAGAAAAAAAGTAAAGCCCCTTGTTGTTCACAAGGGGCCAGTTGCTTTTTATCCAGCGATACCGTGTGGATACTGGAATACTCCTGCCCAGACAATCAGGTACCTCAGAAGAAATCCGCCGAAGAGTACAAGCGCAGAAGCAAACACGGCAAGCCCTTTGGATCCCTTCGTTACGGAAGCGTAGGCTTCAAGCATTAGGGGTGCAATTAAGCCGAAAATCACAAAACCGATTGTGAATAAAGGATTCGTCAACAGAAGGTGTGCGCTCTTCATAACCGCGGCGTTGCCGAGACGCGCAAAATCGAAGTATGCGAAGATGATCAACAGCTCAAGGGAGATCAGGAATATATCGAAACCCTCAATGAAGTGGAACATGTGTTCGGAGGCATGATCCTTTTGAGCAGCAAGTATCCACATGAGCAGAGCGCAACCCGTAGAAAAAGCGCTTACTGTGAACAGGATGGGCAGGGCTGGGGTGTGCCAAAACGGAATACCCACGTTTGCATTCAGAAGCAGACCTGTATATGTGGTTACGCCGAAACCACAGAACATAGCAGCATAACCCATCCATTTCTTGAATGTTTCTTTCTCAAGGAATGCAGCGATTGCATAGAGTATGCCAAAGACCTGCATACCAACAATCAGTATCATGCCGCGGGCAATCCAGGAGTGTGCTATGCCCTTGATCCAGAATGCAAGCAGAAATCTAAATGGGTCTATAAGGTCAATCACAAGCCAGATAAGACCAAAGCTTAGAAGAACTATACCCAGAAGCGACGTGCCTATGCCAAACCACTTGCCCTTGCCGAATCTTAATTCACCGAGTATGCCCAAGGCTAAGGTAGCGCCACCCAAACCGCCAAAGAACAGATAGGTGGCTATATTCCAGCCCCATAAATGTTGCTGTACCAGATCCATTTTTTCCTCCTTTTATTTTATGTAGTAAACCTTGGGTTTTACACCCAGATATTCGCCAAGGGGTTTTGCCACCCCGCTGTTAACCAGTTTAGCCACTTCTGAGTTAGGATCGTCCAGATCGCCAAAAATACGTGCATGTCCAACGCATGTTGCTGCGCAGGATGGCTCTTGACCCTCCTGCAACCTGTCCACACAGAAGGTGCATTTATCGACATGGACCTGATGGTGTCTTGCATCCTCGCCAAAGAAAAACTCATCCTGTTTGAGGTCTTCCTGCTCGTACTCGTACCTTGCGTCGAACGGACATGCCTCTATGCAGTAACCGCAACCAAGACACAGATCGTAGTCTATTAGTACGATACCGTCTTTGTTGATATGGGTTGCCTCGGTTGGGCAAACGCTATGGCAGGGAGGGTTCTCGCAGTGCATGCAGATGGTCGGGAAGAAGGTTCTCTTGACGTTGGGGAATTTGCCGTCCACAAGCTCTGTAACACGTGTTCTCCATTTCCCCTTGAAATCTTCAGCCCAGAAAGGCGTCTGATTCCACTGGGAGCAAGCTGCCATGCATGCCCTGCAACCAAGGCACACCCTGACATCCATGACCATTCCGTACCTTGCCATTGTATCCTCCAGTTTAAATTTTTCTTATCCTTACGGTAAATTGACAACCCATAGCTCCAGCAGCGAGCGGTCCTTCCCTGTAGGGGATGATTCTGCCCAGATCAACACCTTTGCCATGACCGTAGGTCAATCTCTTGTTGTCCAGTCCGAAGTTGCTCATCACAAAAACCGTATCAGGTCTTATCATCTCCGTTATGTGTACGAATGAGCGTATTTTTTGGCCCGAGACGGTATTGGTCACTTCTATTTTGTCACCCTCTTTGAGTCCAAGTTTGCTTGCTCTCTCAGGATGCATCCAGAAGCCAAAATTCTCCTCAGAATGCCTGGTTACAAGCGAGTTTAAAAGCGGATTGTCTGCGGTGGTCAGATATGTCTCCTCTGGTACCTTTCCGAAAGCGAAGAAGAACTCGTCTGGATCTGTAGGCTTGAAATCCTGTGGTGCCCCCTTTCTGTAGGTTATCGGCATATACGCAAGAATCGGATTCCAGGCTGGATCTGGTCCATACCTGTGGACAAAATGAGACATAACAACCGAGTATATCTCAACCCTTCCGGTAAATGTGGAGACAGGAATCTTCCAGGGCATTCCCGCTTCCTCGAGCAGTTCTTCTTTGCTTTTTATGTACACCACACCCTCTTTTTTGAGTCTTGCAAGTAGTTTTTTCGGTGTGGTTTTCAGCTTTTTAGCCCAGAAATCAAGTGAAACATCACGCAGGGCTTCAAAGAACTCTATTTTACCGTTCCAGGCGTCCACCATCTTTTGCATGGCGAGATTCATGTTCCAGCCTTCGAACATGTTCAGAACCATGGCAGCCGACTGCGGGCTACCACTGAAGGCTCTGGAGATAATTGTGGAGATTTCACCGCCTCCTTTTACATCGCCTATCTGGCTAACGGCCGGGAACCTGGTTCTCAATCCTAAATCCGAGTTGGCACCGTCGTCGGTTACCTCGGAGTATTTCTCAAGATAGGTTTTATCTGGCAGTATCACATCTGCATATGCAGCTATATCTGAGGGCAGGATATCGGTTACCACGATAAGTTTCAGGTTGGGATTGGTGAATACCTCCTTCCACATTCTGAAGCCGTAGTAATCCTTGATGGGGTTTGTGGAATAGATGTAAGCCATTTTTATCTGATAGGGTCTACCCTTCCATGTTAGTTTACCTTCCACAGCTTCCTTGAATCCAGCTGTTGTAAAAAATGCGTAGGGTATTTCTTTTTCGCCGTGCTTTTTTCTGTATTCGTTGTAGGCTGCTGTGAAATGTGGCCAACCCCTGAACAACGGAAATCTGTCTGTGTTCATCATGCCTTCCATTTTGCCGATCACGCCGAGCAAACCCGGTGCCATAGCCGTGCTCATGGTTAATACCATGGGGTTTGAGAGCTTGCCGGCTTTATAGGCTTCATAGAATCTCTTGGTGCCCTCCCTGTTGGGTGGCCTGAAAATCCAGCCCCCTGGTTTGTCAACAGCGCCCACAAGAACATTCAGGATGGCAGCAGCTTTTCTGGCCTGGGACACGTTGTCGTAGCGAGCATCCATCCAGCCGGGATGAACCGTTGCAGGTCTAATTGTACCCATCATCCAGGCAGCTTTTTCAATGTCTTCCTGTGGCACGTCGCAGATCTTTGCTGCCCACTGCGGGGTCTTGTCCTTGACTGCCTGCCACAGGTAATCGAAGGCGGTCATTGCTGGCTTTCCCTGGAAGGTTAAGCCCTTGGGTGCAAATAATGCGGGTTTTATCTTTTTATTGCCGATATTATCGTTTGTAAAACCATCAACCTGAACCACTTCACCGCTTATCTCGTCGTAGACGTAGTAGCCCTTGGAGAACGGAAACTGATTGGGATCCGTGTTTTGGCCAAACGCTTCAGGCATGCCGTTGTTGTCGAACACCAGGAATGGTGCTGTGGTGTGCCTGCGCAGGAATTCGTCTTCGTACCACTCATTCTTAATTATCTGGTGAATGAGTGCCATCAAAAACGGCAGGTTTGTACCCGGTTTAACCGGTATCCACAGATCTGCCTTGGCTGAAAGCTCACTCTGCCTTGGATCGAGGGATATAACCCTCATGCCGTTGTTTTTAGCTTTGGCAAAACGTGTTGCTCTCGGCACGGATATACCGGTGATGGCGGCATTCGAACCCACGGCGAGCAACACCTTTGTGTTGTCAATGTCAACCAAAATCTCATCATGGCTGGCAAATGAACCAACGGTAAACGCAGCTCCGGCATGCTCGGTCATAACGCACTGCTGCATCGGCGAGCCGATTATATTCGGGCATCCGATGGAGGCTGAAAGTGCAAAAACGTTAAGTCTTTCGTAAGCACAGGCTCTCTGACCATTGAACAGCGCAAGCTCATGCGGTTGAATCTTGTATTTTTTGACCTTATCCTGAATATACTTGAACACCTCTTCCCAGGTTGCTTTTCTGAATTTCCACTCGCCCCTCTTTGAACCTTCTACCCTGATAAGCGGATGTGTGATCCTATCAGGATTGTAGACTGTCATGTATCCTGCTTGTCCTCTTGCGCATATCCTGCCCCTGTTGTAGGTGCTTTTTTCGTTGCCGTCTATCTTCAAGGGTTTCTTGAACTTGCCGTTCACCCTTGATCTGACAACTATATCGCACCCGGTGGAGCAGTAGCTACAGATGTTGGGGAAGTACTCTGTCGTTCCCTTTGGTTTCTTCACATGTGGTGTATAGAGACCGGCTTTTGCCGTTGGCCTGAAGAAAAACAGACCACCGCCCACCAGTGAAGAAATCTTCAGGAAGGTTCTTCTATTGAGAGAAATCATGACAAACCTCCATCCGGTAATTACTTTTTCAATTTATCCATACCATCAACTGGATTATATATAAAGCAGTCCAGCACGCAAGTTATTTATGTTGAGTATAA
Source organism: uncultured Desulfurellales bacterium (assembly GCA_964544085.1). Taxonomy (GTDB): domain Bacteria; phylum Campylobacterota_A; class Desulfurellia; order Desulfurellales; family Hippeaceae; genus CAZIZT01. The sequence continues at coordinate 58,755 of CAZIZT010000020.1, forward strand.
GCATTTTTTATACTCGCCGGCACACCTATTTGATAATACTCAAAACCGAACTGTTCCAGGAATTGCCTGTTGTACTGGTTTCTTCCGTCGAAGATAATTGGTTGTTTGAGCCTTTTTTTCATCTCGTAAAAATCTGGACTTCTAAACTCTTTCCATTCGGTGACGAGAAGCATCGCATCGGCTGCGTTTAGCGTATCGTACTTGTTGTCAAAATATTCAATTCCATCCACATCCCTGAGCCAGTAGTTGCGTGCATTCTCCATAGCTTCTGGATCGTACGCTTTAATACGTGCTCCCATGTTTGTGAGTGATTTGACAATGGTTATGGATGGGGCTTCTCTCATGTCATCCGTTTGTGGTTTGAATGAGAGTCCCCAGAGAGCAAATACCCGCCCTGAAAGATCATTGCCAAACCGCTTCTTGACCATCTCGACGAGTTTGAATTTCTGCCTCTTATTTACGCTGTCAACCGCTTCAATAATCTGCGGCTCATACCCGACCTCTTTTGCCATCTTCTCAAGTGCCTTGATGTCCTTTGGAAAACAACTTCCACCCCAGCCAATGCCGGGATATATGAAATGGTAGCCTATTCGTTTATCACTGCCTATGCCTATTCTTACCATATTCACATCTGCGCCCACACGCTCACATATGTTGGCAATCTCGTTGATGAATGAGATCTTTGTCGCAAGCATGGCGTTTGCCGCGTACTTTGTCATCTCAGCGCTTCTAACATCCATGGCAATGAATCGTTCGTGATTGAGCGTAAATGGCCTGTAAAGCTCCTTCATTATTTGTAAAGAACGTTCGCTGGATGCACCTACAATGACTCTGTCGGGCTTCATAAAGTCGTTAACGGCATCGCCTTCCTTAAGAAATTCTGGGTTGCTAACAACGTCAAATTCAAATGGCATTTTTTCGCCGAAACGTTTTTTTAGTTCATCCTCTATGGTCTGTCTGACCCTATCGGCAGTGCCTACGGGCACCGTTGACTTATCCACAACGATCAACGGATGATCCATGTGTTTACCTATTTGTTTTGCAACATCAAGCACATGGGTTAGATCGGCACTTCCGTCTTCCGACTGAGGTGTGCCCACAGCTATGAAAACAATATCGCTTTTTTTAACAGCTTCCCGGATATCCGTTGTAAATTTCAGCGTTTTTCTTTCAAAATTCTTCTTTACAAGTTTCTCCAGTCCTGGTTCAAAGATGGGGATAATGCCTTTTTTGAGTTTCTCAATTTTTTCTTTGTCTATGTCGACGCATATAACATCGTTGCCCATCTCGGCGAAACATGCTCCGGTAACAAGACCCACATAGCCTGTACCTATCATTCCAAGTTTCATAGAAACAATCTCCTTACACCTTCGTAATAATCGTCCTTATTTGAGATGACAGCCTGTATATCTAATTCTGAGAGGGCTTTTTTGATCCCACTGTCCCATCTGCACCGGTTTGTTATCTCCACAGCTTCGTGTTCCTTGAATGCTTTTCTGTATGGCCTGTTTTGGAGCAGGGCAGCGAGTAACGTGGATGCAGCTACTACCTGACAATGGATGTCTGTGAGTTCTATTCTGTAAGGGTATCCAGAAGCGTTGGGCCTTTCGTGGTGATAAACTGCCGCCTGTATCACCCTTTTTGAATAACCCAACTCCTCGAGTATCGATTTTGTGTAGAATGGATGTGCCTTAATGCTATTTATCTGTGTGGTGTTGAGCACACCGGGTTTGTTCAATATCTCTTCAGCGATATAAGCGTATCCGGTGTGCGATAGCAAAGCAGCCAATTTCAGGGCTTCCATATCCAGCGAAAGCTTGTAACCAAGCACCACAGCAATGTTCTTTGCTATTACGCTGTATGAATCAAGGTACGGCGATTTGGAATCAAAGATGTAGGCTATCAGGTAGGCTATACGTTTTTTCATCTCCTCCGATGTAACCTCATCGGGCAACCTTTGCAGCAGATCCTTGAGGGTGTTGTCAACAAACACTGGCTGAAGGCTGTACCAGAATGCATGAATTTTTGAGATTTCCTTAAAAGCGTTTAAAAGACGTTTGTCGAAAAGCTCATTGGATTGAGCAAGAAAAGCGTATAGCTCGTCGAAGGCGAATGGATTGTCTATGGCTCTGTAAGAAGCCTCAATATTATCTGCCAGAAACAGCAGGTTTCCTATTATGGAGTGATTTTGCTCTGCTGGTGTGTGGTGTAACCCAATACCATTGCAGATGTCCAGATGCATGTTTAAATAGCGCGCAATTTTCTGTGACTTCAACGCATGTTCCCTAAGCGCTTCATATTCCTTATGCACTATCATCCGATAATTCTCATTCTTTCTTTCACGTTGCGTCAGCGCAGCGTCGTGAAGCAGTGCAGCTAATGCAACAAGGCGGCATGCGTTTGGATCAAATCCCACACTTTCAGCAATAAGGAGGGCTATATACGCCACCCGCCTCGAGTGGTATGTATCTATGATATCTCTATCAAGCAGTTTTGCCAGCCCGTGTATTGTTTGGTTTAAACCCATAATCACTTCTTTCCTGATAGTCTTTGCGATGGGTAGGATAACACACTTCATGTTAGGTTGCAAATTGTTGAAATCCATAGCTTTTGAGATAATATAGAAAGCCGAAGCTGGAATAGAGGTGAAAATCTTGGGCAAGATAGCGATTGTTGGAAAGCCAAACGTGGGTAAATCCACGCTATTTAATGCGCTGACAAACAAAAACAAGAGTTTGGTGCTGGATCTCCCGGGGACGACAAGGGACAGGGTGTTTGAGTATGCCTCTTTGGGTGACAAGCAAGCGCTTCTAATAGATACAGGTGGCTTTGAAAATGAAGGTGAGCTCGCAGAGAGCATCAATGAGCAGGTGAAGTTTGCAATAGATGCAAGCGATGCTGTGATCGTAGTGTTTGATGCTACAACGCCGGTAAGCAGTGCAGACGAGGAGATATTCCGTTACGTAAAAAGAAGCAACAAGCCGTACGTTTGTGTGGTAAACAAATCCGACAAGAAGAATCGGGAGTTTTTTTACGATTACTACAGATTTGGTGATTTAATAGAGATATCGGCATCGCATAGAAAGAATCTGGATAAGCTTAAAGGCGTCCTTAGTCGATTTATTGAGGATGAAAAGAAGGAAGAGTACGATGCGAGAGTTGCCATTGTGGGTCGTTCAAACGTAGGAAAATCAAGCTTGCTAAACGCAATATTGCGTCAGAACAGGAGTGTTGTGTCTGATTCGGTTGGTACGACTACGGATAGTGTGGATACACCATTTGAGTTTGAGGGCAAAAAGTATCTGCTTGTGGATACTGCCGGTATAAGAAGAAAATCACGCACCCGATCGTCGCTTGATAAGCTATCATCCATTTTTTCCATATTCTCAATTGAGCGTGCCGATATAGTGATTTTCGTTATCGATGCAAGCGAGGGTATAACATCGATGGATAGACAGATTGGTGATCTAATCGTTAAAAAGCATAAAGGTGTTGTTATTGCATTAAACAAATGGGATCTTGTGGAGCGCAAAACAACCGTTGCCCGGTATGAGAAGGTGTTGAAAGAGAGCATGCCTTACCTTGCGTTTGCGCCAGTGGTTGCTACGAGCGCTCTTGAGGCAAGAAATACCGTTAAAGTAATAAGGAGCCTGGAAAGGGTAAGAAGGTGGTGCAATACGAGAATACCCACGCCTAAACTGAATGCCGATCTCCACAGAATTATCAGACAAAACGCACCATTTTCAAAGAGGGGCAAGGAGATCAAGCTGAAATACATAACACAGGTGGACGTGAATCCTCCGCATTTTGTCATATTTACCAACAGGCCAGAGGAAATTGAAGAGAACTACAAAAGGTATGTGAGAAACAGCATCTATAAGCTCTACGGCTTTGAGGGTTGTGCGATAAAGATAACCTATAGAACCGACAAAGGAGATAGTGATGTACCAGGAGATTATCAAAAGAATTAAGGAGCATTATCCAGAACCCAGAATAGAGATAAACTACTCCAATCCGTTTGAGCTACTTGTTGGTCTTATGCTCTCCGCTCGTTGCAGGGATGATGTTGCAAATAGGGTTGCCGCAGCGTTGTTTGATAGGTTTCCCACGCCGGATAAACTGGCAGCTGCTGATGTGGATGAGATAAATAGGATCATCTCGGCGTGTAGCATGCACAATACCAAGGCAAAAAATCTTAAAAAGATGGCTGAGGTTCTCTGCTTTCGCCACGGTTGTAAGGTACCGGATAAATTTGAGGATCTTGTTGCACTGCCGGGAGTAGCCAGAAAAACGGCGAACATGGTACTATCGTTTGGATTCGGTATACCCGCTGTAGGCGTGGATACGCATGTTGCAAGGGTGGCGAAAAGACTCGGTATATCCCACAGTGACAAGCCCGAGGAGGTGGAAGAGGCCATAAAAACTATCTGTCCAAAAGAGGATTGGATAACGTTTTATTCCGGATTGATTCTGTTTGGTCGATACATCTGCAAAGCCAGGAAGCCGCTGTGTGATAAGTGTTTTTTGAGGGATCTTTGTGGCGAAGCGGGTGGAAAGCAGTGATTTGTATGGATGGATATAGTTTTTGCTTCGATGAGAACGCCTGCAACCGATGTGATGCAGCTTGTTGCAAGGGTGAGGGCTACGTATTTGTTGATAATGACGATATAAGGCGAATTTCAGCTTATCTGGGTATTGATCCGGAAGAGTTTGAGCGTCTTTATGTGAGGTGTGTGCTATACGGCAAAAGAAAGAGTATTATTAGCCTAAAGACGGGCGGAATAAAGCGATGTGTTTTTCTGAACGATGAAGACAAATGCGAAATATACCCTGTAAGACCGACCTCCTGCAGGCTTTTTCCCTTCTGGGACTCTCTTAAGCACAGGAGTTTTGATGAGCTAAAGAGTCTCTGTAGCGGCATTACTCGCAGGATATCCCAGACTTAATTTTGAATTTCACTTGTTTCATAAATCGTAACGAATAAAAATTAAAAAACGCAGACAATACGGTGGACATCATTGCAAAGATGCCTATATTTTTTAGAAAATACAAAAAAGCAAGCACGGGAGGTTTGCTATGCTGGAGTTGGGTGCCAATGCGGTGGATTTTGCTCTGCAAGATTCCGACGGTAATATCCATTCATTGAAAGATTATAAGGGCAAATGGTTGGTGCTTTACTTTTATCCGAAGGATAATACGAGTGGTTGTACTAAGGAAGCCGTTGGTTTTACAGATGCCCTTGATGAGTTTAAAAGGCTCAACTGTGAGGTGGTGGGCATCTCACCGGATCCACCAGACAAGCATAGAAGCTTTATCGATAAGTACGATCTTAAGGTCACTCTGTTGAGCGATCCGGAACATAAGGTTCTTGAAGCCTATGGTGCATGGGGCAAAAAGAGGATTTACGGTAGGGAGTATTATGGTGTGATACGTACGACATATCTGATAGATCCTGAAGGCAAAGTCGCATATATTTGGAAAAATGTAAAGGTTAAGGGGCATGTGGAGGAGGTGTTGAACAAACTTAAAGAATTATCAACCGAACAATAGTTTGAAAAACTACACAATTCTGCTTGACACACTTTTTTTATGCGAATATCATTGGTCGGTAGAATACAATTTTAAGGGGGTTTGATAAATGGATACTTTGTTACTTGATCGTTTGCAATTTGCATTGACAGCGCTGTTTCACTTCATTTTTGTGCCTTTAACCCTGGGGCTTGTTATTCTCGTTGCCATTATGGAAACGATATACGTAAAAACAGGCAACGAGGTTTATCTCAGAATGACCAAGTTTTTTGGAAAGCTGTTTCTAATCAATTTTGCCCTTGGTGTGGTTACAGGCATTACAATGGAATTCCAGTTCGGTATGAACTGGGCACGTTACTCAGCTTTTGTTGGTGATATCTTTGGTCCTCCGCTGGCTATTGAAGCGACGGTTGCGTTTTTCCTGGAATCTACCTTTTTGGGGGTATGGATCTTTGGATGGAAGAAACTCTCCAAGAAAGCCCATGCAGTTACTATCTGGCTTGTTGCATTTGGGACAAATATATCTGCCCTGTGGATCCTGATTGCGAATGCCTGGATGCAGCATCCTGTGGGTTATGTGATCAAGGGTGGTAAAGCTCAATTCGTTGATTTTCTCGCTGCAGCAACACAGCCATTCGCCATTCTGGAGTTTGTGCACACGATTACAGCCGCATACGTGCTTGGCGCTTTCTTTGTAATGGGTGTTTCTGCCTACCATCTGTTGAGGAACCACGAGGTTGATCTGTTTAAGAGGGCTTTCAAAATCGGCGCTTCTTTTGCTATGTTTGCCACAATAGCCGTATTCATAACGGGAGATCTTCATGCATCCGAAGTAGCCAAGACTCAGCCTACTAAACTTGCTGCTATGGAGTCGGTGTGGACCACCCAGAAGGGTGCACCAATGTATCTGTTCCTGTTTCCCGATGAAAAGAACGAAACCAACGCTGTGGAGTTTCTGGGCATACCGAAGCTCTTGAGTATTCTTGCTTATCATGATCCCAATGCGACGGTTAAGGGTCTCAAAGACTTTCCCAAGAAGGATAGGCCACCTGTCACCATAACGTTTGTTTCATTCAGAACGATGGTTGGACTGGGTACGCTATTTATACTCCTGGCTATTTTCGCATTTTTGTACTCAAAAAGGGAAGCTCTCCTTGAAAAAAGATGGTTTTTGAAGTTGATGGTCTACGCTATAGTTCTCCCATACATAGCAATAGAGCTTGGGTGGATTGTGGCTGAAGTAGGAAGGCAGCCGTGGATTGTTTATGGGTTAATGAGAACGGCTGATGCAACATCTACTGCGGTTAGCATGGCTCAGGTTGTGATGTCATTTATCGGATTTGTGGCTCTTTATAGTACCCTTGGAATTATCGATATTTACCTTCTAATCAAGTATGCAAAAAAGGGTCCTGAGCCGGTAGAGACAGCTGCCAGAGAAGGAGGTTACTGATATGCTAAATACAATTTGGTTTGCGCTATGGGGTCTGCTCTGGGCGGTCTACTTTATGCTGGACGGATTTGATTTTGGCGCAGGTATACTCCATCCTTTCGTGGCAAAAAACGATATAGAAAGAAGAATAGTAATAAATACTTTGGGTCCTGTCTGGGATGGTAATGAGGTGTGGTTGATAACCGCTGGCGGTGTTACCTTTGCAGCATTTCCAAAAACCTACGCATTGATGTTTAGCTATCTCTACACGCCCCTGTTCTTTATCCTTTTTTCTCTTATCTGGAGAGGCGTCTCATTTGAGTTCAGAGGAAAGATACACTCCGAGGGTTGGGCTAAGTTCTGGGATTTTATCATTTTTCTGTTTTCTCTTTTACCAGCTTTACTGTTCGGTGTTGCGTTTGGTAACATCTTCGAGGGATTGCCCATGGATGCCAATGGCTACCATGGAACACTGCTTTCTCTTCTTAATCCTTACGGTTTGCTAACAGGGATACTTTTTGTGCTGCTATTCATAGAACACGGAGCTCTCTGGCTTGCAATTAAAGCTTCTGGCAATGTTGCCGAAAGGTCAAAAGCTGTAGCTGCGAAAAACTGGCCCGTTCTTTTGATTGTCGCTGTGTTGTTCCTGATTTATACAGCATTTGCAACGAAGTTGTACGATAATTACTTGGCTTATCCTGTTTGGTTTGTCGTGCCCTTGATAGCTGTTATTTCCCTGCTTTTGATTAGAGTGTTTGTAGCCAAACAGGCATTCGTTAAGGCATTCTTTGCTTCGTGTGTTACTATAGTAACTGTAGTTTTCACCGGCATTATAGGGCTTTATCCGAATCTTATACCTTCCAGTATCGATCCTAAGTACAGTCTGACTGCATTCAACTCGGCTTCAGGTCCATATACTCTGAAAGTGATGCTGATAGTGGTTATCATATTTGTGCCAATAGTTATTGCATACCAGATCTGGACGTACAATAAATTCAAGCATCCTGTCACCGAAGAAGAGTTGATGGATAAGGAAGCTGAAAGCTATTAAGAAGCAAATCGTTTCCCACTTCTTGCCGGTACCCGCATGGGGCTTTAAGTCTCATGCGGGTTTTTTGCTATTGACATAAAGTGATTTTTCATTAGTTTTAATATGCGCCCGTAGCTCAACGGATAGAGCATCGGACTTCGGATCCGAGGGTTGTGGGTTCGAATCCCTCCGGGCGCGCCTGCCTTTCCTGAAATGGATCGTTTTTTGCTAATAGAAATGGTGCTAATTTTTTGAAAAAGAGATTGACTTTGTCGCAACGGCAATTAAAATCTAAGGTAAGGGGTTGGGCGCATTGTTAGAGAAGAAGGGGGTAAGCGATGGGGTGCAGGCTTTATATTCTGATTAGCGGTTATCAAATAATCGATAAACAGAAACTTATTGCAACGGCAGCCAGAGACGAGAAGATGGATATTCCTATCCCTTACTATCTTGCCGATTTTGGTGAAGAGAAGGTTCTGATTGACACGGGTATAGCTGATGAGAGTGGTGGCCTTTCTAAAATACACGGTGTAAGCGAGGAAACCAATCCTGTAAATGCCCTTGCACGTCTGGGGATCAAACCCGATCAGATCACCCATATAATTCACACCCATTTACACTTCGATCATGCCGCAAATACAAAGCTGTTTAAAAATGCTAAGGTGATAGTTCAGCTTGAAGAGCTCAGGGCTGCGTATTTTCCAGGTCCCGGCTATAAACATGGGTATGTGGAGAAGGATATTAGAGATCCAGCGATCAACTGGTACCCAATTGTGGGCACAAAGAGCATGTTTTCAAATGAGCTTCTGATTGTACCTACACCGGGTCATACTCCCGGACACCAAAGTGTGTTAATTAAACTATCCAATCATAAGCCTGTTCTTATAGCGGGTGATGTTGCTCCTCTTGCCGACAATGTTGAGAAGGAGATTAGGCCTGGAGTTGCAACAGATCCTTATGCAGCGCTTTATTCCATTCAAAGTCTGAAAGCGGTTGCAAGCTTTTTTGATGCAGAAATATGGTATGGACATGATCCGGAGTTTTATTCCAACTGCAGAGTTGCTCCTGAGTGTTACCTGTGATATCTGGCTGGATGGTGTTAAAAATTAAGTTTAACTTGCATTAAATTAAAAAAAGGGTTGACACAAAGGAGTTATTGATGTATATAAAATCAAAAAAGGAAAGGGGGGTGAAGAGAAAGGGGCAGGAAAAAAGGGTTGACAAAATGGATTTGCAGGATTATTATGGGTGGCGGTTGTGAAAAACTTTAAAACTTTTAGGAGGTTTTAAGTATGAAAAAAAGGTTTATTTCATTGGTAGCTGCAGCAGCATTGGTAGGTGGTATTGGCGCAGTAAGTGTTCCTTCCACTGCCTCTGCTGGTACAATGGCAGTAGGGGGCGACACAACGGCTAATTTCTACGGCTTCATAAGGTATGAGGCTGGTTGGTCCAAGGATATGACGAGTATCTATGCAACAACACCTACAGCCAATACTGTTAAGACCCACATTGAGTCCAACGCTACAATTACAAGGTTCGGTTTCGTTCTTAAAAATAAGGATGCCAATCTCTGCGGCAGGATCGAAACAGACTTCCGTGGTGGTGGTCACCTCAGACTGAGAAGGGCTTATGTACAGCACACATTCGGTGATTACTACATAAAGATCGGTCAGGAGTGGGGCATTGAGATGGCACCGACCTACTCTCAGGCATGGGTAGCTGTTGCCGGTTTCGGTGGAAACGCGAGAATGCCTGAGATAGTGCTCGGCGGCAAGATGGATCTTGGTGGTGCCAACCTTGATGTTGCTTTAGCTTTTGAGGACACAAGCCATGCCGGTTATGTTGCTGATGGTCTGAAGAGGATGCTTATTCCAAGCCCCGCTGCAAGGGTTAAGCTTGGCATCAACACGGGCTTTGGCAATCCTGCAAGCGTTTATGGCTTTGCACTTGTAATGCCTGTCAAGATCGATCTTGGCACAGGCGAGAAGAGCAAGACGCCTTACGTCTTTGGCGCAGGCTTTGAGCTGCCTGTATCCATGTTCGCACTTCATGCCAACTATCTCTATGGCAAGGGTGCATCTCACTATGCAAATGCCGGCAACGCACCTGCATCCTACTGGCTGAGCGCTGATGGTAGCGTGAAGGCTTCCAAGTTCTATGCATGGAACATCGAGGGTAAGGTTGCTCCTATGCCATGCGTTGCAGTAGCCGGTGGTTACGATTATGTGAAATTCAAGGATATTTGTGACTCCGATTGCAAGATAAAGGATGAGTCAGTATTTGCAAACGTTCAGATCAAGACAACGGATTACACAAAGCTCGTGGTTGAGTGGGATCACGTAAAGGCTAAGTACACGGGTGGTGAGTCCGACACCGGTAACAGGTTCTGGTTCAACTACACCTATTACTTCTAAAAATAACGTAGCTTTGAAATGCCCGGATGGAAGCGCATGTGCTTCCATCCGGGTTTTTTGTTTTCTGGTGTTTTCAGATTGAGTTTGGCTTAAGCTTTTACTATTAGCTGCTATGGATCTTCCTTGATGGCCGCTAAGCAACCATGCTTTTTTAAGTAATTTTTTAAAGAGCTTTTGTTTGTATTTGAGCCTCAGCAATGCCTGACCTTTAAGATTGAATTTTCCCTTGTTTCTTAGAAGAGTCCAAACTTCTAACAAATATAGCGCTATAGGAACGCCATTTGCTAAAACAACAAGAAATCACTTCCAAGGGTGCGCAAATGGAATTTATTGCCGAGGTATCAAGTAATCATAACGGTGATCTGAACAGGTGTTTTAGGTTCATAGAGGAAGCCAAGCGATGTGGCTGTGACGGGGTTAAGTTTCAGCTGTTTAGAGTTGATGAGCTGTTTGCACCTGAAATTCTGAAATACAGCGAAGAGCACAGAAAGAGAAAAAACTGGGAATTACCGCTGGAGTTTGTGCCACAAATAGCTAAGAGGTGCAAAAAGGTCGGGCTTAAATTTATATGCACGCCATTTTACCTAAAAGCGGTGGATGAACTAAAACCGTACGTTGATGCCTATAAGATTGCCTCATACGAGCTTTTATGGCTTGACCTGTTTAAGAGGTGTGCACAAACGGGGAAACCCGTTATCGTATCGACCGGGATGGCAACACTTGAGGAGGTCAAAGCAGCAGTGGATGTGTTGGTGGAGAATGGCTGCAAAGATATAACGGTACTGCACTGCACATCAAGTTATCCAACACCACCCACGCAGTGTAACCTATCAGCCATAGAAACCATGAGAAGGTATATAACCACTCCTGAGAACGTTCGCTTAAGATTCGGATGGTCGGATCACTCGGTAAATGAGGGTGTTGTTTTAAGGGCGATACACAAATGGAATGCCGAGATGGTTGAGTTTCACTTTGATCTTGAAGGAGAGGGAGAGGAGTTCAAATACGGCCACTGCTGGCTGCCCGATAGGGTCAAACGGCTGATAAGGATGACAAAAGACGGTTTTCTGGCGGATGGTGACGGGAACAAAAAGCCGCAGGAGAACGAGTTAAAAGAAAGGTTGTGGCGCGCAGATCCAGAAGACGGTTTAAGGCCTATGAAAAGGATAAGAAAAGAGTGGTTGAAGGAGCATGAGGATAGATCCTGAAAAGGTAAGAAAAAACTATCAGACCATTTTTGATGGGAAAAGGGTGCTATTGAAGTTTAGGGCATCCGAAACAGAGGGATTGGGCCATCTATCAAGAATGATCACATTGGCAGACTATCTGCTAAAAAAGGGTTGCAACCTTTTATGTGCGATAAATAGCTTCGAAAAAGCGGAAAAGATTTTAAAAAAAGAGGGTTTGGACGTCGTTGTAAACGACTCTCTTTCTGATGAGGAGTTTTTGAGGGGTGTTGCCGATGATTATAAACCCGATTTAATTGCTATAGATGAAAAGCGCAATTACAGTGTGAATTTTCTAAAAAAGCTAAAAGAACAAAGCAAGCTGATCTGTATTGATAGGATAGCGGAAGGGTATGAGGTATTTGATTGGATAATTATGCCTAATGCACACTTCAATCCCGAAAAGTATAAAGGCTTTGAGAATATCCTCTGGGGCTGGGACTGGGTTTTAATCAGCAAAGAAATCTTAAAGCTCAAACCAAAAGAAAGCTTGCCAAAAGAGATTAAGACGATAGTTGTAACAACAGGTGGAAGTGACCCGAAAGGGGTTTTGTTTTATATCGTTGAATGGCTAAAAGAGTGTAAAAAGGATGTTATTCTGCTTGTGGGGGAATCGTTTAAACACAGACAGAGGCTTAAAACAATTGGCTTGCAGGATAACTTCAGATTGGTGGAGTACGATCCGACTTATTTACTGAAGGGTGATATTGCTATCTCTACCTTCGGTGTTTCGGTTTATGAGCTTATCTATCTCAATGTGCCGGTTTTTTGTGTTGGGCACACTAAAGAAAACGCCGAAGCATGTGATACTCTGGCTAAGAGATGTAATCTGGTGAGAAGTTTGGGGTATTTTGAAGAGGTAAATAGTTTGCAATTGTCTCCTAAAAGAAAAGGGAATGAATATGAGAAGAATTATAAAAAGAAAAGAAATTAATTGCCCTGTATGTGGGAGTAATGATTACGAAGTTGTATACAAAAAAGATGTAGTATATATAAACAACGAGGAATACCTATGGCCAACCCAGCAGGTTGTATGTGAAAAATGCAGCATGCTGTATACTAATCCCCAACCTGCATTTGAAGCTTTAGAGAGATATTACTCTAGCTACTCTCGTTATGGAGAGTGTTTTGGATCCTTTGATTTTAGAAGAGATCAGGTTTCTTTTTTGGTGCGCAATCTTCCATCGTTTGTAAAGACGGTTTTTGAGATAGGGGCGTTTGATGGTAGTCTTCTTTACTGTGTAAAAAATGCAGATTACTTTTCTGAACATATCATGTATTATACTGTTTTTTCCTTAGAGAACATTTTTGAAACTACAGGATTTGAGTTGGTGGCATCGGAGAGACCGGCAAACAAAAATGTTCTTAGGTTTATTTTCAGAAAAAGCAAGAACAATGAGAAAATAGATTTTTTGAGAGGGGCTTGCTCTTTATTGGTAAATCGTCTCAAGGTTTTGGCTGGTCAGTATTCGCGTAGAAGAAAAGAGTTTTTGAGTGAGATTAAAAAGAAGATAGGCGGCGTAAAAAAGGTTATTGTATATGGGGGAGGAATGCACACCTCCCAAATTATTTGTGAAGGCTTGTTAGAAAGTGAAAAAATTGAATTTATAGTGGATTCCAATCCTGAAAAATGGGGTAAAAGGTTATTTGGCCATCAAATCAAGCCTCCGTCAATGTTGGAGAATGCTCGTTTACCTGTCCTTGTTTCATCTTTTAGCAGCCAGGATGAGATAGTGGGTTTTCTCAAGGGAAATTATCCGAATATTGAGGTAATTAAGCTGTATGATAACAGAACAGAAAGTGAAAGAATGGTCGGAGAGGATTTTTATGGAAAAGACGTTTGAGCTGTTTTTTATTTCTGGATTACCAAAATCAGGGACAAGCTGGTGTTCGAATTTTTTAAATAGTTTACAAGGAATTAAAGTCCTGGGAGAGGGTAGGTTTTTTGCTGGCAAATTAAAGAATTTACAGACCTTGTATGAACAATTGGAAAAGGCAGTGGATGGTTGGGTGGAATTCGTTGGAAGAAGGAAAGGAAATTGGCTGTTAAACGATCAATATATTGTTACGATTAATAAAACTAATTATATTCCAAGCGATATTTTAGAAAAAGAGAAGAAAGAAATATCTTGTCTGCTTATAAAGCATCTTATCTATAATTTAGCAAGTCGTGCCTCAGAATTTTACGGCGTTCATAAGGTTGGTGACAAGACACCCATTTTCAGTCCGTCGGAAATTAAGAACTGGATATCCTGTTTTAATAAAGAAAGGTTTATAATTTTGACAAGGGATTTTATAGACTGGGTAGTTTCTCTATCTTTACATTTCTATCATTCTAACCTGACCAACAGGCCAGATAGACATAACATTTGGCTGAGTGATGAGGATTTGATCTTCATACATAAATTTAAGGAAGGGAAAGAAAAAAGCATTCTAAAGAAAGAGAGAGTTTGGATCCTAGCAGAATTTTACAAAGAGATGGTTGAGACTTTTGAATTTTTATTCAACGCTAATAAGGATAGGATCTTACTCATCAAGTATGAAGATCTATTCAATTATCCTGAGGAGCATTTTAGAGCAGTCTGTGATTTTTTGGGAATTGATGTCTCGGAAGCGGAACTCAATAAGGCAATAGATGAGGTATCAATACAAAAAGTCAAAAAAAGTGACGGTTATATGAATGAACACATAAGGGTAGCGTATCCGGGAAAGGGATATGAGTTTTTTTCGTATGAGGTCAATGAAATATTAGAGTGGATAAAAACAGGCAGTGGCTTAAAAAAGGAATGAGTCAAAGCACTTGAAAATACTTACGGGATGTAGAGTTTAAAATGTATCATCATAAACAAAGTAAAAGGTGCAAGGTATGAAAGTTACAGATATCATAGCCAAATTGTTTAAAAGGAGAGGCATAGAGAGGGTTTTCGTTTATCCTGGAGGAACAGTAGCACCTCTGCTTGATTCCCTGACAAAAGAAGGCCTGAATATAATATGTGCCCGGAACGAACAGGGTGCTGGATATGCCGCTATTGGCGCTGCAAAATTGAGCAAAAAACCTGAGGTTGTAATAGTTACATCCGGTCCTGGTGCAACAAACGTTTTAACACCGGTAGCAGATGCCTACTATGATTCGGTACCTTTGTTTGTAATTACTGGTCAGGTAGCTACTCCTTATGTGAATTTTGAAAAAATC